>NZ_CP113865.1:950000-1591250 GCF_026810225.1 Caldicellulosiruptor morganii
ACTCCGAATGCTGGCGGCGAGAGCCTGGGAGTCAGACCACGAGCGATAAGGTCCGTGGTCGAGAGGGGAACAGCCCAGACCGTCTGCTAAGGTCCCAAAGGTGTGGCTAAGTGTGAGAAGGATGTTCAGTCGCGAAGACAACCAGGAGGTTGGCTTAGAAGCAGCCATTCCTTTAAAGAGTGCGTAACAGCTCACTGGTCGAGCGGCTGGGCGCCGAAAATACTCGGGGCTTCAAGCCACACACCGAAGCAGCGGGTTTATAGTAGCGGAGAGCTACTATAAGCGGTAGGGGAGCGTTCTGCGCCAGGGCGAAGCCCAGGGCGAAAGCCAGGGTGGACGAGGCAGAAGTGAGAATGCCGGAATAAGTAGCGCGAGGCAGGTGAGAAGCCTGCCCGTCGGAAGCCCAAGGTTTTCTGGGGAAGGCAAATCCGCCCAGAGTTAGCCGGGACCTAAGGCGAGGCCGGAAGGCGTAGCTGATGGGCATCAGGTTGATAATCCTGAGCCACCTGCCGGAGGATAACCTACGGGGCGGGACGCAGGAGGAGCAGGCAACCGGGGCGTTGGTAGACCCCGGCCAAGCGGCGAGCGGGGGTGTGCAGGCAAATCCGCACACCCGAAAACCGTGAGCCGTGATGGGGAGCCGAAATATAAGTAGGCGAAGTGCCGCGCTTCACACTGCCAAGAAAAGCGTCGCGTAGGCGAAGGCAGGTGCCCGTACTGGAAACCGACACAGGTGGGCGAGGAGAGGATCCACAGACGGACGGGTTAAGCACCGCTAAGGAACTCGGCAAACTGACCCCGTAACTTCGGGAGAAGGGGTGCCCTGCAGGGAGAGTGCAGGGTCGCAGGGAATAGGCCCAAGCGACTGTTTATCAAAAACACAGGTCTCTGCTAAGCCGAAAGGCGAGGTATAGGGGCCGACGCCTGCCCGGTGCTGGAAGGTTAAGGGGAGGGGTTAAAAGCTCCGAACCGAAGCCCCAGTGAACGGCGGCCGTAACTATAACGGTCCTAAGGTAGCGAAATTCCTTGTCGGGTAAGTTCCGACCCGCACGAAAGGCGTAACGACTTGGGCGCTGTCTTGGCGGTGTGCCCGGCGAAATTGTGGTACCAGTGAAGACGCTGGTTACCCGCGGTTGGACAGAAAGACCCCGTGGAGCTTTACTGCAGCCTGGCACTGTGTTTTGGTGTGCTCTGTACAGGATAGGTGGGAGGCGGAGAAGGGGAGGCGCCAGCTTCCCTGGAGCCGGCGGTGGGATACCACCCTGGGTGCACTGGGGCACTAACCAGACACTCTGAACCGAGTGATGGGACACTGCCAGGTGGGCAGTTTGACTGGGGCGGTCGCCTCCTAAAAGGTAACGGAGGCGCCCAAAGGTCACCTCAGCACGGATGGAAATCGTGCGGTAGGAGTGCAAAGGCGGTAAGGTGGCTTGACTGTGAGAGAGACATCTCGAGCAGGGACGAAAGTCGGGCTTAGTGATCCGGCGGTGATTCAAGTGGGAGAGCCGTCGCTCAACGGATAAAAGTTACCCCGGGGATAACAGGCTGATCTCCCCCGAGAGTCCACATCGACGGGGAGGTTTGGCACCTCGATGTCGGCTCATCGCATCCTGGGGCTGAAGTAGGTCCCAAGGGTTGGGCTGTTCGCCCATTAAAGCGGTACGTGAGCTGGGTTCAGAACGTCGTGAGACAGTTCGGTCCTTATCCGCCGCGGGCGCAGGGTATTTGAGGGGAGCTGACCTTAGTACGAGAGGACCGGGTTGGACGGACCGCTGGTTTACCAGTTGTTCCGCCAGGGGCACAGCTGGGAAGCCAAGTCCGGAAGGGATAAACGCTGAAAGCATCTAAGCGTGAAGCCCACCCCAAGATGAGATACCCCACACCGAAAGGTGGTAAGGGTCCTGGAAGACTACCAGGTAGATAGGCCGCATGTGTAAGCGCAGTAATGCGTTAAGCAAGGCGGTACTAATGACCCGAGGAGCTTGACCGAAAGAAAAGCCTTACCCTATTCACTTGCGAGGCTGCTTTATTTGAGGTAGCCTGACAAGAGAAAAGTAAAATATAGGTAACAAATCCGGTGGCGAAAGAGCGAGGGTAACACCCGTTCCCATTCCGAACACGGAAGTTAAGTCTCGCAACGCCGATGATACTGTGCTGGAGACGGCACGGGAAAGTAGGTGGCTGCCGGATTTTTTATTTTGCCCCTGAGTGTTAAATTTTTAACAATATCTACAAAAAAACATTGGTGTTTTTAAGCAGTACAAAACCTGAAAAATTAGCTTTCATCCACTAACTACTACTCCTGCTATAAATTAAACGCTATTGATTGCAAAAAAGTTCAAAGTGATTTGGATTACAAAATTATTAAAAAATCTTGTAAATTTTCTTACCAGTATTGATACCCATTTTTAACTGGGGTATGATTATAATTAGAAAGATAAACAACTTGTAAAGGATGAACTGAGATGTCCAGGAAAATAATAGTAAAAGCATTGATATTGCTTATAATTTCATTAATAACAGCCCTAATTATAGAAAGTTTATTTATGGTAGCAGGTGCAGAAAGTTTAAATAAGGTGTCTTCTTCAGTTCAAAAAGCGTCAAAGTCTATAAAGCAAAATATACAAAAAGAACTGATTTTTCAGCAACAGGTGGATTTGAATTCAGATGCGCAGCTTGATACAATAAGCATCTGGCAGGATAAAAATCAGAAAAAATATGTACTGAGTGTGAACAGTAGTCTTTATCAACCAAAAGAAAATATTTTACAGGTAATTGGGACTGAAATAGTAGACATAGACAGCAGTGATCAATATAAAGAAATTTTGTTTCATTACAAATCAAACAAAGGTGAAAGGTTTGTTATATTAGATTATAATGGCAAATCAATTAAAGAACTTCTTAGCTCTGGCTCAAAACCGGTTATTTTGGGGAATAAAGAGGTAATCATTGAAGTAGATATGGGATTTTGGATTAAAAAGGAAAAATATGTTTTAAGTCAAAAAAATACCAGTGTACGAACTTTGAAACTCTCACCTCAGGAGTTATACAATGTTGGTGTATTTGCATATGTTAAAAAGCCTTTTGTTTTATACTCCTACAGAGACCAAAAAAGCAAATTAGCAACTACAAGAAAAGGGGAAAAGATAGAGATAATAAGCTGCGATACTTCGAATTGGTTTAAAGATCAATCAAAAAAGAATAATAAGCTTTATGACTGGTACCTGATAAAAACAGAAAATGGCTTACAGGGCTGGGCAATCCTTAAAGATTTCATAAACTATATAGATATCATCAAGAATCAATAGAAAGCGAGAAAGTAGAATATTTTTAAAAGACCATTCGATTATGAGAATGGTCTTTTTATTTTTTTCAAGATAAAGATTTTATGGTATAATAAATACAAACTTTCAAACAACATGGCTTATCAAAAGGAAAGGTAGTATATTAAATGAAAAACATAGTTCTAACAGGTTTTATGGGAAGTGGTAAGACAACCATAGGTAAATTAATTGCAGAAAAATTGAAGATTGATCTTGTTGACACCGATTCTGAGATAATAAAAGAGTTTGGGTTAACAATTGACCGGATATTTGAGATATATGGCGAGAAAAAATTTAGAGAATGCGAAAGAAAGGTTATTGAAAGGGTATCAAAGCTTGAAAACGTTGTTATCTCAACAGGTGGAGGAGTTGTTTTAGAACCAGAGAATATAAGACTTTTGAGAGAAAACGGGGTTATTTATTTTTTATATGCATCTCCTGACACTATTTTAAAAAGATTAAAAGATGATAACTCAAGACCTCTTTTAAAAAACGGTGATAAATTGAGTAACATTATTAGGCTCTTGAACCTGCGAATGCCGTTTTATAAGAATTGTGATTTTGAGATAAATACAGACATCTTAACTCCTGAACTTGTAGCTGAAAAAATAATATCAATCCATATGACAAAGGAGAGTAGAAAATGACAAGGTTTGGACCTGCAGGAAACTCCCAGAGCTTTTACGATGCAGGACACAAGTCCAGTGTGGAGGCTCCAAAGTGGCTTCATTCCATAGGGCTATCAGCCTATGAATATCAATGCAACAAAGGTGTGAATATCTCAAAGGAAAAGGCAAGACAGATAGGGGAAGAAGCGAAAAAGTATGATATACTTATATCCATTCACGCTCCCTACTATATAAACTTTGGCAGCCAGGAGGAAGATAAACTGAAAAAGTCAAAAGAATATATTTACCAGTGTATTGAAGTTGCTAAAGAAATGAAAGCTGAACGAATTGTGTTCCATCCCGGTTCCTGTGCAAAAATTGACAGAAAGTTTGCCTTTGAAACAGCAAAAAAAGCCTTGCTTGAGGTTGTAAGTGTAGTGAAGGAAATGAAGGCAGAAGGAATTTTTTTGTGTCCGGAGACAATGGGCAAGAAAAACAATCTTGGAAGTGTGGATGAGATAATAGAAATATGCAAACTTGATGAAATCTTTCTTCCAACAGTTGATTTTGGACATATAAATGCGTTTACCGGTGGAAGTTTGAGAACAAAAGAAGATTTTGTGAATCTTTTAAAAAAGTTTATTAACCAGCTTGGATATGAAAGAATGAAAAGATTTCACAGCCACTTTAGCAGAATTGAATACACGTCTCAAGGGGAAAAGAAGCATTGGAACTATGAAGACAAACAGTATGAACCTGACTTTGAACCGTTAGCCGAGGCTCTTGTAGAGCTTGATCTTGAACCTGTCATAATTTGTGAATCAAAAGACTATATGAGTGAGGATGCAGTTTTATTGAAAAAGATATACCTTGAAACATTGGAAAAGAGGATGTGATTAACAATAATGAAGAAGGTTTTGATTATAAATGGGCCTAATCTAAATCTTTTGGGTATTAGAGAGAAGAATATATATGGGACAATTAGTTACAATGAACTTTTGAAAATAATATCAAAAAAGGCAAGTGAACTTGGTCTGGATGTGGTTTTTTTTCAATCAAATCACGAAGGGGAAATAATAGACAGAATTCACAGAGCGCCTGAAGAGAATATGGATGGTATAATTATCAATCCAGGAGCTTACACCCATTACAGTTATGCTATACACGATGCAATAAAGGCTGTTAGTCTTCCCACCATTGAGGTCCATATCTCAAATATTCATGCGAGGGAGGAATTCAGACAAAAAAGTGTAATAGCCCCTGCATGCATAGGGCAGATTTCCGGGTTTGGCATAAAAAGTTATATTATTGCATTGTATGCGATAAAAGAGATATTAAACTTGGAAACAACTGAATAGCTAAAAGTGGGGGATGTTGAGTGATTGAACATAGAATTGAAAAACTTTTTGAGAGAGACGAAAGAATAGAAGCGGTATTTGTATCAAAGAAAGAGAATGTAAGATATCTCAGCGATTTCAAAGGTGATGAGAGCTTCTTGATACTTTTAAGAAATGGGAAAAGATATCTTTTAACAGATTTTAGATATATAGAACAGGCTAGAAAACAGACCTCTGGCTTTGAGATTGTGGACTATAAGGGGAAACTTTTTGAAACCATTTTGGATATACTGAATCAAAATTATACAGAGTCTCTTTATTTTGAGGGTTATTCGCTAACTTATTCAATGGTTTCTGATATGAAAGAGAAAATAGGCAATAAAGTTTATCCTCTTTCATTCAGTATTGATGAGATAAGATCTATTAAAGACCAAAAAGAGATTGAACTTATTAAAAGAGCAGTTGAAATTACAGATAGAGCATTTGAACACATTTTAAATTTTATAAAGCCGGGTGTCAGAGAAAATGAAATTGTTGCAGAGCTTAACTATTTTCTATTAAAAAACGGTGCAAAAGGATTTTCATTTGAACCTATTGTTGCATCTGGCAAAAGAAGTTCACTTCCACATGGCACAGCTACAGATAAAAAAATAGAGTATGGAGATGTAGTGACAGTAGATTTTGGTTGCATATATGATGGTTATATGTCAGATCTGACAAGGACGGTTTTTGTTGGTAATCCTGATAATACTATGGTTCGTATATACAATATCGTAAAAGAGGCTCAGCAAAAAGCAGAAGAGTTTATCAGAGAAGGAATTAAGTGTGCTGAGATAGATAAAATAGCGCGGGATTATATAGGATCTTTTGGTTATATGGAAAAATTCGGGCATTCACTGGGACACGGTGTGGGGCTTGAGATACATGAACTGCCGAGGCTTTCGCCCAGGTCAGAGGGGATCTTAAAAGAAAATATGGTTGTAACGGTAGAGCCAGGAATCTATATCGAAGATTTGGGCGGCGTCAGGATAGAAGATCTGGTAGTGGTGAAAAAAGACGGTTGCGATGTTCTGACATGTTCTACAAAAGACTTGATGGTTCTTTGATTTGCAAAGTTATAAATTTCTATTGCGGGAATTTAAATTTTTTGGTATACTAAAATTAACTTTCAGTAATAGAGGAAAGAAAACATTAAGGAAAGTTCAAAAAAATTACCGAAGAAAGAGTTTTTTAGATTGAGATGAGATGAGAATAGAAGAGATGAGAGGAGATGAGCTTAAGGATGAATAAGCAGGCAAAAGTGTGCCCCGATAGCTCATCGGGGCTTTTTGATTATGATAGGGTTTTTCTGGATATTTCTTTCTTTGAGGAATATTGCGACAACTCAATAGACATATCCAATATTGATTTTGACTCAATCAATGGAGATTATTTTTATTTTGAAAATTCCCAGATAGCGGCATTCTGCTATGACATTCTTTTATCTATTAAAATATTTGCCAGCAAAATTGTACTTGAAGGTAGTTTTACTGAAATAATTGAGCAGGAAGACATTTTGGAAACAATAAATAGCATTTTAATGCATCTTATCAAAAAAAATGCATTTGTTACGGCACAATTTAATTACCATGCCATAAATTTGATAGAGAATATATATTTAACTGATAGACCGTATATAATATTCAGAGTATTCAAAAAGAATTTAATAATTGATAAAACTTCAAAAACTGCCAAAATTCTTATTCCCAAAGGATTTGTATTTGAAAAAGAAAATTTTAATAAATTTAATATGAACAATAGAAAAACTGCAAGCAGGGTTTTGTACAATACACCAAAAGATTACTATATAAGTACAGTCAAGCAAGCAAAAGAAGATATAAGAAACGGAGAAATCTTTCAGATTGTACTATCTCAGGTTATAAAAGTGGAAAGTGATATTTCAACAAGTCAGCTTTTTTACACCATGAAAGAGAAAAATCCGTCTGAGTATTCTATTGTGTTAGATACAAAGGATGAACAGATAATTTGTTTTTCACCAGAGACTCTTATCAAAAAAGAGGGGAACATAGTAAAAACCTTTCCTATTGCCGGCACATATAGAATAACCGATAGCGATGACATAGTGCAAAAGAAGATAGAAATACTAAAAGACAAAAAAGAAATCAGTGAACATGTAATGCTTGTTGATCTTGCAAGGAATGATCTGGGTAGAATTTCAAAGGCAGGGTCAGTAAGGGTTGATGAATATCTACAAATAAAAAAGCTATACAATCTTATACACATCTACTCTGTTGTGACGGGTGAACTTGAAGAAGAGAATCTGGTAAAAGCAATACTTTCGGTATTTCCGGCGGGAACACTTACCGGTGCTCCCAAGGTTCGGGCCATGCAGCTTATAGAGAAGTACGAAGAGCAGAGGAGAAACCTGTATGGAGGGGCAATAGGATATATTTACAAAGATACATTTGATTTGGCAATTGCAATCAGAATGGCTGTGAAGAACAAGAGTGAAAGCACCTTTGTACTTCAAAGCGGCGCGGGCATTGTGAATCTATCGGTGCCAGAAAAAGAGTATCAGGAGTGTTTAACAAAGCTCAGAGCATTTTTAAATATTATGGAGGTGGACGAAGATGATATTGTTAATAGATAATTACGATTCATTTACCTTTAACATTTATCAAATGATTGCTAACAAAACTCAGGTTGTTGTATTCAGAAATGACAAAGTCACTCTTGAGACAATACAAAAATTAAATCCTGCCGGTATAATTATCTCACCCGGTCCAGGAAGTCCCAAAGATGCAGGTATTTCGTCAGATGTGGTAAAAAGATATGCAGGGATTGCCCCAATCTTGGGAGTTTGCTTGGGGCATCAGGTTATAGGTGAATGTTTTGGTGCAAGGATTGTACATGCAAAGTCAATTTATCACGGTATGAGGTCTTGTGTTGAACTTTCAGAAGCCGGCAGGAAGAGTCCACTTTTCAAAGGTGTGCCTGATAGATTTTTTGCAGGGAGATATCACTCTCTTGTTATAGAAAGGTCTTCAAAGTTAAAAGAGCTTGAAATAGCAGCTTTGAGTGAAGATGGAGAAATTATGTCAGTTTTGAATGATAAACTGAAGATATATGGGATTCAATTTCATCCAGAGTCCATCCTGACACCGGATGGAGATAGGATTTTACAGAACTTTTTAGATCTGTGTTACGGGCAGGTGGGAGAAAATGCTCAAAGAAGTGCTTGAGGCTGTAACATCCAAAAAGGACCTGGACTATGTTCAGGTAAGGAATCTTTTGGATAGTATATTGGAAGGCGAACTTGATGAAATAAAGTTTGGGGCTTTTCTGGCAGCGCTAAAAACAAAGGGTGAAACAAAAGAAGAAATATCAGCTTTTGTTGATGCGTTTTATGAGAGGGCGTTGAAAATTGAGTATCATCATCCAAAAACCATAGATACATGTGGCACTGGTGGGGATGGCAAGGGCACATTCAATATCTCAACAGCTGTGGCTATAGTTTTGAGTTGTTTTGACTTAAAAGTTGCAAAGCACGGAAACAGGAGTATAACAAGCAATTCTGGTTCGGCAGACATTCTGGAAAATCTTGGAGTTGACATTCAGGCACCGCCTGAAAAAATCTTAAGAGGTCTGGAAAAGTTCAATTTTGCATTCCTGTTTGCACCTTTGTACCATCCGGCCACCAGGAAGGTTGCAAATGTTAGAAAAGGGCTTGGTATTCGGACAGTTTTTAATATCTTAGGTCCTCTTTTGAACCCCATAAGTCTAAATTATCAGGTTGTGGGTGCATTTGATTTTGACGCGCAGGAGAAAATAGCTTCTGTTTTAAGAGGGAAGAGAAAAAGAGCTGCTGCTATCCACAGCCTTGATGGTCTTGATGAAATATCTGTCTCAGAAAAAACAAGGATTCTGGAGCTGCAGGGTGAAAATATAAAAGAATACTACATAGACCCACAGGAGTATGGTATAAAGTACAGGCTTGACGAAATAAAAGGGTTTTCGCCCGAGGAGAATGCAAAGATTCTAATGAGCATTTTAAGCGGTGAGGTTTCTGCTTATTATTGGGCGGTTGTTTTAAACTCTGCCTTTGCTCTTTATATTGCTGAAGTTGCAAAGGATGTTGAGGAAGGTATCAAACTTTGCAGAAATGTAATTGAAAAAAAAGAAGCTTTACTTAAACTCAGAGATTTGCAACAACACTACAAGATGGGGGCTTAAAAAGTGAGTGTGCTTGAAAAGATATTGGAAGCCAAAAAGAGGGAAGTAGAAAGGTGTAAACAATTAGTATCAGTTGCAAAAATGAAAAAAATAGCTATTGAGAAATGCACATCTGCATCATATACCAATAAGTTCAAAACTATATTTGAAAAAGAAAGTTTTTGTATCATCGGCGAGATAAAGCGTGCATCACCATCAGAAGGTATAATTTCTGCAAATGTTGATGTTAAAGATGTGGCAAAGCGTTATGAAAGTTTGGGGTTTTTTGCTATATCTGTATTGACAGAAAAGAATTTTTTTAATGGTTCTGAAAAGGACCTAATGGATGTCAAAAGCGTAGTATCAATTCCTGTTTTAAGAAAAGATTTTATTATTGATATATGGCAACTTTACCAGACGAAGATGATTGGTGCAGATGCTGCTTTGCTTATAACAAAAGCACTGCCGGCAAAACAGCTCAGTGTTTTTATAAAAGTTCTGGAGATTCTTGATATTGTCCCGCTTGTAGAGGTTGAAAATGAATACGAAATTGAAAAGGCTTTGAGCAGCGGAGCAAAACTGATAGGCATTAACAACAGGAATTTGGATAATTTGACAGTTGATATTAAAAAGACAGAAAGGCTTTTGAAATACATTCCAAAAGATGTGGCTGTTATAAGTGAAAGTGGTATAAAGTCAAAAGAAGACTTTGAATATATACGCGCCTTAGGTGTTGATGGTTGTCTGATAGGAACATCTTTTATGAAAACTCAAAATCCACTTGAAATAATTGGTGAGAGGATATGATAGTAAAATTTTGTGGCATAAGAAGAGAAGAGGATGTTAGATTTTGCAACCTCCTGAATCCTACAATGATAGGTCTTATCTTTGCTGAAAGTCCAAGGAAGGTTGAAAAGGAGGTTGCCCAAAAATTATTGAGAATAAAAAGTCCCTGTATAAAGGCGGTTGGAGTTTTCAAAGATCAAAATCTCAGCGATGTTTTAAGTATAAGTACACAGCTAAAACTTGACTTTGTTCAATTACATGGTAATGAAGATATTGAATTTATTGAATATTTGAAAACTAAAGGCTTTAAGGTAATTAAAGCTGTCGAGGTAGAAAATTTAAGTGATATCAAAAAGGCAGCCATTTACAAAGGGATAGCTGACTTTATTCTTATTGACAGACCCAAGGGCAGGGAAGTGGATGTAGTTGCGCTTGCAAAAAATGTCCACTTTGACTTTATAATTGCCGGTGGAATCACACCTGAAAATCTCGAAAAGTATCTTGCCCTCAAGCCGGTTGGTATTGATATTAGCTCAGGTGTAGAAACAAATGGGATAAAAGATTTTGGCAAAATGAAACTGATAATAGAAAAGGTAAAAAAATATAAGGCTGGTGAAGTTGAAAATGGATAGGTATTTTAGCAGGTTTGGTGGTATATATGCACCCGAAGTTTTGATGCCGGCACTTCTGCAGATTGAAGAAGAGTTTCAAAAGCTAATTCAAGATAAGACTTTTAAGTCTGAGTACGAGTATTATCTCAGAAACTATATCGGAAGACCCTCCCCTCTGTATTTTGCAAAAAATTTAAGTGAACACCTTGGTGTTAAAATATACCTGAAAAGAGAGGATTTGAACCACACAGGTGCTCATAAGATAAACAACTGCATCGGTCAAGCGCTTCTGGCAAAACACATGGGCAAGAGGCGACTCATTGCCGAAACAGGTGCAGGTCAGCATGGAGTTGCAACAGCTACGGTTGCAGCGCTTTTTGGTATGGAGTGTGAAATATTTATGGGTGAAGAGGACGCAAAGAGGCAGTATCACAATGTGCAGAGGATGAAAATGCTCGGTAGCAGCGTAAGAGTTGTTGACAAGGGTAGCAAAACACTAAAGGATGCAATAAATGAAGCAATGCGTGACTGGAGTGAGACATATGATTATACTTTTTATCTTTTCGGCACTGCTGCCGGACCACATCCCTTTCCAACAATAGTAAAATATTTTCAGAGCGTTATTGGCAGCGAAACCAGAAAGCAAATTTTAAAGCAGGAGGGAAGATTACCTGACTATGTTTTTGCATGTGTTGGTGGAGGCTCGAACGCGATTGGTATTTTTTCAGCCTTTTTGGATGATCCTGAAGTAAAGTTAATAGGTGTTGAAGGTGCAGGAGAGGGTGTTGGAAGTGGAAGGACTGCTGCCACCCTTTGCAGTGGATCTGTGGGTATTCTTCATGGTACCAGAACGTATGTTTTGCAAGATGAAGAGGGTCAGATATTAAATACGCATTCAATCTCGGCAGGTCTTGACTATCCAGGCGTTGGACCTGAACATGCTTATTTAAAAGAAAAGGGAAGAGTAGAATATGTTGGGATAGAAGATGAAAAAGCAGTTGAGGCGTTTTTGCTTTTGTGCAGGTTAGAAGGCATTATTCCTGCTTTAGAAAGCTCTCATGCAATTGCAGAGGTTATAAGAAGGGCAAAGAATGGGATGTTCGAAGAAGATGATATAGTTGTTGTAAATCTTTCTGGTAGGGGCGATAAAGATATTTCAACCATTTTACAGTTCTGGAGGGAAGATTGAAAGTGAATTCAATTGATACGAGATTTGAGAAGCTAAAGTCGGAGAAGAAAATGGCATTTATAGGGTATACTACGTTTGGCTATCCGACAAAAGAGGAGACACTTGAGTATATAAACCTTATTTATTCTTATGTGGATGTTTTGGAAATTGGTTTTCCGTTTTCTGACCCTGTTGCAGATGGTGAGATTATTCAAAAAGCATCTGTCAGGGCGTTAAAAGAGGGTGTGAAGTTGGACCAGCTTTTTTACAGCATAGATAAATTTAAAAAAGACAAACCGGTTGCAATTATGCTGTATGCGAATACAGTTTATAAAAGGGGTATCAAAAGATTTTTTGAAGACTGTAAAAACTTTGGCGTGGATGCTGTGATTATACCTGATGTTCCGTATGAAGAAAGTGAGGAATTTAGAAGTTCTTGTACAGAAAATGGAGTGCATTACATTGACCTTGTTTCGATAAGCTCAATTGAACGGGCTAAAATGATTGTGAAAAATTCAAGGGGGTTTGTTTACTGCGTTTCAAGAAAGGGTGTTACAGGTTTTAAAGGTGAAATTGACAGGAACATCTATGACCTTTTAGACCAGCTAAAAAAAGTTACTTCAACCCCTCTTGCAGTCGGGTTTGGAATAAAGGACAGAGAAGATGTGCTGAGGTTTAAAGGCAGAGCTGATGGCATTGTTATAGGTAGTGCCATAATAAAAAAGATTGATGAAGGAAAAGAGAGTCTGGCAAAATTTTTGGAGACAATCAGGAGTGTTTTATAAAAAGAACAGAGGCTGTCTAAAAACAAAATTTTAAAATTTTATTCCGCAACATATAGAAAAAATTAAATAAGTCAAAAACTATATATCGTAAGAAAGGGGACTATCCAATTATCTTTTTGGACAGCCCCTTTTTTTGTCTCAGAAGTTTTTTATATTCTTCCTAAAGACACAAATATCATGATGGCCTTGTGAGCATGCAATCTGTTTTCAGCCTCATCAAAAACTCTGGATTGAGGACCATCAATAACCTCAGAAGAGACTTCAAAATCTCTATATGCAGGAAGGCAGTGTAAAAAGATTGCGTCCTCTTTTGCAAGTTTCATTAAGTCCCGAGTTACCTGATAGCCTTCAAAGTCCTTTATTCTTTTCTCCTTTTCTTCTTCTTGACCCATTGAGACCCATGTGTCTGTGTAAACAACATCGGCGTTTTTCACAGCTTCTGCAGGATTGTAAGTGAATATAAGATTGCTACCGCTTTTCTTTGCTTCATCTTTTGCAAAGCTGATAACTTCATTTTTTATCTCATTCCCTTTTGGAGTTGCAACTGCCATATCAAAACCAAGTTTGCTTGCACCTACCAGAAGCGTTGCTGCAACGTTATTGCCATCCCCAACATATGCTATTTTTAAATCTTTAAGTCTTCCTTTCTCTTCAAAAATTGTCTGGAAATCAGCTATTATTTGTGTTGGATGCCAATCATCTGTGAGTCCATTTATAACAGGAATTGAAGAGTATTTTGCAAACTCTTCAACCTCACTTTGAGCATATGTGCGAATTACAATTAAATCAAGATACCTTGAAAGAACCTTTGCGGTGTCTTCTATTGTCTCACCCCGACCAAGTTGAAGGTCATTTTTACCAAGATAAAGGGAATAGCCGCCGAGCTGGTTGATTCCTACCTCAAAGGATACTCTTGTCCGTGTGGAAGCCTTGGTAAAAATCAACCCCAATGCCTTATTTTTAAGATAGGGGAAGAAAAAACCTTTTTTTACCTCACTTTTTAGCCTGCAGGCAAGTTCGACCAGGTACAGTATCTCATCTTTTGTTAAATCATTTAAGGAAAGAAAGTGTCTCATATTGTCCCATCCTTTCTCCTTTGAATAAATCATTAATACAATAAATGTCCTTTTCAAGCTGGTCAAGTGAAGTCAGCACCTCTAAGTAATAATTTGCAGTATCAATTGATGTCAGATTGGTGATACCAAACTCAACAGAAAGTCTTCTCATTTTATATCCAAATTCGCTGTTTGCATCCTTTGATGGGATGTTTATAACAAATGCAAATTTGTCTTCTATAAGCATTTTTTCAGCAGTTTTTTCATTTATAAATTCAACATTAAAACCCTTTACCATATCTTTCATACTTTCTGGTAGATAGACCTTATAATTAATTTCATACAGTTTTCTTATAATTTGTAGGATTGAATCTCTTTCTGTCCCGGGTGCTATGATAAAACAGTTACCATCTTTTGTAAACCTATAATTGGATGAGATAAAGGCCTTGTAAAGGGCAACTTTGAGATTTTTAGAGATTCCGAGAACTTCACCCGTTGATTTCATCTCCGGTCCCAAGTATGCATCCACTTTTGAAAGCTTTGAGAATGAAAATACAGGTGCCTTTACCGCAAAAAAGTCAGGTTCTTTTACAAGACCGGTTTTGTATCCCAGGTCTTTAAGTTTTTTGCCGAGTATCAGTTTTGTAGCAATCTTTATCATTGGAATCCCTGTTACCTTGCTCAAAATGGGCACAGTTCTGCTTGCTCTTGGATTGACCTCAATAACATAAACATTTTCGTCCCTGTCAATAACAAACTGGATGTTAAAAAGTCCGACCACTTTTAGAGCACAAGCAAGTTTTATTGTATATTCCACAATTTTTTCTTTTACTCTTTCTGAAAGTGTATGGGGTGGGAAGACGGCCATACTATCGCCCGAATGGACACCGGCTCTTTCAATATGTTCCATAATACCGGGAATCAGAACATCTTCGCCGTCAGAAATACCGTCAACCTCTGCCTCTTTGCCAGATATATACTTATCAATCAAAATGGGATGCTTTATAGAGATTTCTATGGCTGCTTTAATGTACTTTTCAAGTTCGTCTTTATTGTAGACTATCTCCATTGCTCTGCCGCCAAGCACGTATGATGGTCTTACCAGAACAGGATAGCCAATCTGCTCAGCCACTTTAATTGCATCTTCTAAATTGTAAGCAGAACCGCCCTGAGGATAGGGTATTCCAAGAGTTTTTAAGAGATTTAAAAATTTATCTCTGTCCTCGGCAATGTCAATACTTTCCATTGATGTTCCTAAAATCTTTACTCCATTTTTAGCAAGATAGGAAGCCATATTGATGGCTGTCTGTCCGCCAAACTGGACAATTACACCCATTGGCTTTTCTTGTTTTATAATGTCAAGTACACATTCTTTTGTGAGTGGTTCGAAAAAGAGCTTATCGGATGTATCAAAGTCTGTTGAAACAGTTTCAGGATTGTTATTGACTATTATTGCCTCAACACCTTCCTCTTTGAGCGCAAAAACCGAATGCACACAGCAATAATCAAATTCAATTCCTTGCCCAATTCTAATTGGACCTGAGCCAATAACTATTGCCTTTTTGTTTGAACTGACCCTGAGGTCGGTTTCACTTTCATATGTGGAGTAAAAGTATGGAGTTTTTGCTTCAAATTCACCTGCACATGTGTCAACCATCTTAAAAGAGGGTTTGAGTTTGCATTTCTCTCTTATCTCAATTACCTCATCAACATCTTCCTTTAAAAGGTTTGCAATGTAGGAATCGCCAAAACCAAGCTTCTTTGCCTTTTTCAAAAGTTCATAGGGCAAAGAGTCAAGGTCATATTTTTTAAGTTGTTTTGACATATCCACGATGTTTTTAAATTTTTGTATGAAAAACAGATCAATTTTACTGAGCTTGCTTAAAAACTCACAATCATAATTTCTGTAAAGTGCTTCGCAAATTGCAAACACTCTCTCGTCATTGGGTGTTTTTATATACTCTAAAAGGTCCTCATCTTTCATTTCTTCAAATTTCTTAAGCCCGAGCTGATAATTTATTTTAACATCCAGCGAGTCGATTGCTTTTAAAAATGCCTCTTCGAATGTCCTTCCGATTGCCATTACCTCACCGGTTGATTTCATCTGTGTACCCAGTGTTCTGTCAGCTTTTTCAAATTTATCAAAAGGCCAGCGAGGAACTTTTACAACCACATAGTCAATTGAAGGTTCAAAACTTGCATATGTGTTTTGCGTAATGGGGTTGATTATCTCATCAAGGGTAAGACCTATTGCAATCTTTGCTGCAATTCTTGCAATGGGATAACCTGTTGCTTTTGAGGCAAGAGCAGAAGAACGGCTTACCCTTGGATTGACTTCAATCACAACATATTCCATACTGTCTGGATTCAAGGCAAATTGAACGTTACATCCACCTTCAATTTCAAGACTTTTTATGATGTTCAAAGCTGCACTTCTCAGCATCTGATATTCTTTATCAGAAAGCGTTTGAGATGGCGCAACAACAATACTATCCCCTGTATGGATTCCAACCGGGTCAATGTTTTCCATGTTGCACACAGTAATACAGTTGTCCTGACTATCTCTCATAACTTCATATTCTATTTCCTTCCAGCCAAGTACACTCTGTTCTATCAGTACTTGATGGATTAAAGAAAGCTTCAAACCTTTACTTACAATGTATCTCAGTTCCTCTTCATTGTTCGCGATTCCACCGCCAGTGCCACCAAGCGTATACGCAGGACGGACAATGACAGGATATCCTATTTCTCTTGCAAATTCTAAAGCTTCTTCCACACTGTGTGCAATTGTGCTTTTTGGAACAGGTTCACCTATTTCAAGCATTGTCTTTTTAAAAAGTTCTCTGTCTTCTGCCTTCTTGATTGTTTCCAGAGATGTTCCCAAAAGTTTTACACCATATCTGTCAAGTACTCCGGCTGTAGCTAACTCAAATGCCATGTTTAAAGCTGTTTGACCTCCAAGCCCTGCAAGAAGTCCCTGTGGTCTTTCTTTTTTGATGATCTCTTCGATGTAATCAACAGAAATTGGCTCAATATATACTCTGTCTGCTATTTCAGTGTCTGTCATAATTGTAGCCGGGTTTGAGTTGACAAGAACAACCTCTATTCCTTCTTCTTTCAAGGCACGGCAGGCTTGAGTTCCTGAGTAGTCAAACTCAGCAGCCTGCCCGATTACAATTGGTCCAGAACCAATTATTAAAACCTTTTTTATATCATTTCTCTTTGGCATTTTTTGCTACACTCCATTCAAAAGCTTTGTATACTGGTCAAAGATATATTTTGAATCGTGTGGACCAGGGCTTGCCTCTGGATGATACTGGACAGATACAATTGGAAGGTCTAAATGAGCAAACCCTTCGACTGTTTTGTCATTAACATTAACATGGGTTATCCTTATTTTGTCATACTCTTTGTATTCAATAGCATAGTTGTGATTCTGTGATGTAATATACACTTTGCCGGTTGTTAAATCTTTTACAGGATGATTTCCACCATGATGTCCAAATTTCAGTTTGTATGTTTTAAGCCCCAAACACAATCCCAGAAGCTGATGTCCCAAGCATATTCCTAAAATAGGTTTTTTAAGATTTATAATAGATTTCAAATTTTCGAATATTTCTTGCAAATCCACCGGATCACCGGGACCATTTGAAAATACAAATCCATCCGGATTAACACTCATAATATCATCAAGTGAACTATTGTACGGGAAAACATACAAGTCAAGTCCCCTTTTGGAAAGCTCTCTCAGTATATTCTGCTTTATTCCAAAGTCAAGCACGGCAACTCTTTTACCATTTCCTTCTATTCTGTAGATTTCTTTTGTTGAGACCTCTTTTACTAAGCAGGGTTTTTGATTCTTATATTCTGCAATTTTATTCAAAAGAAGTTCTTTGTTATCAGTTTCTGTTGAGATTATTCCAAGCATTGAGCCTTTGTTTCTTATATGTTCTGTAATTGCACGTGTATCAACACCTTCAATTCCCACTATATTATTTTCTCTTAAATATTGGTGGAGAGTCTTTTTTGACCTGAAGTTAGAAGGTTGTTTACAAGCCTCTCTTACAATAAAACCTTCAACATGAGGTTTGTATGACTCAACATCCTCATCATTTATACCATAATTGCCTATTAAAGGATAAGTCATTGTTACTATTTGACCATTGTAAGAAGGATCTGTAAGTACTTCCTGATAACCTGTCATACATGTGTTGAATACTACCTCACCGATTGTTTCACCTTCTGCACCAAGTGAGATTCCTTCAAACAAAAGTCCATCTTCCAAAACAAGTATTGCTTTTTTCATCTCCATTCTCCTTTTAGACTTTTTGTATATAAGAGTATCAAAATAGTTTTGTAACTTCAATACTAAATTGTTGCCTGATAAGATTATAACTCAAAATGAATAAAAATACAATAACAAATTTATTTTTATTCGAAGTTAACATTATAGTGCTTTGCCCAAAAATCGAGTTGTACAATGTACCCGTAGAACTGGGGAAGTGTCATCAATTGTCCAAACCAAGGTTTTTCAAACGTAAAATTAGGATTCTTGATTTTCCTTCAAGGTTATTGACATATATGCTAAGATGTTTTATAATAAATTTTGCTTTGGATAAATAAAACGAGATTAAAAAAGCGGAAGGGTGTCCGAGTGGTTTAAGGAGCTGGTCTTGAAAACCAGTGACCCGCTGAACGCGGGCCGTGGGTTCGAATCCCACCCCTTCCGCCATTAATTTTTTTTGAGGTTTTCATAGCAAAGGACGTGTTAAAAAGACTTGCAAGTTTTTGGACAGATAGTGTAATATTATAATTGAGCACCATAATGCAGGACCATGAATAAAGTGGTCTTTTTTTATTAACCTCTTTGTTTCATAGCATTGGCATCTTTAATAAGGAAATTTTTAGAAATCTTTCATAATATTTCTGTGCTTTTTTGACAAAATAATTAAATGGAAAATACAATATACAATATCTGAATTGGTTAATACATCACTGTGAAAGGTGTGGAATGAATTGGTACTAAAAGCATATGCGAAAATTAACTTGACTCTGGATGTTATTTCTAAAAGAGATGATGGTTACCATGAGATCAGAACAATAATGCAAACAGTGGATTTGTATGATATAATCGATATTGAAAAGATAGAAGAAGATAACATAATTGTAACAACTTCAAGTGAAAATATTCCGACTGATAGTAAAAACCATGCGTACATTGCTGCGGCTCTTGTCAAAGAACGATTTGGAGTAAAAGAAGGTGTTAAGATACATATTCAAAAGAATATTCCTATTTCAGCAGGGTTGGCAGGTGGTAGTACTGATGCCGCAGCTGTTTTAAAAGGGTTAAATGAATTATTTAAGCTGAACTTGAGTCAGGATGAATTAATTGAACTTGGGAGAGAAATTGGTGCTGATGTTCCATTTTGCTTGATTGGTGGTACTGCTCTTTGTGAGGGAATAGGAGAAAAGGTTACAAAACTAAAGTCAGTGCCCAAAATGAATATATTGATTGCAAAGCCAGAGGTATATGTTTCAACACAGGCTGTTTATGAGGCTCTTAATCTTAGTAAAATCAAAAGAAGACCGGATACAGATGCCATGATTAGAGCAATTGAAGAGGGTAATGTGCGAGAGATTGCAAAGAATTTATGCAATGTTTTGGAAACAGTAACTGTCAATCAGTATCCTGTAATAAACAGGGTTAAAGATATTATGAGAAATTATAATGCACTGGGGACTGTTATGACAGGAAGTGGACCTGCTGTATTTGGAATATTTCCTAATCGGTATGATGCTCTTAAAGCTGCTGACAGGTTGAAGGTTTTTATTAAAGAGATAATTCTGACTACCACCTGTGATGTCTGACTTTTTTAGCAATCAAAAGTAGGAGTTGTGAGAAAGATGAATGAGAAAAACGAATCACATTATTTTTTAATAGAGAACTATAAACCATTGAGAGAGATAGTGTTTGAAAAACTGAGAGACATGATTGTCAGTGGCGAATTAAAGCCCGGTGAGAGACTGATGGAGATAAAGCTTGCAGAAATGCTTGGTGTTTCCAGAACACCAATTAGAGAGGCAATTAGAAAACTTGAGTTAGAAGGTCTTGTTGTAATGCTTCCTCGAAAGGGTGCTTATGTTGCAGATATTTCAAAAAAGGAGATTATGGATGTTTTAGAAATAAGAGCTGCTCTGGATAAGTTGGCAGCATGTCTTGCTGCTCAGAGGATGACAAAATCTGAAAAAGAGGAACTCAAAAAGGCATTAGCATCGTTTGAAAAAAACTTTAAGTTAGGTAACATTGAAGGAATGATAAATGATGATATTAAGCTGCATGATATTATCTATGCAGGTGCGAAAAATGAAAAACTCCAGCATATCATCAATAATTTGAGAGAGCAAATTACAAGGTTTAGAATTATATATCTGAAAGAGATATACAGAAAAAGTGAAAATCTATTAAATGAACACAGAGAAATTGTAGAAGCAATCTTGAGTGGAGATGCAGACAAAGCCCAGAAGGTAGCAGAAGAGCATATAAAAAATCAAGAGATAGAATTAATCAAAAGCTTAAAATTTTAACAAAAAAGGTGAAGAATATGGTAAACGCTGTAATATTAGCAGGCTCTGATAAGAGCAAATCAGGGACCCCTTACGAATGTAAAGCATTGATAAAACTTAATGATAGGTTTATGATTGAATATGTTTTGGAAGCTGTGTGCAATTCAAAGTATATTTCAAGAATAGTTGTAGTAGGTCCTTCAAAACTTGAAGAAGTGTTAAAATTAAAATATCCGAGAGTAGAATTTTTGGAAGAAGATAATTCAATTATGAAGAATGCCAAAAAAGCGATAGAGTATCTAAACAGCAATAATAGGATATTATTTCTAACCTCTGATTTACCATTTATAACTTCTGAAGCCATAGATCATTTTATCGAAGAATCAATAAAAACTGGTGCTGATATCTGCTATCCTATTGTTGAGAAAAGTATAAATGATGAAAAGTATCCTCAAATGAAAAGAACATATGGAACTGTAAAAGAAGGAACATTTACAGGTGGAAATGCAATAATTATCAATCCTTCAATATTTGACAGATGCTACAGGCTTGCTGAAAAGCTTGTAGAAAAGCGTAAGAATCCCATCGCAATGGCAAGATTGATAGGTCCAACAATTCTTTTGCTCTTTTTAACAAAGAAGCTTTCAATCCAGAGAGTAGAAAAAAGAGTTTCAAAGGTGTTCAAAGTAAAAGCCAAAGCTATTATTTCTACATACCCTGAAATTGGGCAGGATGTGGACAAGGATTCTGATTTGATGGTAGCGAAATTTTATCTTCAGAAAAAAAGATAGAATTCCTATTGAAATTGTGGTATAATATCAAATGATGAAAATTTTGCTGTGTGTCAATATTCTGAATTGAAGGAGGCTTAAAAAGATGCCAAGGATAACTCCTGACACAATTATTGCCGATGTGCTCAAGATTGACAGAGGAACTATTCCGATATTTTTAAACAATGGTCTTCATTGTTTGGGGTGCCCGTCAGCACAGGGAGAAAGCATTGAAGAAGCCTGTGCTCTGCATGGGATAGATGCTCAAAAGCTTGTAGATGAGTTGAATGAATATCTAAAGAGTAAGGGTCTATTAGACTAAAAAAACTCTTTACATCTTTAAAAAATAGTATTAAAATATAATTGCGATGCGGGTGTAGTTCAATGGTAGAACACCAGCTTCCCAAGCTGGCAGCGTGGGTTCGATTCCCATCACCCGCTCCAGGTGCTAAAAATAAAGGGGTAAAAACCCCTTTATTTTTGTAAATGCCCACGTAGCTCAGTAGGCGGAGCGTCACCTTGGTAAGGTGGAGGTCGCCGGTTCGATCCCGGTCGTGGGCTCCATTTTAGTTGTTGACAATTTTATTTGTTTATGATAGATTTAAAAAGTCAAATAAAAAAGGCGTATTTTTTTTTGCTAATTTTCCGCTTGTAATTGAGAAATGCAGAGTGCTGTATTAATCTTAGCTAAGGATGAATAAAGCCAGATATTTTAAAGGTTTTAGGATAGTGGAGGTGAACATAGCAAAATGGCAGCAAAAGGAGCGAGAGTGATAATTCATTTGGAATGCACAGAGTGCAAAAACAGGAATTACACTACAGAAAAGAACAAGAAAAATGACCCGGACAGGCTTGAGCTGAGAAAGTACTGTAAGTTTTGCCGAAAGCACACCGTTCATAGAGAGACTAAATAGTTAAAAAAGAGGATGTGTGGATGATGGTGGAGAAGAAAAAAGTAGAAAAACCAGTTATAAAATCTTCCTCAAACAGAAAGAAAGTGACATTTAAAGAATGGTGGACAAGAACAGTAAAGTTTTTTAGAGATGTAAAAATTGAAATGAAGAAGGTAGTATGGCCTTCTCGAAAACAGGTTATGAAACACACAGTTGTTGTTCTGGCATTTACGTTGTTTTTCACTGTATTTATTTTGCTGGCTGACGTAATATATGAACAGCTTATTTTTAAACTGTTACTTAAGATAAGATAACAATCTTACCTTATGAATCAATTAAAGAAAAAAGGAGGGCGGGCTTTTAGCCCTTCAAGATGAGCGATAAAAGAGCAAAATGGTATGTTATTCATACCTACGCTGGGTATGAAAACAAGGTAAAAGCAAATTTAGAAAAGATAATTGAAAATAGAAATCTTTCTGATAAAATATTAGATATCAGAATTCCCACTGAACTTGTAACAGAGATTAAAGATGGGAAAAAAGTAGTAAAAGAAAAGAAAAAGTTTCCTTCATATGTTTTAATTAAGGCTGTAATGGATAATGATATTTGGTACACCATTAGAAATGTAAGAGGTGTAACTGGTTTTGTAGGACCTGAATCCAAACCCACACCTCTTACCGATGAAGAAATTGAGGCAATGGGCATAAAAGAAGAAGTGGTTGAGGTATTTGATATTGAAGTGGGTGATAATGTAAAAGTTGTCTCTGGTCCATTTGCAGATTTTTATGGACCTGTGATTGAGATAAATAGAGAAAAGAAAAAAGTGAAGGTTATGCTCAATCTATTCGGGCGTGAAACTCCAGTTGAGTTTGATTATCATCAGGTAGAGAGATTTTAAAGATTATTCAATGTTAAGAAGTAGGAGGTGACAATCTCAATGGCAAAAAAGGTCTTAACACAAATTAAACTTCAAATTCCTGCAGGGAAAGCAACACCAGCACCACCAGTAGGACCTGCTCTGGGTCAGCATGGTGTTAACATTATGCAATTTTGCAAAGAGTTTAATGAAAGAACTGCAAAGGATGCTGGGCTTATAATCCCAGTTGTAATAACAGTATATTCTGACAGATCATTTACATTTATAACAAAAACACCACCAGCATCAGTTTTGCTAAAGAAAGCTGCGGGAATTGAGAGTGGTTCACCAAAACCAAATAAACAAAAGGTTGCCACATTAAAGAGAGATGTAATTAGAAAGATTGCTGAACAAAAGATGCCTGATTTGACTGCTGCATCCTTGGAAGCAGCAATGAGAACAATTGAAGGAACAGCAAAGAGCATGGGAATTGTTGTGGAAGACTGATCTTTTTGAGCCCGTTTTTTTAAAGTTAAGTGGGAGGTTATTTAAAGCCGCAAATACCACAAAGGAGGTTTGGAGAGTGTTCAGAGGCAAAAAATATCAAGAGGCAGCAAAACTGGTTGACAAGACCAGGTTATATGATCCGGAAGAGGCTATTGATCTGGCTCTAAAAACATCTTATGCTAAATTTGATGAAACAGTGGAAGTGCATGTAAGACTAAATGTTGATCCAAGACATGCAGATCAACAGGTAAGAGGCACGGTTGTTCTTCCAAACGGAACAGGTAAAAATGTCAGAGTACTTGTATTTGCAAAAGGTGACAAAGCGAAAGAAGCTGAAGAAGCGGGTGCTGATTATGTAGGGGCAGAGGAACTTGTTGCAAAGATTCAAAATGAAGGCTGGACAGACTTTGATGTATGTATTGCAACACCGGATATGATGGGATTGGTTGGAATACTCGGTAGGATACTGGGACCCAAAGGGCTTATGCCAAACCCTAAATCAGGCACAGTGACAATGGATATTGCAAAGGCTGTAAAGGAAGCAAAGGCTGGTAGAATAGAGTTCAGAATTGACAAAACCGGAATAATTCACTGCCCTATTGGGAAGGTTTCCTTTGGCAGGGAAAAACTTCTTGAAAACTATAGAACACTTATGGATGCAATAATCAAGGCAAGACCACCCGCAGCAAAGGGGCAGTTTATAAGAAGTATTACGGTTGCAACTACAATGGGTCCGGGAATAAAGATTAATCCTCTAAAACCAATGTAATTTCAGAGTTGTTTGAAAAAGTAAATATCCTTACAACCGAAGACAGTAGGTGCAAAGCATATTAGATGGTATGCTTTGCTTAAAGTTTGCCTACCGAGGTTGTAATTATTGGGTTCCGTCGGCTGAATGTTTATTTAGTTGTAAGCCGAAGGAGGATAATTACAGCCTCTTTAAGGTAAACTTAAAGAGGCTTTAATAATTTTATGGAGACAGGAGGTGAGTTTATTGCCAAAATCAAGAGCACTGAAAGAGCAGCTTTTGGCTGAATACAAAGAAAAGCTTTCTAAAGCAAAAGCAGGTGTTATTGTATGCAACCGTGGAATTACAGTTGAACAGGACACAGCCTTGAGGAAAAAGTTAAGAGAAGCAGGTATAGAATACAAGGTGGTAAAGAAAACACTTTTCACCTTTGCAGTAAAGGAAAACAACTTATCAGAACTTGAGCAGTTTTTTGAAGGACCTATTGCAATTGCACTTTCTTACGACGACCCTGTAAAGGTGGCAAAAGTTTTAAAAGAAAGTGCGAAGGATCTTGAAAAGTTAGAAGTTAGAGGCGGATTCATTGAAGGAAAAGTTATCTCTGCACAGGAAGTTGATGCACTATCAAAACTTCCATCAAAAGAAGAACTTATTGCAAAAATGCTGGGCGGCTTGAATGCGCCTATGTCCGGTCTTGTTTATGTGCTTTCTGGTACTATTAGAAAGCTTGTTCTGGCACTCGATGCTATTGCTAAAAAGCAGAGTGCTTAACATAAATAAAAAATTTTAAAATGGGAGGTTGTTTTAAAGATGGCAAGCGAAAAGGTTCAGAAGTTAATCGAAGAAATCAAAACATTGACTGTTTTAGAGCTTTCTGAAATGGTCAAAGCATTGGAAGAAGAGTTTGGTGTTACAGCAGCAGCTCCAGTAGCTGTTGCAGCAGCTCCAGTTGCAGGTGCTCAGGCAGCAGCTCCAGCAGCTGAGGAGAAGACAGAGTTCAATGTTATCCTGGCAGATGCAGGTGCTGATAAGATTAAGGTTATCAAGGTTGTAAGAGAGATTACTGGACTCGGGTTAAAAGAAGCAAAGGACCTTGTTGATGGTGCTCCAAAGCCAATCAAAGAAAATGTATCAAAAGATGAAGCTGAACAGATTAAGAAGAAGTTAGAAGAAGTTGGGGCAAAGGTTGAGCTCAAGTAAATTTAATTTAAAAGAGGGCAGGGGAATTATCTTCTGCCCTCTTTAATTTTTAGGTGAAATTTTATTGAACTTATGGTATTATAAAATACGTATTTTCACATAAATAGTTTTGCTTACTAACTTTCAATTATAAATATTACTTAGAAAGGTTGGGAGTCTGAAATGAATGAGAAATACTTAGAAATTGTCCAGAAGATAAATGAACTGGTACCCACTATATCAGAAGCTTTTGAACATATTGTTAATGTTCAAATTCCAGAATTACGCTTTGAAGATTCTTTTTATCTTTTAAATGATATTATTGAGGCTTTTTTGAGTATTTCAAATGCTCTGAAAATAATTCAAACAGAGTTTGACTTACAAAATGCAATGTCTTTGGAAAATGAAATCCAGCAGAGTTTAGAAAACCTTCTTGAGCTGTACAAAGAACCTACTTCTGAAAAGCTTTTGAAAAAGTACAAAGATGATGTCATTCCATTGTACAAAAAGTGGCAGGAAGAGATCTTGCTTTCAATAAATAAGTATCAAGCCAGAAAGACAAATTCATAGGTTAATAGACAGAAAATAAAAGATATAAAATAAAAAGAGGCTGAAACAAATTTAAAAAACAGCCTCTTTTTGGCTATTTTGGATTTTTTATTTTTCAGAATATTTAAACTGAGCGGTATAGCAGTTGAAAAAAGCATTCTGATACCTTCTAAGTCCCCTGTCATACGTGCCATAAGTTCGCCTGTTCGTGTTTTGTCAAAAAACTCAAAAGTTTGATTCTGTAGAAATTTATAAAGGCTTTCTCTTAAATCATACAGAATGTTTTGAGAAACATATTCAAATATGTATGAATGCCAGTAACGAATCAGCCCTCTAAAAAGGCTTACCAAAAGCATACCAATTAAAAGGGGAAGCAAAAGATTGTATTTCTTCTTAGTAATGGCTTCATCAACTACTATTTTGGAAATATAGGGGTTTACCATAGCCAAGGAAATTGATATTATTATCAAGCAAAAACCAATAAACAGAAGCTTTTTATATTTCCGAAAATAGGACGATAGTTTTTTCAGATTGTCCATTTGAAAAACCTCTCTTTTTTGAGTTTGTAATTTATTGCTTTGATAATTTTCAGCGCTCTAATAAATTATAACCCTGTGGTATCTAAAAATAAATATAAGAATTTTAATATTTGGCTCAATTTTTTAAGATGCTCTTTGTTCATCATAAAAGTTTGAACCTTTTAATAATATTGTTTATAGATACTTGACAGGGATTAGAATTTTATAGATGGTAAACAAACTTCTTGGGTCTTTTGAAAAAGGACTTTCATTTCAGGAGGCGGAAAGGAATATTAAACAATTTGGATTAAATGAAATAAAAATTGAAAAGAGTAAAAGAGCATTTTCAATATTTTTGGACCAGTTTAAAGACATTCTGGTTGTAATATTAGCGCTTTCTACAGCAGTGTCCTTTTTATTGGGCGAGTTTTTGGATGCCATTGTTATCTTCTTCTTGATAATCCTAAATGGACTTTTAGGGTTTATACAGGAGTTTAGAGCTGAAAAGGCTATAGAATCACTGAAAAATTATGTCTCATATAAAGCGAAAGTAGTAAGAGATGGCAATTTAGAGGAAATAGAAACCAGATTTGTAACAATAAATAACATAGTTATAGTTGAAGAAGGCGATAGAATTCCAGCAGATGGAATTTTGTTAAGGTCCTTTTCCTTGGCAGTTGATGAATCGATTTTGACTGGTGAGTCATTACCGGTTGAAAAAGATGAAAAAAACGAAAACAGGTTGTATATGGGCACTTATGTTGTAAAAGGCAAAGGCATAATGAAAGTGACATCTATTGGTCTTGAGACAAAAATGGGCAAAATAGCCAAAACTTTGGCTGAGATTGAAGAAGAGAAAACGCCTCTTCAAAGAAGACTTAACCAGCTTGGTAAGCAGCTTGCTCTGGTTTGTCTCAGTATATGTGCTGTTATTGTTATACTGGGAATCTTAAGAAGACAAAACATTTATGATATGTTTATGATAGGTATTTCTTTAGCGGTTGCAGCAATTCCTGAAGGTTTGCCTGCTGTGGTGACAATAACCTTAGCGGTAGGGGTTCAAAGAATGGCAAAGAAGAATGCTCTTATAAGAAAGCTTTCAGCAGTTGAAACACTGGGCTGTGTAAACATTATTTGTTCAGACAAAACAGGAACACTTACCGATAATTTATTTGTTTGAATGCTCAACATAAAAAAAGTATTCTTTATTTACTGTTTGGAAATTTATATTTATTATTTGGCGTAATTGTATCATTTTCATTATTTTTACTGGTAATCTATATACCACAGCTGGGTATAGTATTTGAAGTAACTTGCCTGGGATTTCTGGAGTGGATGGTTATCATAATTTGTTCATTATTTCCTTCTCTGCTTCATTCTATATTTGCAAAAAATAACTGAAGTGATAAAATGATATGAGAAGGACAGTTGATAAAAAAATGTCATACTTTAAGAATAAAAAATACTGTTTGGAAAGGAGATTTGCAGGAAAATGAAGATTGTCATAGTTGGAGGCGTTGCAGCTGGAGCATCTGCTGCCACAAAAGCACGCAGAACCAATGAGAGTGCCCAGATTATTCTTTTTGAGCAAGGTGAATATGTATCTTTTGCAAACTGTGGACTTCCCTATTATGTTGGTGGTACAATTCCAAAAAGGGATAGTCTTTTGGTGGTAAGGGAAGAGCTTTTCAGGAAAAGATATAATATTGATGTAAGAGTACTCTCTCAGGTTACAAAAATCAACCGTGATAGAAAGACAATTACAGTTTTTGACAGGAAGAATAACACAACCTACGAAGAGAGTTATGATAAGCTGATTATAGCAACTGGAGCAAGACCTTTTGTTTTACCATTTTTAAAAGATTGTAAAAATTCTTATACCTGCTTTACACTCTATGATGTTGACAGAATTAAAGAAGATTTTGCGAAAAAGCATGTCAAGAAAGCTGTTGTGATTGGTGCAGGTTATATCGGTATGGAGCTTGCAGAGCAATTATGTGAAATTGGACTTGATTGTACAATTATAGAATTAAAAGAGTCAATCTTGCCTCAGTTTGACAAAGAGATGACAAATCCAATTTTGGATACACTGACAACCAAAGGTATTAAGGTTAAGACAGGGATTTCTGTAACTGATGCTAAGATTGAAGATGGTGTTGCTAAAAAACTGGTGCTTTCAAATGGTGAGGAGATTGAATGCGATGCGGTATTTCAAACAGCTGGTGTAATTCCAAATGTGGAGCTTGCAAGAGAGGCAGGGCTTGAAGTAAACAGGGGTATTGTTGTTAACAGCAAAATGCAGACATCTGACCCTGATATATATGCAGCAGGGGATGCAGTTGAAGTAAGAAGCATTGTAACAGGCACAAATGTGTGGATACCGCTGGCTGGTCCTGCTAACAAGCAAGGAAGGGTTGCAGGATGTAATGCAGCAGGTGGTGATTTGGAATTCAAAGATGTTGTAGGTAGTTCTATTATAAAGGTATTTGATTGGGCGTTGGCAAAGGTAGGGCTCAGTGAAAATGAGTGCAAGAGCCTTGGTCTTGATTACAATGTTACAATTGTCCATCCTCTTCACCATGCAGGGTACTACCCTGGTGGTAAACAGCTAACCATAAAGCTTATGTTTGATAACAAAACAGGCAGAATTTATGGTGCAGAGGTTGTTGGAAAAGAAGGGGTTGATAAACGAGCAGATGTAATTGCAACTGCTATATATGCCGGGCTAACTGTATTCGATTTAGAAAATCTTGACCTTGTTTATGCACCGCCTTTCTCTTCAGCAAAGGACCCTGTGATAATGGCGGGAATGACAGCTGCGAATATTTTGAGGGGTGAAATTAAGAATATTTTACCTGATAGAGTATATGAACTTCTTGATAACAAAGAATATTTTATACTTGATGTAAGAACTCCGGAGGAATATGAATTTGGGCATATTAAAGGTGCAGTGAATATTCCAGTTGATGACCTGAGAGGAAGAATAAATGAACTTCCCAGAGACAAAAAGATAATTGCATACTGTGGTGTTGGTTTTAGGTCTTATCATGCATGTTTGATTTTGAAGGCAAATGGCTTTGACTGTTTCAATATGAGTGGTGGCTGGACTTCCTGGAGAATGTACTATCCTGACTTGGTAGAGTAGATGGGGGACTTAAAATGACAACATTTGCTATTGTATGTGCTGCGGGTAGCGGCAAGAGGTTTGGGGGCAAGACCCCCAAACAATTTTTATTTTTGAACAATAAGATGGTGATAGAATATTCTCTTTCTGTGTTTGAAAACTCACCTTTTATAGATAGTGTGGTAATTTTAATTCCAAGCGGTTATAGAGAGATTGGGGATTTGCTCAAAGAGAAATATAAAAAAGTAATCCTGTGGGATTATGGAGAAGATGAGAGAGCAAAGACAGTAAAAAAAGGTCTGGAGCTTGTAAAAGGGATGTGTGATTTTGTTGCCATACATGATGCTGCACGTCCTTTTATTAACTTAAGTCTTATAGAAAACCTGATTTTAGAGGTAAAAAGTAGTTATGCAGTTGCGCCTGCTGTTTTGGCAAAAGATACTGTAAAGTATGTTACAGATGGATATATAGAAAGTACAATTCCGAGAGAGAAAGTGTATTTGGTTCAGACACCACAGGTTTTCAAATTTGATTTGATTTACACAGCTTATAAGAAATTCGAAGATATTTGTTTTACTGATGATTTGCAATATGTAGAGGCGCTTGGAGTAAAGCCTAAAATAATCGAAGGTACCAGCTTGAATTTTAAGATTACTACACAGGAAGATATGATTTTTGCAAAGGCAGTTGCTGAGAATCTTTTTAAATAGTAAAATAAGTTTTAAGAAATTTTCAAAAAGAGGTAAATTGAACAGTGAAAGTATATGCCTTAATTGGACCGAGTGGTTCAGGAAAGAGTCATAAAGCTTTGATTGTTGCTAAAATGGTAGGTGCAGAAGCCATTATTGATGATGGTATACTGGTGTATAATTCCAAACTTATAGCAGGCAAATCTGCCAAAAAAGAACCTACATATCTGGCTTCTGTAAGAAGAGCTCTTTTTATGGAAGAAGAACATGCAAATGAGGTAAGGGAAGCTATAAGAAGACTTTCGATTAAAAGTATACTCATACTTGCAACTTCAAAACAAATGGCACAGAAGATTGCTCAGCGTTTGGAACTTGAAAAAATAGAGAGATTTATTGATATTAGTGAGGTTTCAAGTGAGATAGAAATAAAAAAAGCAATGACAACAAGGAACAAAGAGGGAAAACATGTTGTCCCGGTACCGACATTTGAGATAAAAAAGGACTTTTCCGGGCTGTTGATTTATCCCTTAAGACTTTTTAAAAGAATAAATCTCAACGACTATATTATTGCTGAAAAGACAATTGTGAGACCCACATTTAGTTATCTTGGCGAGTACACAATCTCAGAAAATGTTTTGATTGCATATATAAAAAATGTTTTAAAAAAAGAACGAAATATAGCAAAAATTTTGTCAGTGGACCTTGCCATAAAGAATAACCTTTTATATATAAAAGTAGAACTTATATTAAAATTTGGTTGTAATATCAAATCAGAACTTGAAAAGGTTCAAAAAGAAATAAAGGAAGAGATAGAATATTATACATCCATAAATGTGGAATATATTCACCTTATTGCAAGAGGTGTACAGGTTTAACTGAAAAATTTTTATTTATACTTTCCCAGTTTTTCTGTTGCGTTTATAAGCGAATTTCTTACTTCATGAGCAGGTATGTTATTTGCATTTCTGTAATCAAATTGTTTATTAAATTCACAGATATTTTTGTAAATTTGAGAAATTGCATCGAGTTCAATTTTACAAATTTTTTCAACAAATTGATCTAAATCTGTTGAGTGTAAATGATTTTGTGAAATTTTGAGTAAATCGTAAAAATGATAAAGACAGAATCCTTTTGAGTTGAGAACTTTTTGTTGAAAATCCTTTTTTGTTTTCCACATAAAAAAGAACACATCAAAATAATTCTTCATTCTTGCATTTATTCTTTCGCAAATAACACACTGAGAGTTTATGGTTTTGAAAAACGCAAGTAGATCGTTCAGAAGATTTTCCCTGAGAGCTTTGTTGTTCAAAAATCGGCTTAAAAATCCCTCTCTTTTTTGAGTATTTAAAGACATAAAATGTGAAGATAGAATCCTTTCAAAGTTAGTTTTTATTTCGTAGATATGAGTTTCCAGCATAAGACCATATGGAAGTTTATTTTTTTGTTCAAGCAACATATGAAAATGTCTTGGACAAAACCCTTTTTTATTTGTTTCCACACGGGAGTCAACTTCCATTACACTTTCGCCAAGTACAATTTCCAGACACTGTTTTTCGAAATTATTTTCCAGATAACAAAATGCACATTCGCAATCAACAGAAAATGCGTCATTGACGGGAATCATATATATTTTTTCATCACCCATTGTACCATCCACTCCTTAAAGAAATTTTATATTCTTTATAAATTTTTAACACAAAACAAAAATATGATAACATCTATTTTACAGTTTCTGCTGCTTGTGCACAATATCAATTTGCTTTTTGGAATATTTATTAAAAATATTGGGTATTAAATTTTTAAAGATAAAATAAATGGTGGAGTGATATTTATGAAAGTTACACCCGAAAAATTGAAAAGATACGTAGACCTGTCTGAATTCAATTTTAATACTACTGAAGAAATAGAACCGCTGAGAGATATAATAGGGCAGGAGAGAGCAAGAAGAGCTTTTGAGTTTGGACTCAGAATCAATACAAGAGGTTATAACATCTATATGTGTGGACCAACAGGCACGGGTAAGACAAGTTTTGCAGAAGGGTATCTCAAAGAGATTGCAAAGCAAAAACCTGTTCCCAATGATTGGGTGTATGTATACAATTTTTCAAATCCGGATTCTCCGGTGGCGATCAATCTTCCAAAAGGAATGGGGAAAATTTTTAAGAATGACGTAGAAGAATTTGTTGAATCAGTGATAAATGACCTGAAAAAAGTGTTTACAAGTGAGGAGTATGAAACTGACAGGAATAATATTTACAACGAGTACCAGGAAAAAAGAGCTCAGCTTTTGGATGATTTGGCTGAAGAAGCAAGAAGATATGGATTTGAGATAAAATATACGCCGAGCGGTGTATATTTTATACCAATTGTGAATGGGAAAGCCATATCAGAATCTGAATATCCCGAGCTTGAAAAGTCAATAAGAGATGAAATTGAAAAAAAGATTAAAAAGCTTCAGCTTGAAACTCAGGAGGTTTTAAAGAAGATAAAACTTCTTGAAAAAGAGTCAAAAGAGAGGATAAAAGAACTGCAAAAGAAGGTAGCTGTATTTACAATAAGCCATTATGTATATGAAATACGAAACAAATACAGAGAAAACCAGAAGGTGCTTGAATTTATCGACGGTGTTACAAATGACATAGTGGAAAATCTTGATGACTTTTTGGATAAAGATGACGATGAGCAGAGCATACCTTTTCAGCTTCTGTCATATAAAAAGACTTCCAGTGTGGATAAATATAAAGTAAATGTCATTGTGGACAACTCGGATTTGGACGGAGCACCGGTTGTGTATGAAGTAAATCCAACCTACTACAATCTGGTGGGGAAAATTGAATATGAAAATGAAATGGGAAATATTCTGGTAACTGATTTTACAAAAATAAAAGCCGGGGCAATTCACAGGGCAAATGGTGGATATTTGATTCTTCAGGCAAAAGACATTTTGAGTTATCCTCAGGCATGGGAAGCTCTAAAGAGAATTCTAAAAACGGGTGAGATAGTTATTGAAAATCTAAAAGATATTTATGGACTTTTTATTACTTCCACTTTAAAGCCAGAACCAATTCCTGTGGATTTAAAAGTGATTTTAATTGGCAGTGAATACATTTATAACATTTTATATAACTATGATGAAGACTTCAGAAAGCTTTTCAAAATCAAAGCAGATTTTGACAGTGAAATGGATTATAACAAAGAAAATGTATATAAGATGATACAGTTTGTCAGTTCTTTTTGTCAAAGAGAAAATGCTCTGCCTTTTTCACGATCGGCTGTTGAGAGGGTTATTGAATATTCATGCAGACTTGTTGAGAATCAGGAAAAACTCTCCACACGATTTAATGAAATAGTTGAAATTCTGGCTGAGTCAAACACATGGGCACAGCTTGAAAATAGCACACATGTGACAGAAGAGCATGTCATCAAGGCTATTTGCGAAAAGGAGTACAGAAGTGCAAAGTATGAAGAAAAGATAAATGAAATGATTGAAGATGGAACAATTCTTGTTGATGTGGATGGTTACAAAACAGCTCAGATAAATGCTCTTGCCATTTTGGATGTTGGAGATTATACTTTTGGAAAGCCATCTCGAATAACAGTTACCACAAGCAGTGGTAGAAGTGGTATAATAAATATTGAGCGCGAGGTGCAGATGTCTGGCAAAACTCACAGCAAAGGGATTTTGATAATTGCAGGGTATATTTCGGAGGTTTTTGCACAGGACATGCCTCTTACACTTAATGCCACGATATGTTTTGAACAGCTTTACTCAGGAATTGAGGGTGATTCTGCCTCAGCTGCTGAACTTTGTGCACTTTTGTCTGCACTGAGCGATGTACCTATCTACCAGGGCATTGCAATTACAGGTTCTGTAAACCAAAAAGGTGAGATTCAGCCTGTTGGCGGAGTGACAAAGAAGATAGAAGGGTTCTACTATGTTTGTAAGAAAAAAGGGTTTACAGGCAACCAGGGTGTGATAATTCCTCATCAGAATATGAAAAACCTGGTATTATGCGACGAAGTTATAGATAGTATCAGAAATGGCAATTTTCATATTTGGGCAGTGAAGTCTATAAATGAAGCTATGGAAATCCTGACCGGTAAAAGCTTTGATGAGATTATTCTTCTGTCCAAGCAGAAACTAAAAAAATACCTGGATAATCTTACAAGCATAGGGCAACCGAGTAAAGAGAAGGAGGGGTGATTTTAACATGAATATGTTAGAAGTTTTAAAGGGAAGAAGAAGTATAAGAAAGTACAAAAAGAACATGCCTCTTGATAGAGAAACCATCGAGAAGATAATAGACGCTGCACGATTTGCTCCAACAGCGCGTGGAAATCAGGGATGGGAGTTTGTGGTTGTAACAGATGAGGAATTGAAAAAGCAGATTGCTCAAAAAGCACGATATGGAAGATTTATAGAAGATGCTTCGTGCTGTGTGGCGGTCCTTTATGAAAAAGGGTTTGAATATATTTTGGAAGACATGTCAGCAGCATCAACATATATTTTGATTGCAGCAAAAGCTCTGGGCTTAGGTGCATGCTGGGTTGCGAGCTACAAAAAAGAACATTCTGAAGATGTGAAAAAGCTTTTGAATGTTCCTGAACATCTGGAACTGTGTGCACTAATTAGTATTGGGTATCCTGATGAAGAACCTGTGAGAGATAAAAAAGAATTATCTTCAATACTACACTGGAATCAATACAGAAGATAAATTTTCACAAAAATATTTATGGGGGTTGGGATAATTGTTTAGAGAACTTGAGATAAGAACAAAAGATAGAGTTGATTTTGTTGATATTACAAGCAAACTTAAAGAGATTGTAAGACACTCAAATATTGAAGAAGGGCTTATGACGGTATTTGTTCCTCACACAACAGCTGGTGTTACTATCAATGAGCATGCTGACCCTTCGGTTGTTAGCGATATAAAAAAGCAGCTTGAAAAAATAGTTCCAGCAAATAATGGATATAGTCATACAGAAGGAAACTCGGATGCACATATAAAGGCAAGCTTAATAGGTTCATCAGTAAACATCATTGTTAAAAACGGTGAACTTATGCTTGGTACATGGCAGGGCGTGTTTTTTTGTGAGTTTGATGGGCCAAGAAGAAGAAAGATTTATGTGTATATAAAGTGACAAAAGTTGATAAAAGTTAAGCCTTGACATCTGCAAACAACTGAATTTAAATTTAGAGTTGCAGGTGCTCAAGGCTTATATTTGTGTTTGACAAAGCAAGAGCCTTGTGCTAAAATATTATACGCAAAGCGGAGCGGGTATGGCGGAATTGGCAGACGCGCTAGACTTAGGATCTAGTGGCAACAGCCGTGGGGGTTCAAGTCCCTCTACCCGCACCAGAGTTAAAATCCTCTTGACAATTCAAAGACCAAACATTATAATATATAATTGCGAATGCCGGAGTGGCGGAACTGGCAGACGCACAGGACTTAAAATCCTGGGACCTGAATAAGGTCGTACCGGTTCAAGTCCGGTTTCCGGCACCAGATATCGCGGGGTGGAGCAGCTGGTAGCTCGTCGGGCTCATAACCCGAAGGTCGGAGGTTCAAATCCTCCCCCCGCAACCAAAAATTTTAGAAAAAACAAAGAGAGGGCGGCGTAGCTCAGTTGGCTAGAGCATGCGGTTCATACCCGCAGTGTCAGCGGTTCGAATCCGTTCGCCGCCACCATTTTATGTTAAGAGAGAATATATGGCCCCGTGGTCAAGTGGTTAAGACACAGGCCTTTCACGCCTGTAACAGGGGTTCGAATCCCCTCGGGGTCACCAAAAAATAAGAGAAAGAGGGCAGTTATATGCCCTTTTTTATTTTTGCTTAATTTTAAGTGTTTACCCGGCACGTGATAAAGACATATTTACCACCTAATTTATTACAGAACAGAGAATAGAAAGTACCTACCTTTTTCATAATATCATCAAGAAGTAAAGTAGGAAACTGAAATACATGGGAGGAAACCAAAGTTTTAGAGTCTTTGAATTTTTCAAATGGTGTCCTCCCATTCATTCCTTTACCATTATGAGGTCTGAAAAAATTCCATGTATCCTGCCATCTTTGGGCTCTTTGAATAAATTCATCTTTTGTTTTACATCTTTCCGCATGAATCTATTGCGAAATACTCATCATCTGCTTCTTGGTGAATTTTCAATTATACCCATCAAGTGTTTAGCTTTTGGTGGAATAGGAGTTAGTTCTACTCCCAGAAATGACAGCATCTCATTTCTACTTCTTTAGTTTTCTTTCGCTTCCTCCACAAAATTCTGCTCCATTGTCTAACCTTATTCTTATTTGGCTTCTGACATTGTGAGTTCTTAGCCATAATGCAACCAAGGATACAAACATAAAGCCAAAGGCAGAAGAAAGTTCATAAGAATAAGCTGTAAATCTTGTTCTTGTTGCAACGTCTATCATGTTCCACTCATAGAGTGGGAGATTGTATTTTTTGATATGTTCATATACTTCTTTTGGAAGACTATCTTTGTCTAAAAGATGCTTTGTATCAAGCTGAAATTCAGAAAATGGAATGAGAGTTTCGTAGTCATACAAACTTCTTTCACCTTTTTTTGCCTTTCTTGTCTTTCTTGGTACAGCATTTCTTTTAAGAATTGACTTTATCGTGTTTTCACTTATTTTAACTCCGTATTTTCTGAACAAATAAAGTGAAAGACGTCTGTATCTAAATCCTGTTCTTTTAGCCTCTTGGATAATGAGATTTTCAAGTTCAGAAGAAAGTTTTCTTGGACAAGTTTTAGGTCTTCTGGATTTATCCTCAAGAGGACCGTAAATTGCCCTTCTAATAGTAGCTCTTGATACACCTAATATTTTAGCAGTTTTTGATACGTTTTTGTTATTTACTTCAAACACTTTTCGGATTAATTCTCTTGCTTTTTCAGGAGATATTTTTCTTAACTCATGGTATGATATAATATTCATAGTAGGCTGTCCTCCCATCCTGGTAGTTTTTTGATGTTTCTTTTGAATGAAATATTACACTTTTTAATTATATCAAACAGGATGGAGGCAGCCTCTATTCTTTTTATGACCTTCTCCTCACTATTTTCGCACATTCTTTCGCTGTGGTAAATATCTTCACACCTATTCGAGTAAGAAAAATTTTTTGTGTTGACATCCGGTGGGAGTTTGGCTTAAAATATTATAATGTAGAAAGAAGTTTTTAGAACCTTAGCGGATGTGGCGGAATTGGCAGACGCGCAAGACTCAGGATCTTGTGGGGCTCTCCCCATGGGGGTTCAAATCCCCCCATCCGCACCAGAATTAGATTAAAAAAGAGCTTAGTAAAGTTTAAATAAAGAAATAGACCTATTGGACATTAAGCGTCTGATAGGTCTTTTTTATTTTGCTTGAAAAAATATGATAAAAAAGGTATATTGTTATTAAAGCAAATATAAGTAAATCCATCCTATATGGAGGAAATAAATATGAAGTTTGGTATGAGAAAACCAAGCCTAAGAAAAAGCATTGCTGCAAGGACAAGTGTTAAGAGATTTATGAGACATAATTTGGGTTTGAAAGCACCAAGAGGATATGGTTGGGTTACGAATCCTAAAAAGTATATGTATAATAAGATTTATAACAAAACAACTTTTAGCGTGTTTTCACTCTTCAAAAAGTTATTCAAGTGAGGGGTAATTAGAAGATGAAAAAGGTAAATATAAAACAAAAGCTATCCTTTCTTCTGATTGTTCTTTGCGCGGGAATAGCAGTCTTTCTATATGTAAATTTTGTTATTAAAGGCAAATTCTTCACAAATCAAAGTAATCTGCACACAGAAAAACTCAATCACAATTCTAAGCCTTTAATTTCAAAAGATAGCGTTATATCTGAAAAATCATCTGCTGTTTTCAAGATTCTTATAAACCCATCTGGCAAAACAATTGCAGAGAGGATAAGAGTACCCGAAGGATACCAGAGAATTCCTGTGCCAAAAGGATCTTTTTCTGAATTTGTTAGGAATCTTCCTTTAAAGCCCCATGGATGGAAGGTTCATTATTACAATGGGCAGGAGAAGTTCAATGATGTCTATGTAGCAGTTCTCGATATAGATGTTGGAGATAGAGATTTGCAGCAATGTGCGGATGCAGCGATTAGGCTCTATGCAGAGTATCTTTATAAGAATAAGCAGTATGATAGGATTCATTTTAACTTTACAAATGGATTCAGGGCAGATTTCAAAAGATGGATGGAAGGATACAGAATTAAAGTTGAAGGAAACAGAGCTTACTGGGTAAAGAAAGCGGGTTATTGCAATGATTATCAGTGTTTCAGGCGCTATCTTGATATGGTTTTTGCTTATGCAGGGACATTATCACTTTTAAAAGAGCTCAAAAAAGTTCCCTTAGAAGATATGCAAATAGGGGATGTGTTTTTGGATGAAAATCACTGTGAAATAATTGTTGACATAGCGCAGAACAAAAACACCGGTGAGAAAATTTTCCTTCTTGCGCAGAGCTACATGCCAGCCCAGGAGATACACATATTAAAAAATCCTGCTAATGAGGATGAAAATAACCCATGGTATTCTATAAATTTTGGAGATATGCTCACAACACCTGAGTGGCAGTTTAAGAAGGAGTCGGTTTACAGGTTTGGGGAGTAAGGAAGGTGTTTTTGATGGAAAGTCTTTTTGGTAAAATAGAGGTGTTAGATGAAAAAGGGTATATTTATAAGGCATTTTGAAATGGTTATATGATTTTTATTAGTTTAGGTGGAATGATTTTTAAATATCAACGGTGAAATTACACCGAAGATATTTAATAATTAAATGAATTTAGGTGGTGATTATTAATCATTAAAAAAGAAAGATAGCGGAGTAAATCCTTCTTTAGGTTTAAAACTAACAGGAGGATGTAAGGTATCTTATTTGTGGCAAAGCAGAGAGCTATAATCACTAAAAATATTAAGAGAAGTTATTAGCTATATGAGGAATATTTAAGGAAAGCTAACAAGGTTCTATGATTCATAAAATTTTAAATCTTGCAAAATAAATCAAAGGGATTGAAAAAATAAAGTTATTGGAGGGTTATAAATCATGAAAACTCTATTCGAGCTTTGCAAACCGCGAGAAGATATATTTACCACAAGAAGCTTAGAAGATGTTCAGGAGATCTCAGATCTTCTTTCTGAAAAAATCAATCCAGAAAAGTTTTTTGAACAAACATATATAACAAATGGTATGAAAAGATTATTCGATGTGGCGTTTAAAAGATTTATTGGAGCTGATGATGAGCAAGGTGTAATTGTCCTGCGTCAGGCAATGGGCGGCGGCAAGACTCATAATATGATTGCACTGGGGCTTTTAGCAAAATACCCTGAGATCAGGAAAAAGGTTTTGGGAGAAAACTACAAGTATTTGTATCCGGGTAGAATAAGGTTGGCAGTATTCACCGGGCGATGGACAAACTCAATACCTTGGGTAGAGATAGCAAACCAGCTTGGAAAGCAAGAGGTTTTGAACAAGTCATTAAAAAATCATATGTTTGCACCCGGTGATAGAGAGTGGACCGAGCTTCTGGCAGGAGACCCTCTTTTGATACTGCTTGATGAGCTTCCGCTGTATCTTGAGTATGTCCAGAGCATTCCGGTAGGTGAGACCAACTTTGGCAAAGTTGTTTCTATCGGGCTTTCAAATCTTTTCAATGCAGTTCAGAAAAAGGAACTTTCAAACGTAATGGTGGTTGTTGCAGACCTTCAGGCAGCATATGAGCAGGGTGGGAAGCTTTTACAAAGTGCTTTGGCAACAGAGCTTGACAAAGAAGCAACCCGTGTTGCCTCTTCTATTCAGCCGGTTGATATGGTTACAAATGATGTATACTGCATCCTGAGAAAGAGATTTTTCAAAGAGTATCCGCAGGACCCTGAAAAAGACTCCGAGGTAGAGGAGATTGCAAAAGCTTACAAAGAGATTATTGAAGAGGGCATTAAAAAAGGACAGACTACAGTTGAGCCGGAGAGAATTTACACCGAAATAAAGAGGACATATCCGTTTCATCCTGCAATAATGGAGCTTGTAAGCCGCTTCAGGGAAAATGTAAATTTCCAGCAGACACGTGGGCTTATCCGTCTTATGAGACATTACATAAGATATCTTTACAGTGGTGAAGAACCTCTTGCGCAAAGGAAGTATCTTATTGAGCCATACGATTTTGACTTAAGTGATTACAATACACGTGAAGAGATAGTAAACATCAAACAGAGCTTGGAGAATGCTATTATGCATGATGTTTATTCAACAGCTCATATTACAACAGCCAGGGCTATTGACCAAAAATACAACACAACGCTGGCAAGTGAAGTGGCAAAGTTGATTTTGCTGTCTTCACTTTCTGAGATTACAAAATCGCCGCTTGGACTTACAACAAGTGAGCTTTTTGCATATATGAGCTCACCAAACAAAGATCTGAGCTTGCTTGCCAACATAATTGAAGAGTTTAAGCAAAATTCACTGCATACAAGAATTGATGCAAATGATAGAATATATCTTACCCCAATGGAAAATGTAATTGCGCGCATGAGAAAATTCAAAAGCATGTATACACTGGATGAAGCAGAAGCAGTTTTGGAAAGACTTCTTTATGAATATTTCTCACCCAGAAACCTGAATTGCTATCAGAAGGTTTATCAAAAGATTATAGCCCTGCCAAATGATATATCCAAAATCAATGTGGACATGAACAACGTAACACTTGTTATTTCAAAGCCTTATGACTCAAAAGGGTCGCTAAACCCGGTATTGATTGGTTTTTGGCAAAATCAGACATACAAAAACAGACTTCTATTTTTAACAGGCACTACAACAATGTATAACACGCTCTTGGAAAGAATAAGTGAATACATGTGCTGGGAGAATGTTTTAAAAGAACTGAAAAGAGAAGGTGTTCCTGAAACAGATTCAGAGTATCAGCGTGCAGAAACCGAGCAGAGCAAGATGAGAAATGCAGTTTTTGAAGTCTTGAAAGAGACTTTTAACAAAATTTACTATCCACAAAGACCACCTGCCAAACATAGCGCTGAACTTATTCCTGAAGAGTTAAAATATATGCAGGAAGGTGACAACGGAGGTTCACAGAGCACAAAAGGTTTGGATGGGGTAAAGGCACTTCTTGGAAACAACCGGGATGGAGAGATTGTCATTCAAAAAGTATTGCTTGGCAAAAAGTATATAGAAGCAAATGACATTGATTACTTTCGCGAAATGGTAGAACTCATTCTCTTTACAAGAGAGTCCATGGCGTGGTCTGAGATTGTAGAAAGGGCAGCAAGGGATGCAAGATGGTTCTGGCATCCACCAGAAGCTCTTGAAAATCTAAAGCGCGAAATGCTTTCAAAAGGTTTGTGGAAAGAAAGTGGTGGGCTTGTTTTAAGAGGCGAGGCTGCAAAGGACAAAACAACTGTCAGGGTTCAATTTGTATCAGCAGATTTTGAATCAGGCGAAGTTGTCTTAAAACTTATACCAATGTTCGGAGATGTTATCCACTATGAAGAAGGGGATAATGAGGTAACAGAAAACTCACCGGTTGTGCAAAATATCAATGAGTTTAGAACAAAATCTGCAAAGCTTAAATTCCTTTGCATTGATTCAACCGGTTATCATCCAAAAGGTGAAATTGTAAAGTATGAGTGCCCGATTATGCTTGATGATAATATAAAGTATAGCGACAGCGAAGGCAAAGTTCACATAAAAGTAAGAACTGCTCCACAGGCAACTGTAAAATACACAACAGATGGCACAAACCCCAGATATAACGGCAAAGTTGCTGAAAATGGTGACATTGTAATCCCCGATGATGCAAAGGTAATTATTGTGGTTGCAGAGAAAGACAATGTATTTTCCGAGTTAAAACATATTCCGGTTAAAAAAGATGAAAGAGGGAATGTAGTAGTCAAGACAGTTGAGCTTGACTATGAAAAACCGGTTCGGCTAAAAATTGCAGGCAGCAGAAACAAGATTCAGCTGTATAATATGGAAGAAGTTAACAGAGAGATTGATCTTTTGAGAAGCTTTGGAGGCAAGCCTGTTAAATACTCAATTGATATTTATAAAGATGATGATAACTACATTGTGATTACCAATAATATCCCCAAGGGTATAGAAGCTGATGAGTTTTTGAGGCTGATTGAAAAGGTCAAGTCAGAATTTTATAATAATCAGGTTCAAAATGTTGCTGCTGTTATTACAGAGCTGTATTTTGAAGATGCAAGAAACTTTGAAGAGTGGTTAAAGCAAAAGGGCAAGACCCTTCAGGACTTCAAGGAGGCAATAACGCAGGATGAGTAAATCCAGAAAGAAAAATGTTGTAGCATCCATTGGCTTTGGATATGTTCCGTCTGAAACACAGCATCATTTTATGGTAGTAATTCCTAAGGAAAAAAATGATAATGTAAAAGTATATGAGAGATTTATATGGCAGGAAGACAGGGATGAACAGGATATTGATGAGAGCAGCCCTCTTCACAATCAGCTCAAAGTGGTTGTTCCTAAGTGGCTGTGGCAGAGAGTGGCACCGTATGTTGCACAGGAGTTCAATTTCAGGCTTGAAAAAGAAGGTTTTAAAAAATCCAAATGGAAGGTGGGGCAAAATCCGGTTCACAGGCTATTTGGTAAGGAGCTTGTGGTTTTGCTCTGGGCTCTTGAAGATTGCAGCGATGATTCGCAGGTGCCTGTGGCAATAGTCAACTGGCAGGGCTTGCGCCCGGAAGAGCGCTGGTGGCTGTATGGAGTTACAAACGCTGCAACAGGCAGGGTGAATGATAGGCGCGGCTGGAGAATGGCACTGAAATATGCCCTGCTTGAAAATCCTGTTAGCAAAAAGCAGATTATGCAGCTTGACTTTGAGAATATTCTGGACCAGAAGATTGTGTATGACGAGTAAATAGTTTATGACTCAAATCTGGCTAAAGGGAGATGAAGAGCAGTGGAAAGATCATTTATAGAAGTTCAATTTCCTGTATCAAAGCTTTCAAAAGAAGCCTTCAAGGAGCGAAAAGCAGGTGCAGGTCAGACTTTAACAGGGCTTGGCAAGTGGTGGGGGCGAAAGCCTCTTGTACTTGTAAGAGCACTTCTTTTTGGGCTTTTGCTCCCTGCCACAGAGAAATCCAAAAAAGATATGAAGATTTTCTTAAAGCTCATGACAATGGATGAGGATGGCTTAAAAATTCGAAGAAAAATGGGCATACCAGCAAAAGAGGCGTATGAGTTTGCAACAGATGAGGAAAAGGCAAAATATTTTGAGGTTTCAGATGGTGATAAGATAGCATACAGAAAAGACTTAAAAAAGGCTGACAGGGATTTCATTCAGGAAAAGATTTTTGAAAGAATGCCATATGATAAGAAACTGAAGTTTTGCAAACGCCCGGAGGAGATTGAAAACTTACCCAAAAGTTTTTGGGATGAGATAAATGAACATCTTGGCACAGAAGCTTTTTCATTTTCAGAGCTTGTAGAGCAGCTTGGGAAGAAAAGATTTGGTGAACATCCGGTGGTTGGTGACCCATTTTGCGGTGGTGGCAGTATCCCGTTTGAAGCAGCAAGGCTTGGCTTTGGTGTTTTTGCTTCTGACTTAAATCCTGTTGCAATGCTTCTTACATGGGCAGCTTTGAATCTTTTGAGCCTGCCGGAAGAAAAGATAAAAGAGCTAAAAGATTTTCAAAAAAGAATATTTGAGCAGGCAGACAGGATTGTAACTGAATGGCAAATAGAGCACAATTCAAAAGGGCACAGGGCAAACGCATATCTTTACTGCGCAGAAGTTACATGCCCTGAATGTGGCTTTAAGGTGCCTCTTTTGCCATCACTTGTAATTGGCAAAAATTCAAAAACCATTGCAAAGCTGAAAGAAGTTGCGCCTGAGAAGAGATTTGATATAGAGATAAAGATGGGAGCAGGTCAATCAGAGCTTGAAAAAGCTTCAAAGAGCGGAACAGTTAAAGATGGGTACTTGATATGTCCGCATTGCAAGATGGAGACAGCAATTTCTTCCATAAGAGGAGACAAAGTGGTTGATGGCAAAACAATCTGGGGACTCAGGCGCTGGGGAAAGCATGAGTTTGTGCCACGACCGGATGATGTTTTTCAGGAAAGGCTCTACTGTATAAGGTATGAGGATGAAAATGGCAAAAGATACTACAAAGCACCCGATGAAGAGGATCTGGAGAGAGAAAAAAAGGTAGCGGAGCTTTTACAGCAGCGCTTTGATGAGTGGCAGCAAAAAGGGTATATTCCAGAGGATATGATTGAAGAAGGGGAAGAAACAAGTAGATTGTACAGAGAACGTGGCTGGGCATACTGGCATCAGCTTTTCAACCCAAGGCAGCTTCTTTTGCACGGGCTTTTGATGGAGCTGATTGACAAAGAGGCAAAGACAAAAGAGGAGAAAATTGTGGGGCTTTTGGGGGTTAATAGGTGTTGCGACTGGAATTCAAAACTGTCTGTATGGGAAAGGGTAATAGAAAATGTGAAAAATACATTTCTCAATCAAGCGCTTAATACTTTGTTAAATTATGGTGTTCGTGGTTTTTTATCATTAAAAGAAATAGTTCTGATACCGATAAGAAATATTCTAGAAATAAAGAAGAATTATTTTCTACTAAATCTGAATGACGCCCGCGATGTAAATTACCCTTGCCACATTTGGATAACAGATCCGCCCTATGCAGATGCAATAAATTACCACGAGCTGAGTGAGTTCTTCTTAGCATGGGACAAAAAGTTTTTGAAAGAGGTTTTTCCAGACTGGTATACAGACAGCAAAAGAGCGCTTGCTGTAAGGGGCGAAGCTCAGGTTTTTAAACAAACATTTTCTGATATTTTAAAAAACATAGTTTCAGCAATGCCCGATAATGGCTATTTTGTGCTTATGTTTACTCACCAGGACTCACAGGTTTTTGCAGACCTTACAGAGATATTGCTTAGCTCCGGGCTTTTGTCTGTCAATGCATGGAGCATTGCAACAGAGACAGAGGACAATATGTCAGAGGGCAATTTTGTTCAGTCAACTGTATGTGTTGTTTTAAAGAAGATTGACAGAACTCAGCTTGAGCCTGTATTTATTGAAGAGCTGTATCCTTTTGGTAAAGAAGAGGTAGAAAGGCAGATAAAGCTCATGTATGAGCTTGACAGGGATGAATCAGAGCCCAATTTTAGCCCAACTGATTTGGAGCTTTCAGGATACTATGCAGCTCTTCGCGTTTTGACATCATGCAATCTCAGAGCAACAAACCAGAAGATTAAAGATTTCCTGGATTCTATGCGAGAATATGCAAGCAGCTACATAGTGCCAGAAGGCTTGAAGTACTTAGGGTTTGATCAGGATACCATTTATGATATCTGGCGCAAGATGGATAGCTATGAGAAGTTTTACATTAGGGTCCTGGAGTTTGAAACAAGGGGCGAAAGAAGAATAGGTGCATATCAGGATGCTGCACGAAGTTTGGGCTGCACCGATTATGACCAGCTTTTTGCCATCAAAAAATCCAATATGGCAAGGCTGAAAACTGCAAGCGAGCTCGGGCAGGAACTTCTTGATACCAAACATGCATTTAGCACAACAATCTTGCGTTATTGCCTTCTTGCAGTGAATAATGCAATAAAAAAGGACCAGGAAATAAATAACACCGCAGAAGCGGTTGCACTTTCACATGAAATGCTAAAAACTAAACTTGGGACAAAATACTGGAACCATAAAATCAAAATAGAGACAATTTTCAGATACCTTGCAAGGCTTGAAAGAATAGATGGTATGCAGCACTGGCAGACTGATTCAAAAATTGCTTCATATCTTGCCGAGCGTGTTGCAAACGACAAGCTGTAATTTTAAAGCATAAAGGAGGTGTCAAAAAGGCAGTATCCTGCAAAAAGCAGGCAGGGTATTGCCTTTTTGAAAAATATGCTGAAAAGATACTCATCGCGTCTTGTTGACCTTTCGGAAGAGTTTTTGAACAAACACCTGAGAAATGCAAAAAGCTATGATAGACTTGCAGGCTATTTTAGCTCATCTATCTTGGAGATTGCAGGTGAAGCAATTGAGAGTATACAAGGTATTGCAAGGGTTGTTTGCAACTCCGAGGTTGAGAGCAAAGACGTTCTGGTTGCGAAGCTTGCAAAACAGAAGCTTGTAAGAGAGTGGTTCAAATCAAAGCCTGAGCAAAAGGTTGAACAGTTTCCGGAGAGGTTTAAAAAGCTGTATGAGCTTCTGAAGAGTGGAAAGCTTCAGGTAAAAGTTTTACCAAACGATATATATGGACTTGTTCATGGGAAAGCCGGTGTTATAACTCTTTCAGATGGCAAAAAAGTTGCATTTGTCGGGAGCGTCAATGAAACGGCTGCCGGCTGGAAAGGTAACTATGAGATTCTCTGGGCGGATGACAGTATTGAGAGCGTGGAATGGGTACAAAATGAGTTTGAATTTTTCTGGAACAGTCCTTATGCCTGCGAGCTTTGCGATTTGATAATTGAAAACATAGGCAGACTGGCAGAGGGGAACAGGTTAAGCCTTCAGGAGTGGCAAAAAGACCCCGACCCTGCATCGCCGGTTGTTGAAGCTCCTGTTTACAGAGAAGGTTTTGGACTCTGGAATCACCAGAAGTATTTTGTGAAGATGGTGTTTGATGAGCACTGCCAGGATGGAGCAAGATACATTCTTGCAGATGAAGTTGGGCTTGGCAAAACCGCTCAGCTTGGTATGATTGCTCAGCTGACAGCACTTTATGGCAACAAGCCTGTTCTGGTAATTGTTCCAAAAACACTTCTGTGGCAATGGCAGGATGAACTCAAGACAATGTTTGACATACCTTCTGCTGTGTGGGATGGCAAAAGGTGGATAGTTGAAACAGGGCAGGAGCACAAAACCCGTGAAAATGGCATACCTGCAATCTTGCAGTGCCCAAGGCGAATAGGGATAATTTCTCAGGGATTGATTACTTCAAATTCAGATATTGTAAAACCTCTTTTAGAGCTTGAATATGAATGTGTAATTGTTGATGAGGCACACAGGGCAAGGCGGCAAAACTTAAATAAACCAGGTGATAGACCTGAGCCCAACAACCTTATGAAGTTTTTGCTTGAGCTTTCAAAAAAGACAAAGACCATGATTTTGGCAACTGCAACTCCAATTCAGCTGCATCCGATTGAGGGCTGGGACCTTCTGTACATACTTGCGCAGGGTTCAGCCAAGGTTTTGGGCGATGCGTTTAGCCTCTGGCAGCTAAGACCTTTAGAAGGAATTGATTATGTGAGAGGGGCAAAAGAGATTTCAAGCAAGGCTTACTACTGGAGCTGGATAAGAAATCCTCTGCCGCCTTCAAAGGAAAATCCATTTACAATTGGGAAGCTGAGAAGGTTGCTGGGTATGAGAAGCGATGAGTACGTTTTAAATGATGATTATGATGCACTTTTGCCTTCACAAAAAGATATTATAGATGAACTGATAGAAGAAAATTTCATGGCAAAGTACAATCCTTTTATCAGGCACATTGTTAAAAGAAAGAGAAGTACACTTGAAAATACTAAAGATCCTGAGACAGGTGAGTCATATCTTAAAAAGATTGATGTTGTCCTTTTTGGTGAAGGTGATGATGAAGGTCTTGTACTTTCTGCACCGCTCAAAAAAGCTTATGAATATGCTGAAGAGTTTACAAACCTGCTAAAGCAAAAAACAGGTGCAAAGGGGTTTTACAAGACACTGCTTTTGCGAAGGATGGGCTCTTGTATGCAGGCAGGCTTGAACACTGCAAAGGCAATTTATGAAAAAAGAGCAATTGTCAGAGATGACTTTTCTGAAGAGGATGAAGAGGATGATATGCCAGACAGGATTAATATCACAGGCAGGGATGAGCTTTTCTGTTTGGAAGAAATAATAGATCTTCTTGAATACAACAAAGACAATGACCCAAAGCTAAATAAAATTTTGCATATTCTAACCGACATGGGGTGGCTTGAAAGAGGCTGCATAATTTTTTCTGAGTACTTTGACACAGCATGGACCATTGCACAAAAGCTTTCTTCTTCTCTGCCAGATGAGAGAATAGCAATTTACGCGGGCGGCGATAAATCTGGCATAATCAAAAGTGGAATTTATTCAAAAGTTGAAAGGGATGAGATAAAAGAGCTTGTGCTGGATGGTAAGATCAGGCTTATGATCGGGACAGATGCAGCTGCTGAAGGTTTGAATTTGCAAACACTTGGTTCGCTTATAAACGTTGACCTTCCTTGGAATCCAATCAGGTTAGAGCAGCGTCAGGGAAGAATTAAGAGAATAGGGCAGCAGTTTGACAGTGTTTATGTGTACAACCTGAGATACAAAGATTCAATTGAAGATAGAATCCATGCAGTCCTGTCCGGCAGAATAAAGTTAACCTACGACATGATTGGTTCGCTTCCAGAGGTTATAAAGGATGAGTGGATGGATTTTGTCAAAACAGCCGAAGTTTTATATTCCGAACATCCGTTTGATATAAAATACAAAGATCATGTGGAAAAGGTAGACTGGGAAAGCTGCAAAAAGGTTCTGGACAATGAGCAAAGAAAAGAGTATCTGATGAGGGGATGGAGTGAGTAGACTAAAAAACCACCCCACAGTAAATTTTGCTTTAGTGCAGCTGCAGTGGGGTGGTTGTTTTTTAAATTATTTCAAAAACATATCACAGGCCTTTTTTATTCTCTTTACAACCTCATCTTTTCCCATAACTTCCATCATCTCAAAAAGTCCGGGTGTGACAGTTCTTCCACTTATACAAACTCTGATGGTATGAATAATGTTTGCCGCTTTGATGTTTAGCTCTTCGGCTTTTTTGCGCACAAGATTTTCAATCTTTGATGCTGTGAAAGGCTCCAAATTTCTAAGTTCATGTAAGAGAGATTTTACAATACTGAGGTTATCGGCTGTTAGGTACTTTTCCACACCTTTTTGCTCAAATTCATAATTGTCATCAAAAAAATATACGCTTGCGTCAACTACTTCCACTAAGGTCTTTACTTTTTCACGAACAAGTTTCAAAACAGATTTTACATACTCTTTATCAAACCTCTCAATCTCAATGCCTTTTTTGGAATAAAAATACTTCATTCTTTCATACAGATCTTCAATATCAATCTCTTTAAGATAATAACCATTTATCCATGTTAGCTTATTTGTATCATATATGGCAGCATTTTTGGATACTTTTTCAAGCTCAAACTTCTCTATTGCTTCATCAAGTCCAATTATGGTTCTGTCTTTGCCGGGTGACCAGCCAAGCAGCAAAAGGTAGTTGACAATTGCCTCTTTTAAGTATCCATTTTCAAAAAATTCTTCAACAGATGTTGCACCGTGTCTTTTGCTCAGTTTGCTTCTATCCGGTGCTAAAATCATAGGAACATGTGCAAACTGTGGCGGCTGAATGTTTAAAGCATCATAGATTATTAGCTGCTTTGGAGTGTTCGAAAGATGCTCTTCAGCCCTTATAACATGCGATATTTTCATAAGATAATCATCAATTACACAAACAAAGTTATAGGTTGGATTTCCGTCAGACTTCAGAATTATAAAATCGTCTAACTGGTCATTGGAAAATTCGACATCTCCTCTGATTATGTCATGAACAATTGTAACACCTTCCTGGGGTGCTTTTATTCTGACAACTGCCTTTTCACCGTTTTTGATTCTTTTTTTAGCTTCATCAAGACCAATATTTCTGCACTTTTTGCTGTACTTGTACGGAATCTTTTGCTCCCTTGCTATTTGCCTTTCTCTTTCTATCTCTTCCTGTGTACAAAAACAGTAATAAGCCTTTCCCTCTTCTAAAAGCTTCTGGATGTATTCAAGATATATTTCCTTTCTCTGAGATTGAAAGTACGGTCCAAAGTCGCCGCCAACATCAGGACCTTCATCCCATTCAATTCCAAGCCATCTCAAGCTTCTCATAATACCTTCTGCCCACTCAGCTCTTGACCTCTCTACATCAGTGTCTTCTATACGCAAAATAAATTTCCCATTGTGTTTTTTGGCAAATAGATAGTTGAAAAGTGCTGTCCTTGCACCGCCTATGTGAAGCTGACCGGTCGGACTTGGTGCAAATCTAACTCTTACCATCTTTTTACTCCTTTCGTTTAAAGCTTTGTTTTGGTTCAGTGTTAGTTTTGTGACAGATTGTATTATAACATAAAAATGTTAATGAAAGAGTATCTTATCTTTTTATCTACCTTATAATTTATGATAGATAAAAAATATATTAGGCTACCAACAGCAAAAATCAGGAAAAATTAGAAAATATTTATAAAACATTTGGGAGTGCAATACTTGTTATGGGTTTTGCATCTATCATGTATTTAGACAGTCGTGAAGCAATTAAATTTGCACAGCTTTTGGTAGCGGATAAATTAAGTTTTAAAGATGCATTTGTGCAGGCTGCAAGAATTTATCAGCCACAAAGGCAAGATGGTCAAAGCAGTATTGTTCGTATAATGGGATATAAATTAGCAGCGAATGATTCGCTTTATAGTTTTTATGGCTGTCGACCTGAAAAAGAATGGTATAGAAATTACAAGCAAGGATATAGTATAATAGCAGATGTAAAAATACCTGCAACTGGGGTAGTTATTAGGTAAATGAGAGGGGTTGAGCTAAATGAAAATAAAAAATGCTAAAATGCAAAGTATATTAAAAATTTCTTTTATAGTGCTAATAATTGCTTTTATAGCGGGTTATTTTTTGTATATTAAAGCAAACAGGATACCGCCGCTTAATATTCCTATGCCAGGAAATGAAATACCTGACATAGACTATAAAGTGGCAGCCAAATTTGACAATTTGCCTGTTGAAGCTATGGTATACAAATTTAAAAAGCCAAAAAACATAGATACAGAGATTAAATCTTTAGCTAAAATATTTGGACTAAAAGGTGAAGTGGAATATCAACCTATATGGAGAGCTTATTCGATAAAGGAGAAAATAGATGAAAAGTATTATCGTGAATTTGAATATGAAATTGATACAGGGAGATGGCATTATGTAGATAGAAAAGAACTTAATAATGATGATCCACAAAATCTACCTTCTGATGAAGAAGCAAAAAAGATTGCACTTGACTTTTTGAAAAAGAATGGTATTTATGATAAAAGATTTATTTATTGTGCGGTTACAGACGATTCCTCTGGCGATAAAATTACAAATGATTATAAGGTTCATCACAAGAGTGTATATTTTTATCCCGTGGTAGAAGGAAAACCTGTGTATGGTGTTTCAAGGATAATTGTGGTTGTAGGTGATAATGGTAAGATATTAGAAGTTTATAAATGGTATAAGGAGTTTGAAGAATACAGTAAGGTAAAGGTAGTGCCTGCAGAGAAAGCTTTTGAAAAAGTTAAAAATAAAAAAGCATCGATTAATATCAATCCTATGGCAAAGTCTGCAACAATCAAAAAAGTTATTCTTGCTTACTGGGAAGATGCAGGTACAATTGAAGAGCAGCCATATTTGCAACCTGTTTGGGTATTTGCCGGTGAGGCAGTGATTGAAGATGGGAAAGTAGAAAAATTTGATGCTGTTGTTCCGGCTATAGAGTAAAAGTTCGGACTGGTTGTTTATGCAGGAATGTTTCAGACAATGATTTTTGATGATAATTAATGAACAGTAAGAAACATAAGAAATAAGATAAAAACTATTTAATAAACAGAATACAAAACAGTACACCTGTGTTTTTAAGGCTAACAAAGGGGTGGGGAATTTTTGCTTCCCCTTTTGTTATTTTATATGAGAAACCAAGTGAATATTATAACTTGTATTAGCACTCAATTCGATCTAAATAATCCTTATTAGCTTTTAAGTAAGTTTTGTTTTGCCAGCTTCTAAAATTTTAGTGTAGCATCTGATGGGGTAAGATTGTTATCATAAATAAAGTAGTTTTGATACATGTAAATCACAATCCTTTTATAAATAAAAATTTCTGTATAAACTATAAATTAAAAACAATATAAAAAGTTGGACGTTATTTTATTAATAGCATTGTATTTTATAATTCTGTAAAATCTTGACATTGTTTGCTTGCAAAAAATTTTTGACAAAAGAGCAGAAGTTTATTATCATATAATAGTGTCAAGTTTTTAAGCTTTACAGAGAGATGAAATTAAAAATGCAGCAAGAAAATAAAATATATTTGAGCCTTCTTTATGACTTTTATAAAGACTTTTTAACCGAGAGACAGCAAAAAATTGTTGAACTGTATGTAAATGAAGATTTGACACTGGGAGAGATATCTCAGGAGCTTGGTATATCACGTCAGGGAGTTTTTGATTCGTTAAGAAAGGCAGAGATTACGTTAAAAAATTTTGAAGAAAAACTAAAATTAGCTGATAAGTATTACAAAAGTAAAAGTATAATAGAAGAAATTATTAAAAGACTGAAGAGAGTTTATGAAAAATACGGTGATGAAGAAATTATGAATATAATAAATAGCATTCAGGAGTGGCAGGAAAATGTTTAATAGTCTTTCAGAAAAACTGCAGGATGTGTTTAAAAAGCTAAGGGGCAAGGGTAAGCTAACAGAAAAAGATATCAAAGAGGCAATGAAAGAGGTAAAGCTTGCCCTTCTGGAAGCAGATGTCAACTACAGGGTTGTAAAGGATTTTATAAACAATGTCACCCAGAAGGCTGTCGGCAATGAGGTTTTGGAGAGCCTTACACCTGCCCAGCAGGTAATAAAGATTGTGTATGATGAGATGGTGAGCCTTTTAGGGGGAAATGACACAAAGCTTACCTTTTCTCCGAGTGGGTTTTCAATCTATATGATGGTTGGCTTGCAGGGTTCAGGCAAAACCACAACTGCAGGGAAACTTGCAGCGCTTTTGAAAAAGCAGGGGAAAAAGCCGCTTTTGATAGCGTGTGACATCTACCGACCTGCGGCTATTAAACAGCTTGAAGTGGTTGCAGAAAAGGTTGGAGTCAGTTGCTATGCCGATTATGACAAAAAAGATGCTGTAAAGATTGCTGTTGAGGGTGTGAACTTTGCAAAGTCAAACAGATTTGATGTAGCAATTGTAGACACAGCAGGAAGGCTTCATATAAATGAAGAACTGATGAATGAGCTTGTCAGTATTAAAAATACAATAAAACCCACAGAGATTTTGCTTGTTTTGGATGCCATGACCGGTCAGGATGCTGTGAATGTTGCCGAGGCGTTCAATAACCAGCTCGGAATTGATGGAATTATTATGACAAAGCTTGACGGTGATACAAGAGGTGGCGCTGCTCTTTCTGTCAAGGCTATAACAGGAAAACCCATCAAATTTGCAGGAATGGGCGAAAAGATGGAAGACTTGGAGGTATTTTATCCTGACAGAATGGCATCAAGAATACTGGGAATGGGAGATGTCCTTACCTTAATTGAAAAGGCACAGGAAGCAATTGACCAGAAAAAGGCAGAAGAACTCGAAAAGAAGCTCAGAAACATGGAATTTACGCTTGAGGACTTTTTAGACCAGCTAAAGCAAATAAAAAGAATGGGACCACTTTCACAGATAATTTCAATGATTCCGGGTGTTAAGATAAAAGGCGATGTTGATATTGACGCAGGTGAAAAAGAGCTTAAAAAGATTGAGGCAATTATCAATTCCATGACAAAAGAAGAGCGAAGGAATCCGGGTATTATTAATTCCAGCAGAAAAAGAAGAATTGCTCTGGGTTCAGGTACTCAGGTTCAGGATGTGAACAGGCTTTTAAAACAGTTTGAAGATATGAAGAGAATGATGAAACAATTTTCAAATCCTCATATTGCTAAGAAAGGAAAATTTAAATTTCCTTTCATGTAATATAAAAATTTTTGATAAGGGGAGGTGATATGTGTGGCAGTAAGGATTAGACTTAAAAGAATGGGTGCAAAGAACAATCCATTTTATAGAATTGTTGTTGCAGATTCAAGAAGTCCAAGAGATGGAAAAACAATTGATGAGATAGGATATTATAATCCTCTCAGAAATCCTGCTGATATCAAGGTTGATGTTGAGAAAGCAAAAAAATGGCTTTCCAACGGTGCTCAGCCGACAGATACTGTAAAGATTTTGCTCAAAAAAGCCGGTGTGATTGAATAATCCATTTTACAAAGGAGGGGTAGCTTTCATGCTAAAAGATTTGGTTGAGGTCATTGCAAAGTCTCTTGTTGACAATCCAGACCAGGTAAAGGTTAGCGAAATCCACGGTGAGCAATCTGTAATAATAGAATTAAAGGTTGCTCCTGAAGATATGGGTAAAGTTATAGGTAAACAGGGCAGAATTGCAAGGGCTATCAGAACGGTTGTAAGAGCTGCAGCCAGCAAAGAAAACAAGAGAGTTATTGTTGAAATTTTACAATAAAAGAGTTAGGCGCTCTTTTGCCTAACTCTTTTTTAAAAGGTGAGTGAAGATGTACAGGTACCTCCAGGTTGGTAAGATAGTGAACACTTTTGGTCTAAAAGGTGAAGTGAAAGTAATTCCGCTTACAGACAGTCCGGAGAGATTTTCTGAACTTGAATATGTGCTTTTGGAAGATAATCTTTCCCAGAGACTTACAATTGAAAGATACAGGGTAAAGGACAATATTGTCATAATGAAATTCAAAGAGATTTCCAGTATAGATGACGCACAGAAACTCAAAAATCGTTTTTTAGTGATAGAAAGAGAAAGAGCCAAAAAACTTCCGGAAGATACCTATTTTATATGTGACATAATTGGACTTGAAGTTTGCGATCTGGATGGCAGAAAGCTTGGCAGAATAAAGGATGTTCTTCAGACGGGGAGCAATGATGTTTATATATGTCAGAGCTATATAGGCAAAAAAGATCTTTTGATTCCGGCTTTGAAGGACATTGTAAAAGAAGTAAATATAGAACAGGGATATATGAAAATAAAGGTTATTGAAGGGTTGTTAGATTAAAAATGGTATTTAAGGTTTTAACCCTGTTTCCAGAAGTGATTTTACAGGCAACAAATTTCAGTATTTTAAAAAGAGCACAGCAAAGAAATCTAATTAGGATTGAAGCAGTGAATATAAGAGATTATACAAAAGATAAACACAAAAGGACAGATGATTATCCTTATGGTGGCGGCTTTGGGATGGTTATGACTGCCCAGCCGATAATTGATGCGTATGAGAGTACAAAGCCTGATAAACCTCACAGAGTAATTTATCTCACACCTCAGGGAAGGAGATATACACAGGATATTGCAAAAGAGCTATCAAAAGAGGAAGAACTTGTTATAATCTGTGGACATTATGAAGGAATAGACCAGAGGGTTATTGATTTGATTGTAACAGATGAGATTTCAATAGGAGATTATGTTCTAAGCGGAGGAGAGTATGCAGCTCTTGTTTTAATTGATTCTATATCCAGGCTTGTTGAAGGTGTAATTGAAAAGGAATCAGTACAAGAGGAAAGTTTTTCTGATGGTCTTCTGGAATATCCCCAGTATACAAGACCATATGAATTTAGAGGGCTAAAAGTTCCGGATGTTCTTCTTTCAGGAGATCATGAAAAGATAAAAAAATGGAGAAGAGAACAGAGTTTGCTAAAAACTATCAAGTCAAGACCTGAGCTTTTAAATGGTGTAGCTTTGACAAAAGAAGATAGAGAATTTTTAATAAAATATTGTGAGAGCCAAAAAATTGTGTTATAATTACACATGTTGTTCATTTTGAAGCTTTTTTCTTTAAATCGGATGGTCCTCTGCAATTGAAATATTGAATTGCATGAACATCTATACGGGAAGGAGGGAAATGAAAAGATGGATATCATAAGAGAGATTGAAAACGAAATGCTGAGGAAAGACATTCCTGATTTCAAACCCGGCGATACAGTAAGAGTTCATTTCAAGGTTATTGAAGGTGGAAGAGAGAGAATACAAGCTTTTGAGGGGCTTGTTATAAAAAGAAGAGGCAAAGGTCTTTCAGAGACTTTTACAGTAAGAAGAATATCTTACGGTGTCGGAGTTGAAAGAGTATTCCCTCTTCACTCACCAAGAATTGAAAAGATTGAAGTTGTGAGAAGAGGTAAAGTAAGAAGAGCAAAACTTTACTATATCAGAGAGAAAATTGGTAAAGCTGCAAAGATAAAAGAGCTTGTTGAAGCACCTCAGAAAGCAAATACTGATAATACTCAGGAAGAGACTAATGCTTAAAGTTTTAAGCTTAGTCTCTTTTTTGTATTTTTACCGGTGACAAAGGAGGTTTTTTTATTTGATTGTCCAGTGGTATCCAGGTCATATGCAAAAGGCAAAAAGAGAGATTCTTGAGATCAACAAATATGTGGATTTGTATCTTATACTCCTTGATGCAAGAGCGCCTTTAAGCTCGCGCAACGAAGATTTAGAAGTGCTTATAAAAGGAAAACCCATGATTTACCTTTTAAACAAGTCTGATCTGGCAGATGAAAAGAAGAATAATCAGTTTTTAAAATATTTTGAATCAATTAATCATAAGGCAATTTGTATTGATTCCCTGAGAGGCACGAACATAAAGAATATATTCAAAATTGCCGAAAATTTATTAAAAGATAAGATTGAAGAAGCAAGGCAAAAAGGGAGAAGGAAAATAATAAGATTTGGCGTTCTTGGTATACCAAATGTTGGAAAGTCCACTCTTATAAATAAAATAACAAATTCTTCTAAAGCAAAAACTGGAGACAAACCCGGAGTTACAAGGTCCAAGCAGTGGATAAAGATAAATGACTATTTTGAAATGCTGGACACGCCAGGTATACTTCTCCCAAAGCTCGAGGATGACATGGTTGCTGTAAAGCTTTGTGCAATAGGGAGTATAAAGGATGAGCTGTATGACAGGGAGCTTGTTGCAAAAAAGACCATAGATATTATCAAGAAGGACTATTGTGATCTTTTAAATAAAAAGTATTCTCTTGACTTTTCAAACATGTCTGGGGATGATTACCTTGTTGAGATTGGCAGAAAAAGAGGCTGTGTTTTGAAGGAAGGCAGGATTGACACATTAAAAGCTGCCAGTTTATTCTTGGAGGACTTGAGAAAAGCAAAAATTGGGAGGATAACACTTGATGAAATTGGGAGCAGATGAGAACTATTTTGAATTTGAAGAGAATTTGATAAAAGAGGGATATAGATTTATCTGTGGAGTTGATGAGGCGGGAAGAGGACCTTTAGCAGGACCTGTATTTGCTGCTGCTGTCATAATGGATAGACAAAGGATAATAGAAGGAGTTAGAGATTCAAAAAAGCTCACACCTAAAAAAAGGGAAAGGCTTTTTGAAGAGATTTTGAAAGAGAGTATTGCATATTCTGTTGCCATGGTTGACAGCAGAACTATTGATGAGATAAATATAAACAATGCAACATTTTTGGCTATGAAAAATGCAATTGAATCTTTGGAGGTTGTTCCTGATATAGTTCTGGTTGATGGTTATGAGATTCCTGATATGAATCTTCCTCAAAAGGCTCTGATAAAAGGTGACAGAAGGTCATATTCTATTGCATGTGCTTCTATTTTGGCAAAGGTTTCAAGGGATAGGTTTATCACTCAGATATCTTCTTTATACCCTGATTACAGGTTTGAGAAGCACAAGGGCTATGGGACAAAAGAACATGTTCAGCTTATTTTAAAATATGGTCCGTGTGAACTTCACAGGAAGTCCTTTTTGAAAAACATTTTAAGGTGATTAAAAATGAATATTATGAGTAACTATATCACACTTTATAGCCAGAATCTTGTAAAGGAAATTTTAAATCTTGTTGATGGTGCCAATCAGGAGATACCCGGTAAGATTGTAAAAATAAATGGTCAACAGTTGGTTATTGACATAGGTTCTCAGACAGTTGTTGCAAAAAATCAGTCTTCGTTTTCTTTTAAAGAGGGAGATGAGATTTTACTCAGCAGTCCTGTGTATCAGGACGGCAAATTTATTTTCAGGATTGTAAAGTTCCAAATCGAAGAAAACAAAACCGATCAAAAGACAAATTCAAATAACAATTTGGACTCTATAGCTGCAAAATCTAAAAATGATATTGTAAAAGGCATTTTGAATAAAATAGGGAAGTTAATTGAGCTTCCAGAAACCGATAATTTTATTTACATTGAAAAAAGTAAGATTCCAGGTTCTTTGATGGAGTTTGCTGAAAGAAATGAGGTTTTTTTGGGGACTGCCACAGTTAAAAGAGAAGATGAAATTGAAAAACTGATTATAAAAGTTGGTGACCAGACATTTGAAACAGAAAATGATCCGGGTATATTTTCTCTTCAAGGAAAAGTAAAAGAAGCGAAAACTTTTATGGGTGATGAGAACCTTTTTCTTTTTGTATTCAACAAAGAGAAAGGGCTTGCTGTGATTCCTCAAAAAAATCTGATTTTTAACCAGGAATTTAAAAACTTTCTTTTATCCATTTTTTCACATACTCAAATTGAACCAAGAGAAGAAAAGGATTTTTTGACCATTTTGAGTTTGATACTTGCCAGAAAGTCAATCACAAAAGAGGAGTTTGTTAAGGAAAAAGCTGAGCTTACCAAATTTGTAGAAAATTTGAGAGAAGTATTTGCAAGAAAGCCTCAGGTTTTTAGTTTGGACAATGAAAATTTGACTGTAGGTACAAAAGAGGGCTTTTTTTTATTTAAGCTGCTGGCTAAGGAGGATGGGGCTTTTGAGCAAAAAATAGCTCAGGTGTTGAATGATTTAAGATTTAATCAAAAAGAAACCATCCAATTTGATTTTGGTAACTTGTATTTAAATATTTTTAATTTCAGGCTGGATGTAAATAACAATCCTTTTGAACTTCAATTTTTTGTCAACAAGAAAAAGGGCAATAGCACAAAAGCAAGTTCAGTAATGATAAGAATAAATACACAGACCCTGGGCTGTGTCGGAATATATGTAAAAAAAGTTTTGCAAAATACCTTCAAAGCAGTGATTTTTTCGGATAGGCTTTCGACCTTAAAACTTATAGAAAGCAGTGCAGATGAGCTTGTTAAAGCTTTGAAAGAAAGAGGATACAAACTTGAGATTGACTGTAAATTAAAAGATACTTCTTCAACAGCTGCGATGTTGGAGTTTCTGGTGTTTGAAACTTCTATTCAAAAAATTGATATGAAGGTGTAAAATAATGAGTGAAAGAAAGAGAAAGAAAGCAGTTGCCATAAAGTATGATATGAGCGAAATAGCACCAAGGCTTGTTGCAAAAGGTCAGGGGCTTGTTGCGGAAAGGATTTTAAAGAAGGCAAAACAAGAGGGTATCCCTGTTTATCATGATGGTGATGTAGCAGAGAAATTATTCAATTTAGAGCTGCAGCAATATATTCCTGAAGATCTCTATGAAGTGGTTGCGCAAATTTTGGTTTATATTGGTTATTTGGACAAAATAAATCAAAGTGGAGACAGGGCATATGAACAAAAGAGAACTGGGAAATAATGGTGAAGAAATAGCAGTGGAGTTTTTAAAGAAAATGGGCTATGAAATTTTACATAGAAATTTCCGGTGCAGATTTGGAGAGGTTGACATTATAGCAAAACATGGGGATGTGGTTGTATTTGTTGAGGTAAAGACCAGAAAGAGTCTAAAATTTGGCTATCCTTCTGAAGCTGTAACCAGAACAAAACAAAAACATTTAAAAAAGGTTGCCGAGTATTTTTCTCAGAGAAGAGATGCAAAAGATTGCATGTTCAGATTTGATGTTGTTGAGATATATATGAATGCCAGAAATGAGGTAATTGATATAAATATCATCCAGAATGCTTTTTAAAAAGATAAAATAGAAGGACAGATTCATTGGTTGTTAATTACACAGATTATGTAAACATGCTTTGTTAACCTGTTTTGTATTAGAATTGAATTCCACCCTGTCATTTTAAGGGGTTTTGTTTTTTTCTATTGAAGGCTATAATAATAGTTAGGAACTTATCAATCATAATTTAATTTTGAAAGGTGAAGTGAAGGTTTAATGAAGGCAAAGACAGCAGAAGGGAAAAAAAGGTACAAGATAAAAAAGGAAGTTTTTGATAGATTGAATGCTGAGATTGTGGGGACTTTCCTATTTTTTATTTTTGTCTTTTTCATATTTTCAGTGTTCACTGACAAGGTTGGTATAATAGGCGAATTTGTAAAAAAGGTGTTACTGGGTTGTTTTGGAGCAGGGGTTTTATTGATACTTGCATTTTTGCTGTATATTTCTATTGACTCTATTGTTAAAAGACCCCAGGTGTTCTCAAAAACTGATGTTACAATATTTACCTACATACTTCTTGCATTTATACTGGGGACAACCATTTTTCAAACATCACTGTATTCTTTGCCACGTTCGTTTGTAAAAATAGTAAAAGATTCATTTTTCACAGGATTGAATTTCAAGGGGTTTGGAGTTTTTGGGAGTATACTTACATATCCTTTTATTATTCTGTTTGGTTATACTGGTACGCTTATAGTATGTATTTCGATATTGATCATTTTGAGCATGATAGTTTTCAGTTTTTCAATAAGAAATCTTGTAAAAAGCAGAAATGCAAAGAGTGTTCGTATAAATAATCAGGATAAAAAACCGGCAGAAGATGTTAGACCTGAAATGGAGAGTTTTTACAATTACCAGGAGCATGAAGAAAACCAGGAAAAAAAAAGTGATGAGATAGTGGTAAACCTCCCTAAACAGAAGAATAACAGGCCAAGGTCTGAAAGTAAAAAAGACCACAGGATAAAGGAAGGTGAATACATATATCCTCCTCTTGAGTATTTGAGGAAGCCTTCTGAAAATCTTAATATATCAAGAAAGGATATAAACGAGAATATTAAAAAACTTGAAGATACATTAAGGAATTTTGGTATTGAGGCACAGGTAACAGAAGTGAATGTGGGACCAACAATCACAAGGTACGAAATACAGCCCGGACAGGGTGTTAAAGTGAGCAGAATTGTCAGTCTTTCAGATGATATTGCCCTGGCTTTGGCTGCACCTTCTGTGAGAATTGAAGCGCCTATTCCCAATAAATCAGCAATTGGAATAGAAATCCCAAACAAAGAATCTCAGCCGGTTCTGATCAGAGAGCTGTTGGAGGATCATTTGTTTTATACACAGAACATAAAGATTCCTTTTGCGATTGGGAAGGATGTTGCAGGATCACCTATTATTGGTGATATTACAAAGATGCCTCATCTCTTGATTGCTGGTGCCACTGGTTCTGGTAAAAGTGTGTGTATTAATTCGCTTATTATAAGTATTTTGTACAGATGTTCACCTGATGATGTGAAACTTATTCTAATTGATCCGAAAGTTGTAGAGCTCAGTCTGTACAATGGCATTCCTCATCTTTTAATACCTGTTGTTACCGATAGTAAAAAAGCATCAAATGCCCTTTCGTGGGCTGTTTCAGAGATGACAAACCGTTACAAGCTGTTTGCCGGGGCAGGGGTAAGAGATATATATGGTTATAATAAATGGTGTGAAGAAAATAAACAGGAGAAACTGCCTTTTATTGTAATTATAATCGATGAGCTTGCAGATCTTATGATGGTTTCACCTGCAGAGGTTGAGGATGCAATCTGCAGGCTTGCCCAGATGGCAAGGGCGGCTGGAATGCATCTGGTTGTGGCAACGCAAAGACCGTCTGTTGATGTAATAACAGGGCTTATAAAGGCAAATATACCTTCAAGAATTGCATTTGCTGTCTCCTCACAGGTTGATTCGCGCACTATACTGGACCAATCGGGTGCAGAAAAACTTTTAGGGCGGGGAGACATGCTTTATCTTCCAATGGGGTTGTCAAAACCGATAAGAGTACAGGGGGCATATGTTTCTGAGTCTGAGGTTGAAAAAGTTGTAGAGTTTTTGAAGCAAAATTTCAAGATTGAATACAGCCAGGAAGTAATTGATGAAATAAACAATAAGGCTTCAAATTTCAACCAGCAGCAGACAGATGAGCTTTTAATAAAGGCAATACAGATTGTTGTTGAATCCCAGAATGCTTCAACTTCATTTTTACAGCGCAAGCTCAGAATTGGATACTCACGGGCAGCAAGGCTTCTTGACCAGATGGAAGAAAGGGGTATTGTCGGCAGAATGGATAGCAGTGGAAAGCGCCAGGTTTTAATCACAAAAGAGCAGTTTGATGAGATGCTTATGAATATGGAGTGATGATATTGTGGCTTTCTTGCCAATCTGCAAAGAGGACATGAAAAAACGTGGCTGGGATGAGCTCGATTTTGTATTCGTATGTGGTGATGCATATGTGGACCATCCTTCTTTTGGACATGCAATAGTTTCAAGAATAATTGAAGATTTTGGATTCAGAATAGGAATTATTCCTCAACCAGATTGGAGAGATTCAAAGAGTATAACAGTACTGGGCAGACCACGAATTGCTTTTCTGGTATCAAGCGGAAATCTTGATTCAATGGTTGCGCATTATACTTCATTTAAAAAACCACGAAGTGAAGATTATTATTCTCCTGGGATGAAAATGGGTCTGCGCCCGAACAGGGCTACGATTGTATATTGCAATCTTATAAGAAAGGAATATGGTGATATTCCAATTATAATTGGTGGGATAGAAGCATCACTTAGAAGATTTGCTCATTATGATTATTGGTCTGATAAGGTAAGATCATCTATTCTTGTTGATAGCAGTGCTGATCTTTTAATCTATGGTATGGGGGAAAAACCTTTATTTGAAATTTTAACACGGCTCAAAAGGGGTGAAGATATAAGAAACATAAAAAGTGTGAAAGGGACCTGTTATGTTGCAAAAGATCTTTCTCATCTTGAAGGAAAGGATTATATAATAATCGACAGCTATGAGAAAGTAAAAGAAGACAGGGTGGCATATGCAAAAGCGTTTGCCATACAGTACAGAGAGCAAAATCCTTTTACAGGCAGGATAATTGTACAACCGCATAGAAATTTATATGTTATACAAAACCCTCCAGCTAAGCCTCTTACAACAGAAGAGATGGATTATGTATATTCTCTGCCGTATGAACGAAATTACCACCCCATATATGAAAAGGATGGAGGAATCAAAGCCCTTGAAGAGGTAAAGTTCAGCATTGTTTCGCACAGAGGGTGTTTTGGTGGCTGTAATTTCTGTGCTATTCATTTTCATCAGGGTAGAATAATTCAAAAAAGAAGTGAAAAGTCAATCTTGGAAGAGGTAAAAAAGCTGACTCAGCTTCCTGATTTTAAAGGATATATTCACGATGTAGGAGGACCAACAGCCAACTTTAGAAATCCGGCTTGTATAAATCAGCTACAAAGAGGTGCTTGTAAAGACAGAGGCTGCCTGTTTCCCACCCCCTGCAAAAACTTAATTGTTGACCATAGAGAGTACTTTGAATTGCTTGAGAAGATTAGAAAAATAAAGGGAGTTAAGAAAGTATTTATTCGTTCGGGAATAAGATATGATTATTTTTTACTTGACAGGGACTATAAAAAATATCTTGAAGAACTTTGTCGTTATTATATATCCGGTCAGCTAAAAATTGCACCTGAACATATCTGCGATAATGTGTTAAAATATATGGGTAAACCCCCAAGAGAGGTTTATGAAAAGTTTGTTTCAGAGTATTTTAAAACCAACAAAAAACTTGGGAAAAAACAATTTATAATTCCATATTTAATGTCAGGACACCCGGGAAGTACTTTGAATGATGCAATTGAGCTTGCTCTTTACCTAAAGAATAGCGGCTTTATTCCTGAACAGGTTCAGGATTTTTATCCAACACCCGGAACAGTCTCAACCACTATGTATTATACAGGTTTAAATCCTTTTACTCTTGAGAAGGTTTACGTTCCAAAGACTCTAAAAGAAAAAATGATGCAAAGGGCATTGCTGCATTTTCACAATCCCAGAAATTATGAACTTGTATATGAAGCATTAAAACTTGCAAATAGAGAAGATTTGATTGGTTATGGGAAAAATTGCTTAATTCCACCCAAAAAACATGGCGGAGGTTTGAAAAATGGCGGCGAATATAATAGACGGAAAAAAAATAGCGCAAGCAATAAAAGATGAAGTTAAGATTGAGATAGGGAAACTGAAAGAAAAGGGAATTGAATCAACCCTGGCTGTAGTGATAGTTGGTGATGACCCGGCATCAAGAAGCTATGTAAATTCCAAGAAAAAGGCATGTTCGGAAGTAGGAATAAATTCAATTGAATATGCGCTGGATGGTACTACATCGCAGGAAGAGCTTGAAAATCTTATTGAAAGGCTAAGCCAGGACCCAAAAATAAATGGTATTTTAGTCCAGCTTCCTTTGCCAGATGGCTTAGATGAAACAAAGGTTTGTAAAAAGATTTTGCCTCAAAAAGATGTGGATGGTTTTCATCCCCTGAATGTAGGCCGACTTACAACAGGGATAGATTTTGAATATAGTATCAAACCCTGTACACCATTTGGTGTAATAGAACTTCTGAAAAGAGAAAATATAGAAATCAAAGGTAAACATGCGGTTGTAATAGGGCGTAGTAATATAGTAGGAAAGCCTTTGGCATTACTGCTTTTAAGAGAAAATGCAACTGTGACCATATGCCACTCTCATACAGGAAATTTGAAAGAAATCTGCAAAAGTGCTGATATTTTGGTTGCAGCTGTTGGCAAGCCCGGATTTGTAACATCTGACATGGTCAAAGAGGGAGCTGTTGTAATTGATGTTGGGATAAACAGGGATGATACTTCAAAAAAAATAGTTGGGGATGTAGATTTTGAAAATGTCAAACAGGTAGCCTCTTACATAACACCAGTGCCGGGCGGTGTTGGACCAATGACAGTTGCAATGCTTATGAAAAACACTCTTTTTGCAACACTTCTTCAAAATGGACTGTTGTAAAACACAGAAGAAGATGGAGGAATTTGATTTGGTTAAAATTGGATTTGTTTCACTCGGGTGCAATAAAAATCTTGTTGACAGCGAGATAATGATGGGTGCTTGTAAAAAGGCAGGTTTTGAGATAACACCGGATGCAGAAGATGCTGATGTTATTGTTATCAATACATGTGGTTTTATCAACGATGCGAAGCAGGAATCAATTGACACTATACTGGAGATGGCAGACTACAAAAAAAAGAAGTGTAAATTTTTGATTGTAACTGGGTGTCTCACACAACGCTACAAAGATGAAATTTTAAATGAGATGCCAGAAATAGACGCAATACTTGGTGTCAAAGAGATGTTAAAACTTCCTGAAGTGATCAAAAAGCTTTATGAAGGTGAAGGTAAAATCAAGGTATTTGACCAGCAATCCACATTTATCTATACAAGCTCAACACCGCGTGTCATTGCAACCCCGGCATATTATGCTTACATAAAAATAGCAGAGGGTTGTAACAACAGATGCTCCTACTGTTCTATTCCGCTTATCAGGGGAAGTTATGTGAGCAGGCATGTTGATGATATAATCAGGGAAGCAGAAATGCTTGCACAAAACGGGTATAAAGAGATAGTGCTTACTGCTCAGGATACCACAAAGTATGGTCTTGATATATACAACAAAAAAATGTTACCAGATTTGCTTCAGAGACTGAGTGAAATTGATAACATCAAGTGGATTCGTTTTTTGTATTCTTATCCTGAAGATATTGATGATAATCTGTTAAAAGTTGTAAAAGATAATCCAAAGGTGGTTAAATATTTTGATATTCCCATTCAACATATAAACAACAGAATTTTGAGGCTAATGAACAGGAAAACCTCTTCGGAGAATATTAAAGAGCTCATTACAAGAATAAGGTCGGCATTTGATGAAGTGGTGATAAGGACTACAGTTTTGGTTGGGTTTCCAACAGAGTCAGAGGATGAGTTTGAAGAGCTTTATGAGTTTGTCAGATGGGCAAAGTTTGATAGACTTGGTGCTTTTGCATATTCGCAGGAAGAGGACACACCGGCTGCGAATCTGCCCCAGGTAGACGATGAAAAAAAAATCAAAAGGTATGAAAAAATTTTAAATCTTCAAAGAAAAATTTCGCTTGATCAAAACAGAAGAAGAATTGGCAGGGAATATGAAGTTGTAATAGAAGGCAAAGATAGAAACAACTTTTACATTGCAAGAAGCCAGTTTGAAGCACCTGAAGTGGATGGCAAGATTATAGTGTTTTCAAGGCGAAAGCTTTTGCCAGGAGAGTTTGTGCACGTAAAAATCCTGGATGCTTTTGAGTATGATTTGGTAGGAGAGGTAATTTGATGAATATTGCCAATATCATTACAAGTATAAGAATATTACTTATACCTCTTTTCATGTTTTTTTTGCTTGATAGCAGGTTTTCATACTCAAAATTGATAGCTGCGGCTATCTTTATAATTGCTGCTATTACCGATAGTCTGGATGGGTACATTGCACGCTCCAAAAAGATTGTGACTAATTTTGGAAAATTTCTTGATCCACTTGCCGACAAGCTTTTAATTACAGCAGCTCTTGTTGGGCTTGTTGAGCTGAACAAAATTTCTTCATGGATTGCTATGATAATCATCGGACGGGAATTTATTGTAACAGGACTTAGGATGGTTGCTGCAGCAGAAGGTGTGGTGATTTCAGCCAATGTGTGGGGAAAACTGAAAACAATAAGTCAGATAATTGCAATAGTATTGCTTTTAGTTGACAACTATCCTTTTAAATTTTTAAACTTTCCGCTGGATCAGATTGTTTTATGGATAGCTGTAATACTTACAATTTATTCAGGATTTGATTATATAAAATCTAACTGGAGTGTAATAAACTTTGCCAAAAAGTGAGGAGATTTTTAATATGGTTGCTGAAATAATTTGTGTGGGTACAGAACTTCTGCTTGGTCAGATAGTGAACACCAATGCTCAGTATCTTTCACAGAAGCTGGCAGAGCTGGGGATAGACCTGTATTTTCAGACAACTGTAGGAGATAATCTTATCAGACTAAAAAATGCAATTGAAATAGCAAGCAAACGTGCTGATATACTTATTTTTACCGGCGGACTTGGCCCTACTTCTGATGATATAACCAGAGAAGCTGTATGTGAGTATTTTGGGAAAAGGCTTATACTTGATCAGGAAATTTTACACAGGATTGAGAATTATTTTAAGCGCATAGGTGTAAAAATGCCCGAGATTAACAAAAAACAAGCTTATGTTCCTGAAGGAGCAATTATACTGGAAAATAAGCACGGAACGGCGCCAGGTCTCATAATTGAGGAGAATAACAAGATAGCAATTTTGCTACCCGGTCCACCATTTGAAATGCAACCCATGTTTGAAGAATATGTCATACCTTATCTGGAGAGATTTTCTAATCAGAAGATATTTTCAAGAGTTTTAAAATTCGTTGGAATTGGAGAATCATCCATTGAGGAAAGATTGAAAGATCTTATAGAAAATCAGACAGATCCCAGTCTTGCGTTGTATGCAAAACCATTTGAAGTTGAGCTAAGGATTTCAACAAAGAAAAGCAGCAAAGATTTGGCAAAGGATTTACTTGATCAGATGGAGAGCAGGGTAAGGGCTCTGCTTGGTGAATATATATATGGCGTTGACAATCAAACACTGGAAGAAGTAATAGTTGAGATGCTTATGCAAAAAGGTCTTAAAGTTTCGGTGGCAGAGTCGTGCACAGGCGGGCTCATTTGCAATAAAATTACAAATGTTCCTGGAGCATCAAATGTTTTTGACAGAGGTTTTATTACATATTCAAACCAGGCGAAAATAAAAGAACTGGGAGTTTCAGATCAAGCTTTAAAAAATTTTGGTGCTGTGAGCCATGAAGTAGCAAAACAGATGGCTCTGGGTGCTCTGAACAATTCATTGGCAGATATTGCCATATCAACAACTGGAATTGCAGGTCCAACCGGTGCGACAAACACAAAACCAGTGGGTCTTGTATATGTTGGAATTGCCACAAAAAATTATGTTGATAGTTTTGAGTTTAGGTTTTCGGGAGATAGGCTTAAAATCAAAGAAAGTGCTTCAAAGGCTGCTTTAAATGTTCTGAGAAGAGCCTTAATTAGTTATTGAAAAGTTTGTTTTAAAATTATATAATAGTTCTAAACATTTGTTCGAAAAAGTGGAGGTTAAAAATGGAAAACTTAGATAAGAAGAAAGCGCTGGACAGGGTAATTCTGGAGATTGAAAAAGCGTACGGTAAGGGCGCCATTATGAAGCTCGGCGAGATGGCAAAGGAGAACATTGACGTAATTCCAACAGGAGCCCTTTCTTTGGACATTGCACTTGGTGTTGGTGGAGTTCCGCGTGGAAGAATTGTAGAGATTTACGGTGCTGAGTCCTCTGGTAAAACAACAATTGCTCTTCATATAATAGCAGAAGCTCAGAAGATGGGCGGTGAGGCAGCGTTTATCGATGCTGAACATGCTCTGGATCCATTTTATGCAAAGAGGCTTGGTGTTGATATAAACAATCTTCTTGTTTCACAGCCAGACAGTGGTGAGCAGGCGCTTGAGATTGTTGAGACGCTTGTTAGAAGCAACGCTGTTGATGTAATTGTAATAGACTCTGTTGCTGCACTTGTGCCTCAGGCAGAGATTGACGGTGAGATGGGAGAAGCACATGTTGGACTTCAGGCAAGGCTGATGTCACAGGCACTGAGAAAGCTCGCGGGAATTACCAGCAAAACAAAGACAACAGTGATTTTCATAAATCAGTTAAGGGAAAAAGTTGGGGTTATGTTTGGTAATCCTGAGACAACTCCTGGTGGAAGGGCTTTGAAATTCTATGCATCGGTAAGACTTGAGGTTAGAAAAGGCGAGATTATAAAACAGCAAGGTCAACCAATTGGTGCGAAAGTGAAGGTAAAGGTTGTGAAAAATAAGGTGGCACCTCCATTTAAAGAAGCTGAATTTGACCTCATATATGGAGAAGGGATTTCAAAAGAAGGAAATGTTTTGGATGTTGCAGTCAACATTGACGTCATCCAGAAAAGTGGTGCATGGTACACTTACAATGGGCAGAAGATAGGACAGGGCAGGGAAAATGCTAAGCAATTTTTAAAAGAGAATCCCGACATTATGCAAGAGATAATTGAGAAGATAAAACAGAATGCAAACCTTGCGTTTGAGAAAATCAAAACAACTGCTGAGATACCAGATGAAGACCTTCTTTTAAGTGGTGAAATAAATGAAGATATTGGATAAGAAGTTACATGGTGAGAAGTATTTAATAGTTTTTGAAGATGGAAGTGAAATTGAAATAGACAGGGAGATATATCTTCAGGAAAAGGTTTATGATCTTGAGGATATTGACGAAAGAACTTTGGAGCGGCTTTTATTTGAGAACAAACTAAAAAAAGCAAAGCAGGACCTTGTAAGTTATATAGCAAAATATCCGATGAGGTCCGAGTTTATGTATTACAAATATCTTATTGGTAAAGGATACGACTCAGCTACTGCTTCAGAGGCGGTAGCTTATTTTGTTAGTTTGGGATATATAGATGAAATCTCTGCGGCAAAAAAGCTTGCTTTGAAATATCAAAATTCAAAATCATCTTTTGAGATAATAAATATTCTGAGAAGAAAAGGATTTAAAAACTCTACAATTTCCCGCCTAAATATAAGTGACGAAAATGACCTGATTTTACTTGATAAGCTCCTTTCAAAAAAATTAAAGCATCTCAAGCGCGCTGATAATAAAGAGGTTCTAAGAATAATAAAATGGTTTGTTGCAAGAGGATATGATTACAATACAGTTGTGGAAAAAATTAAGGAATACCTGGAACGTTGAAAAATCACTATTGTTGACACTCTGTGCAAAAAGTAATAAAATTTAAATGTAGCTTTTTTAATATTAAACTCTTAAGTTAAACAGAAGGAGGTGCAAAAGATTAGTGATACATTGAATTTAGTAATTACCATTGCAATCAGTATAGCCTGTGCCACAGTTGCCTTTTTTCTGGGCTATTTATATAGAAAAAAGATTGCAGAAAAGACAATAAAAAGTGCCGAACAGGAAGCCCAGAGAATTGTTGAGGAGGCAAAAAAACAAGCTGAGGCATATAAAAAAGAGGCAACAATTTTAGCAAAAGAGGAAATTCACCGGGCACGGAATGAATTTGAAAGGGAAGTCAGAGAAAGGCGTGCAGAGCTCCAGAGATTTGAAAGAAGATTGATTCAAAAAGAAGAGATGCTTGACAGAAAGATGGCTTCTGTTGAAGAGAAGGAAGAACACTTAAATAAAAAAATAAAAGATGTGGAAAAACTTCAGGAAGAAATAGAACTTTTGAAGCAAAAACAGCAGGAAGAACTTCAAAGAATCTCCGGGCTTACACAGGAAGAAGCGCGCCAGATTATCCTCAAGAGTGTTGAGCAGGATGTAAAACATGATGTAGCTCTTATGATAAAAGAGCTTGAGCAACAGGCAAAAGAAGAAGCTGACAAAAAAGCCAGAGAGATTATTGCACTTGCTATTCAGCGCTATTCTTCAGACTATGTTGCAGAAAATACGGTATCTGTTGTAACACTGCCGAACGATGAAATGAAGGGTAGAATAATAGGCAGAGAAGGAAGAAATATCAAAACATTTGAGACTGTCACAGGGATTGACCTAATTATCGATGATACACCGGAGGCTGTGATTCTTTCAGGATTTGATCCGATCAGGCGAGAGATTGCAAAACTTACTTTGGAAAAGCTCATTTTGGATGGTCGAATTCATCCAGCAAGAATTGAAGAGATGTATGAAAAAGCTAAGCGTGAGATTGAAAATAAGATTCGTGAAGAAGGCGAAAGAGTTGTATTTGAGCTTGGTATACACAATTTGCATCCAGAACTTATAAAGCTTATTGGTAAACTCAGATATAGAACAAGTTATGGTCAAAATGTACTTGCTCACTCTATTGAGGTTGCAAACATTGCAGGTATTATGGCAGCAGAGCTTGGGCTTGATCAGAGCATTGCCAAACGTGCAGGGCTTTTGCATGACATTGGCAAGGCTGTAGACCATGAGATAGAAGGTTCTCATGCTTTGATTGGCTATGACCTTGCAAAGAGGTATAAAGAAACAAACCCTGATGTCCTTGAAGCGATTGGTGGACATCACGGTGAGATGGAAACCAGGTCAATCTATAATGTGCTCATTCAAGCTGCTGATTCTGTTTCAGCAGCACGCCCGGGTGCAAGAAGAGAATCTCTTGAGTCGTATATAAAAAGACTTCAGAAACTTGAAGAGATTGCAAATTCATTTGAAGGTGTAGAAAAAGCATATGCCATTCAGGCAGGTAGAGAGATAAGAATTATGGTAAAGCCAGATCGTGTGAGTGACGATGATATTATCATTATGGCAAGGGAAATAGTAAAGAGGATTGAAAGTGAGCTTGACTACCCTGGACAGATAAAGGTAAATGTTATTCGCGAAGTAAGAGCTATTGAATATGCAAAATAAGAAAAAAAGCGTGTTTTGTTCAAGAGTCTGAACAAAGCACGCTTTTTATAAATTCTTTTTTTAATTTGAGAAGTTTGGAGGCGTGGAATGAGATTTTTAGCAATAGGAGATGTTGTAGGAAGACCGGGGAGAAATATTCTCAAAAATACCCTTTCAAAAATCAGAGAGAATTATAAGATAGATGTTATCATAGCAAACTGTGAGAATGCAGCTGGTGGAAATGGTCTTACCAAAAAGGTGGCTGATGAGTTATTTGCCACCGGTATAGATATTATGACAATGGGTAACCATGTATGGGCTAACAAAGAGATCTTTTCATTTATTGAAAATGAACCCCGTATAGTAAGACCAGCAAATTATCCAGAGTGCACAACACCTGGTAGGGGCTACAACATCTTTGAAAAAAATAATGTGAGATTCGCAGTGATAAATTTATGTGGTCGGGTATTTATGGAAAACTTTGACTGTCCATTTAGAAAGAGTGATGAAATATTAGCAAAGCTTGACACAAAAATAATAATTGTGGATTTTCATGCCGAAGCAACATCTGAAAAGATTGCTCTGGGTTTTTACCTTGACGGACGTGTTTCATGTGTGTATGGTACCCATACTCACGTTCAGACAGCAGACGAGAAAATACTTCCAAACGGAACGGCATATATTACAGATATTGGCATGACAGGACCTTATGATTCGGTTTTAGGTGTTGATAAGGAGATTGTAATTCAAAAATTTGTCACTATGCTACCCGTCAAGTTTGAAATAGCCAGAGGCAAAGCCCAGTTTAATGGCATTGTATTTGAAATTGATGAAGAAAGTGGCAAAGCCATCTCTATTGACAGGATAAACTTTACTTTAGAAGAATAAAAGAGAAAATAAAATTAAAAAAGTACTGGAAAACATAGAGGCTGCAGAAAAGAAAGGTAATATATCATATCAATGAAGTAGCCTCTTATTTTTTTTCATAAAATTGAAGGTAACATAAATAATTATTTACTATAAAACAAGTAAAAAAGTAACCCATTATACAGTCAACGAGTCTTTTATATGTTCTAAAACTTCTTAGCCGTACTTGTTTCTGCGCTATATTCTCCTTTCAGCTTCCCAAATAATCTTTCAATTTTTATTCTTAGTTTATATACCCTTTGCTCTTCTTTACTTCTTAAAAATTCTATGTTTTGTGTTTTCAACATATTTTTGACATTGTTAAAATCTTTAATATTTCTCTTATTTATACCTGCTACAAACTTTATTCCAAGTCTATCAACCACATCAAACCACTTTGTACAATCATAACCTGCATCTGCTAATATTACTTCAGGTCCAAATATCTTAGCTTCATACAAAAGTTCTATCACTGTTTTTAAGCCTTCTTTAAGAACTTAAACCCATCTGTAATAGAGGTAAGTAAGCAAATTGAGTCAAGTGGTGTGGATATTTTGGATAAGATAAAATTAAAACGTGAAGTTGAGCGTTCAAAAGAGGTAAATACGTTAAAGGGTCTTCTTGATGAGAAAATGAACGAGAACAATCAAAAATTGATTGACAGAAAAATCTCTGAGATAATTGATAACAGTGCAGTCCTTTTTTCGGGAGATATTGTATATGATGTTATAACACAAAAAAAATTATCGAAGCAACAGGTGGTTCAAATACAAAACACTATAATGAATGTGTTTAAAGTAAAGATAGACAGGATTAGAATAACATCTGCTGCATCTCAATAAAAATAATAAAATCTGTTAAAATAAAAATTTGTGGGGTATAATATGAATAGTAAAGAAAAAACTTTTATGATTTGAGGAGGTATAATTCAGCATGTCAGAAAATATTATTAATGAGACAACTGGCGGAGTTGTGAAAATTGCTGAAGAGGTTGTGGCAATTATTGCAGCGGTTGCAGCTTCAGAGGTGAAAGGTGTTGCCTCGATGGTTGGAAGCTGGACAGGCAATATTACAGAAGCACTTGGGAAAAAGAACCTGGCAAAGGGCGTAAAAGTTCAGGTCGGGGAAAAGGAAGCAGCAATTGACGTCTACATAACTGTGGAGTATGGTGTCAGAATTCCGGAAGTTGCCTGGGAGATACAGGAAAGAGTCAAGAATGCAGTTGAGAGTATGACAGGCTTAAAGGTTGTTGAAGTGAATATCCACGTGCAAGGAATTAAATTTGAAAAAGAAGAACAAAAAGAAACTCAGGATGAGTAAACCTCTGGAATTCCAGAGGTTTACTCTCATTTTTGTAGGGAGGAGTATACAAATGAAGATTGGGGAGAGAATATTATTAACAATATTTACATTGGTGGTAATAATAGTATCTATTTTTGCTATTCTTTTATCTCTCGGTGTATTTAATATTGATAGTGTTCAAAGTGCAGTTTATGAATATATGAACAACCCTGTTTATGGGCTTGTACCGCTTTTGATGATAGTGATGGGCTTTGCAGTGATGTTTATTGGAGTTAAAAAGAAAAAAGTAAGACTTGGTATAATTCATACAAATGAATTTGGCAATCTTGTAATATCGCCAAAAACATTTGAGTCGGCTGGATATAGTGCTATAAAAGACATAAAAGGAATAAAAGATGCAGCAATTGAAATAGAATTTGACGAAAGTGGCGTGGAGTATAACATTGATGCTCTTGTTGTAAGTGATGTAAATATACCTGAGTTGACAAAAGAGGTTCAAAATGCTATAAAGAATCATGTTGAGACTGTGATAGGTATTCCGGTTAAAAGTGTGAATTTGCATGTAAAAGATATGGTTGCCCCTCAAACTTCAATTACTCATCTGAGGTAGGGGTGTTGATATGAAAATAATATGGGAGTTTGTCTTAAAACATGTAGGAGAGGTAGTTGGAGGAAGTATAGGTCTGGTTTTTGCTATATTTGTTTTGATTTTTGGTTTTTGGAAGACGCTATTTATATTTTTATGTATAGCACTGGGTGTATTCATAGGTGGTCGCTATTTTGAAAAAAAGAAACTGATAGAGTTTTTGGATAAACATCTACCATGGTAAAAAAGGAGTTGGTAAAGAAGAGCTATGCACAAACGACGAAGAGCGCGGGAGATGTGTATGAAGATACTGTATGCATACAGATTTCAAAGTGACCAGGGAGATATTATTCAGTTTTTAAACAAATTTAAAGAGTTAAACCCGGATGAAAATTTCAAAGAGGTAGATGAGGAATATCTAAGAAGACTCTTGATAGGAGTTATTCAGAATCAGCCGTTAATAGACAGTCTTATTGAAAAGTATTCTAAGGATTGGCCTTTGAGCAGAATTCCAATGGTTGAGCTTGAGCTTATGCGAATTGCGATATATGAGCTTTTGTTTGAAAAAGAGATTCCAGTATCTGTTGCCATAGATGAAGCAGTAGATCTTTCGAATATTTTTGGTGTGGAAAAGGCACCAAGTTTTGTGAATGGTATTCTTGGCAGTATTGCCGCAAATGAGGTGACAAGAGAATAAAAAATGTTGTTTGATAATATTGTGGCCAAAAAAGAATGGAGTGTTTATGAACTTACCAGTTATCTACGAAAAAAGGTCGAAATGGATGTTTTGCTCAAGAACATATACTTAAAAGGTGAGGTTATAAGACCCACTTTATCGGGAGACCATTTGTATTTTGAACTTAAAGATTTGGAATATGACGCCAAGGTAAAGTGCGTATATTTCTGGTTTGATAAAAGGATTGAAGTTAGACACGGTAGCAAGGTTTTAATCAAAGGCAGTGTTATCTTCTATGAAAAAGAAGGAATAATTGAGATAAAGGTAAATGAAATAACCGATATTGGTCTTGGTGAGTTGTTTGTAAAACTCAAACAGCTTGAAGAAAAATTAAGGCAGGAAGGGCTTTTTGATCAGAAACACAAAAAGGAAATTCCACAATATCCAAAAAGGATAGGAATTGTTACTTCAAAGAATGGCGCCGCTGTGAGAGATATTATAAACACTATTTATTCTAAATTTGAGAATGTAGAGGTTTATATATTTAACTGTTCTGTCCAGGGGCAGAGTGCCCCTTTTGAGATATGTGAAGGCATAGAATATTTTAACAAAGTTTTACCTGTGGAGGTTATAATTGTAGGGCGTGGCGGTGGTGCATTTGAAGATTTAATGGCTTTTAATGATGAAATGGTGGTAAGAAAGATATTTGAGTCAGAAATACCTGTAATTTCGGCGGTGGGACACGAGAGGGATTATGTCCTGACAGATTTTGTTGCTGACCTTCGTGCCATAACTCCCACAAATGCGGGAGAGATTGTTGTTGGGTTTCAAAACAGGGCTTTGGAAATGCTGGATGAATATCAGAAAAGGATGAAAAGGGCAATTTTAAAAAAAATAGAATCAGATGCAGAAAATTTGAAACACAAAATCTATAGACTGTATCAGAACTCACCTTCAAGTAAGGTTATTAAACTTGCCCAGGATGTAAATTTGCTTTCTGGCAGGCTTGCATTTTCAATTAACAAAAAATTGCACAGTGTATCCACCATATTGAAGATTTTGGAAAAGAGATTATCAGATGTGAATCCTTATATAAGATTTACCAGAGCAAAGAACCATTATGAGATGTTATGCAAAAGGCTGCATACAGCTTTTGAAGATTTTCGGAAGAGAAAAGAATTTGAACTTCAGCTTAAATTAGAGAAATTGATTGCATTGAACCCACTCAATATTCTAAAAAGAGGATATTCTGTTACAATACATAATTCAGAATTGATTACAAGCGTAAAACAAATAAAGGTTGATGATGAAATTGTAACACGTTTATCAGATGGATTTATAAGATCAAAAGTGCTTGGAGTTCAAGAAGGAGTGGATGAATAAGTGTGTGGGGATGCACAGAATAATATAAAATTTGAAGATGCAATGAAACGTCTGGAAGAGATTGTAAAGAGTTTGGAAGAAGGCAATCTGTCTTTAGATGAGGCGATAGACCTTTATGAGGAGGGTATTAGACTTTCAAAGTTATGCAATGAAATATTGCGTTCTGTTGAAAAGAGAGTGGTTCTGATTGAAAAGTTAAACGGTGAGTATGTGGAAGATGATATAACAAATGATATATATGGAGGCTTAGGACAAAAGGAATGAATAGTAGCAGATTGGCAGAGTATTTAAAATATGCTCAGGAGAAAGTGGACAGGCATCTTGATAGGTTGCTTGAAAAAAGATCTCCAGAAATTATATATGAGGCAATGAGATACAGTGTGTTTGCAGGTGGTAAAAGACTAAGACCAATTTTGTGTTTGCTTTCTTACGAAACTTTGAGTGATAAAGAAGCTGATGAGAGTGTGCTTGACATTGCCTGTGCAATAGAGTTAATTCACACATACTCTTTGATTCACGATGACCTGCCTGCGATGGATAATGATGTTTTGCGCCGCGGTAAGCCAACAAATCATGTGGTATTTGGTGAAGCAATAGCTATTCTTGCCGGGGATGCACTTTTAAACAAGGCAGCAGAGATTTGCTTTGAGTGGATACTCAAAAACAATGCAAATATTAACTTTATCAAGGCAGCCAGATATCTTTTCAAAGCCTCAGGCACAGAGGGTATGATAGGTGGACAGGTTATTGATGTAGTAAATTCTGGCAAGGAAATTGAAGATGGATCTTTGCTTTATGAGATGCATCTCAAAAAGACTTCCATGTTAATCCAGGCTGCCTGTGTTTGTGGTGCTTATGTTGCAGGTGCAAATCAGCAGATTATATCGCAGTTTGAGGAATATGGTAAATATTTGGGACTTGCTTTTCAAATTAGAGATGATATCTTGGATATAATAGGTGACAGTGAAAAAATAGGTAAAAGCACAGGAAAGGATGCGATAGAAAAAAAGAATACATTTGTAACCTACTATGGTGTTGAAAAAGCTCAAGAATATGTTCGAAGTTTTTCCCAGAAAGCTCTCAAAATAATAGAGAGGTATGATAAAACAGGAATTTTCATTGAACTTACAGATTATTTAATCAATAGGGAAAAATAACAGTTGACATAATATGAAGAATGGATATATAATTATGTATCGCGAGCAGGTCGAACGGCTGCGCAAGGTGAAAATACTTTCACCTTGTGAGGAAAGTCCGAGCTCCACAGGGCAGGGTGCCGGGTAACACCCGGTGGAGGCGACTCCAAGGAAAGTGCAACAGAAAAGAACCGCCACCTGCTGTTTTGGTGGGTGGTAAGGGTGAAAAGGTGAGGTAAGAGCTCACCAGCAGTTAGGCGACTAACTGGCTGTGCAAACCCCACCCGGAGCAAGACCAAATAGGGGAACAATGCAGTGGCCCGCTGCGTTCCCGGGTTGGTCGCAGGAGGTTTGATGGCAACATCAAACCCACAGAGAAATAGCCGTTCTCGACAGAACTCGGCTTACAGACCTGGTCGCATTTTTATATCCTTAAAATCAAAAATGCCCAGTTACAAAAAACTGGGCATTTTTACTTTTTTCATATTTATATTCTTTTTATCTTATTGATTATTACCTTTTTGAGGCTCTTTGCCCCTGGTTCTTTTACGTTTTTTTTCAGGTAAACCACAGCAAAAAATCTGATTAAACCTGATACAAAAAATGCTATATGGTAGGTTGCAACATTTATTCCCAGATGGGTTTTCAAAAAAGCAACTGCAAACGGTGCTATATTTTCAATTAGATATCCTCCCAGTATGATTGGGATAGCGCTTCCAAATATAGCGTTGAACAGGTTAATTACAGCCACATACATTGATGTTTGACTCTGGTCAGATAACTTCAAAATGAGATTGTTATTTCCCATGTCAGTTATTGGCCATAAAAGTCCTGCAAAGATACTGATTGTTGTAACCAAAAATTTGTAATTATTTACATTGGTAAAGCACCATACTATAGGAAGTAGGGAAATAAGCCCTGTTGATAGAAGGAGCATAGGTCTATTTCCAATTTTATCAACTATCCTTCCGATGTATGGTAAGGTCAAAATTGTGACCACATTGCTCACAATCTGGGTAAGCAATATTATATCAAAATAGCTCATTTTTAGGTCCTTTATCATATACATGTTAAAATACGGACCTGCTATATTTAGTCCAAAATTCCAAATCACAAAAAATACTACAAATTTTCTGAAAAAATTATTGTTAAGGGTGGATAAAAACATCTTTTTTAAATCTAATTGCACTTCCTCATTTTTCATTGGCAAATCCTTTACAAAAAAGAAACAACCAATGTCCAGCATTCCCATTATTGCAGCAAACACAAACACAATCGAAAAACCTACCAATGTATTGTGGGAATCCAAAAATTTTCCTATTCCAAGACCGCTTAGCATTCCGACAATTGTTGATATTGTTGCCCTTCTTGAGAAAAAACGTCCCCTAATATGCATGGGTATTAAGTCATTCATCCACGACCAGAAAGATACATTGGTAAAAGAATTTGAAATAGAGGAAATTGTCATAAAACCAACCAGTAAAAATAGCAATATATAAGATCCTTTACCTAAAAAAAGTGGCAAAATTGCTATGAAAACCCACAGCAGCCTATGTAAAAAGCCGCTTATCAAAAAGATAGATTTTCTCTTTTTTGATTTTTCCAATATGTATGATGCAAATACCTGGGCTACTCCACCCAAAACAGGCAGTGCCAGCATAATTCCATACATTAAATCTCCAAAACCAATAGCTTTGGCAAACCCGGCCACTGGTGAACCCATTGTGACATTAAAGAATACAATTCCAAAAGTGATTCCGAGGATGACAAAATTAAGACTTCTTTGCAGTGACTTGTCTGTTGTCAAGTCAGAGTTCAAGCTAAACATTTAATGACCCCCAACCATTAATTTGTTACATTGTTAGATTTTTAGACTTTCTGTAAATACCACATTGTTTATTATACTCTATAATTGCATTAAAAAAAACTGTAGGTATAAAAACCTACAGCCAAATAATAAAAATTTGTTTAAAACAACTATTGCTCAAGTTGTTTTCCAAAGAATGATGTTGCAGCTTGAACAAGCTTATATTCTGAATCTCCCATTTTGACATTTGATTCAGTTGAACACATTATAACACTTCCAATTACAGTGTCTTCAGACAAAATTGGACTTACGATTTGAGCGGTATATCTGGTGGTATCTCCTTCAACAATAGGGATACTACTCATGTCATTTTCAGACTTTACAAACACAATGGTGTTCTCCTCCTTTTTAGATTTTCTATTAGCCTTTTGCAGAAACGCTCAATATGAGCGTTATCAAGCTTTATAAAGATTCGAAAAAGTCTGGTCACCCTCCTCATAGTTGTAGTAAAATATGATTATATAAAACAAATTTTCTACTATGAGGAGGGGGTCCAAAATGTTCAACAACAAACCTAAACAACTTTCTTTCCTCGATCTATTCTCCCACCTAAAGGCTTCGGCTCTCTACAAGCCTGAAAGCCTCTTGGGCTTGTTCAATAAATTCATCAACTTATCAGACTACATACCTTCTTCTTTCTACAATGCCTACTACAAATACTTTGGTAAGCATAGATGCTTCTCCTTAGAATCTATGCTCCTTTGCTTTTTTGTCCAAAAATTACTCAAACTCAATACTCTTACTCAGCTCCGCGCTGTGCTTCTTAACTCCTATGAACTTCGTTCATTCTGTAACTTAAATGGTAATGTTCCCTCTATTTCAACCTTCTCTCGCTTCAGAAAAATCTTCAACAACGAAATCCATAAACTTTTTCAAAATATCTCTATCCATGCACACAATATTTCTCTTAGGCAATCCCCTGAACTTGCTTCAATCTTAATCTTCGATACAACCGGTATTGTCCCAAAGGTCCGTGAAAATAACCCTAAATTCATTCAATCTCTCTTGAAAAATACCTCAAAAGCTAACCCTGAGCTGTCCTCTGATAAAATCTACTCTCTTGTTTATTCTTCCTTGCCTAAAACTGCTAATGCTAATTCTAATATCCGTCTTATGTTCGTAAATGGCCATTTCTGCTGGGCTTTAAAATTCGCTGTCATTACCAATGCTCTCGGTATTCCTTTGGCTTTAGTACCTCTGTTTAACTCTGACTCTCCTTCTTCTGACCCTCAAGAAGCAAAGGCTATCTCTGACTCTAAAGCTTTATTTCCTTCGCTCGAAACTCTATTCTCTTACATTCCCAAAAATTTCTCCACTTTCATCGCTGACAGTGCCTTGGATGCACATAACATCTACTCAACTTTAAAAAACACTTTCAACTTCTCCAAAATCATTATCCCTCTAAATCCAAGAGCCTCTAAAAATACTACACCTACTTCAGACCCTAATATCGTTATATCTGAAGATGGTGTCCCTATCTGCAAAAAGTTCAATCAACCTTTTAAACCTGAAGGCAAATGTCAGGGTAAAAATCGTTCTGTGCGTCTTAAATGGGTCTGCCCCATGTCTTGTTATAAAGACGGCAAACGCATTTGCTCTTGCCCTCAACCTTGTACTAACTCTAAATCTGGCAGAATGTTCTACACTTACCCTGACGATTTTCGCTCTTCCCCAGGTATCAACAGAAATTCTCAAGAGTTTTTAGACCTCTACAATAAACGTGTCGCTGTAGAGCAGACTATTTATCACCTAAAATCCTATATGGGCTCCGATGTCATCTGTACTTATGACCATATTTCTATCTTCTCTGATTTTTTACTCTCTGCAATTACTTACTCACTTTTGTTTATCCTTGCTCACAATATCAAACTCTATTGTTCTAAATTAACTATCAAAAAGCTTAACAAACTCAAAAAACTTATCGCTTAAAACTACAATTTTTCTTAAATCATTAATCTACCAAAAATTTGTGACTTTGTTTTTTACTTAACCTTCTAAAGCCAAGAAGCTAGAAGGCTTAGGATACTATTGTCTTTTTTGATATTGTTAATTTTTGTCATATGTTTGTTGCTGATTATTTTTGTTTGCATTGATAATATTTGGTTGTCATTTTGCTTTTCTTTTTGTATCTTGATAGTATTTCATGTTAGTATTGGCATCTGTTACCTTCAATCACCAACCATTTTGCAAACGGCTAAGATTTTCTATAATTAGTTTTTATAATTCTTTTGATTGTTATTCTTTAAAAATCTTTTTCTTCTTCATCATCTGCTTTTTTAATTAGATTCTCAAGCTGAATTTTTCTATAGTACTGACATTTCAAAATATTATTTAATACATTTTTTTGCAGTTTTTCTTTATAGTGTTGTAAATATCCCTCGGTGTATAAATAATTTTTTACAAGGTTTCTAACTTCGGTCTCTTTATCATGTTCTTTTAAAATTGCTTTCTGAATGTTGTTTATTTGTTCCTCTCTTCTTCTTTGTTTTTGAATTATTTGCTGAATTTTTTCATAAGGTAACAGTTCGCTATATTCTTCAAGATGTCGTTGAGTTCTTGTATAATTTTCGAGAATATTCTTAAGATGCAAAAAGCGACGCTTATTGAGTTGTAAATCTTCTTTCATCTTTTCCACCTTCTTTTATATTCTATTTAGTATTTTTTGCAAATCTTTATTTTTTTACTCTTAAAATAATGTAATACAGATCACGTTTTGCAATGCACATAAATTTATGTATAATTAAAAGATAAGAAACTTTTATTTAAAAAAGGAGTCGGAAAAGTGATGAAAAAGGTTCTGATGGGCAATGAAGCAGTGGCATATTCATTATATATAAACGGTGTAAATGTGGCAGTTGGATATCCCGGAACACCATCAACAGAAGTTATAGAAACACTTAAAAATTTTTCGGATGATCATTTTTATGTTGAGTGGTCTGTCAATGAAAAGGTTGCACTTGAAATTGCAGCAGGTGCAAGTTTGGCAGGTGCAAGAAGTGTTGTGACAATGAAACAGGTAGGGCTAAATGTTGCTGCAGATCCACTTCTTTCACTATCCATTATTGGTATAGAAGGCGGGATGATTGTATTTGTTGCGGATGATCCGGGACCTCATTCATCCCAAACAGAGCAGGATACAAGAAATTTTGCCAGGTTCTGCAACTTGCCGGTTTTTGATCCTTCATCTCCAAAAGAGGCGTTTTCTCTTGTAAAAGAAGCATACGAAGTTTCAGAAAAGTATAAGCTACCTGTTATTTTTAGAATGACAACACGTGTTTGTCACTCGAACGAAACGCTGGAGTTTGAGTTTGAAAGGAGAAAGAAAGAGGTTACAGGTTTTGAAGAAAGACCTCAGTGGGTAATACTTCCTGGACTCTCTTACATAAAGCACGTCGAACTTGAAGAAAAGCTCACTGAAATGAAATCAGAGTTGGGAAAACTGAATATTGTCGAAGGGGATGGGCAAATAGGAATTGTCACTTCAGGAGTATCATATTTTTATGTAAAAGAAGCAATAAAAGGTTTTGAAGATTTATTTTCGATTTTAAAAATCACTGTAGCGCATCCTATAGATGACAGAACAATATTGGAATTTTGTGCAGATAAGAAAATGCTGATTTTTATAGAAGAACTTGACCCTGTTGTTGAAGAAGAGACAAAGCTTGTGCTTTTTGAAAATAGAATATATATTCCTACATATGGTAAGCGCAATGGTTATGTGCCATATGCAGGAGAACTGGATGTTGACAAAGTGAAGAGAATAATCTTTGATATAACAAAAGAAGAAGGGCTTTTGCTACCCAGAACTTTCATAAAAGCACCTGAGATACCAAGAAGGCAGTCACAGCTCTGTGCAGGATGTCCGCATAGAAGTTCATTTTTGATAGTCAAAAGTGCTTGTAAAGGTAAAGATGTAATCTATACAGGAGATATAGGGTGCTACACACTTGGTTTTGCAAAGCCGATTTCAGCAACACATACCTGCCTCTGTATGGGTGCAAGTGTTACAATGGCGCAGGGATTAAAGATCATAGAGAATAAAAAGAAAATAGTTGCCTTTATTGGTGATTCTACATTCTTTCACAGTGGAATTACAGGGCTTGTGAACGCATATTATAATAGACATAACATTACAGTATGTGTTTTAGACAATTTGACAACTGGAATGACTGGATTTCAGCCACACCCTGGCGTTGGTCAAAAGGTAAACGGTGAGAACGGTCAGAGAGTTGAAATAGCTGACCTGGTTAAGGGGATGGGTATAAAAAATGTTTTGATAATCGATCCTTATGACAATTTTGATTTGTGCGTTCAAAAAGTTAGAGAATTCATAGAGAAAGATGAACTCTCTGTTATAATATTCAGGCATAAGTGTGCAAATTTAGAGAAAAATAATTATTATTATAGAATAAACGAAAAATGTACTAATTGTAAGGCATGTATATCTGCAACTGGTTGTCCGGCAATTGGCGAAGATGAGAATAAAAATATATTTATAGATCAGGTACTGTGCAATGCATGTGGTCTTTGCACAAATTTTTGTCCCAATATGGCAATTGAAAAGGTGGTGGAAAGATGAAAAACATTCTCATAGCAGGAGTAGGCGGTCAAGGTAATATTTTACTCTCAAGAGTTATTTGTCAGCTTTATATGAACAGGGGCTGCAACGTGAAAACAGCAGAAAACATAGGTATGAGCCAGAGGGGAGGTTCTGTTGTTAGTTTTGTCAGGATAGGAGACAGCTTTGGACCCATAATCCCTGATGGCCAGGCGGATATCCTGATAGGACTTGAGATGTATGAAGCACTGAGAAATGTATCAAAAGTAAATGCTAACTCAATAATAGTTTTAAATAAAAGGTATATAAAGCCAAGGGCTGCATCTATTGAAGAAAAAGAAATCTTAAATTATCTAAAAATACATTTTAACCATATATATTACTTTGATGCCTATCACATAGCTATTGACTTAGGAGCTCCGAAAGCAGAGAATATTGCTATGCTTGCGCTTGCTTGTAAGAATTTACTACTACCTTTTTCAAAGGATGAAATTTTGACGGCGTTGAGTGAACTGCTACCAAAAGGGATATTTGATATGAACAAAATTTTAGTTGAAAAGATTTATGAAAAATATTAAAATAAAAGTAATTTAAAAGATGAGAAGAGAGGAGAAAAGAGAGAATGGAGAGAGTTGAGATAAGACAGTTAAAGGAAGAACTTTTTTTGAGTCAAATTGAAAATGTTTTTGAAAACAGCCCATTTTATAAGAGAAAATATGCTGAGGCTGGTATCAGTTTAAGGGATATCAAAAGTTTAAGTGATATAAAAAAACTTCCTTTCACCACAAAAGAGGAATTAAGAGAAGCTTATCCTTTAGGACTTATGTCCACAGATGAAAAAAAGATAGTACGGATTCACTCATCTTCGGGCACAACCGGAATTCCGGTAATAATACCTTATACACAAAAAGATGTAGATGACTGGAAAGAGATGATGAAAAGATGTTATCAATTTGCCGGTGTTACAGAGCTTGACAGGGTACAGGTAACACCGGGCTATGGTCTTTGGACGGCAGGGATAGGGTTTCAGCTCGGAGCAGAGTATTTAGGTGCGATGGTAATACCAATGGGTCCTGGCAATACCGAAAAGCAACTTCAAATGATGATTGATTTGAAATCAACAGTAATTGTTGCAACATCTTCATACGGTCTTTTACTTGCAGAAGAGGTAGTCAAAAGAAAACTGAAGGATAAAATTCATTTGAGGGTTGGAATATTTGGTTCAGAAAGATGGGGAGACAAGCAAAGGAGTATAATCGAAGAGTATTTGGGGATTGAAACATTTGATATATATGGACTTACAGAAATCTACGGACCAGGGATTGCCATTGATTGCAAATATCATAATGGGCTTCACTATTTTGATGACTATCTTTACTTTGAGGTAGTTGATCCGCAAACTGGTCAAGAGGTTCCGGATGGTGAATTTGGTGAGCTTGTTATAACCACACTGCAAAAAGAAGGTGCTCCTCTTATAAGATACAGAACAAGAGATATTACACGCAAGATAAATGGAGTATGCCAGTGCGGCTCTACATATCCGAGAATTGACAGGATAGTTGGCAGAACCGATGATATGGTTAAGGTAAAGGGAGTGAACATTTTCCCTGCACAAATAGATACTTTTTTGAAGGATTTAGAGGGTGTTGGTAGTGAGTATCAGGTTATTATTGAAAAAGTGGATTTCAGAGACAAGCTTACACTGAAGGTTGAAGTTGAGGAGCAGTTTTATACAACTTCAATGAAAGAATTAATATCTCATGAGTTTAAGAATAAAATTGGAGTATCTGCTGAGGTAATATTGTGCAGAATTGGTGAACTTCCGAGAAGTGAAAAGAAGACAAAGCGCATATTTGATTTGCGAGGTTGATACTACTATGGGAAAAATAAAGATTTTCAGAGGAAGGCGAGTGCTTTCCTCTATTTTAATTATAGCTGTCCTTTATTGTCTTGCGCCTAATATCTTTTCACATGACAGATACAGTGCAAACAGGCTTTTGAGCTGGCTTTTATTTTACCAGATATTTATCTTTCTTTCTTCGGCAATTACAATCTCTTTGTTGTTCAGATTTTTAAATATTAAGTATGCGCCAAAGATTTCAAATTATATTTTTGGTCTTTGCTGGAATGATGTTTTGCTAATCTTTTCAGGTGTGTCTTTGCTTCATACAGCGTTTATGCTCGCTTCGGTGAATGTAATTGATTTTTCTTCAGTGTGGCTTGTGAAGGGAATTAATTTTGACATAGTTATCTCATTGGCAGATACTATGGCAATAATTGTTTATTTTTATAATTTTTATACCATAAATCGACCGAAAAAGCTTTTGAGTCATATGCTAAGAGATTTGAACAGTTTTGAAAAAGAAAAGGAAAGGGAAAAGGTCAATGAACAATTTTCAATCATAAAAGAGTTCATTAAAAAGACAAATTCTTTTTTTGATACAGGAGTGCTGTTTTCTATTCTTGATAATTCAAGGCTGTCCCAGCCTGTTTTTGAACATGAAAAGAATGATAACCATTTGGAATTAATTGTAGAGATGTTATTTGAAAATTTACAAAGAGCTTTCTTGTCTGAAAGTCCGGAAGAGTTTAAAAGAATGGTTGATTTTTTGAATGAATTACTTGATAGATTTCAAGACAGTGAAGACAGTATTTTTGATAGGTTTATTTCAGCCTATTTTACCTTCATATTGGGTAACATTGGGGAAATGAAAACTGATATGGTTCTGTATTTTGTGAGACAGTTAGAAAATATTTTTGAGAGACTCTTTGAAAAACAAATAGGAATAACTGAAAAGTCTAAATCTGATCTGATTGGGATATTGGATCGACTTTCGTATATTGTCTATAGCAGAAATTTAGAAACAAGTGAAGAATTGTTTTCAATCTTAGAATTTTATATATGCCTTTTTGCTTATTTTGAAAAGGATTATCTTTTTTATTCTCAGCTTAAAGATGAATTTGATACCTTTGTTATTTTTATGCTGCAAAATATGAATAATGTTTCTAAAAAAGAAGCCAGAGAGTATTTTTTAAAATTGATAGAGAAAACAAAACTTTACAAAATTGCTTTTGCAGAAATGGTACTTATTTATATATTCCTTTTGGCTTTAGAATACAAAATGTGGAATACCGGATACGTTTTTTTTAATGTAATTATGGATTTAGCAAAAACAAGAAAGCTTTATAAGAAAAACAACCATTTATTTTATCATTTTATGAGTGGTAGGAAGATATTTTACCTTAAAAAATGTTTATCAAAAGTAAAAAATAAAGAAATAAATGAAGTTTTTAGAAGAAAGATTTATAAAAAATATCTGATCTCAATAGGTAGCTGCAGCCTGAAGGAATTGTCAAAATGCAGAGTATTTAGAAAGCTGGCTGGAAGAAAATAAAAGCAAGTGGGCTATATTGATTGAACATCAAGAAATAGACAGGATAGAAGAGCAGATGAGTAAAATAAAAGAACTGCTTGAACAAGATAGTAAAGAACTAATCTTGCCCGAACTCAGTACTCTGGAATTTTATGTTAATCATATAAAAGACATGGCTTTACTTAAGATTGAAAATATCTTTTAAAAAATTTTTAATACAAATGTGCGTTTGAGTGGTATATAATATATAAGAAATGTTTTTTAGATTGGAGGGGAGAGCCATGAAAAGGTACACTGTAGTAATGGGCTACTCCTTTGAAGAATATGACATCGAAAATGGGAACGCAGGGTTTGCTTACTTTTTTGTAGAAGATCTAAAGGAATTGGAAAACGATAAATACACTGTTATTCCCTATAAAGATTATAACGAATTTGCAACAAAATTCAAGAATGCAGCTTTAACTGAAAAAATGGATGCTTACTTGATTGATAATATCATTGAAGCATGTGTTGATATTTCCCGGATAATATATCCTTCTGATAGATTTTTCTCTGTGATTACTTACAATGTATCGGATAGGTTTAAAGAACTTATGTTCGAAACAAGAGCAAATGAATTTAAAATTATAGTTGATAGAAAAGCTAACTCGGTTGAAATTAGAGGAGAGGGAGTATTACGTGACCCTGTTGTGGTAAGGGAATATGATATTGTAGATGCTGTGGATGAGTTTCTGTTTGAATACAGGAAAGAAAATGTCAAACAATTTATGATAAGCTTGAAGAAGATGTACAAAGATAAATATGGTGAAGATTTGAAAATGAATGTTGTTGGTAATAAACTTTTAATCTCTATTGGTAAAGATACTTTCGAATTTGATGATACACGCTTGGATATTGTTTATAATTTTATTATGAGCAGGAAATGAGGATATAAAAATGCAGCATATCGAAGAAGCACTTAAACTTAAAAATTGGGCAGTGGTTGGTGCAACCCCAAACAAACAAAAGTATGGTTATTTAGTGTTTAAAAAATTAGTTGAAAGTGGATACAATGTATTCCCTGTAAATCCGTTTTATGAAGTACTTGATGGGTATAAGGTTTACAGAAACATTAATGAAATTTCTGATAAAATTGACTGTATAAGCATGATTGTTGCACCAGAAAAAGGTGAGAAGTATATATTGGAGGCTGCAAGTAAAAATGTTAAATACATCTGGTTTCAACCCGGTGCTGAGAATGCTAAACTTGTTGATATGTGTAAAGAATTAGATATTGTTCCAATTTACAATGCATGTATTTTGGTTGCTTTAAACTCTTTAAAAAAGTAACCTGTCAGGTTGGCTTTTAACCTGACAGGTTTTACATTATTCATCAGTTAAGCTGGGTATACCAGACGATGTTTTTAAAGTGCAAGTCATTATCAGAAATATTTAGAGTATTGTTCAAAAAAGAAGTTTTATGCCTGTTGTTTTTGATAAAAAACCGGGCTGTTTTTTAAAAGAGTTAACCTGTGAAGAATTTTTGGATCAATGATCAGAGAAGTGATAAGTGAGCCTGCAAAATTATATTCTTCGATTTCTAAATTATCATTTCTTCAAGAGGAATTTTTTTAAAAAATAAAAATCTAATCAAAGAAGGTGATACCGATGGAAGCCAGGATTCCTAAGATTTACACCTATGCAGACTATCTTCAGCTGCCAGAAGACGCAAAAGTAGAGCTGATTGAAGGTGTTATCTATGATATGAGCCCTGCTCCTTCGAGAATCCACCAGAAAATTGTAGTGGAATTGACAACAACAATTAATAACTATATCAAAAACAACAAAAAACCCTGTGAAATTTACGCAGCTCCATTTGATGTTGTCCTGATAGAAGAAGGGCAGGATGAAAAGCAGGCAGTCAATGTTGTGCAGCCAGATATTTCGATTATTTGCGATAAGAAAAAACTTACTGACAAAGGCTGCATTGGAGCTCCTGAGATGATAATTGAGGTGGTGTCACAAAATAATCCTGCGCATGATTATATCAGAAAACTTAACCTTTACACTCAATTTGGAGTTAAAGAATACTGGATTGTCAATCCATATGAACAGAACATTTTTGTGTATGTATATCATCAAGAGACAGGATATTCATATCCCAAAGTTTACACTTTCAACGACAAAGTGAAGGTCTCTCTTTTTGAGGACCTTATAATAGACTTTGCCCAGATAAAAGAGGTGCTGTAATATGCCTGCAAAAAGACAAAGAAGAGAGGGAATAATGAAGGTAGTATTTACAAACCAAAAGATGGGCTCTGGTTGAAAAATATAGTGCCTTTGCCACCAATTTAATATCCAATCTCACATCTTACCAGAAATAAGGAAAGCTGCAGCAATGAAATTAAATAATCTATTTGAGCAAATAAGTTTAAAGGGTAACCACTCCTAAGTAGATGGAGCAGTTACCCCAAAATTTTACAGTGTTATATTTTACCTATCCTCAAACCCCTTGATTTTATTGGAGCTCCATGGGGGATTCGAACCCCCGACCGGTCGATTACGAATCGACTGCTCTGCCACTGAGCTAATGGAGCACCTACAATACAATTATAATATTTTTCTTGACAACAAATCAAGAGTTATTGTATTAATTTAATATTGCTAAATAATATTTTTGCATGGTAAAAGCTAAAAGAAAGGAGATTGCAGATTTATGAAAGCACTTGTAGATTGCATCCACTGCTATTTGAAACAAGCCGTTTCGTGTATGGAAATGGTAAACATACCTGATGAAAGAAAAATAGAAGTACTGTATATTCTTATGGATTTTATAAAAACTTTAGATCCACAGGCATCACCAGCTTACAATTCCTCACTTGTCTTACTTAAGACATACGAGATTATAAAAAACCGTGACCCATACTGCTACGCTAAAAAGCAGTCTAATGCGCTGGCACTTGAGCTATATGAAGATATGAAGAAGAAGGTTTTTGGTGCAAGTGACCCTCTTTACAGTGCTTTAAAAGTGGCTGTAGCAGGAAATGTAATTGACCTGGGTATAAAAAGAGATTTTGATATTGAAACTGAGCTTTCCAATGCTTTTGGGTACGGTTTTTCAATAGATGACTATGCTTTATTAAAAGATAGAATTAAAACTGCCAAAGATATTGTAATTGCTGGAGACAATGCAGGAGAGATTGTATTTGACAAGATTTTGGTAGAAGTACTAAGACAAATGGGAAAGAGTGTATACTACATAGTGAAAACAGAGCCTATTTTGAATGATTCAACATTGGAAGATGCAAAAGAAGTTGGGATGGACAGAATTGCAAATGTTGTTGATACAGGAGTAGGACTTCTGGGTATTCCAAAAAATTTAGTGTCTTTGGAAGTAAAACAATTAATCTTGAATGCTGATGTAATAATATCAAAAGGTCAGGCAAACTTTGAATCCCTTGATGAGTTCGAAGAAATTCAAGCTAACATATTCTATCTTCTGAAGATTAAGTGTGAATTCCTGGCAAAGAAACTTGGCTTTAAGCTGGGAGATTTGGTGCTGATTAATGGTGAAAATTCAAAAAAGAGGAATTCAGAATGAACCAGAAATTATTTTGAATATTCTTTTTTGTAAAATTCAAAATTTCTTTTGTCTTGCAATATTACATGAGAGAAACTGCCAGAGTCAGTATTAGAAAAAATATCGTATCCCTGATTATAACATTCATCACAGGCATCAAACGGTATTACAATTGCAAGGACTCTATAGTTTAAACAAGTAGATTCAATAGTTATAAGACCAGAACATTTGTTACAAATCTTAATGTTTTCAAGCTGTTGTTCTAAAAATCCCATGGTATCGTAATATATTGATTTTTTTCGCGTAAAATGTTTCTGGTATTTTTTCTTTACATCATGTTCTATTTGTTCTTTGTTTTTCCATATAATATATACATTTTCACATAATTTTTTAATATATTCACTTATTCTGGTTGATTGTCTTAATTTTTCCGGGTCATAATCAGGTTCTTTAATGTTGGAACAATCAATTCCTGCAAGTGCAAATATAATTCCAAGGTTAACATAGGGCAATGCATCTTCAACAGAATAACCACCTTCTAATACAGAAATATGAGGATTTAGCTTTTCTGTGAGTTTGGCATAACCCTGAGCGGAAAAGTTCATATTTGTCAGAGGATCAGAATAATGATTGTCTTGTCCGGCTGAGTTTATGATAATTTCAGGTTTAAATTCTTCTAAGATGGGTAGAATTAGATTTTCCAGACAATACAAAAAGCCTTCGTCTGATGTATAAGGTGATAAAGGTAAGTTAAGGGTGTATCCAGTTGCAGCCGGTCCGCCTATTTCGTTTGTAAATCCACTTCCAGGGTAAAGTGTTCTACCATCCTGATGCAAGGATATAAAAAGAACATCTTTGTCGTTCCAGAATATGTCCTGTGTTCCGTCACCGTGATGGCAATCTGTATCAATGATTGCTATCTTTTTTATTTTATGCTCTTTTCTTAAATATTCCACCATTATTGCTTCATTGTTTATCACGCAAAATCCTCTATCACCGTACGTTATTCTATGTGCATGGTGACCGGGTGGACGAATTAAAGCAAATCCTTTTGCAATCTCATTTGACAAAATTTTTTTAACCAGTGTGATACAGCTGCTTGCTGCTATTTTGTGTGAAATGGTTGCAATAGAATCAACGTCGGGGATACAAAAGTGTGTAAGGTTTATATATTTGTCATCAATAATTTCAGGATTGTACACAAATATATTTTCATAATCAAAAAGACCCTCTTCTTCAATCTGGTCAATGGTATAAAGAAGTCTTTCTTCTCTTTCAGGATGTGTGGGTGTGATTCTCCAATCAAAAGCAGGAAAAAGGATAAGTCCAAGTTTGTTCTGTGCTTTTTGCATCTTTAAAAAACCTCCGTTTATTCTAATTGTTGCAACTTGGGTTTTAGCTGTGCTTTTAACCTGATTATTTTGCCACAATATTTAAAGTTCCTGATCATGTTAAATGAATTTTCCTCAATAATTTCTATTTCGTCTACCGAAATGGCATCACCTGCTTCTATGATATTTTCTATCAAAAAATTCTTTGCCTGAGCAATAGAAAAATCTATATCAACACTTTCATACCTGTTCAATTCGGGTATATAAACTATCCCCTGCTCAGTATCTGCAACCAGGTTATATTCTCTTGACAGTGAACCAAGTGCACAGCCTATTGCGTTTGCCACCATATAATATTTGGGGACCTCTACCTTGATTTTTAACCTTTTTGCTAAATGTTCAGCAATCAAATCAGCAGCTCCGCCAATTACAATTGCCTTTTCTGGTTCAAATTTTTCACCGTATAAAAGTTTTTGGATTGTATATATGGGAGCAGAATTAATATATTCAATGCCTTCTTTTATCTTTTTGCAAATTAAACTTAGAGCTGTCTCTAATACTTCATTACAAAAATGTAGAGGAGGCATGTTCACTTTTTTGGATAAATTTATAAGTCGAGCTTGGAGCTTGCAATCAAAACAGGATAAGTTCTTCATGTACAGCAGCACGTCAGAAAAGGTTACAATATTTTCTCTCTCGGTTGCAAATGGTTTTACAGTTTCAGGACCAACTGAAATATGATCTTCAAGTTTTACAAGACTGTCGCCGCCGATTCCCACAGACCTTGAATAAATGGCACGAACCAGGGTAGGATATCTTCCTATAGTTGCTCCATACTGCTCTAAGACAAATTGACCATTACAGACAAATGAAATATCAGTAGTGGTACCGCCAATGTCAATTATAACTGCATTTGAGAGTGGCTTTGATAGGATATAACCACCCTGTGCTGAAGCAGCGGGACCTGACAGGATTGAGAAAATGGGAAATTCTTTTAAACTGTCTAAATTAATAATTCCACCATCGGGTTTTTGAATAAATGCAATTTCTGGAGGTAGATTTTTTTCTTTTAAAAACTCCGAAATAGCATTATAAAGAAGCTTAAAGCTGCTATAAACAGCTGAATTCAAATATGTTGAGAATACTCTTCTTGGAAAGTTCAGCTTTCCAGAAATTCTATGACCTTTTGAAATGAATTCAAAACCGTGCTTTTTTACAATTTCATATATTTCATTCTCATGTTTTGGATTTCTCACAGAAAATTTACAGGCAATCCCCACGTGTTTAATTGAAAGCTTTTTAAATTCTGATATTGCTTTTTCTACCGTATCATGTGAAAAACCTTTTACTTCAATGCCCCTGTTGTTTATGTATCCATCAACCATGACATTGGCATCTGCACACATAAGAAAATCCGGATTTGCTCCAATCCCATTTTCGATTATCATTCCAACTTTATCAAGTTTATTTTGAACAATTGCATTTGTGGTAATTGTAGTACTGAGTATAATGCGATTTAGAATAGGAGTATAATCTGCTGTTATAAACTTTTGTAAACTTGTCAATACAGATGAAAGAATATCATCACCAAGTTCGAATTTTTTATAATCAACAACTTTATTGTTTTCAATTGCGACAATGTCAATATTTGTTCCACCCACATCAAGACCAATTATCATTTTAGGTTCACCTGCTTTTTAAGGTGGTTTATAATTATTATTATAACCCTTTCTTGATTTTATGGGTAAAAATACTTTAAAATAGATAGTGCAAATAGTTTTTGCATTTTTGTTTTAAATAATTCGAAAGGAATGATCTTACTGCAATGATTAAAAGCATGACAGGTTATGGTGGGTCAAGACAAATTACCAACCAGAGAGAGTATTCAGTTGACATAAGGAGTGTAAACCATAGGTATTTAGAAATAAACCTGAGAATACCGAAGGAATTTATAAAGTTTGAAAGTGAAATAAAAAATCTTGTATCAACTTATATTTCTCGTGGTAAAGTTGATGTCTATATAAATTTTAAAAGTTTCAGTGAGAAAGATTACAGAATAACGCCCAATTTGGGACTGCTAAAGCAGTATTTAGAGGCAATAAATGTTGTAAGACAGAACTTTGCAGAGATTCAGGATGATTTTAGCCTATCAACTTTTATAAAGCTTCCGGATGCGCTTATTATTGAAAATCAGGAGCTTGACAGTGATATAATAAAAAATGAGCTCTTGTGTTGTGTTGAGGATGCAGTTAAAAGTCTTGATAATATGAGGAGAACCGAAGGTGAAAATTTAAAAAAAGACATATTGAAGAGAATTGAAAAGATAAAAGAGATAATTACTACTATAGAACAATTTTCAGTTTCCCTGGTTGAAAATTATCGCGAGAAGCTTTATAAGAGAGTCAGTGAGTATTTTGACTTGAAAAATATAGACGAAAATAGACTGATGCTGGAGATAACTCTTTTTGCTGACAAGAGTGATATAACCGAAGAATTGGTAAGGCTTAAGAGTCATATAAATCAGTTTGTTGAATGTATAGAAAAAGGAGGAGTTGTTGGCAAAAAGCTTGATTTTATTGTTCAGGAAATGAACAGAGAGGCAAACACAATTGGTGCAAAGTCTACAATCTATGAGATTTCAAATTCTGTTGTTAGCCTAAAAGATGAACTTGAAAAAATTCGTGAACAGGTTCAAAATATTGAGTAGAGGTGAGTTTCTTTGAGTAACAGTGGTAATATAAAACTTATCAATATTGGCTTTGGGAATATTGTTTCAGCAAACAGGTTAATAGCCATTGTCAGCCCTGATTCTGCGCCCATAAAAAGGATAATTCAGGAAGCAAGAGAAAGAGGAATGCTAATTGATGCAACATACGGAAGAAGAACAAGAGCTGTTATTATAACAGATTCTGACCATGTGATACTGTCAGCTGTCCAACCAGAGACTGTTGCACACAGGGTAATAGAGCCTGAAGAGGACTTTGAAGAGGATATTGATGTTGATGATGAGGTTGACAAAAAATGAAAGAGGGGCTTTTAGTTGTCATATCAGGACCGGCAGGTGTTGGGAAAGGTACAGTTGTTGGCAGGCTTTTAGAGAAAAATGCCAATATCAAACTTTCAATTTCAAAAACCACCAGAAAACCAAGACCTGGTGAAAAAGAAGGCATTAGCTATTTTTTTGTCTCCAGGGAACAATTTGAAGACGATATAAGAAACGACAACTTGTTAGAATATGCTGAGTACAATAAAAATTATTATGGTACACCCAAAGACTTTGTTCTGGATACTTTGAAGAAGGGCTTTGATGTAATATTGGAGATTGAAACGCAGGGTGCTTTGAAAATCAAGTCTAAATTTGAGGATGCAGTACTTATATTCATATTACCTCCATCTATGCAGGAGCTTTATAACAGACTCAAAAAAAGAGCGACCGAGACTGACCAGGAAATAGAGGCAAGAATGAATATTGCGAGAGGAGAAATCAGGCTTTTGCAAGAGTATGACTATTGTGTTGTAAATGATGATGTTGATAAAGCTGTTGAGGCAATTGAAAAGATTATTGAAGTAGAAAAACTTAAAACAAAAAGATTCGACATAGAAAGCTTTTTAAAGGAGTGATTGTAAAGTGTTGCTTCGACCCGGGCTTGATGAACTTTTGCAGTATGTGGACAATAAATATACACTGTCTGTGCTTGTTGCAAAGCGGGCAAGACAGCTTTTAGAGCTGGCTCAAAAGAGAGTAGATTTAAATTTGAATTCTGACAAGTATGTAACAATGGCAGTAAATGAAATTGCTGCTGGAAAAATTTCTTACAGGTATGTAAACAAACATGAAAAGCCGGTGAAAAAGAATGAGCCTAAAGGATAAAAATATTTTGATTGGAATGTGCGGGGGAATAGCGGCATATAAAGTCTGTGAATTGATCAGGCTTTTAGTAAAATGTGGTTCTAATGTAAAAGTTATTATGACAAAAAACGCAAAGAAGTTCATTACTCCCTTGACAGTGCAAACACTTTCGCAAAACAGGGTTTATCTTGACACATTTGAAAGTGAGCATTATTACGATATAGAACATATTTCTTTGACAAACTGGGCAGATATCATGGTTGTAGCTCCCGCGACTGCTAATATAATAGGAAAATTTGCAAATGGTATTGCTGATGACCTTTTATCAACCACCTTTTTAGCTTTTAATAAACCTGTTTTGATTGTTCCTGCAATGAATTCGAATATGTTTGAAAATAGAATTGTTCAGGCAAATATACAGAAGCTAAAGCAATCCGGTGTAGCTATCTTAGATCCAGATGCAGGTTTTCTGGCCTGTGGAGTATATGGGAAAGGACGTTATCCTGAAAACCACAGGATTGTAGTTGAAATTGAAAGAATACTTGAAAAGAAGGATTTAGAGGGCAAAAATGTTCTAATTACAGCAGGACCAACCAGGGAATACTTGGACCCTGTGAGGTTTATTTCTAACAGGTCGTCAGGTAAAATGGGTTTTGCGCTGGCAGAGGAGGCTTATAAAAGAGGGGCAAAGGTTACATTAATATCAGGTCCTGTTAACATTCAAACCTATGCCAGCATAGAAATTATTAATGTTGAAACAGCTTCTCAGATGTATGATGTAGTAAAAAGGATAAAGGATGAACATGATATACTTATATTCTCTGCTGCAGTAGCCGACTTCAGACCCAAAGATTTTAAAAGTACAAAGATTAAAAAGGATCAGTTAGAAAATTTTTACATTGAGTTAGAAAAAAATCCGGACATTTTAAGGTATGCTGGGGAAACCAAAAAAAACGGGCAGATTATTGTGGGATTTTCAGCTGAGACTGAAAATATAGTAGAAAATTCGCAGAAAAAGCTTTATGAGAAAAATGCAGATTTAATTGTTGCTAACAATGTCCTGCAAGAGGGTGCTGGATTTGATGTAGATACCAACATAGTGACACTTGTATCAAAGGATAAGATTATAGAACTTCCAAAGCTCAGTAAAAAAGAAGTGGCAAGTAAAATATTTGACTTCATAGTGGATTACCTCTGCAAAAAATAGCAGAGGTAATACTTTTAGTGGGTGGAGTTTTAAAATGATTGCTGAGGTATGTATTAATTATCAAGATGCAAATGTGGACAGGACATTTGACTATCTGGTACCAGAACATTTTAAAGAGTTTGTTGAAGTTGGCAAAAGAGTTTATGTAGCGTTTGGAGTTTCAAACAGAGTTGTGGAAGGTCTTATTGTCAATGTAAAAAATGATACAAATGTTGAGAAAGATAAATTAAAATGTATTCTTGCTGTAATTGATGAGATTCCTGTTGTCTCTGAAGAGCAAATAAAGCTTGCACTTTCTATTAAAGATTACTATGCTCTTAAACTTGGACAGGCATTGGAGCTGGTTATACCACCTTTTGTAAGTAATAAAGAAATATATCAAATTTCGGTACAAAGAACCGAGCATATAGATTTAGAAGATGAATTTTTAGAGGTTTACAATAGAATCATGAAAAAACCTGTTTTAGCAGATTCGAAATTTGCAAGAGAAAACAAAGAAAAAATTATAAGTTTATTTTTAAAAGGACTGCTAAAATATGAACTGAGACCTTTGAAAGATTTGGAAGATAAAATTGAAAACTCTTTGATGCAACCACATTATACGTTGACAGAGGAACAGAATAAAGCTCTGAGTACAATAAAAACAGCTTTTGATGAAGGAGTTTACAAAAATATTCTTTTATTTGGAGTAACCGGGAGCGGAAAAACAGAGGTATATATTCAGGCAATGAAGTATGTGGTTGAAAAGGGAAAAAGTGTTATTCTGATGGTGCCAGAAATTTCTCTTACTCCCCAGATGATTGAAAGGGTTAAAAACAGATTGAATACTGATGTTGTTGTCTATCATAGTAAGATGAGCAGCACACAAAGACAGGTTGCCTGGTTGAAGTTAAAAAACGGAAAAGCAAAGGTGATAATTGGACCAAGATCGGCTATATTTGCTCCAGCAAAGGAAATAGGTCTTATAATTGTGGATGAAGAGCATGAACCAAGTTATAAATCTGAAAAATCTCCACGCATAAATGCTGTTGAAGTTGCTCAAATGAGAGCAAAGATAAACAGCATCCCTGTAGTTTTGGGTTCGGCAACTCCGACGGTTGAGCATTATTTCTGGGCTATTTCGGGAAAGTATATTTTATGTAGTTTGAAAAACAGAATAAACATGAAAATGCCTGATGTATTTGTTGTGGATATGAAAAAAGAACTTTTAGAAGGGAATAGATCTATCTTCAGCAGGTTATTGCTATCTGAAATAGAGAAAAATTTGCAGAGAAAAGAACAGGTTTTACTTTTCTTAAACAGAAGAGGGTACTCACCTGTTGTAATATGTCGTGAATGTGGTTATGTTTATATGTGTAAAAATTGCAGCATCTCTTTGACATATCACAAGACAGGGTATTTGAAGTGTCATTATTGTAATTACAAGGAGAAATATACAGGTGTTTGCCCTAAGTGTGGGAGTAAATATATGCGCCAGTATGGAAGTGGAACTCAGAAAATTGAAGATGAGATTAAGATGTATTTCAGGGATGCTAAGGTTTTACGTGTGGACAGAGATACCACTACCAGGAAAAACGCTATTGAAGAAATTTTCAATAAGTTCAAACAGAAAGAAGCTGATATACTTATTGGCACACAAATGATTGCAAAAGGGCTACACTTTCCTGATCTGACTCTGGTTGGTGTGGTTAATGCAGATACTATTTTAAATATGCCGGATTTTAGAAGCAAAGAAAGAACATTTCAACTTCTTACTCAAGTAGCTGGAAGAGCAGGAAGGGAAAAACAAGGAAGAGTGATTATCCAGACCTTCAATCCTGATGATTATAGTGTTGTGGCAGCATCAAAACATGACTATGATAGTTTTTTTAAAGAAGAGATAAAACTGCGAAAAACATTGGAATATCCTCCCTATGTATACATAGTAAATTTTTTGGTGGTGTCTCACAGTGAGAGGTATGCCAAAAAAGGAATAGAAAATGTGTATAGATTGCTTGAAGAGTGTTCTAAAACCACTGATGCAAAGATTTATGGACCAAGTGAGAGCCCAATTTTCAAGGTTGAAAATCAATATAGATACCATATACTGGTAAAATTTAAGAAGGCTCTTCAGATGATTGAGGTGGCAAATAAGATAAAAGAAAGGTATAATTATAATAATGCTGAACTAATAATAGATATAAATCCCTGGAATACACTGTAAACAGGAGGTAAAAAAAGTACAAGATGGCTTTGAGAAAGATAAGAACCTACGAAGATGAAATACTTCGGAAGAAATCTAAAACTGTTGAAAAGTTTGATAAAAGACTTCATGATCTTATTGATGATATGAAAGAAACTATGTATGAAGCAAATGGAATAGGGCTTGCAGCACCCCAGGTTGGAATATTGAAAAGAGTGATTGTAATTGATGTGGGTAATGGTGCAGTTGAACTTGTAAATCCTTCTATTGAGTATTCTGAAGGAACCCAGATAGATGTTGAGGGTTGTCTCTCAGTTCCCAATGTATGGGGAGAGGTGGAAAGACCGAAAAAGGTGGTTGTAAGAGGTCAGAACAGGTACGGTGAAGAGATTGTAATTGAGGCTGAAGATTTAATGGCACGGGCTTTGTGCCACGAGATTGATCACCTTGATGGAATTTTATTTACTGACAAGGTGATAAGGTTTGTGACAGAACAGGAAATTGAAGAAAGACGTTCAAAAGGACAAAAGATGGACTTAGAATAATGGTTCTTAAACACCCAACTATTTTCTGAAAGGAGATAGGATTGCCGTTGGATATTGTTTTCATGGGAACTCCGGAGTTTGCGGTAAATATATTGCAGAAATTAATTGAAGATCCTTCATTCAATATAAAACTGGTGGTAACTCAGCCGGACAAGCCAGTAGGCAGAAAACAGATTTTAACCTCACCACCGGTCAAGGAATTTGCTTTAAAATTCAATCTCAATGTGGTTCAACCTGACAGATTGAAAGGCAACCAGGAGTTTTTTGAAATCTTAAACAGAATAAATCCAGATGTGATTGTGGTTGTGGCATACGGGAAAATACTTCCAAAAGAAGTTTTACAGATACCCAGGTATGGATGTATCAATGTTCATGCTTCGCTTTTACCTGAATACAGAGGTGCTGCGCCAATCCAAAGAGCAATTATGGACGGGCGGGATTATACAGGCATTACAATTATGAAGATGGATGAAGGACTTGATACAGGAGATATTCTTCTTCAGGAGAGAATAAAAATAGAGTGGACTGATGATGTAATAACACTTTCTAAAAAGCTTTCCGAACTTGGCGGTAAACTTCTAATTGAGACTTTGAAAAATATCTCAAATATTTCACCGGTAAAACAGGATTCAACAAAAGCCACGTATGCTCCTCCTATCGAAAAAGATGAAGGTCAGATTTCTTGGGATATGACCGGTATAGAAATTTATAATAAATTTAGAGCTCTGAAAAATTGGCCAGGTATATTTACAACCTACAAAGGTAAGCTTTTAAAAATCCATGACATGGAAATTGTAAATAAATGGAAAATAGAAGATGTGCAAAATGGCACAGTTGTGGAAGTTGACGACAGTGGGATTGTGGTTAAGTTAAAAGATGGTGCAATTAAAATAAAAGAGCTTCAATTAGAAGGTGGGAAAAAAATAAGTGCAAGAGATTTTGTTAACGGGTATAAAATAAAAAAAGGTGATATTTTAAGTTAAAAAGGAGGGGATCATGAGTAATGTTTTACTATTTTGACCCTGTGTATTTGTTTTTTGCAATCCCTGCCTTTTTAATTTCGATATTTGCACAGATAAGGGTTCAATCTGCTTTTGCAAAGTATTCTAAAATAAGGAGTTTTTCAGGGCTAACCGGTGCAGAAGCAGCAAAGAGTATTCTTTGGGCAAATGGTATTTATGATGTGAAGGTGGAGTATGTTCCTGGGCTTTTAACAGACCATTATGATCCACGCTTTAAAATACTGAGACTTTCAAGTGGTGTATTTAATTCTAATTCCATTGCGGCACTGGGTGTTGCCGCTCACGAGGCAGGACATGCTATACAGCACTATGAAAAATATCCATGGTTAGCTTTAAGAAGTGCAATGGTGCCGGTTGTTAACATAGGTTCAAACCTTGCATTTCCGTTAATATTAATAGGACTTTTGTTCAAAAATGGAGATATTTTTATAAATATTGGAATACTTCTGTTTTGCCTTGCGGTTTTATTTACATTGATTACTTTGCCGGTTGAGCTAAACGCAAGCAGGAGGGCTATTCAGGCTTTAAAGATGGCAGGAGTAATTATGCCTTCTGAAGAGCAGGGGGTAAGAAAGGTTTTAAATGCTGCAGCAATGACATATGTTGCAGCTGTTGCGGTAGCAATACTTCAGCTATTATATTATCTGAGTTTAGTTCAAAGAAGAAGGGATGATTGAAAATTAATACAAGAAGAAGTGCTTTTTTGGTCATTTCTGAAATTGAAAATAAGAAAAATCCCAATGCAGATACTTTAATGGAAAAGTATCACCGGACGCTAAAAGATCCCAAAGATCGAAAACTTTTTGTTGAGATTGTACATGGAGTTTTAAAATTTAAAAACCTTCTTGATTACTATATAAATTTTGTTGCAACAAAGGGTGTAAAAGACAAAAGAATCTTAAATGTTTTGCGAATAGCAACGTACGAACTTATGTTTCTTGACAGGATTCCCGAATATGCAACGGTCGATGAGGCCTGCAGTCTTGTTGAAAGTATTAATAAGCATCAAAAGGGTTTTGTCAATGCGGTTCTCAGAAACATAATTAGGAAAAAAGACGAAATAGAGAAGGCACTTGAAAGAGTAAAAGAAACAAATTTGAAGGATTTTCTCTCTATAAAACTTTCATATCCAAAGTTTCTTATTGAATATTTAGAACAATCTTATGGGCTGGAAAAAACAATAAAGATTCTTGAATTTTTAAATACCAAACCATTGCAGAGTATAAAGATAAATACCAAGAAGATAGATAGAGAAGATTTTTTGAAGAAATTAGAATTAAATGGATACAAATACACTTTGGCAGAGGAGAATAGTGAAATTGTTTATATTCTCAGTGGTAATATAAAAGATAGTGATCTTTACAGAGAAGGCTATTTTTATTTCCAGGACCTTGCTTCTTCTCTTGTTGTGAAATGGAATAAAGAAGACTTTGAAAGCGCAGGGGCTATACTGGATCTTTGTGCGGCTCCAGGTGGAAAAACTTTTAACTGTGCGGAAATAACAAAAGGTTTTATAATTTCATGTGATGTTAATAAGTCAAAAGTTGATCTTCTGAGAAACAACCTGGTAAGACTTGGATTTGACAATGTTGTACCTGCGCAGAGTGATGCTACCATTTTGAATGAAGATTTTATAGACAAGTTTGATATTGTCATTGCTGATCTTCCATGTGCTGGTTTTGGGACAATTAGAAAAAAACCTGATATCAAATGGAATAAGACACTTGAAGATATAGAAAGTTTACATGAGCTTCAATTAAGAATACTTGATAATGCTGCTAAATATGTAAAAGATGGTGGTATAATATTTTACAGTACATGCACTCTTGGACATAAAGAAAACGAAGATACTGCTAAAGATTTTGTAAAAAGACATAAAGAGTTTTCTATTGTATATCAGAAAACCATTTTTCCTGATGAATATCAATGTGATGGATTTTTTATTGCAAAACTCAGGAAAGAGGGCAAGGAAGAAGCATGAAAAGGCTTATTAAAGATTTTACATTAGATGAGCTCAAAAAGTGGGTAGAAGAAGCAGGTGAAAGACCTTTTCGTGCAAATCAGATTTTTGAATGGCTTTACAAGAAGAATGCAACAGATGTGAATGCTTTTACAAACATCCCACTTGCGTTGAGAAAAAAAATAGAAGAGGAGTTTATTTTGAACTCACTGAGGACCATAGAATCTATGTGTGATGGAGAGAGCATAAAGTTTTTATTTGAGTTGGTTGATAAAAATGCCATTGAATCAGTATTTTTGCCTTATAGCTATGGAAATGCAATATGCATTTCTACTCAGGTTGGTTGCAGAATGAACTGTGCGTTTTGTGCTTCAGCAATTGGTGGAATGATAAGGAATCTTTCGGCAGGTGAGATGGTAGATCAGATTATCAATGTTGAGAATGTTACTGAAAAGAAAATATCCAATATTGTTTTAATGGGAAGCGGAGAGCCGTTTGACAATATTGAAAATGTTTTTAAGTTTATAGATATTGTAAATTCAAAAGAGGGAAAGAATATTGGTGCAAGGCATATAACAATCTCAACTGTTGGTATTGTGGAAGGAATTTATAAGCTTTCAGAGTATCCAAAGCAGGTTAACCTTGCAATTTCTCTTCATGCGCCGAATAACCAGCTGCGAAATGAGCTTGTTCCAATAAATAAAAAATATCCTATTGAAGAAGTGTTAAAAGCTGTTGATTGCTATATAGAAAAGACAAATAGAAGAGTCACATTTGAGTACGCTTTGATAGATGGTGTAAATGACTCAGACGAATGCGCAAAAGAGCTTGCAAAAATGTTATCCGGAAGGCTTGTTCATGTTAATTTAATTCCTATAAATCCAGTAAATGAAAAGGGGTTCAAAAGACCCCCACGGGAAAGAATAAGAGAATTTTATAATATTCTTGAGTCATCTGGTATTCAGGTAACAATAAGAAGAGAATTGGGAAGCAGTATTGCCGCAGCATGTGGGCAGTTGCGAGCACGCCACTATAAATATATACTCTGATAAAACAGGAGATGAAGTGTGTGAAGTACATTGCTGCTTCAGAAACTGGAAAAATAAGAACAAACAATGAGGATTATTATCTGGTATTTACAACCAGGGATAGTAGCTTTTCTATTTTTTTAATTGCAGATGGAATGGGTGGACATAGTGCAGGTGAGGTTGCAAGCAGCTTTGCCTGCAAATATATCCTTGAGTATCTTCTAATAAAATTAAAAAATATAAATGAATTAGAAGAACAGGTTATAAAGGAAGCCTATTATTATGCAAACCATAAGATGGCAGAACTTCAGCTGGAAAATCCAGTATGGTATGGAATGGGTACAACCTTAGCAGGGGTATTTGTTTTAAAAGATAGGGTAATTGTTAGCAATGTAGGCGATTCAAGGGTTTATCTTATCAATGAAAATGGGATACTGCAGATAACAGAAGACCATTCTTTAGTCTATGAAATGTATAAGAGTGGTAAAATTACAAAAGAGAAGATATATACACATCCACAGAAAAACATAATTACACGGGCTATTGGCATAGAAAGGAATATAGAGGTAGATATATACAGATTTAGTTTTCAGGAGTTAGGAGAGAAATGGTATATTTTACTCTGCACAGATGGACTTACCAACATGGTTTCAGAGATGTATATAAAAGATACCTTTGAAAAAATTTCATTTGAAAGAATAGGCAAAGTTTTAATTGACAAGGCACTTGAGAATGGTGGCATTGACAATATAACAGTGCTTTATTTTACTGCTAAGTAAAAAAGTTTTAAGAAGGTGATGGGTAAGAATGGATGATTTTGTTATAGGCAATAGATACAGCGTTATTGAAAAACTGGGCAGCGGTGGTATGTCTGTTGTATACAAAGCAAAAGATAAGGTTCTCAACAGATACGTTGCTATAAAGGTACTTAGAAGCGAGTTTGCAAGTGACGAGGAGTTTTTGACAAGGTTCAGGACAGAAGCTCTGGCTGCTGCTTCACTTTCACATCCAAACATTGTTTCCATTTATGATGTTGGTGAACAGGAAGGTATGCACTACATAATAATGGAATATGTAAATGGAAAAACTCTTAAGGAGTTTATGAAAGAAGTAGGAAGAGTTAGCACAAAAGATGCTGTGACAATTGCAATACAGGTTTTAAGGGCACTTGACCATGCACACAAAAAAGGAATTGTCCACAGAGATATAAAACCACAAAATATACTTATTGATGAAAATGGAATAGTCAAGGTTACAGACTTTGGTATAGCACGTGCTGTTTCAACCGGTACAATCATAAATACAAACCTGACAATTGGATCTGTGCACTATTTTTCACCGGAACAAGCAAGAGGTGGATATGTGGATAACAGATCTGATTTATATTCGCTTGGTGTAGTATTGTATGAGATGTTAACGGGGGTTTTACCATTTGATGGGGATACACCCATATCAATTGCTTTAAAACACTTACAGGAGCAACCAGTTCGTCCAACACTTTATAATCCGGATATTCCACGAAGTTTAGAAGCGATTATTTTGAAAGCTTTGCAGAAGGATGTACTTATGAGATACCAATCTGCTATGGAGATGATACAGGATTTGAAAAATTCATTGGTTGATCCTGAGGGTGATTTTGTAAAGATTGAAACACATGAAAATGCTGCAACAAAACAATTTCAATTTGAACAATTGAAAACAAAGGATATGATAAAAGAGCCAGAAAAAAGGCAAAAGGTTTTTAAAAAGGATTGGGTATATGTTGTAGCTGGTGTTTTAACTGCTTTAATTATTGTTGCAATTGGCTGGCTTGTATTTTATAATGCTGTTGGAAAGAGCCTGGTACCTCCAGAGGATGATATTACCCTGCCCGACCTTGTGGGTTATTCAGTGGAGGATGCAAAAAACAAGTTAAATGAACTTGGACTCAAGTTTACAATAGTAGAACAAAATGACCAGTCTGAAAAGGGTACGGTTGTAAATCAAGAACCAGCTGCAGGTATAAAGGTCAAGAAGGATACGACTGTAAAACTCATAGTGAGCAAAGGTCCAGAAATGGTACGTGTACCAGATGTTGTGGGACAGAATATAAAGGATGCAGAGATTGATCTTAACAATGCGGGGCTCAATGTCGAGATAAAAAGAGATTATTCTGATAAACCTGTTGACACTGTTATCTCTCAGCAGCCTGCAGCAAATGAATCTATTGAAAAAAATGGGACAGTAGTGCTGACAGTGAGCATAGGTCCAAAAATCGAAAAAGTATCTGTACCTGATGTCACTAATATGGACATAACTTCGGCAAGAGAACTTTTACAAAAAACAGGGTTGAGTGTGGGGAATATCACATACAAAGAGGTAACTGATAGGGAATCTGGGATGGTTCTGGAGCAATTTCCTTATGCAAATACAATGGTTGATAAGGGTAGCAGCGTGGATTTAATAGTTGCCAAAAGAGTTGAACAGAAAAATACTGCCAAGATTGTCATTAAAACAGTCATTCTGCCCGCTGATTTAAGTGAAGCAAATGTAAAGATTGTTGTTGTCTCCAACAATAATGAGAGTACTGTATTTGATAGAGTGGTAAAAAGAGAAGAGACTCCTCTACAGGTTAAGGTACCAATAACAGGTCCTTCAACTATCAGAATGTATATAAATGACCAACTTTCGTCGGAGGAGATGGTGGAATAACCATGGAGATAAATGGTGTAATTGCAAAGGTAATTGCTGGTTTTTACTATGTATATGATCACAGCGGAAATATTTATGAATGCAGAGCACGGGGTATATTCAGGAAAGAAGAGATAACGCCACTTGTCGGTGATCATGTAACAGTTGTAGAAAAGGCAAAGGATACTTATGTTATAGACAAAATACATCCGCGGAGAAACCAGCTTATAAGACCGCCTGTTGCAAATGTAGATATTGCGATTGTTGTAGTGGCTTCGGTCTCACCTGAGGTTTCGCTTATTGCACTTGACAAACTGCTTGTAAATGTTTTGAAGGAAAAGGTAAAACCTCTCATTTGTGTTAATAAAATTGACCTTGATGGTGGCAGGACATTTGAAATTATAAAGAATCAGTACAGTATATTTGATATAGTAGGAGTGTCTGCAAAAACAGGAGAGGGTATTGAGGAGTTAAAACAAAAAATCAATGGCAAAATATCAGTTTTTGCAGGACAATCGGGTGTGGGAAAGACTTCTATTCTGAACTGCCTGATACCAGGTTTGAATCTTAAAGTTGGAGAAATTTCAAAGAAGATTGAGAGAGGAAGACACACAACAAGGGTTGTTGAGCTTTTGCGAGCAGGTGAAGATACATATATAGCAGACACCCCGGGTTTTAGCTCTATTGAGATTATGGGAATACTTCGAGATGAGCTAAAATATTACTATCCGGAGTTTTACGATCATGAGAATTGTAAATTTCCGGGATGTAATCATATTTTCGAACCCGAGTGTGGTGTGAAAGCAGCAGTAAATGCAAGAATGATAAATTTTGAGAGATATGAACGCTACAAGGAGATATTTATGCAACTTCCTGCAAAAAAAGAGTATGATTGATATATTGGCTTCAAAAGGGAGGATTTTAAGGTGGCTGTAAAAATTGCACCATCAATATTATCGGCTGACTTTTCAGATTTAAAAAATGAAGTTAAAAAACTTGAAGAAAGTGGAGCAGATCTGGTACACATAGATGTTATGGATGGGAATTTTGTAGAAAATATTACCATTGGTGCTCCGGTTATAAAAGCTTTGCGAAAACATACAAATCTTTTTTTTGATGTTCATTTGATGATATTGAATCCGGAAAGACATATCGAGAAGTTTGTGAAAAGCGGTGCAGATAATATTACAGTCCATGCAGAAACAACTTATCACCTGGATGCTTTGATAAATAAAATCAAAAGTTTTGGAAAAAAAGCAAGCGTTGCAATAAATCCTGCCACTCCAGTTTGTCTTATAGAAAATGTACTTGGGATGGTTGATATGGTTCTGGTTATGACTGTAAATCCCGGTTATGGTGGACAGAAGTTCATTGATTATACTTTAGAAAAAATTCGGAATCTATCAGAGTTGAGAGAAAGAAAAGGTTACAGGTTTGAGATAGAGGTTGACGGTGGTATAAATGAACAAACGGTTGTAGAATGCGTAAAAGCAGGAGCAAGTGTAATTATCGCAGGATCGTATGTCTTTGACAGCGTTGATGTAAAAGAGGCAATAAAAAAATTGAAAAAGTCAGTGGAAAAATTGAATGAATAATTTTTGTGATTCTTGTTAAAATAGATTTAAGTATGCTATAATATATACAATCAGTTTTGTTGACATAAAGTAAATTAGCAAAAGAGTGGGTGTCCCCCACTCTTTAATGTTGTTTAAGAGAGAATTTTTTGTGAAAGGAATGATTGGGTATGTCCAAAGTGGTTAAAAAGGTTGAAGAACTTGTAAGACCTATTTTGGAAAAATACGGTTTTGATCTGGTGGATATTGAATTCAAAAAGGAAGGCAAGAGTCACTTTTTAAGAGTTTATATAGACAAACCTGGTGGAATTACAATCGATGATTGTCAGCTTGTAAGTGAGGAGTTGTCTGATAAATTAGATATTGCTGATCCTATACCTTTTAGTTATTATTTAGAAGTTTCATCACCGGGCGTAGACAGACCGCTTGTAAACGAGAAAGCTTTTATAAGAAATAAAGGAAGACTGGTTGATGTTTTCCTCAAACAGCCTTTTATGAAAACTACCAAGCTCACCGGTGAGCTTGTAGAAAAAAAAGAGGAAAATCTTATAATAATGGTAGACGGTGAAAATATTTCTATACCTTTTGAGAATATAAAAAAAGTGAAACTTACAATAAGATTTTAAAAAACAAAGGGGGCTTTTAATAAAAATGGCAAAAAAAGTTGCAACCACAGATTTTCAGGAGCTATTTTCTGCAATTGATGAGCTTGAGAGAGAGTATAAAATCGAAAGAGAGTATATTTATTCTGTTTTAGAATCAGCTCTTTTAACTGCTTACAAACAGGTAAGAGGGATAAAGGATAAGAACCTTTCAAATGTGAAGGTTTCAATTGACCCTGAAAAGGGTGATGTGAAGATTTTTGAGTACAAGAAAGTAGTGGAAAATGTAAAAGATAGAAGAAATGAAATTTCATTGGAAGATGCGCGAAAGATTGATAAACGATATCAGGTGGGTGACGTTGTTGCAATCGAGGTTCCAATTTCTGATTTTAGCCGGAAAGCTGCAATGACAGTAAGGCAAACAGTTATAGGCAAGATAAGAGAAAAGAAGAGAAATATAATATTTGAAGATTATTCAGCTAAGATTGACAATATTGTAACGGGAGTTATTCAGAGAATAGATAAGAAAAATGTTATTGTTGAAATAGAAGGTGGAAAAGTTGAAGCAATACTTCCAATGGAAGAGCAAATTCCGGGTGAAGAGTATAAGCCCGGGACAATGATGAAGTTTTATCTTGTAGATGTAAAGATTCCACCAAAAGAAAAGGAGCCCATAGTTTATCTTTCAAGAACGCATCCCAATTTGATCAGAAGGCTAATGGAAAATGAAGTACCGGAGATTCAGGAAGGTATAATAGAAATAAAAGCAATTGCAAGAGAAGCCGGGTCAAGGTCAAAAGTAGCAGTTTATTCTAATAGCTCAAGGATTGATCCTATCGGTGCATGTGTTGGCGAAAAGGGAATAAGGATTCAAAATGTGCTGAAACATCTTGGAAATGAAAAAATTGATATAGTGAAATGGAGCAACGACATAGGAGAGTTTATTAAAAATGCGCTCAGCCCTGCGGAAGTTGTCCATATTGATTTGAATCTGGTTGAGAAAAAGGCTTTTGTCCTTGTACCAAACGACCAGTTATCTCTTGCTATTGGGAAAGGCGGACAGAATGCTCGGCTTACCGCAAAACTAACTGGTTGGAAAATAGACATAAAGGGTAAATAAAATAAGTAGGTGACAAACTGTGCAAAAGTATATCCCGAACAGGAAATGTGTTGGTTGTCAGGAAGTAAAACCTAAAAACCAGCTTTTGAGAATTGCAAAAAATGACAGGGGAGTTTTCATAGATGAAAAACAAAGGTTGCCGGGAAGGGGAGCATATCTTTGTAAAAAAGCAGAGTGTTTGCATCTTGCGAAGAAGAAAAAAGGACTTGAGAGGTCTTTAAAGGTTACCATACCAAAGGAGTTTTATGATTTGCTTGATAAGTTTTTTGCTGAAAATTATAAAAATTAAGCGGAGGTGTCAGAATGACGAATAAGCTCAGGATATATGAATTTGCAAAGCTTTTAGAAATTCAAAACAAAGATTTAATGGAGATACTTAACAGGTTAAACATTGAACATAAAAATCATATGAGTGCTCTGGAGGAAAATGATATCAATCTGGTTTTAGAATATATATTGCAAGAAAAAGATAAAGAACAGGTCGAAAAAAGAAAAAGAGAAAGAGTATCAGTTCATAAAGAAACCAGCATACCAGAAAAGGAACAAAGAGCTCAGGAACATAAAAAGAGTCAGCGACAAGGTGAAAGAATGCCTTATCCTCATGATAGAAAAACTGAACCAAGGACTGCCCAGAAATCTCAGCAAGAGGGCAGACAGAAATTTGATAGAAATAGAAGAGAAAGGACTCAGGCAAATATAGTCCAAAGAGAAAGTGCTGCAGGTATTGAAAAAAAGGAGAAAAAAGCTACTGTTGATGATCAAAAGGTGATTGAAGCGCTTATGCAGGAGCCAGAAAAGAAACAGGTTGTGAAACCCAAATATGAGATTTCAAAAGAACAGAAGATAGAGAAAAAGTATCAGGATAAAACTGCTGTTAAGCAAAAATCTGAAAAGGCTGTAAAGCACAAAAAACAGCTATTTCATGTTGAAGAGCTTATACACGAAGAGGCTCCGGTTAATAGAGAAGAGCTTGAGAAAGTTGATAAAGAAGTAGAAGACACTTTACTGGAAGAAGAATTTTTACAGGAAAAGCACGTAAGACGTGGTAGAAAAGAAAAACCCAAGAAGAAGTCAAAAGAACAAAAAGAAGTACTGAGACTCCAGACCAAGACTGTGCAAGAAGAAAAGAAAGAGGAGATTGTAAAAATTCCGGAAAAGATAACCGTTGGTGAGTTTGCAAACCTTATAAGTAGGCCTGCTGCTGAGATTATTAAAAAACTGATAATGCTTGGGATTATGGCAAATATCAATCAGGAGATAGATTATGATGTTGCAGCCTTGATTGCAGAGGATTACGGGTTTAAGGTTGAAAAAGAGATAATAAAGAGTGAAGAGGAGATACTTTTGGAGGACCAGGAAGATCCACCAGAATCACTGCAACCGCAACCACCCGTTGTAGTTGTAATGGGACATGTTGACCATGGGAAAACATCACTTCTTGATGCTATACGAAAGACAAATGTGACAGAAAAAGAGGCAGGGGGTATCACGCAACATATTGGTGCATCTGTTGTGGAAGTAAACGGCAGAAAAATTACTTTTTTGGACACACCCGGGCATGAAGCTTTTACTGCTATGAGGGCTCGTGGTGCACAGGTGACTGATATTGCAGTGCTGGTTGTTGCAGCAGATGATGGTGTTATGCCGCAGACAGTTGAAGCAATAAATCACGCAAAAGCAGCAAACGTGACAATTATAGTTGCTATAAACAAGATTGACAAACCGGAAGCAAATCCAGAGAGAGTAAAACAACAACTTTCTGAATACGGTCTTATACCGGAGGAATGGGGTGGAGATACTGTATTTGTAAATGTCTCTGCTAAAAAGAAAATAGGTATAGACCATTTGCTGGAAATGATTCTGCTTGTTGCAGATTTGCTTGAACTCAAAGCAAATCCAAACAGACCTGCACGCGGTAGAGTAATAGAAGCCAAGCTTGATAAAGGACGAGGACCTGTTGCTACAGTTTTGGTTCAAAAGGGTACACTCAGAGTAGGAGATTATGTTGTTGTTGGTAATACATGGGGAAAGGTCAGAGCAATGATTGATGACAAAGGACAGAGAATCAAAGAGGCCGGTCCTTCTATGCCTGTTGAAATTTTAGGGCTTGAAGATGTTCCAACTGCGGGTGATGAACTGGTTTGTGTGAAAGATGAAAAAACAGCAAAAATGGTTGCTCAAATCCGCCAGGACAAACTTAAAGAGGAGAAGATGCAGCAGTCAAGGGTTTCGCTTGAGGAGCTATTTGAGAGGATTCAGAAAGGGCAGCTAAAAGAGCTCAGAGTTATAATAAAAGCAGATGTTCAGGGTTCGGTAGAAGCATTAAAATCTGCTATTGAAAAACTTTCAAATGAACAGGTGACAGTAAAGGTTATTCATGCTGCTGTTGGAGCGATTACAGAATCAGACGTTACACTGGCTTCTGCCTCAGATGCAATAATTATTGGATTCAATGTAAGACCAGAAGTGGGTGCTATGTCTTTGGCTGAAAAAGAAAAGGTTGACATCAGGATGTATAGAATCATATATGATGTTATAAATGACATAGAAGCAGCAATGAAAGGTCTTTTGGAACCTGTATATAAAGAAGTAGTGATTGGTCATGCTGAGGTAAGACAGATATTCAAATCATCATCTGTTGGAACTATTGCTGGCTGTTATGTTTTGGATGGCAAAATAACAAGGACTTCCAATGCACGAATCATCAGAGATGGTGTGGTTGTTTATGAAGGTAAACTTGCTTCGCTTAAAAGATTTAAAGATGATGTAAGAGAGGTTGCAGCCGGTTATGAATGTGGTATGACCTTTGAAAAGTTCAACGATATAAAAGAAGGAGATATTGTTGAAGCATATGAAATGCAAAAGGTGGAAAGCTAAAAATTAAAGAGGTGAAATTAGAATATGCAATTTGAAAGAGCTGATAGAGTTGCCGAAGAAATAAAAAAGGAGATAAGTGATATAATTCAGCACGATTTAAAGGATCCGCGCATTTGTGCAGAGCTTATAAGCATTGTAAAGGTGAATGTGAGCAAAGATTTGAGGCATGCGAAGGTCTTTGTAAGTATCTTTGACAAAGACCAGGAAAAAATTAAAAACACTATGAAGGTTCTGGAAAATGCAAAGCCTTATATAAGAAGAGAGATTTCTCAGAGGATAAAACTGAGGTTTTCACCGGAGATATCATTTGAGCTGGATGATTCGATAGAATATGGTGCAAGAATATCACAGATTCTAAACCAATTAAACATCTCAAAGGATGAAGAAAAAATACCTGAAAATGAAAGTGAAGGTGAACAGGAAAATTGATAGAGAGCAAGATTGTAAACTGTCTTTTGAATTCAGATGGAATTGCAATTGTATCACATGAAAATCCTGACGGAGATTGTATAGGTTCTATGCTTGCGCTTTACCTTGCACTGACCAAAAAAGGGAAAAGTGTAAGGATGTTTTTGAAAAATAATATCCCCAAAAATCTTTCATTTTTGCCTGCTGTAGATAAAATTGAGATAAAAGAAAAATTGGAAGAGATGTTTGATGTTTTGGTTCTCCTTGACACTGGGGAGCTTGAAAGAACAGGCATTAAGAATATTCAAAACTGTTATAAAAAGCTTATTAATATTGATCATCATATAACAAGTGAAGGAATAGGAGATTACTATTATATAAACTCATCGGCTGCAGCAACCGGTGAGATAATATACCAGCTGGTAAAGCTTATGGGTATTGATAGTGATAAAGACATAGCAACCTGTCTTTATACAAGTATTTTTACCGATACAGGTGGATTTAGATATTCAAACACTACATCTATAACCCACCAGATTGCAGGTGACCTGATAAATATGGGGATTGACTTTGTATACATTATCAACAGGGTATTTGAAGAGATGAGTCTTTCTAAATTTAATCTTTTGAAAGATGCTCTCCAGACTTTAGAACTTTTTGAAGACGGTAAAATAGCTTTTCTGACAATTACAAGGCAGATGCTTGAAAAAAACAATGCTTCACGGGATGAAACAGAAAATATTATAAATTTTGCAAAGAACATTGAAGGCGTTGAAGTGGCTGCCCTGTTTATTGAAGAGGATGATAGAACAAAGGTAAGTCTTAGGTCAAAGTACTATGTGGATGTTGCAACAATTTCCAGAGAGTTTGGAGGAGGGGGTCATCCCAGGGCAGCCGGTTTTAGCATGAACAATAGTGATATAAGCCAGATCAAGAAAAGACTACTGCAAAGACTTAAAAGTGATGTGAAATGAACGGAGTGCTTTTAGTTGACAAACCGGTTGGTCTTACTTCGCATGATATTGTTGAGTATGTCAGAAAACTTTTCAAAACAAAAGCTGGACATGCCGGTACACTTGACCCATTTGCAACAGGACTTCTGGTACTTTTGATAGGAGAGGCAACAAAACTTTCTTCTTTTTTTATAAAAGAGAAAAAAACATATATAGCTACAATGCAATTTGGAATTAAAACAAATACACTTGACATAACCGGTAAATTATTGATGAAAAACAACATCTTTATAAAAACAGACGAAGTTGAAGATGTGTTGAAAAGTCTAAAAGGGGAAATTGAGCTTTTTGTTCCTTTGTTTTCTGCAAAGAAGGTAAAAGGTAGAAAGCTATATGAGTATGCCAGAGAAGAAATTGATATTGAAATTCCAAAGATGAAGAGTATCATATATAATATAGAGATATTAAACTATTGCTATCCCTATCTAACCTTCAGGGTTGAATGTAGCCATGGCACATATATTAGAAGCCTGGCTGATGAAATAGCAAGAAGGCTTGGCACCATTGCTACTTTGACCATGCTAAGACGAGTTAAAAGTGGCAGATTCGATGTAAAAGACTCATTTTCGCTGGATATTATTTCAAAAGAAGCGATAGTTTCTTTGGAAAATTTAATTTTAAATGAGATGCTTGTAAGTGACCGGGCTTTTAAAAAGGTGCTCAACGGCAATCCACTTACATTTAAGGATATAAGAGAAATAAGACAGGTTGATGAAAGTTTTGGAGAATTTTACAAAATACGACTTGACAGCATCTTAATTGTTTATCACAGAGAGGATGATAAATTTAAATATTTACTGAAGGTGGAAAATGATAGATGAATATTTACAATAGAATTCGCAAAAGAAATGATATACCGGTAGTTGCGCTGGGTTTTTTTGATGGTTTTCATTTAGGGCACAAAAAAATATTTGAAGTTTTGGCTTTAAATGCCGGTCAGCAGAAAAAAGTGGCTTTTACATTCAAAAATCATCCTGACAGACTTTTGGGTTTGGATGTCAAATATATTCTCACAAATAGTGAAAGATTAGAATTTTTTGAAAAATATGGAATAGAAGATGTTTATTTTATTGAATTCACAGATGAGTTTATGCAGATGGACAAAGACAGATTTATCAGAGAGATTTTGATTGAAAAACTAAATGCGGGTTTAGTTGTTGTGGGCTATGATTTCACATTTGGTTACAAAGCAGAGGGAAATAGCGAGTATCTCTGTAGAAGACTGAAGGATTATGGCAGACAGTGCATAGTAATTGATCCTGTTACCTACAATCATCAGGTTGTATCAAGTACTCTTATTCGAAATTTGATAATGGATGGGAATATTCAACTTGCAAACTCTATGCTGGGCTACAATTTTTTTATAAATGGAATTGTTAAAAAAGGAAACAGAATTGGTAGAAAATTGGGATTTCCTACCCTCAATATACGATTTGATAAAGACAAGATCATACCCAAAAGAGGGGTTTACGTTACAAATACCATCATTGACAGCAGAAGGTATATATCCATTACAAATGTGGGGGTAAATCCTACTGTATCAAAGACAAATAGTATAAAAATAGAAACACATGTTTTGGATTTTGAAGAAAAGGTATACGGTAAAAAGATTAAATTGGAGTTTATTGATTTTATACGTGATGAAAAAAAATTTGAAAGCTTGCAGGATCTTAAAAATCAGATTGAGAAAGATATAGCATATGTAAAAGATATGCTTTGTAGAGCAACTGTATATAGACATTAAAGAAGATTTTTGTTACAATATGCTATGTGTTAACCTGAGTCCTTGTTAGAGGATGCTCCCAGCCTTTAACAAAGATTCAGGCATTTATAAAAGAAAGGGAGGTGTGAAAGGAATGCTTACAAAAGAGCAGAAGCAGGAGATAATCCAAAAGTACCAGCTTCACGAATATGATACAGGTTCTCCAGAGGTGCAAATAGCTCTTTTGACAGAGAGAATTAATAGGCTAAATGAGCACCTGCAGATTCATAAAAAAGATTTTCATTCCAGAAGAGGGCTTTTGAAGATGGTAGGTCAAAGAAGAAAGCTGCTCAATTATCTTAAAGAGTATGACATCAACAGATATCGTGAGCTGATTGAAAAATTGGGATTGAGAAAGTAAAATCACAAAAATTGGAGCGGTATAGCCGCTCCATTATTTTAGAAAGAGGTGGTTAGGTTTGGAAAGTAAAATCTACAGGATGGAACTTGCAGGGAGAGAACTTAGTTTTGAGATTGGTAAGTATGCACTTCTGGCAAACGGTGCAGTTTTGGCAAGGTACGGTGATACAGCTGTTTTAGTAACTGCCTGTGCTTCAGAAAAGCCAAGAGAAGGTATAAACTTTTTTCCTTTAACAGTTGACTATGAGGAGAGACTTTATTCTGTTGGGAAGATCCCGGGCGGTTTTATCAAAAGAGAAGGTAAACCTTCTGAAAAGGCGATTTTGTCTGCAAGGTTGATTGACAGACCAATACGTCCTCTCTTTCCCAAAGACTTTTACCATGATGTGTCTGTAATTGCCACAGTTTTATCTGTTGATCCTGACAATCCACCCGATGTTCTGGCTATGCTTGGTTCATCAGTTGCTCTGTCAATATCCGATATCCCATTTGAAGGACCAACCGGCTCAGTACTTGTTGGATATGTTGATGGAAAGATTGTAATCAATCCCACAGCAAAAGAAAGAGAAGTCAGCAAGCTGCATTTGGTTGTCTCTGGTACAAAAGATAGAGTGATGATGATTGAAGCGGGTGCTCATGAGATTCCAGAAGACATTATGCTTGAAGCTATAATGACTGCTCAGGAGGAGATCAAAAAGATTGTTGAGTTTATAGAAGGAATAGTAAGAGAAGTTGGGAAACCCAAGATGCAATATGAGAAAAGAATTGTTCCTGAAGAAATAAAACAAAAAGTGAGAGAGCTTGCATATGAAAAAGTATATCAGTATGTTCAGATACCTGATAAGATAGAGAGGGATAAAAAGCTGGATGAACTAAAAGAAGAAGTGTTCAAGGCGTTTGAGGGTGAAACAGAAGATACACTTCTTTTGGTGGACGATGCTCTTTACAGCTTGGAAAAAGAAATTGTCAGGAAGATGATTGCTGAAGAGGGAAAAAGACCTGATGGGAGGAAGTTTGACGAAATCAGACCTCTGTATGCTGAAGTGGGAATTTTGCCAAGAACTCATGGATCAGCCATTTTCAAAAGAGGATATACCCAGGTTCTTACAGTGGCAACACTCGGAACAAAGAGTGAAATGCAGTTTTTAGATGGTCTTGAAGAGGAAGAAGCAAAGAGGTACATGCACCACTACAACTTTCCTCCATACTCAACAGGTGAGTCAAAACCGGTAAGGGGACCTGGCAGAAGGGAGATAGGACATGGTGCTTTGGCAGAAAGAGCACTTGAGCCTGTTATACCATCTGAGGACGAATTCCCATACACTATACGGCTTGTGTCAGAAGTCTTGACTTCAAACGGTTCAACATCTCAGGCAAGCGTTTGTGGAAGTACTCTTGCATTGATGGATGCAGGGGTTCCAATAAAAGCGCCTGTTGCAGGTATTTCGATCGGGCTTATTACAAAAGAGGATGGTAGTTTTATAACACTTACTGATATACAGGGTATAGAGGATTTCTTTGGTGATATGGACTTTAAAGTAGCTGGAACAAGAGAGGGTATCACTGCTATTCAGCTTGATATAAAGATTCACGGTCTTACACGGGAGATAATTGAAAAAGCACTGTATCAGGCAAAAGAAGCAAGGTTGAGAATTTTAGATTTTATGCAAACAGTAATTGACAAGCCCAGAAGTGAGCTTTCACCGTATGCGCCAAAGATATTCAAAACTACAGTTGATCCTGAAAAGATCCGCGACATAATAGGTCCTGGTGGTAAGATGATCAATAAAATCATTGCAGAGACAAATGTAAAGATTGATATAGAACCGGATGGTAGAATATTTGTAGCTGCGCCTGATGATATTTCTGGCAACAGGGCAATTAGTATGATTGAAGGTATTGGTCGTGAGATTGAGGTAGGACAGTTCTTCCTGGGGAAAGTTACGCGAACGGCTTCTTATGGGGCTTTTGTTGAAATATATCCTGGTAAAGAAGGACTTGTGCACATTTCCCAGCTTGACAATAAGAGATTAAAATCAGTGGATGAGGTTGTCAAAGTAGGAGATTTGGTGCTGGTAAAGGTAATCGGAGTTGACAAACTTGGAAGAATTTCGCTTTCTCGAAAAGAAGCTTTAGATGCAACATACTCTCGTAGAGCAAAATAACAAAGAAAGCATAAACCATAAAAATGGCTTATGCTTTCTTTTATTTTTTACTTAATAGGCTTTTCTTTTTGAAACACTCTGAAAATCCAGTTAAAAGATGTAACAAGCATCAAGGCTATTGCAATACTTCCGGCAATCAAGAGTGTTTGAATACCCATTTTTATTGCAATGTCAAAGTGATTTTTTATAAGTGCAATCATTGTATTGTACATTCCCGCACCTGGCACAAGAGGTATTATACCGGGTATAAGAAAGATTGGGACAGGGTTTTTAAGAAGTCTTGCAAAGATTTCTGACAGTATATTAACCGTCAGTGCAGCAAAAAACACTCCTATAATAGGAGAAAAATTTGACCGTAAAAGTGTTATGTTAACAAGCCAGCCAAGCATACCGCTAATACCACAGTAAAACAGCGTTTTTTTGGGTGAATTTGTTAGGATTGCAAATGAAAAACTCACAAAGAATGCTGAAAAAAGTTGAAAACATATGCTTTGTTCCACTGTTTTTCCCCCTTTTTACTTTAAAATGCTCAGAGCAATTCCTGCGCCGGTTGCAATGAAAATGGCTATTAAAAATGCCTCAACAGCTCTTGCAACACCGGATAGAAGATCACCTGCGATTGTATCTCTTATTGCATTTGTTATTGCAACGCCGGGGGTCATGATCATAACAGAACCGATGATTATCTTATCCAGGTTGATTCCAATATGAAGATAACTTACAGTTATCAAGGCCATGGTAGCAGTTGCAAAACCACCTATGATATAAGAGATAAAATAAGAAAGATTTTTTGAATTTAGGATGTTGAGTATTGTTTGAGTAAACAGACCGACAAAAAAAGCAGATATCGCATCGAGAATATTTCCACCAAAAAGGATTGAAGAAAAGCAGCATACTAAAGCTGCTGCAAATGGTGTCAGGCGGCTACTGTATCCTTTTTTGTTTTGTATATCATTTAAGGTTTTTATAGCTTTCTCATAGGTGAAGTTATACTTCTCAAAGTCTCTTGAAAACTGGTTAACAAGAGATATCTTGTTTAAATCAATTGTTCTTCTTTTTATTCTCTTGGAAATTGTCAACAGGTTGTCATTCTCATCTACAATTGTAGCTACTATTCCAGTTGGGATGACAAAACTTTCGTTGAACTTCAGATTACCCTTTGAACAGATTCTTACCATCGTATCCTCAACTCTGTAAGTTTCTGCTCCGTTTTTGAGCATTATCTCACCGGCCAAAAGTGCAACTTCAATGAGCTCTTTTGAAGTCATCATCCTGGATTTAAATCTTCCTTTCTATTTGGTTTTCAAAGGTTTATAATATGATTATATAGCAACCTTAGCTTGATTGTGAACAAATTCAAAATTTAAAATGGACTTTCGCTAATTTGAGGTGATTGACTTTAGAATCAAAGCTAAAATATAATATACAAAAAAGCAAAATTGGTGTATAATCATAAATTGCGAACGTTATATATGAAAAATAAAAAAATATTCGGAAAGGGAGATGTAAATGTATTTCTATAATTTAGTTAAGGATACTGATCCTGAAATAGCTGAGGCAATTAAAAATGAGCTGAAAAGGCAGCAAAGTAAGATTGAGCTCATTGCCTCTGAGAATTTTGTTTCAGTTGCTGTTATGGCAGCTATGGGTTCACCTTTGACAAATAAATATGCAGAAGGTTATCCCAACAAAAGATATTATGGTGGCTGTGAATACATTGACGTTGTTGAGTCTATTGCAATAGAAAGGGCAAAGAAATTGTTTGGAGCAGAGCATGCAAATGTGCAGCCACATTCTGGAGCTCAGGCAAATATGGCAGTATATTTTGCGGTATTAAATCCTGGAGATACCATACTCGGCATGAATCTTTCACATGGAGGACATCTTACACATGGAAGTCCTGTTAACTTTTCCGGTAAACTATATAATATTGTTTCCTACGGTGTTGACCCTGAAACAGAGACAATAAATTATGATGAAGTATTGAAGCTGGCAAAACAACACAGACCAAAACTGATTTTGGCAGGTGCTTCTGCATATCCAAGAATTATTGATTTCAAAAAGTTTAGAGAAATAGCTGATGAAGTTGGAGCTTATTTAATGGTTGACATGGCGCATATTGCAGGTTTGGTTGCTGTGGGACTTCATCCGTCGCCTGTTGAATATGCTGACTTTGTTACTACAACAACTCATAAAACTCTCAGAGGTCCTCGAGGAGGACTAATCCTCTGCAAGGAAAAATATGCAAAACTGATTGACAAATCCATATTTCCTGGCATTCAGGGTGGGCCTTTGGAACATGTGATTGCAGCAAAAGCTGTTGCTTTCAAAGAAGCGATGACAGATGAGTTTAAAAACTATCAGGTTCAGATTCTAAAGAATGCCAGAGCGCTCAGTTCAAGACTCATTGAAAGAGGATTTCGACTTGTCAGCGGTGGCACCGACAATCATTTAATGCTTGTTGATTTGCGAAATAAAGGTATTACTGGCAAAGATGCAGAAAAAAGACTTGATAGTTTGAATATAACATGCAATAAAAATGCGATTCCTTTTGACACTCAAAGCCCGATGGTGACAAGTGGTATAAGACTTGGCACTCCGGCTGTGACAACTCGAGGGTTTAAAGAAGAAGACATGATAGAAGTTGCTGATATTATTCATGATGCTCTGACAAATTCCGACTCAGATGAAAATATACTGCATAGAGTTAAGGTACTGTGCGAAAAGTATCCGCTTTACAGTGAGTTTAATGAATAATAAAGTTCTGGTGAGTTTTGAGATGGACTTTTTTCAATATTTAGGAGATAAAAGATTAAAAAAAGAATCTCCTCTGGCATATAAACTGAGACCCAAGCGACTTGAAGATATTGTTGGACAAGACCACATTTTGGGCAAAGATAAACCTCTTTATAATCTCATAAAGAGTGACAAGATTACTTCTATAATTTTGTATGGACCACCGGGCACAGGAAAGACAACAATTGCACACGTTATTGCTAATGTTACAGATAAGATTTTTAGGTCAATAAACGCTACTATCGCCGGGATAAACGATATAAAAAAGATTATAGATGAGGCAAAGTTTGAATTTTCACAGGGTGGTAAAAAGACAATCCTGTTTATTGATGAGATCCACAGGTTTAACAAGCTTCAACAGGATGCGCTTTTGCCGTCTGTGGAGGAAGGAACAATAGTTTTGATTGGTGCAACCACCGAAAATCCGTTTTATGAAGTAAATAAAGCATTGGTTTCAAGGTCGCTTGTGTTTGAGCTTTACCCTTTAAAAGAGGAGGATATTATTAAAATAATTGACAGGGCAATCACTGATAAAGAAAATGGTCTTGGAGAGATGAAAATTGAAATAGATGAAGAAACCAGAAAGTTTATCGCAAGACTTTCAAACGGAGATGCAAGGGTTGCTCTTAATATTTTGGAAGCCTGTGTTTATTCAGTAAAACCCCAGCATGATGGGAGCATTGTAATTACGAAGGAAATAGTCAGCAATCTTTCAAACAGAAAAGTGAGCGTATACGATGCAGCAGGGGATATGCATTATGATACAATTTCGGCGTTTATTAAGAGCGTCAGAGGGTCTGACCCTGATGCGGCTTTATTCTACCTTGCAAAAATGCTTGAAGGTGGCGAAGATATTAAGTTTATTGCAAGAAGACTTATTATCTTGGCAGCAGAGGACATTGGTCTGGCAGATCCCATGGCACTGAATGTAGCAACAGCTGCTGCATGGGCTTGCGAATTTATTGGTATGCCAGAGGCGCGCATAATTTTGTCCGAGGCTACCATATATCTTGCATGTGCTCCAAAAAGTAATTCGGCGTATTTGGCGATTGAAAAGGCGCTTGAAGATGCTAAAAATGTTCCTATCAAGAGTATACCTATGCATCTCAGGATGGCTTTGCATGGTGAACAGAGGATTGGACATGGAAGTGGGTACCTTTATCCACATGACTATAGAAATCACTGGGTAAAACAGCAATACTTGCCAGATGAGCTTGCTGGGAGAATATATTACTGTCCCACTGAAATAGGAAAGGAAAAATATATAAAGGAATATATAGAGAAACTGAGAAAAGAAAGCAATGGTTAGTATTCTTTAGGATTACATGAAAATGAGAGGAGCAAAATTAAGATGGAAATTGGTAGTTTAGCTCTAAAGCTTCACAGAGAACACAGGGGGAAAATAGCCCTGAAAAGTAAGGTGCCTATAAATGATGCAAAAGATTTGAGCATCTATTATACTCCGGGCGTTGCAGAACCATGTAAAGAAATAGCAAAAAATGAAGAACTTGTTTATGAATATACGGCAAAATCTAACTGGGTTGCTGTTGTTACAAATGGTACTGCTGTTTTGGGTTTGGGTGACATAGGTGCTCATGCTTCTCTTCCCGTAATGGAAGGGAAGGCAGTTTTATTTAAAGAATTTGGTGGGGTTGATGCTTTTCCAATTTGTATTAATTCAAAAGATGTGGAAGAGATTGTCAGGGTAATAAAGCTTATTCAACCTTCATTCGGAGGGATTAATTTAGAGGATATAGCAGCTCCTTTTTGTTTTGAGATAGAAGAAAGGCTTATAGATGAGCTTGAGATTCCTGTATTTCACGATGACCAACATGGCACAGCAGTTGTTGCTCTGGCTGCGTTGATAAACTCTTTGAAACTTGTGAATAAAAAGATTTCTGATGTTAGAATAGTCATCAATGGGGCAGGCGCAGCCGGAATTGCTGTAGCTCAGCTTTTAATAAAATATGGTGCAAAAGATATTATAATTTGTGACAAATGTGGTGCGATTTATGAGGGCAGAGAAGAAGATATGAACAAATATAAGCAACAGATAGCAAAAGTAACCAACAAAAATCATTTAAAAGGTTCTATTCATGATGTAATAAAAGGTGCTGATGTCTTTATTGGGCTGTCAGTTGCAAACGTACTTGATGAAGAAGATGTGAAAAATATGGCAAAGGATGCTATTGTTATGGCAATGGCAAACCCGGTACCAGAAATTATGCCGGGTAAAGCAAAAAGAGCTGGTGCCAAAATTATCTGTACAGGTAGGTCTGATTTTAGCAATCAGGTAAACAACGTACTGGCTTTCCCCGGCATTTTCAGAGGTGCACTTGATGTGAGAGCAAGAAAAATAACTGATGAGATGAAAGTTGCAGCAGCAGAGGCAATAGCCAGAATTGCAGAGGAGGATTTAAATGAAGATTATGTAATTCCAAAGGCGCTAAACAAAAGAGTTTCGTTTGAAGTTGCGTTGGCTGTTGCCGAAAAGGCAATTGAACAGGGGATTGCAAGGATCAATTTGAGTAAACAGGAACTTCAAAGAAAGATTTTACTTGCGTTGAATTGTCCAGGTTAAGAAATCTTTTGACCAAAACACCCTTTTTAAAAGGGTGTTTTTTTATAGACAGTAACTGCAATATGTAATATAATTTTAAGTGAAAGATTCATATCATTTAGAATTGTGTTGTGTTTTTGCTAAATGTAAATATGTAGTAATTTTGGAAGCAAGTTGGTACTTCAAAGTAATGGATTGTAAAAAGCGGGAGGAAGTCTTGTGAATAGTCAAAAAATAGCTATCGAAAGAGAATACATAAAAGTTTCATGGTTTTTGATAGGTGCGATAGTTATTTACCTGGTTTTTGATAGACTTGTAATTGAAAAGGCAAATAATTTCTCTTCATTTTCTGACTGGCTTGTACCGTTTATATTCTTGCTTGTTTCAGTATGTTATAACTTTTTCAAACAATGGCTTTTTGATAGTAATACTGAGCTTGGCGAGGAAATTTACAGGTATCTTAAATTTTTTGAAGTTCTAAATTTTGTTTTTTTCTTTGGATATGAAAGATTATTTGATCTGATGTTTGTTGTATCTCTAATATTTCTATTTTATCTTGGAAAAATTAAAATAAGAGGTATTAAGCAAATAGTATTGGCTTTAATTTTTTCTTATGTTTTCTTTATACTGCTTGACTTTTTGTCTAAAGATATAAGCATGGAGGTTTTAAAGAATTTATTTTACATACTCTTTTATATTTTCTGGATTTACAACATTGAAAAATTCGAACTTGTTGACAGAACTTCTGTGTATGTTTCTGAAGCCCGTGCGCAGGAGATGGAAGAAAAATTAAATAATCTTATAGAATCAAATAAAGCAAAGGATACAAAGATAAAGGAGTTAGAGAGGGAAATAAGCTATCTCAGGGAGGTAAATAAAAGATTAAATATTTCGCTTGGGGAGTTTTTCAATCTTCAGGAGATTAGTAAAATAATAACTCAAATTTTGGATACCAATGAATTATTAAAATTTGTAAACGATGTGTTAATTGGTGTAACAGGAGTTGACAAAAGTTCAATTCTACTTTTTAACAGGGATAAAACAGAGCTGTATGTTGCATTCTCAAATCTTTCTGAAAGTGATCAAAAAGAGAGTTTTAAACAGGAGAATATTCAGTGGCTTAAAAATGTTGCATTGAATTGCGAAAATGGATATAGAAATAGGGTAAATCCCAAAGAGTGTCCTTTTATTGCTGGAAGAGCTACAAAATCAATTATGTATGCATCTCTGTCAACTAAAAACGATAAATATGGGATTATATTGCTTGAGCATGTATTTGAGGATATCTTTACAGAAGATAATCTGAGGTTTTTGACTTCTATTGCCGCTCAGGTTTCAATTGCATTGGAGAACTCAAGTTTATATCAACAGATGAGAAGTATGGCAATGGTTGATGGTCTAACCGGTGCATATAACAGAATCTATCTGTATGAAGTTTTGGAAACCGAGATTGAGAATTCTAAAGGCAGGTATCCTATCAGTATTGCGCTATTTGATGTGGACAATTTCAAAAAACTTAATGACACATATGGACATTTGTTTGGCGATAAAGTACTCCAGACAATTGTAAAAGTTGCAAAAGAAAAGATTAGAAAAGGGGATATTATAGCAAGATATGGTGGTGAAGAGTTTATAATTGTGTTTACTCATCTTGAAAGTTCAGAGGCATACAAGGTTGTTGAGAGAATCAGGAGAGCAATTGAGAATGAAACCATAGAGGACAATCTTGTCCAAACAAAAGTTACGGTTAGCTTTGGAATAGCTTCTTATCCCGCTCATGCCCAGAATGTTAAAGATTTAATAAAATCTGCTGATATGGCAATGTATCGAGCAAAAAGCAGTGGTAAGAACTGTACTGTAATCTACAATAAGGAAATGGGGATGAAAATATGAGGTGTCCTTACTGTGGATATGAAGACAGCAAGGTTGTTGATACAAGACCTGCTGATGAAGGAAGGACAATAAAAAGAAGAAGAGAGTGCTTAAAGTGTCAGAGGCGATTTACAACTTTTGAAAAAGTAGAAAGACAGCCTGTTTTGGTTATTAAAAAAGATAATCGCCGTGAAGAGTTTGATAGAAGCAAGATTCTGAACGGGATTATAAAAGCATGTCAGAAAAGACCTGTATCTGTTGAGCAGATGAACAAAATAGTGGATGAGATTGAAAACGAGATTTATAACTCCATGAGAGATGAAATCTCATCAAGGGAAATAGGCGAGATGGTTATGGAAAAGCTAAAGAAGCTTGATGAGATATCCTATGTACGCTTTGCATCTGTTTACAGGCAGTTTAAAGATATAAATACCTTTATAGAAGAGCTTCAGAAACTTTTAACAGAAAAGATAGAATAATCTTGAGAAAAAGTGAGAAAAATAAATATTGAATGTAGAAAATTAAAAAAAATCATGAAATTTGGTCAAATTTGAGAGTTGAGATGAGTGTGAAAAAAAGTATAATAGTAATTGAAAGTCAAAGATAGTCAAAATCAAATACAGGTGGCGATGATTCGCCACTTTAAAAAACTTTTAAAAGTCAAAAAAAGTCAAAAGGAGGGTGATGTAAGATGTTAAGAGACATTGTTCCATTTGGAAGAAGACCATTTGACATCATGAGAAAGCTTGAAAGAGAGCTTTTTGACATTGACGATTGGTTTGAAGATTTTTTTGCTCCGTTTGAAAAGGGCTCAAGATTCATGAGAACAGACATCAAAGAAACAGAAAATGAATATATTATTGAAGCTGAGCTTCCAGGGGTTAAAAAAGAGGACATCAAGATAGAGCTTTATGACAATAAACTCACTATAAAGGCAGAAACTAAGAAAGAGGAAAAAGAAGAGAGAGAAAACTTTATAAGAAGAGAAAGAAGGTATGGTGCATTTAGCAGAACATTCTACCTTGACAATGTCAAAGAGGATGGTATAAAAGCAAAATACGAGGACGGAATTTTGAAGATTATACTTCCCAAAGAGAAGCCATCAAAGCCAGATGTTAGAACAATTGAAATTGAATAAAAAGGCAATCAGGGAAGGATGGAAACCTTCCCTGATTGTTTTGTATAAAGTTCATTGAATGTGAGGTGAGATATATATGAATATGGAAAGATTTACCCAGAGTTTACAATCGGCTCTTTTAGATGCACAAAATACCGCTATATTGTACAAACATCAGGAGATAGGGATAGAACATTTGCACTATGCGCTTATCAACGAAGATGACAAATTAATTCCCAAAATACTTAAAAATATGGCTGTAAATATAGACGTGTATAAAAAAGACATAGAAGACCAGCTGAGAAAGATTCCAATGGTATATGGGCCCGGCGCTTCAACTGTGTATGTGAATAGATTTTTAAACGAGATATTGCTAAGAGCAGAAGAAGAGGCAAAGAAGTTTAAGGATGAGTATATCAGTGTTGAGCACGTATATCTTGCGATGATAGATTATGATCATCCTTCCACTAAGTCTATATTCAGAAAGTATGGGATTAACAGAGAGAAATTTTTGCAACAACTTTACAGGATAAGGGGAAATCAGAGGATAACAAACCCAAATCCTGAAGAAGTTTATGAGGTTTTGAAAAAGTATGGTAGAGACCTTACTGACCTTGCAAGGAAAGGCAAACTTGACCCTGTTATTGGCAGAGATGAGGAGATAAGAAGAGTAATTCAGATTCTTTCAAGAAGAACGAAGAACAATCCTGTCTTGATTGGAGAACCGGGGGTTGGAAAGACAGCTATTGTAGAAGGGCTTGCTCAGAGAATTGTCAAAGGTGATGTTCCAGAAGGGTTAAAAGACAAAACCATCTTTGCACTTGACTTGGGTGCACTGATAGCTGGTGCAAAATACAGGGGAGAGTTTGAGGAAAGGTTAAAAGCAGTTTTGAACGAAATTACGGCATCCGAAGGTAGAATAATCCTGTTTATTGATGAGATTCACAACATAGTCGGTGCGGGAAGAGCGGAAGGTGCAATGGATGCAGGGAATCTTTTGAAACCTATGCTTGCAAGAGGAGAGCTGCACTGTATAGGGGCAACCACCATTGATGAGTACAGAAAATATATTGAAAAAGACGCAGCATTGGAAAGAAGATTCCAGCCTGTGTTGGTAAATCCGCCATCTGTAGAAGATACAATTTCCATCTTAAGAGGGCTTAAAGAAAGATTTGAGATTCATCATGGTGTCAGAATCACAGACGATGCTCTGATTGCTGCTGCAAAGTTATCTGATAGATACATCACTGATAGATTCCTGCCAGACAAGGCAATTGACCTGATTGATGAAGCTGCTGCACTTTTAAGAACAGAGATTGATTCTATGCCTACAGAACTTGATGAGATTACAAGAAAGATTATGCAGCTTAAGATTGAAAAGAATGTATTGCAAAAAGAAGAAAACCCGAGTGCAAAACAAAGATTGGAGGAGATAGATAAAGAAATTGCGGAGCTTAACGACAGAGCAAATAAGCTTTCAGCGCAGTGGGAATATGAAAAAGAACTCATCAAAGAAATAAGAAGAATAAAAGAAGAAATAGAGAATGTAAAAATTCAAATAGAAGAAGCAGAGAGAAATTATGACTTAAATAAGCTTTCTGAACTAAAATATGGAAAACTGTTAGAACTACAGAAAATGCTTGACCAGAAGCGTCAGGAATTAGAGAAGATACCTTCTGAAAAAAGACTATTAAAAGAGGAAGTTACCGAAGAGGAAATTGCTAAAATAGTATCAAAATGGACAGGTATTCCTGTTTCAAAGCTTGTTGAAACAGAAAGACAGAAGATTTTAGAGCTTGATAGAATCCTTCACAGAAGAGTTGTTGGGCAGGATGAAGCAATTGAAGCAGTTTGCGATGCTATAATGAGAGCACGAGCTGGAATAAAAGACCCGCGAAAGCCGATTGGAACATTTTTGTTTCTGGGACCAACCGGTGTTGGTAAGACAGAGCTTGCACGAGCTTTGGCTGAGGCTTTATTTGACTCAGAAAATAATATGATAAGAATTGATATGACAGAATACATGGAAAAGCACTCTGTCTCAAGGCTCATAGGAGCACCACCCGGATATGTGGGGTATGAAGAAGGAGGGCAACTAACAGAGGCTGTCAGAACAAAACCTTATTCAGTGGTTTTGTTTGACGAGATTGAGAAAGCGCATCATGACGTATTTAATATACTGCTTCAGATAATGGATGATGGAAGACTTACAGATTCAAAGGGCAGAACGGTTGATTTTAAAAATACTATAATAATAATGACTTCAAACCTGGGCAGCGAATATCTCTTGAATGCGAATATCTCAAACGGTGAAATAGATGAAAACACAAGAAAACTAATAGACAGGGAGCTCAAAACTCACTTTAGACCGGAGTTTTTAAACAGGCTTGATGAGATAATAATATTTAAACCTCTCACAAAAGAGCAGGTAATAAAAATTATTGACCTCAGAGTAGCTGAGATTCAGCAAAGACTTATTGAAAAAGGAATTTCGATTGTTCTCACACAGAAAGCAAAGAAATATGTAATGGAAAATGCGTTTGACATAAACTTTGGCGCAAGACCAATAAAGAGGTTTTTGCAAAAAAATGTTGAAACATTAATTGCAAAGGAAATTTTAAAGGGTACCATTAAAGAAGGAGATATTATTACTATTGATGTTGACAGTGGCAGGTTTGTAATAACAAAGTAAGGACTATCTCAGATAAATTAGAAAAGATGAGATAGTCCTTATTTTTTGTTTGCTTTTATTTATTTTGAAAATTATTAAATATTACAATATAATAACTTAAAAAGCTTGTAACTTTTTAATTCATTTATATTCTCTAATATGTATATCATCAGGAAGGATGGTAGATTGGGATGATTTGGTCAGAATATGAAAAATTAAACAGAAAACAATTTGAAGAACTACAGCTTGAAAGACTTAAAAGGACGGTAGAAAGGGTTTATGAAAATGTTCCCTTTTACCGTAAAAAGTTTGATGAGATTGGAGTAAAACCCCATCACATCAAAACTCTCAAAGATATACAACTCCTCCCCTTCACAACAAAAGATGATTTAAGGGAAAATTATCCATATGGGCTCTTTACTGTTCCACTTACAAAGATTGTCAGAGTCCATGCCTCATCAGGCACAACTGGTAAACCTACCGTTGTTGGCTATACAAAGCATGATATGGAAGTTTGGACAGAGGTTGTTGCACGAATTGTCACAGCATCAGGTGTAAGGGAGCATGACATTGCCCAGATAGCATTTGGTTATGGGCTTTTTACAGGAGCTTTTGGACTTCATCAGGGATTAGAGAGAGTAGGTGCAACTGTAATTCCCATTTCAAGTGGTAATACGGAAAAGCAGCTTATGGTAATGCAGGATTTCGGCGCGACAGTTTTGGTCTGTACGCCATCATATGCACTTTACATGGATGAGGTTGCAAATGAACTTAATATTGACAGGTCAAAACTCAAACTCAGGTTGGGGCTTTTTGGAGCAGAAAGCTCAACTGTAGAGATGAGAAGGGAAATAGAAAAGAAGTGGGGGCTTTTTGCTACCGAAAACTATGGTCTTTCTGAGATAATTGGTCCAGGTGTATCAGGTGAGTGTGAATATAGAGAAGGACTTCATATAAATGAAGACCATTTTTATCCTGAAATTATAAACCCACAAACCGGTGAAGTTTTGCCGGAGGGTGAAACAGGAGAGCTTGTTCTGACAACACTTACAAAAGAAGGTATGCCACTTATAAGGTATAGAACAAGAGACATTACCTCATTGATTTATGAGCCATGCAAATGTGGAAGAACAAATGTCAGGATGACTTCTGTGAAGGGTCGCACCGATGATATGCTAATTATCAGAGGTGTAAATGTATTTCCTTCGCAAATAGAAAGTGTTTTAATGGGGATTGAGGGAATTGGGCCCCACTATCAGCTGGTTGTTACAAAAAAAGGATACTTGGATGATTTGGAAGTACATGTTGAACTTGTAGATGGAAGACTTTTAGAAAGGTATGCTGAGCTTGAAAAGCTGGAGAATAAAATAAAACACAGAATTTATACAGTATTAGGATTAAATGTAAAAGTAAAATTGGTAGAGCCCAAGACTCTGGAGAGGACAACAGGAAAAGCCAAAAGGGTTCTGGATTTGAGGAATCAGAGCAACTAAAAAAAACAAAACTGGAGGATGAGACTGTTGAGGCGACTTATGCTTGGTAACCAGGCTGTTGCCAGAGGATGTTTTGAAGCAGGTGTTAAGGTTGCAACTGCTTACCCTGGCACACCATCTACAGAGATTACTGAGTACATATCAAACTACAATGAAATTTACTGTGAATGGGCACCAAATGAAAAGGTGGCGTTAGAGGTTGCAATTGGAGCTTCTATCTATGGTAAAAGAGCAATCTGTTCAATGAAGCATGTGGGTTTGAATGTTGCAGCAGACCCACTTTTCACAGTATCTTATACAGGGGTCAATGCCGGGCTTTTAATAGCTGTTGCTGATGACCCCGGTATGCACTCATCGCAAAATGAACAGGACACAAGGAATATTGCAAAGGCAGCGAAGGTGCCAGTGTTAGAGCCTGCTGATAGCCAGGAGTGTATTGATTTTGTAAAAAAGGGTTTTGAGATTAGCGAAAAGTATGATACTCCTGTAATATTACGTCTTACAACAAGGGTTTCACACTCTCAATCGGTGGTGAAAGAAGGTATAAGGGAAGAAGTGGATTATGAGTACAAAAAAGACATACAAAAATATGTCATGATGCCAGCAATGGCAAGGAAAAGGCATGAGGTTGTTGAAAAGAGATTAAACGATCTAAGAGAATTTGCAGAAGGGACTGATTTGAATAGAATTGAAGAAGGGAAAACAAATCTTGCCTTTATTGCAGCGGGTATAGCTTATCAGTATGTAAAAGAAGCATATCCTGATGCCTGGGTTTTAAAACTGGGTATGGTGTGGCCACTTCCTAAGAAATTAATTATGGATTTTTGTAGCAGATTTGAAAAAGTATATATTGTTGAAGAGCTTGACCCATTTTTGGAAGAGAACATAAAAGCAATGGGTATAGCAAATATAGTAGGTAAAGAAGTTTTTAAATTAACGGGTGAATATTCACCTTCGTTTATAAAATCAGCAGTTGAAAAGATATATACTGAAATACCATACAGTATAGCGCAGCAGATTCCGCCAAGGCTTCCTGTACTGTGCCCTGGTTGCCCTCACAGAGGGATATTTTATACACTGAGCAAAATAAAAGATATAATCATCACAGGTGATATAGGCTGTTACACCCTGGGTGCTCTTTCCCCTTTCAACGCTATGGATACATGCGTCTGTATGGGTGCAAGTGTTGGAATGGCTCATGGTATTTCAAAAGCATCAAATAATGGTAAAAAAGCTGTTGCGGTTATAGGTGACTCCACCTTTGTTCACTCGGGGATAACAGGTATTATTGATGCTGTTTATAATAAGTCTGATATTATTGTGTTAATTCTGGGTAATTCTACAACTGGAATGACAGGACATCAAGACCATCCTGCAACAGGGTATACTATAAGAGGAGAAGAGACTTATAAACTTGATCTATTGAATCTTTGTAAAACTATAGGATGTTCGGTTGTGGAGGAAATAAATCCTTATAATATTAATGAAAATCTCAATAAGATAAATGAACTACTAAAAGTCCCTGGTGTTAAGGTTTTAATTGCCAAAGCACCCTGCAGACTTCACAAAAGGTATAAATATACCACTTTAAAAAGGTATGTTGACAAAACCAAATGCAAAAATTGTAAATTATGCTTGAGTCTGGGGTGTCCTGCGCTATCGCTAAAGGATATACCTGTAATTGATCAAAACCTGTGCCTTGGATGCGGGATGTGCGAAAGTGTTTGCAGATTTGGAGCAATCAATAGTGTAAAGGAGTAATGCTGCGATGAAAGAAAGTGTCAATATATTAATAGTTGGAGTTGGAGGACAGGGGAATATTTTGTTTAGCAAGATTTTAGGAGATGTATTTTTAAACACAGGATATGATGTGAAAATATCAGAGGTCCATGGTATGGCTCAGAGAGGAGGAAGTGTGGTAACATATGTAAAAGCAGGTAGGAAGGTGTTTTCACCACTTATAGATAAGGCGGAAGCTGATTATATAATTGCATTTGAAAAGTTGGAGGCTTTGCGGTGGATTGAATTTCTAAAGAAAGAGGGGTTTTTGATTTATTCCGATTATGAAATTCCTCCAATAGGTGTTATTACCGGGATGTATGAATACCCCGATGTTGATAAGATTGTGAAACAGCTTGGAGTAAAGTTCTGTAAAATTGATATTCTCTCTTTGCTCAGCAAAGCAGGGAATCCACGTGTTCAAAACACTGTAATGCTGGGTGTATTTAGCAAGTTCATGGAAATAGAAGAAAACTTTTTTAAAAAGGCTATAGAGAATAATGTAAGGTCAGAATTTGTTGAGATAAATCTCAGAGCGTTTGAAATTGGCAGAAGTGTAGATTTAGGTGAGGTGAGGATTTGATATGAGATACTGGGATGAGCATATGGAGTGTATGGACAGAAGTACATTACAGGAGATTCAATTGAAAAGATTGATAGAGACGGTTAAAAGAGTGTACACAAGCGTACCATATTACAGAAATAAGATGCAAAAGTTAGGACTTATTCCCGAAGACATAAAAGACCTAAATGATTTACAAAAACTCCCATTTACAACCAAACAGGATTTAAGAGACAACTATCCTTATGGGCTTTTTGCAGTACCATTGAGTGAAATTGTGAGAATTCACGCATCATCCGGTACCACGGGAAAACCCACCGTTGTGGGATATACAAAACATGACATTGGTATATGGTCTGAGGTTATGGCAAGAACACTTGTTGCAGCAGGGGCTGACAAGCATTCTTTTGTTCAGATTGCATATGGTTATGGACTTTTTACCGGCGGACTTGGAGTACATTATGGTGCAGAGAGAATAGGAGCTTCTGTTATTCCAATTTCGTCTGGTAACACAAAAAGGCAGATTCAACTTATGGTTGACTTTGGAACAACACTTTTGGCTTGTACGCCATCTTATGCACTCTATCTTGCTGAAACAATGGAAGAGATGGGCGTAGACAAATCTCAGCTAAAGCTCAAATCAGGTGTATTTAGAGCAGAGCCTTGGTCTGAAAATATGAGAAAAGAAATAGAATCAAAGCTGAATATAAAAGCATATGATATTTATGGACTTTCTGAGATAATTGGACCGGGGGTTGCTTATGAGTGTGAATACCAGTGCGGTATGCATATAAATGAAGATCATTTTCTCCCTGAAATAATAAACCCTGAAACGGGTGAAGTATTGGGAGAAGGAGAGTATGGAGAGCTTGTATTTACCACAATAACCAAAGAAGGGCTCCCCCTTATTAGATATAGAACAAGGGATATAACAGCTCTTCACTATGAAAAGTGCAGATGCGGTAGGACATTTGTCAGAATGGAAAAGGTAATTGGTAGAACCGATGATATGATAATAATAAGAGGTGTGAATGTATTTCCTTCTCAGATAGAAAGTGTTTTGCTTGAACTTGGAGAAGTAGAACCACATTATCAATTGATAGTTGACAGGGTCAATAACCTTGATGTCTTAGAAGTTCTGGTTGAAGTTTCTGAGAGGATGTTCTCGGATGAGGTTAAAAAATTGGAGCAGCTTGAGAAGAAAATAACAAAAGCAATTGAAGATACACTTGGAATTTCTGTTAAGGTAAGACTTGTTGAACCAAAAACAATTGAGCGTAGTGAAGGAAAAGCAAAAAGAGTAATTGACAGGAGAAAGATATAAATAAAAAGGGGTATTAATAATTTAGTAGGAGAAGTTTAAAGAAATTCAGGAGGGTTTAAAAATGTATGTAAAGCAGATTTCTGTATTTTTAGAGAACAAATCAGGAAGACTTGCTGAGGTGACCAGTGTTTTAGGAAAACATGAAATTGATATTTCGGCTCTGTCAATTGCAGATACTACAGATTTTGGTATTTTAAGATTGATTGTTAACAAACCTGATTTAGCTCTTCAGGTCTTAAAAGAAAATGGATTTACAGTTTCTGCTACAGATGTAATTGCTATAGCTGTTGAAGACAAACCAGGTGGTCTTGCTAAGGTGCTCGATATTTTGTATAAAAACGATATAGGTATTGAGTACATGTATGCTTTTGTTGGGAAAGTAGCTGATGAAGCTCTTGTAATCTTGAAGGTTGAAAATGCTGAAGAGGCAGTGAATATTTTAAAAGAAAACGGTGTTAAGATTCTGTCAGCAGATGAGGTTTACTCTTTGTAAAAATTTCCTTTATTACAGTTAATATGGAAAGGCAGAAGGGGATGGGACTCCTTCTGCCTTGTTTTGTTATTGCTGATTTTTAACTCTATTTTGATAGTCCTGAATCATCTTTTTAACCATATATCCTCCTACAGTTCCTGCTTGTTTTGCGGTAATGTTTGGATTGTAATTATCAAGTGTTACGCCAACTTCCTGAGCTGTTTCTTGTTTTAATTTATCCAGCTGAGGAGCTGCTTCTGGAACAAGCCTTTTTTTCTTGGCATAAATTTTTCCTCCTTTTTGGTTGAGACATTTTGAGATTTTTCAATATTAATTTGTTCTGATTTTGTACGAAATATTAAGAAAAAAATGGAACCTTATGATATTATAATTCCATGAACAAAATGCTATAATAAAGCTTGTTAAATAAAAATTTTGAGGGGGATAAGACTTGGAAAATAGAGGTATTTATTATATAGATTTTGGTACTCAGGCACACTTTGTTGAAGAGATTGAAAAGATGAATTCAGAATATTACTTTAAGAATCGAAGAAATAGAATGTATCACATAATAACATATGGTTGTCAAATGAATGTCCATGATTCTGAGAAATTGGCAGGAATGCTTAATGCTATGGGATATATTGAAACTCAAAATATAGAAGAAGCAGATCTTATAATTTTCAACACATGCGCTGTTCGCGAGCATGCTGAGTCAAGAGTATATGGTAATATTGGACCTTTGAAGAAGTTAAAAGATAAAAAACCGGATTTAATAATAGGTGTATGCGGATGTATGCCTCAGCAAGTTGAAGTTGCGCAAAAACTTGCCAGGTTATTTCCATTTTTGGATATTATATTTGGTACAAAAAGTCTTCATAGATTTCCTCAGCTTTTGTACAAAGCAATTACTGAACATAAAACTGTAATTGATGTTGCAGAGGATGAGGATGTGGTTGCTGAAGGCATTCCAACTGCAAGAAAAGAAGGTGTCAGTGCGTTTGTGAATATAATCTATGGTTGCAATAACTTTTGTTCCTATTGTATTGTGCCCTATGTAAGGGGGAGAGAAAGGAGTAGAAGACCCGAAGAGATTCTATTTGAGATTGAGCAGCTTGCAGCAAATGGCGTAAAAGAGGTAACACTACTGGGGCAGAATGTGAACTCATATGGTAAAGATTTACCCGATGGAATTCCGTTTCACAAACTTCTTGAAAAAGTAAATGATATCAATGGTATTGAGAGAATAAGGTTTGTGACATCACATCCAAAAGATTTGTTGGATGATTTGATTTATGCAATGAGAGATTTGGAGAAGGTTTGTGAACATATACACTTACCGGTACAGTCAGGTTCAACAAGGATTTTAAAAGAGATGAACAGGCACTATACAAAGGAGGATTACCTGAAGCTTGTTGAAAAGCTAAAAAACAATATTCCTGATATAGCAATTACAACAGACATTATTGTAGGATTTCCAGGAGAAACAGAAGAAGATTTCGAAGATACGCTGGATGTAGTCAAAAAAGTTGAATTTGATTCTGCATTTACCTTTATGTATTCAAAGCGTAGAGGTACAAGAGCAGCGCAGATGCCAAACCAGGTACCTGATGAAGTAAAGCGTGAAAGGTTCCAGAGACTTTTGAAATTGGTAGAGGAGATTGCTTTAAAAAAGAATAAGCAAATGCTTGGTAACACATATGAAATTCTAATAGATGGGTATGCCAAGAAGAATAATTTGCTTGTGGGAAGAACAAGGACAAATAAAGTAGTAAATGTGAAATGCTCCGAGGATTTTATGTACAAATTTGTAAATGTAAGAATTTTGGAAGCTACAGAGCACTGGCTTTATGGTGAGGTGATTTAGATCATGCAAGAGCTTACCCCCATGATGCAGCAGTATATGGAAATAAAACAGAAGGTAAAAGACTGCATTTTGTTTTTCAGACTTGGAGACTTTTATGAAATGTTCTTTGACGATGCAATAGTTGCCTCAAAGGAACTGGAAATAGCCCTGACTGCAAGAGATTGCGGAAACAATGAGAAAGCACCCATGTGTGGTGTTCCTTACCATTCCGCTCATAGTTACATTGCAAAACTTATTGAAAAGGGATACAAAGTGGCTATTTGTGAGCAGGTAGAAGATCCAAAACTTGCAAAAGGTGTTGTCAAACGTGAGATTACAAGAATTATCACACCGGGTACATTTATTGATGAGAATTTTAGCAGATCTAATAACTTTATCTGCTGTGTGACAGAGGTGGAAAATGGTTTTGCCTTAACCTTTGTAGATATTTCAACAGGTGAGATGTATGCCTGTCTGGTTGAAAATGATACTCAGAAGTTGATAAACGAAATTAGTAAATATACTCCCAACGAAATTCTGGTATCTTTATCAGAACCAGACATATATGAAGTTTTAAAGAGGAATTATAACACCTTTATTCAAAGAGTAAACTTTATTGATATTGATAAATGTTACGAATTAATAAATACACATATCCAGATTGCTACTGTTGATGATACAATAGCGCTTTCTGTTGGCAATCTTTTAAACTATTTGGTTGAAACACAAAAAATCTCTTTCAATTATATAAAGAAGTTTGAGTTTTACAAAATTCAGAACTATCTCCAAATTGATTTTAACACAAGAAGAAATTTGGAACTTACAGAAAGCATTATCACGCGTTCTAAAAAAAATAGCCTTCTTGGAATTTTAGATCAAGCAAAGACATCGATGGGCTCAAGACTGATAAAAAAATGGCTTGAAAGACCTTTAATTGATGTTGTAGAGATAAATAGAAGGCTTGATGCGGTTGAAGAACTATATAATAATTTTACGCTTCTGGTGCAGATTGAAGAACTGTTAGATGGGATATATGATATTGAAAGACTTTCTTCAAAATTTGCTTATAAAAGCATAAATGCTAAAGATTTAATCAGTTTAAAAAAATCAATAGAGGTTTTACCCAGATTAAAAGAGCTTCTGAGCAAATTTAGTTCTAATTTGTTAAAAGAGCTCTGCAGCAATCTTGATACATTGGATGATGTATATGAGCTTATTCATTCATCAATAGATGAAAATGCATCTGTGAGCTTGAAAGAGGGAGGAATTATAAAAGAGGGCTATGACGAGGATGTAGATAGGCTCAGGAATATTTCAAAAAATAGCAAAGAACTTCTAATTCAATACGAGGAGAAAGAAAGAAATTTAACAGGTATCAAAAATCTGAAAATAGGTTATAATAAAGTTTTTGGATACTATATTGAAGTGACCAAATCTAACTATTCTCTTGTTCCAGAACGATATATAAGAAAACAAACTCTTGCAAACGCAGAAAGATATGTTACAGAAGAGCTTAAGAAGTTAGAAGATGAAATTGTAAATGCAGAACAAAAACTTATTGATCTTGAGTACCAGCTTTTTTGTGAAATAAGAGACAGAGTAGAAAGTCAGATAGATAGAATCCAGAAAACTGCAAGCTGTATAACTATAATTGACGCTCTTTGTTCATTTGCTCGTGTTGCAATTGACAACAGGTACACAAAACCAGCTGTTTATTTGGGAGATAGAATCTTTATAAAAAATGGCCGGCATCCTGTTGTAGAAAAGATGATAGGACATAGCAATTTTGTTCCTAATGATACAGAACTTGATAGCAACCAGAACAGGGTTTTAATAATAACAGGTCCTAACATGGCAGGCAAATCTACATACATGCGTCAGGTAGCACTGATTGTCATAATGGCACAGATGGGCTGTTTTGTACCTGCTGAAGAGGCACAGATTGGTATAGTTGATAAAATTTTTTCGCGAATTGGGGCATCCGATGATATTTCATCTGGTCAGAGCACTTTTATGGTTGAGATGAGTGAAGTTGCAAACATTTTGAAAAATGCAACCTCCAAAAGCCTTATAATATTTGACGAGGTGGGAAGAGGAACCAGCACATACGATGGACTTTCAATTGCCTGGGCTGTTTTGGAATATGTTGCTGATAAAACCAGGATAGGAGCAAAGACCCTCTTTGCAACTCATTATCATGAGCTTACTGAACTTGAAGATAAAATTCCGGGGGTGAAAAATTACAGGGTTGATGTTAAGGAGGAAGGTAAAAATATTATCTTTTTGAGAAAGATTGTGAGAGGTGGCTGTGATTCAAGCTATGGTATTCATGTTGCGAGACTTGCTGGTATTCCTGAGGAGGTTTTACAAAGGGCAGAGCAAATACTAAAAAAGCTTGAAGAAGCTGATATAAACCGTAAAGAGGCAAAGAAGTTGAGAAGGGAAATAAAAAGAGAGTTTACCGAGCAGATTGAATTTTTCTCATACAAGAAAGATGAGATAATAGAGAAGATTGAAAACATTGACATTTTAAATATAACCCCAATTCAGGCGCTAAACATTTTAAGTGAGCTCAAGCATGAAATAATTAAAGCAAAAGAGAGGCAGCTATTATGAGAGAGCTAAATAAGTTATCTGAAGAAATTGCTCATATTCTGGCGGCTGGAGAAGTTGTTGAAAGACCTGCTTCATGTGTGAAGGAAGTTATTGAAAATTCTATTGATGCAGGGGCAAGTTTTATAGATATTAAATTGGAAAAAGGCGGTATTAAAAAAATTGAGGTTTATGATAATGGCAAAGGTATTCATCCAGAGGATATAAAATATGTGTTTGAAAGACATACAACAAGCAAGATAAAAACAGTGGATGACATTTTTAAAATTAAAACGATGGGTTTTAGAGGAGAGGCACTCTGTGCAATCTCAAGTGTCTCAAAAGTCACTCTAATTTCAAGACATTATCAGCAGGACCAGGGTTACATGGTAAAGGTTGAGGGAGGAAAAGTTAATTCAAAAACAGTATATCCTTTTGAGAAGGGTACAAAAATAATTATTGAAGATCTTTTTTTCAACACACCGGCAAGATTAAAGTTTTTAAAGTCACCTTCTGTTGAACAAAAGTACTGTGCAGAGGTTGCGGAAAAGATAGCCATCTGCTATCCGGAGATTTCCTTTAGAATGCAAGTTGATAACAAAAGGCAACTTTTCACCCCCGGTGATGGTAAGGTAGAATCTGCAGTTGCCTCAGTTTTTGGGACAGATATTTTAAAGAGTCTGATTGATTTTCATCAAGAAGAGCCAGGATTGAAAGTGTGGGGATATTTTGCAAATCCAGTGTTAAGTAAATCAACAAGAAGCGGTTACTACTTTTATGTCAACAGGAGGTTTATAAGAAGTAAGCTTCTTTCCAGCTGTATTGATGAGGTTTTTAAAAATTCGATTTTAACTGGTAGATTTCCTATAATATTCTTATTTATAGAAATAGACCCATCCGACATTGATGTTAATGTACATCCTACAAAGCTTGAGATAAAATTCAAAGATGAAAGATTTGTTTACAACACCGTATATAAAGCAATTTCAAAAGTGCTTCAGTCAGAAAAGATAATTCCCAAACCTGATTTGAATAATATTTATTCGCATCAGGATAAGCAGGAAAGTGAAAGTAAAAAAACTTCTTTGCCCTTTATTTATGAAGAACATAACTTTGAGAAAAATTCTTTTGAAAATTTAAGTGAGTTTTTAAAAATAGAAGAACAGCTTGATTTTTCTGAATTAGAACCGAAGCAGTGCACAGAGAATGTTATAAATATATTTTCAAAAACTTTTGAATTAGAAACCTACAAAATAGTTGGATATGCTTTTGATACCTACATTATTGTGGAAAAAGATGAAAGTCTTTATTTGATTGATCAGCATGCTGTTCATGAAAGAAGATTGTTTGAACTTTTTAAAGAAGAGGTAATTCAGAATAAAATTCAAAGACAGATGTTGCTTTCTCCGGTTATAGTTGATCTACCTCCTTCTCAAAAAGAATTTGTTCTTGAGAATGCTCAGTTTTTTGAAAGACTTGGTTTTGAAGTAGGTGATTTTGGGAAAAATGAGATAATAGTGAGAACAGTTCCCGTTTTGATTAAAAATTTGGCCGATAGGTATCTTATCTTTGATATAGTTGAAATGCTGTACAATGAATCCATTTCAGCAGGTCTTGTACAAATTTCAGAAGAACTGCTAAAAGAGATTGCTTGCAAAGCGGCTGTTAAAGGTAATATGAATATTTCTGACCTTGAAAAAGAAGAGATAGTAAAGCTTGTTCTTGTTGAAAAAAGGATTTTTCATTGCCCTCATGGAAGACCGGTGGTTGTTGAAATTCCTAAAAAAGACATAGAGAAGATGTTTAAAAGAATTGTTTAATAAAAAATTTTTCAAGGAAAAGGTGAATCTTAGAAGATGCAAAAGATTCCTTTGATAGTAATTGCAGGTCTGACTGCAACCGGGAAAACGGATGTTGCAATTGAGCTTGCCCAAATGATAGATGGTGAAATTGTCTCTGCAGATTCTATGTGTGTTTACAAGTATATGGACATAGGGACTGCTAAGCCAACAAAAGAACAAAGAGAAATGGTGAAGCATTATATAATCGATGTTGTTTACCCCGATGAGGATTACAATGTAGCTCTGTTCCAGAGGGATGCTACAAAAGCAATAGAAGAAATTTACCAGAAAGGCAAGATACCCCTTCTTGTCGGGGGTACAGGGTTTTATATAAAATCGGTTGTGGATGAAATAGAGTTTCCAGAAATGGGGGACTCAAAGGAAATACGTCAAAAACTTTACAAGGAGCTTGAAGAAAAGGGTAACATGTACCTTTACGAAATGCTCAAAAATATTGATGATAAAGCTGCACAGACCGTTCATCCGAATAATGTAAAAAGAGTTATAAGATATTTAGAAATTTACTTTCTCACCGGCAGGAAACCTACTGATTTTCTGGATAAGGTGAGAAAGAGAGGCTCTGAAAGGTATAATATATTGCCCTTGTGTTTTGTTATGGAAAGGACTGCCCTGCGTGAGAGGATTGATGCAAGGGTTGAGAAAATGTTTAAAATAGGGCTTGTGGATGAGGTAAAGATGCTGCTTGAAATGGGATATTCAAAGGATTTAAAATCTATGCAGGGGCTTGGATATAAGCAGGTTATACCATACATTGAAGGGAAAATTACCTTGGATGAAGCAAAGGAGGATCTGAAGATCAGAACAAGGCAGTTTGCAAAAAGACAAAGTATTTGGTTTAAATACCAGGGGAATTTTATATATTTGGATGTGGGGAACCTTGAATTTAAAGAAGTTGTGAAAAAATGTTTTGAACTTTGCAAAAGTGTGGTATAATTTAAGAAAAACATATAAAAATTATAATATAAAAAACTTTTAAGTTTGGGGAGGAATACATAAAGTGGCAAAAGGAAATTTGAATTTGCAGGATTTATTTTTGAACCAGCTCAGAAAAGAAAAGGTTAATGTTACAATCTTTCTACTGAGCGGTGTCCAAATAAAAGGGACTATCAAAGGTTTTGATAATTTTACCCTGGTAGTGGAAACAGACAATAATAAACAAATGCTCATTTACAAACATGCAATTTCCACAATTCTTCCATCAAAACCAGTAAACTACATGACTCAAATGCAAAATTCGCAAACACAAAATGCCACCCAGCAAGACAAATAATCAAAGCCTGAAGTCAGAATAACAGCAGTTGAGGAAAGCTCATGAACAAAGAGGTTTCATGAGCTTTCTTTAATTTTTTGAATAAAAATTGGTGCACTAAAAAGGAAGGGTGTGACAGGATTTGCAATTTGATTTTGAAGCTCTGAAAAGATTTTATAACTTTGATATAAAGCTTTTGACACTGGCGCAGCAAACAATTAAAAGTGTAGAAGAGGTTTTTAAAAAAATAGAAAGAATAAAATCTTACAATCAATTAAAAATCTTAAATGCATTTCACAAAAATAAGCTTTCTTACACTCATTTGAACAAGACAGATGGTTATGGATATTCAGATAGTGGAAGAGAGGTCATTGAAAAAATATATTCAGATGTATTTGGCTCTGAGGATTCACTTGTTAGAATCCAGTTTATATCAGGTACTCAGGCAATTTCAACCATGTTATTTGGTGTTTTGCGTCCAGGTGATTTGCTTTTATCTATAAGCGGCAGACCTTATGATACTTTACAAAAAGTAATTGGGATAAAAAAGGGAGGTTACGGGAATCTTATTGAGTTTGGTATAGGATATGAAGAGGTGGATCTTAAAGAAAACAACTTTGATTATGAGCAAATTGAGAACCTTTTAAGAAAACAAAAAGTGAAAGCAGTTTTTATACAGCGTTCAAGAGGATATTCTTTAAGGGAATCAATCTCTATAGAAAAAATAGGACAGGTAACACAATTTATAAAAAACATAAGTCCTGACACAATTGTTATTGTGGACAACTGTTATGGTGAGTTTGTAGAGGAGAAAGAACCAACAGAGGTTGGAGCAGATTTAATGGCAGGATCGCTTATTAAAAATCCAGGCGGAACCATTGCATCCTGTGGTGGTTATATTGCGGGGAAAAAAGATCTGATAGAGATGTGCGCAGATAGACTCAACACAACCGGTATGGGTAAAGATGTAGGACCCTCCTTGGGGTTTAACAGAGAAATATTACAGGGACTTTTATTTGCTCCGCACATTGTTGCCGAGAGTTTAAAGGTTGCAGTTTTTACAGCATACATTATGGAAACCCTGGGCTATGAAGTTTTACCACGGTACAATGAATATAGAACAGACATAATTCAGTCAATTGTATTTAAAGATGAAGAAAAACTAATTAAATTCTGCCAGGGAATTCAGAAAGGCTGCCCGGTTGACAGTAACGTTTTGCCCGAGCCCTGGGATATGCCAGGGTATTCACACAAAGTGATAATGGCAGCGGGCGGTTTTGTTCAGGGGACATCATTGGAACTTTCATGTGATGCGCCAGTTCGTGAACCTTTTGTTGCATATCTTCAAGGAAGTTCCTCATTTGAGATAGGAGTGGTGGGAGTACTAAGGGCTATTGAAATGATCAGGAGGATGTAAAGATTTACATCCTCCTGAAAAGTCCTATCACTTTTCCAAGTATCTTTACGTCCTTTACAATTATAGGTTCCATTGCTTTGTTTTCAGGTTGAAGTCTTATGTGGTCGCTTTCTTTAAAAAATCTTTTTACAGTTGCTTCATCATCAATTAAAGCAACAACAATATCTCCATTTTCAGCTACATTTTGTCTTCTTACAATTATAATATCATTGTCAAAAATTCCAGCATCAATCATACTATCACCTTTTACTCTTAACAAAAACGCATCTTCTGTTCCCACAAGGTCGTAAGGAAGAGTTAGAGTATCCTCTATATTTTCAACAGCCAAAATAGGTTCACCTGCAGTGACTTTACCAACAAGAGGAAGCTGAACCATGTTTCTGTTGGTATAAAAATCATCATCAACAATCTCAATGGCTCTTGGCTTTGAGGAGTCACGTCTGATATAACCTTTTTTCTCCAAACGAGTCAGATGTCCGTGAACGGTTGAGGTTGATTTCAAGCCTGTTGCTTCACATATTTCTCTAACAGCTGGGGGATATCCCTTTTCTTTGATTCTCTTTTTTATGAATTCCAGTATTTCTTGCTGTTTTTTTGTAAGCTGCTTCTTCATTAAATTTCCCCTTTTCAATTTAATTTTTAAGTAAATTATAGCATAAAAACATATATTCTTCAAACAGTTGTTTAGCATTTTACAAGAAAATTTTGCACAATAAATATTTATGCAAATTTGTATTGCACTATTTTTTCTTGATATAATATAATCAAACCGAAAATCATAAAAACAGGGAGTGAGGGGTATGAGTGCTAAAATTAATACAAAATACCCTGTAATTAAGACAGCCAATAATCATTCTAATTCTGTTAGTTACAGCAGTAAGGTTTCTACTCAATCCTTATCAAGTGGATGGTTTGTAACTAATAAACCATCATCACAGTTGACCCAGCCTTATAAGGTTACATTTTCGCAGATTAGTACTTCTTCTCAAAAATCTTCAACAAGCAACAAGACTCATACCACAAACACAAGTGGTGGAGGACTTTTTGGCTTTATTTCAAACATTAAAAAAGATATTTCTGAAGCTGCTAAAAAAGTTAAAGACAACGTTAATGCATTTGTATCATCTGCATCTAAAACTGTCAGTAGCACAGTAAAAAGTGTAGAGCAAAAGGTTTCTTCGGCTGCAAAGGCTGTCTCCCATAGTGTTAACAATATCAAAAAGGATTTAGAGCAGACAGTCAGAGATGTGAAACAAAGAGTGCAGCAATTTGTTAATTCTGAAAAGAAGAATGAGAAAGCCGATTCTAATCGTCAGAGTTCTGCGGCAAAGGTTAATGATAAGAAAGACAGGAGCGGTGGGACATATGTAATAACAAAGAATACCGGTTTAAAGAGTGATAATAATTCAGAAGGTAATAAAAATACCGGTAATATCAGTATTGACTTGAGCCCTTTTGATCCAAGAAAATCACCTGGGAATGCATTAAGCAACGGAAATGGAGTGAAAAATGTTATAAAATATACAAAGGCATACATAAAGGACAATTTCACAATAGTAGTGAAAAGGGCAGAAGATAACAGGAAGTATGCGATAATAAAAGGTGCACGAAGTGAATCGGCTTTGGAGGAAGGGATAAAAGGCACAAGATATGCATTCAAAAATGCTGAAAAATACCCAGAGGTGTTCAAATTTATTAAAGGGAAGGTTGCAGTAAAAGAAGCGTTTAATCTAAAGAGTGTAGGTGGGAAAATATCTGTGGCAGGGATTGCCATTGATACAGGGATTGATGTGTATAAAGATTTAAAGAGCAAAGCAGAGCCCAGCAAAGTAGCAGCTGATGCGGTTGTGGATGTTGCATTTGGAGCAGGTGGTATGGCAGTTGGTGCTTTAGCAGGGGCAGCTTTTGGAAGTGTTTTTGGACCGATTGGAACGGCAGCAGGTGCTTTGGCTGGGGGATTGTTTTATACATATATGACTGAGTCTTATAAAGTAAATGGTAAATCTTTAAAGGATGCTGCAAAGCAATTGACCAAAGAGGTTTTTGATTATGCATTTAGATGATAAAAATTGTGTATGAAATTCCCAGGTGGAAGGACTGATTGAATTATGACATTAGAAGAATACCGTATAAAAAAATACCTGATAGAAAGTGAACCATATATTGATGACCCATCAGAGTTTAAAAGTAGTACAAAAATTAATTTACTTGCATATCTATTTTTCGCAGGAATGTCAGTTTTAATGCCAATGCTTATTGCAAAGAATTTAATCACCAGGGTTATTTTTTTGACAGTGATTGGATTGTTTGTGTTTTTCAGTATATGGGCAATATATATTTTAAGAAGCCCTTACAAAAGGCAAAGGCAGATTGTACTTTATAATGGATTGTTCTATTTAGTATTCTCGTTAATTCTCTTGGTGGGTGCAGTGGAACATGTAGGTATGCTATTGCACCTGCATATTCTTGCATTTTTATTTGTTGCAATTTATATAGGAATTTTCTGGTTATTGTACAGGGTATATATTCCAAGGAAGCTTAAGGGCTGGAGATCGAAGTTTTACGAGACCAAGCTGGGCAGGAAGATACTTGGTATTGCCACAGCAATTATTCCTTTTGCAGGAACTCTTGGTATAGCAATAGCCAAGATGACAAAAGATTATCTCAGTCAGGAGCAGGTATATTTTGCGATAGCGATGAGTTGTTTGGTTCTTTCTTATATGTGTGTTAAAGGGAGCGAGAATATATACAGGTATTATTTAATGCAGAGGTATCCCCAGTGTGCTATTTATTATGAGCCACCAAAGGAGAAGAGAAAGAGGACTACCAGGAAGAGTGGGAAGGATGAAAAGGCTCGAGATGATTTAGACAAAGTTCAAAAACAAAGAGGGGTTGGAGGCAGTGAGGTATAGATTTGAATGCACATATTTAGAAGCAGAGAGAGTATTTTTGGAGATTATTTCTGAGAAGATGGGCAAAAGATATATTCCGATGGAGAAGAAGGAGGATGTTTTTACCTGTGAGATAGAATTGAGCCCATCAGATATTTACAAATACATTTTTGTTATAGATGACAACATTAGGCTAATTGACTTTTCAGCACCTTTTACCATTCCAACAGAAGATGGGCAAATATATTCGTGCATTGCTATAAATGCCGGTGGAGAGATTTTGACATATGATTTTGAGCCAAGTATATATGTTAAAGATTTTGGTTTTTGCAATGAGGCAAAAGAAGACGAAAAGATGCTTTATAAAAGAGCTTTTTCAAAGAAAGACAGGAAGGTTTGTGTTAGAATAGTATACACAGAAGTTCTGGGATTTCATCAAAGCAGTATACTTTGGTATAAGCCTGATGGAGAGTTTTTTGCTCAAAGTAGTGGAATTGTCTGGAGTGATGAAGAGAAAATGGACAACATAACCGAGTGGCATTATATAGAAATAGGAGAGGAAATACCAACAGGCAGATGAAAGGTAAAGTTATTTATTGATGGGCTGTATATCTTAGAAGACTATTTTGTAATAACTCCAACTGTATACGGTGTAGAGTCAGGTATATTAAAAACGAGAATATAAAACTTTTACTTCTTTCTATTTCACTTAGGTGTTTAAAACTTCTCTTCTTTGTGGTGTTATTATTACAAGCCATAGCTTCAAACCTCCTGTGTATGGTTTTGTCTTTTCAACTAATATCATACACAGTTTGAAGCTATGGCTTCAATGTTTATTGACACTGTTTCGTTTAAATTTACAACAAACATCTTTAAAATTTTGCAGATTAATTCTTGTATACAAGATACAATTTAGTTTATAATATATAAGGTGCAAAAATGTTAAACAATAAACGAAAGGGGCTTTCAGAGATGTCATTTATTGATACAATAATAGAAAAAGCCAAGTCGAACCTCAAAACTATTGTGTTGCCAGAAAGCTATGAAGAGAGAAATTTGAAAGCTGCAAGCATTGTTCTAAAAGAAAAAATAGCGAAAATTGTGTTAGTAGGTAAAGAAGAAGAAATAAAAAAAGAAGCAGCAAAGTTTGGTGCAAATGTGGATGAAGCAATTTTCATTGACCCTGATAACTTTGAAAGATTTGATGAATTTGTAAATGATTTTTATGAAATCAGGAAAAACAAAGGTGTGACACTTGAAGATGCAAGAAAAATTATGAAAGACTTAATGTATTTTGGAGTTATGCTGGTGTACAAAGGTTTGGCAGATGGTATGGTGTCTGGTGCAATTCACTCAACTGCCGATACACTGCGCCCAGCACTTCAAATCTTAAAAACAGCACCGGGCGTAAAGCTTGTTTCGAGCTTTTTCATAATGGTTGTTCCAAATTGCGAATATGGGGAAAATGGAGTGTTGTTATACGCTGATGCGGGACTAAATCCGAATCCTACAGCTGAAGAGCTTGCAGACATTGCCATTTCATCTGCAAAAAGTTTTGAAGCCCTGGTTGGAAAGACCCCAAAGGTTGCAATGCTTTCATATTCAACCAAAGGCTCGGCAAAATCAGAGATGGTTGACAAGGTGGTTGAGGCCACAAGAATTGCAAAAGAAAAGGCACCAGATATTTTGATAGATGGCGAACTTCAGGCGGATGCAGCACTTGTGCCGTCTGTTGCAAAACTAAAAGCACCGGGCAGTCCTGTTGCAGGACAGGCAAATGTGCTAATCTTTCCTGACCTTGATGCGGGGAATATTGCATATAAGCTTACAGAGAGACTTGCTAAGGCAGAAGCTTATGGACCTATTACCCAGGGAATAGCAAAACCTGTAAATGATTTGTCAAGGGGCTGCAAGGCAGAAGATATAGTTGGCGTTGTGGCTATTACTGCTGTTCAGTCAATGATGAAATAAATTTTAAAAGGGGTAGGGTAACAGATGAAAGTATTAGTGTTAAATTCAGGAAGTTCATCATTAAAATATCAGTTTATTGATACTGAGACAGAAATTGCTTTATGTAAAGGTGTTGTTGACAGAATTGGTTTGCCGGGAGCATTTATAAAACACCAGAAAAACGGACAGGAGATTATAAAAGAACAGGATGTAAAGGATCACAATGTGGCAATAAAACTTGTTTTGGAGATGCTGACTCATCCTCAAATGGGGATAATAACCTCAATGGATGAGATTGATGCAATCGGTCACAGAGTTGTTCATGGCGGGGAATATTTCAGTAATGCCGTGATTGTCAATGAAGAGGTAAAAAAGGCAATAAGAGAGTGTATTGAACTTGCTCCTCTTCACAATCCTGCAAATCTTATGGGAATTGAAGCGTGCGAAAAAGAAATTCCGGGGAAGCCCAATGTTGCTGTATTTGATACAGCTTTTCATCAAACAATGCCAAAGTATGCTTATATGTACTCTATTCCATATGAGATGTATGAGAAATACAAAATAAGAAAGTATGGCTTCCATGGTACATCACACAAGTATGTTGCAATAAAAGCAGCAGAATACTTAAAAAGACCGCTGGAAGAATTGAAACTTATAACATGCCACTTAGGGAATGGTTCAAGTGTTTGTGCAATAAAGTATGGCAAATCAGTTGATACAAGTATGGGGTTTACACCCTTGGCCGGACTTGCGATGGGAACAAGAAGCGGAACAATTGATCCTGCTGTTATTCTGTACATTATGGAAAAAGAAAATATGGATGTTAAACAAATGAATGATTTCCTGAATAAAAAATCGGGTGTTTTGGGTATTTCTGGTGTCAGCAGTGATTTTAGGGATTTAGAAAGAGCAGCTAACGAAGGAAATGAAAGAGCTCAGCTTGCAATTGATATGTTCTGCTACAGGGTAAAAAAATATATTGGAGAATATGCGGCAGTTTTGGGCGGGGCTGATGCAATTGTTTTCACCGCCGGAATAGGAGAGAACAATGCAGTTGTTAGAGATAGGTGTCTTACTGATTTAGAATATATGGGGGTTTTATATGACAGAGAAAGAAACTTCAATGCAGAAAAAGGTAAAGTATTTGAAATCAACAAACCGGAAAGCAAAGTAAAGGTTTTAATAGTTCCAACAAACGAAGAGCTAATGATTGCAAGGGAGACAAAAAGATTACTGGAAAAGTAAATTAAAAAAGGGCTGCTTTTAAGTAAATTTTAGCAGCCCTGTCTTTTTTATTCTTTTTTCCAAAGCCCATGCAGATTGCAATATTCATAAGCAACAAGTTTATCGGCAGATACATCAAATAAAGCTTTTGGTTCATCGCCGGGTTTTAGGTATTTTCTGTAGACAACATCATCTGCTATTAGTTCGATCCACATAATATAGTGTTTTTCTTCCATTGGATGTGGAACTTCTCCCACCTTAACTAAAATGCCTTCTTCTGTTTTTTCAATTACAGGTACATGCTTTTCTAAACTTGCGTCGACTGTATTTGCTTCAATCAAAGTCATTGGTTGACCACAGCAGACCAGCTGCCCGCCACCTGCAAATAAAACTTCTACAATGTTTCCACAAATTTCACATTTATAAACGTTTCCTCTTTTTACCATATCAATATAGCCTCCCTTGTAAAATTTGAATTTTTAAATTACAATTACTTTATACCCACAAAAATAAAAAACTAAACAAAGAGTTTGAAATTAAAATAATTTTGAAATAATATAAAAAGTGAAATCAAAACTTTGAAAGGAGGATGAAAGAAGGTGCAAAAGGTCTACAATCCTCAAGAGGTTGAAGATAGGCTTTATAAGATGTGGCTTGAAAAAAAATACTTTCATGCAAGGATTGACTGGTCAAAAAAACCTTTTACAATTGTAATTCCACCTCCGAATATTACAGGGCAACTACATATGGGACATGCTCTGAACAATACCATTCAAGATATCTTGATAAGATTTAAGAGAATGCAGGGTTATTGTGCACTCTGGCTTCCCGGCACTGACCATGCAAGTATTGCAACTGAAGCAAAGATTGTTGAGAAGATGAAAGAAGAAGGTCTCACAAAAGAGATGATAGGAAGGGAGAAATTTTTAGAGCGTGCATGGGAGTGGAAAAGAGTCTATGGCGGCAGGATAATTGAGCAGCTTAAGAAACTTGGGGCTTCTTGCGACTGGGACAGAGAGCGTTTTACAATGGATGAAGGACTTTCCAACGCAGTAAAAGAGGTTTTTGTAAGACTTTATGAAAAAGGTTTAATCTATAAAGGCGAAAGAATGATCAACTGGTGTCCCACTTGTAAAACAACCATTTCAGATGCTGAAGTGGAGTATGAAGAAAAAAAAGGGAAGCTGTGGTATATTAAGTATCCAGGGGAGGACAACTCTTTCTTTGTGGTTGTTGCAACAACAAGACCTGAAACAATGCTTGGTGACACTGCTGTTGCAGTAAATCCTAACGATGAAAGATATAAACATCTGATTGGAAAAAAAGTTGTGCTTCCTCTTGTGAACAGAGAAATACCAATCATTGCAGATGAATACGTAGATATGGAATTTGGTACAGGTGTTGTAAAAATTACTCCCGCTCATGACCCAAATGACTTTGAGATAGGACAAAGACATAATCTACCAATGATACAGGTAATTGATACAAAAGGGTATATGAATGAAAATGCTGGCAGATATGCAGGACAGGACAGATTTGAGGCAAGAAAAAATATTGTAAATGACCTAAAAAGTCTTGGACTTCTTGTAAAAGAAGAGGACTATACTCACAACGTAGGTCACTGTTATAGGTGTTCCACAGTAATTGAACCGCTTGTATCCAAGCAGTGGTTTGTCAAAATGAAACCGTTGGCAGAGCCTGCAATAAGAGTGGTAAAGAAAGGTAGAATAAGATTTATTCCTGAAAGGTTTGAAAAGATATATTTTAACTGGATGGAAAATATAAAAGACTGGTGTATTTCAAGACAGCTTTGGTGGGGGCATAGAATTCCTGCATATTATTGTAGAGATTGTGACAATATGATGGTGAGTCGTGAGGAAGTAAAGATATGCTCAAAGTGTGGTTCTGCCAATGTATATCAGGACGAAGATACTCTTGATACATGGTTTTCATCGGCACTATGGCCATTTTCGACACTTGGATGGCCAGAGGAAACAGAGGATTTGAAGTACTTTTATCCAACCGATGTTCTGGTAACGGCATATGATATAATCTTCTTCTGGGTTGCAAGAATGATTTTTTCAGCTCTTGAACACATGGGAAAAGAGCCATTTAAGTATGTACTGATTCACGGAATTGTAAGAGATGCTCAGGGTCGCAAAATGAGCAAGTCACTTGGCAATGGAATAGACCCGCTTGAGATAATAGAAAAATACGGTGCAGATGCTTTAAGATTTACACTTGTTACAGGAATTTCACCTGGAAATGATACAAGATTTCATATGGAAAAGGTTGAGGCGAACAGAAACTTTGCAAACAAGATCTGGAATGCAGCAAGGTTTGTAATAATGAACCTTGATATTGATACAAAATACAAGCCTGATGAAAGTAAATTTACATTTACAGAAAGATGGATTCTGTCAAGGTTGGATGCACTTATTAAGGAGGTTACTGAAAACCTTGAAAAGTTTGAAATAGGCATTGCAGCTCAAAAGCTTTACGACTTTATTTGGGATGAATTTTGTGACTGGTATATTGAGATGTCAAAACCAATTCTTTACAACAAAGAAGCGGAGAACAACAGAGAGGTACAGTATGTTCTTTTAACAGTGCTTACCAGCGTATTAAAACTTTTGCATCCATTTATGCCGTTTGTAACAGAAGAGATTTATTTGAACCTCCCGCATGATGAAGAAAGTCTTGTTATAGCTAAGTGGCCAGAGCCAGGAGGGTATACTTATTCTCAGGATATTTCTATGGTTGAAAAGCTGATTGAACTTATAAGAAGTATCAGAAACCTCAGGGTAGAAAAAAATATACCTGCAAGTTTAAAACCGACAGTCTTTATAAAAACTGATGATGTGAGTATGCTTCAGCAAAGAGAGCTCTGGGAGATTTACGCAAAGAGGCTTGCAAATATAGAAGAGGTTGTGGTAGCTCAGGATGCTCCGCAAGACAGTGTTTCACTTGTTCTATCTTGGGGTGTTGCGTATATCAAACTCAGAGAAATTATTGATATTCAAAAAGAGCTCGAAAGACTTACCGAGGAAAGAGAAAGACTGCTAAAAGAAGTTGAAAGGTCTGAAAAGCTGCTTGGTAATCAGAACTTTTTGCAAAAAGCTCCCCAGAAAGTTGTAGACGAGGAAAAAGAAAAATATGAGAGATACAAACAGATGTTAAGATCTGTTGAAGATCAGCTTGAGAGAATTAGAAGCTTAAGGTGATATGATAATGTCAATGACTTATGAGCAAGCGCTTGAATATATTCATGGGTCATATAAGTTTGGAGTGAAACTTGGACTTGAAAATATAAAAAAATTGCTTGAAATTATGGGCAATCCCCAGAAGGATTTAAAGGTTATTCATGTTGCCGGGACAAATGGAAAAGGTTCTACCTGTGCTTTTGTTAATCAAGTTTTGGTGGAAGCAGGATATAAGGTGGGGCTTTATACCTCACCTTACTTAGAAATTTTTAATGAAAGAATAAAGATTAATAACAATCCCATTTCTAATGACGAACTTGCAATAATAACTGAATTTGTTAGGGATAAGGTAGAACTAATGATAGCTCAGGGCTTTAATCATCCTACTGAATTTGAGATAGTCACTGCAATAGCCTTTGAATATTTTAAAAGAATGAATGTGGATTTTGTTGTGTTAGAAGTTGGACTTGGTGGGAGATTTGACGCAACAAATGTAGTTGAGAATCCAGAGCTTTGTATTATAACTTCTATTGGCTATGACCATATGGATATCTTGGGTCAGACAATAGAACAAATAGCATATGAAAAGGCTGGAATTATAAAAGAAGGTGCAACTGTTATTTTAGCAGTGCAGCGTTATAAAGAAGCGGTTGATGTTATTTCAAGAGTGTGTAAAGAAAAGGGTGCCAATTTGGTTGAGATGAGCAGTGAATACAAAATTATAAATAATAGTCTTGATGGAATTGTGTTTGATTGCATAACTCCAAAGAGTATATATAAAAATCTTGAAATTAAGCTGCTGGGAACACATCAGGTTGAAAATGCATTGAACTGTATATATGCATTTGAATATTTAAGAGAAAAATACAATATAGATACATCTTCACTTGTTAATGGGCTATTAAAAGCAAAATGGAATGGTAGATTTGAAGTCATTTCAAAAGATCCTCTTGTGATTCTGGATGGTGCTCATAATGTAGATGGGATGAAGGTACTTATTGACAACTGCAGGTGGTATCTAAAAGATAAGAAGATTATTGCTATTGTAGGAATTCTGAAAGACAAAGAATATCAGGAAATGCTTACTTTAATAAAAGAAATAGCCTCAGAGGTTATATTTACAGTTGTTCCATATCAAAAAAGGGCTTTTTCAACTGCAGAAGCAAAGGACGTTGCTGTAAGTTACCAGTTGGAATTTATCAAAGATTTCAGAGAAGCAATTAATATGGGTCTTAAAAGAGCAGAAGAAAACTCGGTTATCTTGATTTGTGGGTCTTTGTATTTGGTCGGTCCTGCAAGGACATATCTTAAAAGCATTTTTTAGTTATTGTAATTATGCAGCAACTGGTATAAAATAATAGTCAGAAAAAATCTTAATTGAAAAGAGGTGTAAAATACAGGATGAAACTATTTATCGATACTGCCAATATAAATGAAATAAAAGAAGCTTACTCCTGGGGAATAATTTGCGGTGTTACAACAAATCCTTCTTTAATTGCAAAAGAGGGTAGAGATTTTAAAGAAGTTGTGAATGAGATTTGTTCAATTGTAGATGGTCCAATCTCTGCAGAGGTAATTTCTCTTAAAGCAGAGGGTATGATTGAAGAAGCAAGGGATTTAGCAAAGATTCACAAAAATATTGTTATTAAGATTCCAATGACAGCAGAGGGACTAAAAGCTGTTTCTGTGCTATCTAAGGAAGGAATAAAGACAAATGTCACACTTGTTTTCTCAGCAGCTCAGGCACTTTTGGCAGCAAAAGCCGGTGCAACATATGTATCTCCGTTTGTAGGTAGGCTTGATGACATAGGCCAAAACGGAATTGAGCTTATCAAAGAGATTGTTCAGATATTTAAGAATTATCCTGATATAAAAACAGAGATAATTGCAGCAAGTATAAGACATCCTATACATGTTATTGAAGCTGCAAAAGCAGGAGAAGATATTGCAACAGTTCCATTTAAGGTACTTGAGCAGATGACAAAGCATGCACTGACTGATGTAGGTATAGAAAGATTTTTAAAAGATTGGGAGAAAGTACCAAAGAAAAATTAAAAGCAACCTCTTTGCAGGTTGCTATTTTTTTAATTTCCAAATGGAGGGTTAGAATGGCTTTTGACAAAGTATTTGTAAATGGACTTGAAATCTATAAGGTTTCCGAGTTTGAACAGCACGGTGTGGAGGCTTTTTTTACAACAAGAAGGTATCTTGGCACACTTGATTTCAATCTGAGTTATAAATGGGCAGGATCCAGAAATGAAATCGATAATAATTTTCTTGTTCTTTTTGAGAGCTTAAAAATAAATCACAGGAATATTTATTATGCAAAACAGGTACATGGAAATGGTATAATAATTGTTGAAAAAGGATTTGATTTTTTTGAACATAATCAGCAAATAGAAGCAGATGGACTTATAACATTCAAGACTGATGTTGTGCTTATGACCTTTCATGCAGATTGTATTCCGGTTTACATTTTTGATAGAGAAAAGAGGATTATCTCACTTCTGCACTCTGGCTGGAGAGGAACATTGCAACATATAACAAAAAGAGCATTGGAAATGCTGAGCTTCAAATTTGGATGTAACATGTCAAATCTCACTGTGGCGATTGGACCGGGTATTTGCAAAAATCATTTTGAAGTGGGCGAAGATGTATATAACGCTTTTTTAAAGCAGTTTCCTGATGATGTTTGCATACAAAACAGAACGAAATTTTTTGTGGATTTAAAAAAAGCTATTGAAAAGGATTTATTGGACAGTGGAGTGGAAAAAGAGCAGATTATAATCTCTGAATTGTGTACATATGAAGATGAAGATTTGTTCTTTTCATACAGAAGAGATTTTAAAAATCCAGAAAAATTGGGTGGCATGGTTGCTATTATGAGGATGGTGAGATAATGAAAAGTATTTTGATTGTGGATGATGAACCTCATATTGTTGAATTGATTAAATTCAATCTAAACAAGGAAGGTTACACTACATTTGAAGCTGAAAGTGGCAGTGCAGCCCTGGATGTTCTTAAAAATAATAAGATTGATCTTGTAATCCTTGATATAATGATGAGTGGTATGGATGGTTATGAGGTTTTGAAAGAAATTAGGTTTAACAAAAAGACAAAAAATCTTCCTGTAATTTTGCTTTCTGCAAAATCAGAGGAAATTGATAAAATATTAGGGCTTGAACTTGGAGCTGATGATTACATAACAAAACCTTTTAGCGTAAAGGAACTGATTGTAAGAGTGAAAGCACTTTTTAGAAGGATCGAGAGTTTAAAACCTGATACAGAGGAGAAGTTTAGATTTGGTGATATTGAGGTAGATTTAACAGGAAGAAGTGTAAAAAAGAACAACAAAGAAGTATCTCTTTCGTATAAAGAGTTTGAACTTTTAAAGCTGTTGATAGAGAACAGAGGAAGAGTTTTGGATAGAGATTTCATTTTGCAGAGAGTATGGGGCTACGAATTTGACGGAGATACCCGAACAGTTGATGTGCATATAAGATTTTTAAGAAAGAAGTTGGAGGATGATGAGAGAAATCCTCGATATATTGAGACAGTGAGAGGAGTTGGTTACAGGTTTAGAGAAGGGTTGGATTAAAGAATGAGAGCAAAAATTTTGGGTTATACCATTTTGGTTATAATAATTGTAAGCATTTTGCAAGGTATCTTCTCATATGAAGTATCCAGAAACATATACCTTGAAGAAAACAAAAAACAGCTTGAAGTTATGATTGATGAGGTGGAAAGATATATAAATCAATTTGGTATTCAACTTTTGGACAGAGTATATAAGAAAGGATTTTTTAGGGTTACAATTATTGATAACACAGGGGTTGTGATTTACGATTCTGAAGCAGATAAAAATAAGATGGAAAATCATTTAAAAAGACCGGAGATTTTACAGGCAAATAAAAAGCCTGGTTTGGTGTCTTTTTCGATGCGAAAGAGCAAAACGCTGAATAAGGCTTTTCTCTATGCAGCAAAAAAAACAGAGATTCGTGGTAAGCACATATTTATTTGCGTTTCAGTCCTGCTTAACAGAGTGGATGCAATTTTCAAAAGGGCTTTAATTCAAACATTAAAGTTTGCACTTATTTGTGTGGTATTAGGATTAATTCTAATAATTGGAGTGTCGTCACTTTTATATCAACCACTTAAGAATTTAATTTCTCTTATTACACAAGCGCTGAAGAAATTTGCTATAGCTGAGCTTAAAGAAGAAGAGGATTTGAAGTGGTTAAGTCTTAGTTTTACAAGGTTATATCAACTTTTAGAAGAAAAAATTAATGAGGTTAATGCACTGAACTGTAGACTTAGTTCACTGCTCAACTCTATCGAAGTGGGAATAATCTTTTTTGATGATAAAAAGCGTATCATTATGTTTAACCGACAGGCTGAAAAAATATTTGCGACAGAGCTTAAAAATGGTAATAGTTTACTTGAATGCATCCGAATTTATGAACTTTTTGAATTTTTATACGATGAGGCAGTTTTGGAGAAAGAATTTGAGGTGGTAGTCGATGGGCAAAATAGGATTCTGAAAGTTGCTAAGAAAAAGATCAAATACGATGAGAATAAGGAAGGCATATTGCTGATTATTAATGATATTACTGTTATTAAAAAGCTTGAAAAGATGAGATCTGATTTTGTTGCAAATGTTTCACACGAACTTAAAACTCCGCTGACCTCCATTAAAGGGTTTGTGGAAACACTCAAAGATGGAACAATTGAAGACAGGGATATAGCTATGAGATTTTTAAATATAATTGAAGTTGAGGTTGAAAGACTTGTTCGTTTAATAAACGATTTGTTGTATCTTTCTGAAATAGAAAATGCAAAAATAGAAGTTAATGAAGAAGAAGTGAACATAAAAGAAATAGTGGATGAATGTATTCAGCTTTTGAAGTTTAAAGCTGAAGCTAAGGATGTAAAAGTACATGTTGATGTGGATAACAATCTCAAAATTAAAATATACAGGGACTGGTTAAAACAGCTGTTTATAAACCTGATAGACAACGCAATAACATACAATAAACAGGGTGGAGAAGTTTTTGTAAAAGTTGAAAAATCGGGAGACAAAATGGTCATAAAAATAAAAGATACTGGAATAGGTATTCCACAGAACGAAATAGATAGAATCTTTGAAAGGTTTTATAGAGTGGACAAAGGTCGATCGCGAAAAGGTGGTGGGACCGGCCTGGGACTGTCCATAGTCAAGCACATAGTTGAACTCTATAACGGAAGAATATATGTCAATAGTGAAACTGGCAAGGGAAGCGAATTTACAATTGTAATATAAAAAGGAGCTGCAGGTCAAACAGCTCCTTTTTGCAGTTTTAATCCTAAACAATTAAGTTATAATAATCCATGCAATTAAACCACCAATTAAACTGCACATCGGAATTGTCAAAATCCATGCAATAACAATGTTCTTGGCAATTCCCCACCTTACTGCTGAAAATTTTTTACATGCACCCACTCCCATAATAGAGGATGAGATTACATGTGTTGTAGAAACAGGTGCTCCAATATGTGTGGCAAACTGGATTGTAAGTGCTGCTCCTGTTTCGGCAGCAAAACCATTTATTGGAGCAAGTTTTATTATCTTTACTCCCATAGTTTTGATTATTCTCCATCCACCAAATGAAGTACCAAGTGCCATTGCAAGAGCACAGGCAAATTTTACCCAATCAGGAACCACAAATTTGTTTAAAACTCCAGCACTAACAAGTGCCATTGTAATTATCCCCATTGATTTTTGTGCATCATTTGAACCATGGCTATATGCCATCCACATTGCAGAAAATATTTGAAGTTTTGAAAAGTATCTATTTACAATATTGGGGTGAACCCTGGCAAAAACTACGTAAAGAATCATCATAAACAAATATCCAAATATAAAACCCAGAACAGGAGAAATAATCAGTGGCAATACTATTTTTTTAACAAAACCAATCCAGTTTATATCAGAAAGTAACTTTGTGGTAACAATAGCTGCACCAATCAATCCACCTATTATTGCATGTGAAGAAGATGAGGGAATTCCCCACCACCATGTGATCAAATCCCAAACAATTGCTGCTATAACAGCGGCAAGGACAAGGTACTCTGTAACAAATTTTGGGTCAACTATACCGTGTCCTATAGTCTTTGCAACTTCTGTGTTAATCATTGCACCGAAAAAGTTAAAAACTGCTGACATAAATATTGCAGCCCTTGGTGTCAGAACACGGGTTGAAACAGATGTTGCAATGGCGTTTGCAGTATCATGAAAACCATTTATAAAGTCAAATAATAAGGCCAGGATTATTATGAGAAGAAGATTTAAAGGTATACTATGCATTTTTTGTCATAACCCCTTCTATTACATTTGCAACATCTTCACAAGCATCCAAGGTATCTTCAAGAAATCCAAATATTTCTTTCCAGATTATTACTTTAATGGGCTTGTCCCTATTTTCAGAAAAAAGTTTTTTTATTACATTTCTGTAAACAATATCACCTTCATCCTCAATTCTATTCACTTCAATAATCTTCTCTTTAATAAGTTTGGTATTTTTTAAGTCTTTCAAATTTTCGACTACACTTTTTAATTCTTTTGTACAGTTTATTATCATCTCGGATAAAATTTTCGCTTCCGGTTTAATGTGGTCCACACCGTATATTTCGAATCTGTGAGCAACAGTCTCAAGTGCATCCACAATGTTGTCTATTTCCTTAATGATTGCGAACAGGTCCTCTCTGTCAAGAGGAGTAATGAAAGTTTTATTGAGAAGTTCAATTACTTGATGTGTAATATCATCACCTCTGTTCTCAGCTTTTTCAAGTTCAACAATATATTTATTCATATTTGAAAGATTATTAATAAGTTGACTCAATAACACTGCTGACTGATAGGCATTTTCAATTGCATCATTTAGAAGGACAAAAAACTGGTTTTCTTTTGGTATAATACTCCACATTCTTTCACAACCCCTTTTTAAAATTTTGTTACAGAGTCCAATTTACATAGGATGAGAGTGACAGAATAAAAGCTTTTACATCGCACAGAAAATATTATATAATATTTAACACAGTTTTAACATACATTAAATAAAATTTTAAAAGTAGAGGTGTATAATTCATAAATTGTGGTATTAAAATGGATAGGGAGAGGTTGTTTTGAAATGGTAATTATAGAGACAAAGGATTTAAATCTGTACTATGGTGACAATTATGCTCTTAAAAATGTAAACATAAAGATAAATGAGAAGTCCATAACAGCACTCATTGGTCCATCTGGCTGTGGTAAATCTACATTTTTGAGGACACTCAATCGAATGAATGACCTTATTGAGAATGTGAGAATAGAAGGAAAGGTTTATTTTGAAAATAAAGATATTTACAAAGACGTAGATGTCATCACACTCAGGAAAAAGATAGGCATGGTGTTTCAAAAACCAAATCCTTTTCCTATGAGTATATATGACAATGTAGCATATGGTCCGAGAATACATGGGATTAAGAAAAAAGAGATACTTGATGAGATTGTAGAAAGCAGTCTAAAAAAAGCCTATCTTTGGGAAGAGGTGAAAGATAGACTTAAAAAAAGTGCATTTTCTCTCTCAGGAGGTCAACAACAAAGACTTTGCATTGCAAGAGTTTTAGCAGTAGAGCCTGAGGTTATTTTACTTGATGAACCTACATCTGCGCTGGATCCAATTTCAACTTTGAAGATAGAAGAACTTTTGGAGGAGCTCAAGAAGAACTACACCATTGTAATAGTGACACACAACATGCAGCAAGCTGCAAGAATATCTGACTGGACCGGGTTTTTCTTAAATGGCGAACTCATTGAATATGATAAAACTATTACAATCTTCAACACTCCAAAAGACAAGAGAACCGAAGATTACATCACAGGTAGATTTGGATAAAAACTTATATTAACAGAATGAGAGGTGATTTTAAAAAATGACAAGACCTACTTTTGAAAATGAGCTAAAAGAAATACACCTGGACATACTAAAAATGGGGGCAATGGCAGAAGAAGCAATTGACAAGGCAATTTATGCGCTAAAAACCAAGGATATAGATCTTGCTCAAAAGATTATTGAAAATGATGACAAGATAGATGCTCTTACCGAGGAAATAGAGAAAAAGTGTGCTATTGTAATTGCTACCCAGCAGCCTCTTGCAAGCGATCTTAGACTTATCATCTCTGCAATGAGGATTGCCACCGATATTGAAAGAATTGCAGACCATGCGGAGGATATTTCACAGATAACAATTAAGCTTGCAAGTGAGGCATATATAAAACCTCTTGTTGACATTCCCAGAATGGCAGAAATAACCCGATCAATGCTAAAAGATGCCCTTGACTCTTATGTGAATTCTGATGTAGAACTTGCCAAATCTGTTGTAAAAAAGGATGACGTAGTTGACCAGATGTATCAAAACCTGATAGATGAATTAGAACAGATAATGAAGACAAATTCAGATGCTGTGCCACAGTGTATACAATTTTTGCTTGTTATAAAATATCTGGAAAGAATAGCAGATCACTCTACAAATATTGCTGAATGGGTTGTTTATAAAATAACAGGAATGCACAAACATGATTGGGAGACAAAATAGGAGGATATAGTTTATGAAAAAAATGAGTCTTCAAGTTGTTGCAAGATCAGGTATTATTGCTGCACTTTATTTTATCTTGACTTCATTTTTGCCGGCGATATCATATGGACCTGTTCAGGTAAGAGTTTCGGAGGCATTGACGCTTTTGCCGGCTTTAATGCCAGTATCTGCAACAGCCGGACTTTTTGTAGGGTGTTTTCTGGCAAACCTGTATGGAATGATGATCAGTGTAACAGGAATATATGATGTAATTTTTGGTTCCTTAGCCACTCTTGTTGCTGCTATAATAACAACCAGAATTAGAAAGAAGATACTTTTGCCTCTGCCAACTATAGTTGTAAATGCAGTGGTAGTTTCAGCTTATATATGGTATTACTTTATTGATAACCTGAAAATAGAGTGGCTGAGCCATTTAAATCCTTTTTTAAGATATCTTTTTACAGTGATATCTATTGGGACTGGTGAGGCAATTGCAACATATGCTTTGGGTCTTCCACTATTTATTGCTATTGAAAAGCAACTGAAAGGTAAAAAACTGATATGAAATTAAATATTGAGAAGGGAAAGTGGAGTGATTTTTGCTCCACTTTTTTTGTTGCATTTTTTTAATATGTATAATATAATATATCATGATATCTATTCATCACTTTATCATGATAAAGCAAAGAAGGGAAGAAAAATGAACAAAAAATTTATGGATTACTATCAATTACCAGCAATTCTCCTGGAACAAATAAGACAAAAGACTATAACCTTGTTTTCAAAGTTTGGATATCAGTTAGTAGAAACTTCTGTTTTTGAAGATTATGAGAGGTCAAAAAGTTTGGATGGACAAAATGCTATAAAATTTATGGATGCCGATGGGAGTATAATAGCATTAAGAGATGAGTTTACACCAAAAGTGGCTGAAATAGCGGCAAAAAGATCCGAGAAAGTTTACCCTATTAAATACTGTTATTTTGGAAAGGCATTTCAGTTTCTGCAATATGATGCAGGAGATTTGAGAGAATTTTTTCAGTCCGGGATAGAGAATTTTCACATATCAGACAACATTTATATAGATTTGGAGGTGTTAATTTTAGCGGTTGAGAGCCTTCTGCAACTTGGATTTGATAATTTTACAATTGATATAGGTGAAGTAAACTTTTTCAAAGGAATAGCAAATGATTATGAAATAGATGATACTTCATCTGAAATGTTGTGTAAATTAGTGGATAAAAAAGATTATATTGGGATAGAGAATTTCCTTATCAAAAAAGGCATCTCGGAAAAGGTTATAGATATTTTTAGAAGTCTTACCAGACTGTATGGGAAAAAAGATAAAATAGATGAAGCTTATAATTTTGCTAAAAATGAGATATCAAAATGTGCGATAGAAAGATTAAAAGAAATATATGAAAAAATGACCAGGTTGGGATATGAAAAATACATTTCTATAGATTTTAGCATGGTAAAACACTTGAATTACTATACTGGTATAATATTTTCTGGTTACCTTCCCAAGATGGGGTATTCGGTACTCAATGGAGGAAGATATGATAACTTATGTGAAAGATTTGGGAAAAAACTCTATGCCATTGGCTTTGCTCTCGGGGTTGACAGGTTGGTAAACTGGCTTATAAAAAACTCAAATTTAAAAATAAGCTTATACAGGTCTGCAATGTTTTATCATCAAGGTTTTTTTGAAGTGGCAGTAAAAGAACTTTTAAATCTTGAGGATGAAACTTACTTTTACAGTGAGCCGGTGGACATTCAAAAAGCTGAGGTTATTGCCAAAGGGCTCAAAATAAATGAATTTTATTATGTCTGTGAAGACGGAATAAAGAGATTCTCGGTGGAGGAATAGGGAAATGATAACAGTAGCACTGCCTAAGGGAAGATTGGCACAGGAGGCAGCAAGACTTTTTATAAATTCTTCTCTTACAACTATCGATATTATACAGGAGACAAGAAAGCTTATAATCGAAGATGAAAGTAGCAATATCCGTTTTTTGATGGTGAAACCTTTTGATGTTCCGACATATGTGGAGTATGGCATTGCTGACATGGGGATTGTAGGCAAGGATGTTTTACTTGAGCAAGGGAAAAAAGTTTATGAGCTTTTGGACTTGGGTATAGGAAAATGTTTTATTGCATTGGCAGGTCCCAAAGGTATGAAAGAAGAACTTTTGAACAAATCGGAAAAGACCATAGCGACAAAGTTTCCGAATATAACAAAAGAATATTTTGAAAATGTACTTGGTGAGGATGTTCAAATAATAAAACTAAATGGTTCGGTTGAGCTTGCACCTATTTTGGGACTCTCTGATATGATAGTTGATATTGTTGAAAGCGGAAGAACTCTTAGAGAAAATGGGCTGGAGGTATATGAAAAGTTATATGATGTAAGTGCACGTTTGATTATAAACAGAGCAAGTTTGAAACTTAAAAATAAAATAGAAGTAATTGTAAACCATTTGGAAAGGATGGTCATGCAGTGAGAATAATAGAAGAAAAAATAGAACTTGAAAAATACTTAAGGAGTATTGCTTTTACTGATTATAGAGAAATTGAGGAAATAGAAGAAAAAGTAAAAAAAATAATTACAGATGTGATTTTTAGAAAAGACGAAGCCATTTTAGAGTATACAAGACTTTTTGACTGTAAGGAGATAGAGTTTGTAGATTTAACTGTTAAAGAGGATGAGATTGAACGAGCTTATCTTGAATGTCAAGAGGAAGAACCAGAGTTTATAGAAGCATTGAAAATAGCTTATGAGAACATCTATCAGTACCATTTAAGACAGAAAGAAGAAACCTGGCTTTATGTAAAAGGTGATACTATCTTGGGGCAGATAATAAGACCTTTAGAGAAAGTTGGGATATATGTACCCGGTGGAAATGGTTCATATCCTTCAACCGTTTTGATGAATTCTATTCCTGCCAAAATAGCAGGTGTGAAAGAAATAATTATGGTAACCCCTCCGGATAAACATAAAAAAATAAATAAATACACCCTGGCAGCAGCAAAAATATGCGGTATAAATAAGATTTTTAAAGTTGGAGGAGCTCAAGCAATTGCAGCACTGGCAATAGGTACACAGCTTATCCCCAGGGTAGACAAGATTGTTGGACCGGGGAACATTTATGTGGCAATTGCCAAAAAAGTCCTTTTTGGAGTTGTAGATATTGATTCAGTTGCAGGTCCGAGCGAGGTTTTGGTTATTGCTGATAGCTCTGCAAATCCAAAGTATGTTGCAGCAGATTTATTGTCTCAGGCAGAGCATGACACAAGGGCAAAAAGTATTTTAATTACAACCTCTAAAGAGCTTGCTTTTGAGGTAGTTGAAAATATAAATGAAATGTTAAAAACAAATCCAAATCCGATAGCTTTTCAATCTATTGAAAAAAATGGTGTAGTAATAATAGTTGAGGATTTAGAAGAAGCAGCAAGCATTTCGAATATTATTTGCCCTGAACATTTGGAGCTTTGCTGTAAAAATCCTGAGGAGTTAATCTTTAAAATAAAAAATGCAGGCGCAATTTTTGTAGGAGAATTTTCACCTGAGCCAATTGGTGATTATATTGCTGGTCCAAATCATGTTTTGCCTACGTCTGGTACAGCACGATTTTTCTCACCTCTTGGCGTCTATGATTTTGTAAAAAGAGTTAGTGTAATAAAATATTCAAAAGATCAATTTTTCAAAGATGCTCCACTTGCAATTGAAGTGGCTCAAAAAGAAGGATTTTCGTTTCATGCAAATTCTTTGAAAGTGAGGTTGGAAGATGTTCAGAAGTAAACTCCAATTTTTCACAAACTATTCAACACCCGTTTTTGAGTATACTGTCAAGGCTGATGCAAATGAAAACCTTTTGGACTATCCTGAGGATCTACAGATTCTCATTGCTGACATTTTGAACAAGAGTGTGAAAGACTTATGTTTTTATCCCGAGATAAATTCTCAACCTTTAAAACAGGAGCTTGCAAAGTTTTATAACCTCAAAGAGGAAAACTTTATAATAGGAAATGGTTCGGATCAGATTATCCAGATCATTATCCAGGCTGCTTGTGATAAGGATGATTTTATCTTTACGCTCTATCCATCATTTGCTATGTATAAGATTACAGCAGATCTATTTGATGTAAATCACAGTTTTATAGACATTACTCAAAACTGGGAAATTGACGTTGAAGAGACTGTTAAAAAAATAGGGAAAAATGAAAGGATTAAAGTCATTTTTATTGATACACCGAACAATCCCACTGGTATTGCGTTAGATTATGAAAAGCTCAAGATGATTGTCAAATCATTCCCGGAGAAATTGGTTGTAATTGACAATGCATACGGTGAATATTGTGATATTGATTATCTGAGTTTAGTTCTTCAGAATGAAAATGTGATAATATTAAAAACTTTTTCTAAAATAGGATTTGCAGGAATAAGATGTGGATATGCAATTGGAAATGAAAGGATTATAGAAAATTTACACAAGGTAAAACCCCCCTATAATGTGAATATACTTTCACAGCAGATTGCGATAAGTTTATTGAAAAATTTTGATAGATTAAAAGATAATATTGACACTGTAAAAAATGAAAGATTGAGAATGGCAAATGCATTGAAAAGTTTTTACTTTGTTTTACCTTCTCAGGCAAATTTTATATCAATAGTGGATGATGAGGTGGATTATATCTTTGATTATCTGAAAGATAAGAAAATTTTAGTCAAAAAATTTGATACGGGCTTTAAAAAACTTTTAAGGATTACGTTGGGTAAGCCTGTGGACAATGATATAATATTAGAAAATCTAATCAACTACAAAAGGGGTAAACAAATATGAATGTGCGTATTGCTGAGGTCCAGAGAAAAACTAAGGAAACCGAAATCAAAATAGTCCTGAACATAGACGGACAAGGGGATTACAAAATCTCAACAGGGATAGGTTTTTTTGATCACATGCTTCAGCTATTTTCACATCATGGTAAATTTGATGTTCAGCTTGAGGCAAAAGGAGATCTTTACATCGACGACCATCATACTATTGAGGATGTTGGAATAGTTTTAGGTCAGGCATTTTTGAAAGCTCTATCCGACAAAAAGGGTATAAAGAGGTATTCCCATACAATTTTGCCTATGGATGAGGCACTTGTGATGGTTGCAATTGATATATCTGGTAGGTCTTATTTAGCTTTTGATGTTGATTTTAAACTCCCAAAACTCGGAGAAATGACTTCTCAGATGGTGGTAGAGTTTTTCAGGGCGTTTGTTTCTTCTGCCAAAGTTACTCTTCATATAAAGAAAATATCAGGTGAAAATGACCATCATATCTGTGAAGCTATTTTTAAAGCTTTTGGCAGGGTTTTGAAAGATGCATGTACTGTTGTGGATGATAAAATACCATCATCAAAAGGAGTGCTGTGAGTTTGAAAAGGATATGTATAATAGACTATGGAATGGGTAACCTGAGAAGTGTAGGGAAAGCATTTGAGTATCTGGGATTTGCTCCTATTATTACATCAAACAAAGAGGAAATTGAAAGGTATGATGCAATAGTTTTGCCAGGAGTTGGTGCTTTTGATGTGGCTTACAAGAATCTTGAAAAGTTGGGTTTAATTGAAGTTTTAAAAAAAAGATTAAATGAGGTAATTTTTCTTGGCATATGTTTGGGATATCAATTGCTTTATGACTTTAGTGAAGAGGGGAATTGTGAGGGGCTAAAAGTATTAAGAGGAGATGTAAGAAAGTTTCCACAAAAGCAAAATATCAAAATTCCTCATATGGGATGGAATAAAATAAAAGTGAGGGGGACATCCAGGCTCTTGAAAGGCCTGGATGGGCAATATGTTTATTTTGTTCACTCATTCTATGTTGATAACAAAAACAAGGAGATTGTTTCATCTACGTGTGAACATGGAATAGAATTCGACTCTTCTATAGAAATGGGAAATATTTTTGCAACCCAGTTTCATCCAGAAAAAAGTGGTGAAGTGGGACTTGAAATTTTAAAAAATTTTGGGGGATTGATATGATTATAATACCTGCAATAGATATAATTGGTGGTAGATGTGTAAGACTTTCTCAGGGAGACTATAATAAAATACAGGAATATAGCTCAGACCCTGTGCAGCAGGCAATTTTCTTTGAAAAAGAAGGTGCTAAATACCTTCACGTGGTTGACTTGGAAGGAGCAAAGGCAGGCAACCCGGCTAACTTTGAAGTTATAAGGAGGATAAAACAAAGTACAAATTTGACTGTACAATGCGGTGGCGGCATAAGAGATGAAGCGACTATAAGCAATTATCTGCTGGCTGGAATTAATTACATTATTCTGGGTTCCATTATTTTTAAAAACCCTGAATTTGTTAAAAATGCACTTAAAAAATATGGAAGTGAAAGGTTTATAGCTTCACTTGACTTTGAAGATGGATTTTTGAAACTTTCTGGCTGGCAGGAGTCGACAAAAATTTCGGTAAAAGAAGGGATTGTTCATATTAAAAATCTTGGTTTTCAAAGGCTCATATACACCGATATAAAAACAGATGGAATGTTAAAAGGTCATAACTTTGAGGCAGCAAGTTATATTCGAAGGTTATTCGATGGATTTTTGATCTCGTCAGGTGGGATTTCCTCGAAAGATGATATTTTGCGACTAAAGGATATAGGCACAGATGCTGTAATTATTGGCAAGGCTCTTTATACAGGTCATATTAGTCTAAAAGAAGTGATAAATATATAAAAACCGGTAATAGAAGGAGAAGATGACTTATGGTTGCCAAAAGAATTATCCCATGTCTTGATGTTGACAGGGGAAGAGTGGTAAAAGGTATAAACTTTTTAAACCTTGTTGATGCAGGTGACCCTGTTGAATGTGCTCAAAAATATAATCAGCTCGGTGCAGATGAGCTTGTATTTTTAGATATTACTGCCTCATATGAAGAGAGAAATATAATGCTTGAAGTTGTGAAGAAGGTTGCTGAGAGGGTATTCATTCCCTTTACAGTAGGTGGTGGTATAAGAGACATAGAGGATATACGAAATCTGCTGCTTGCCGGAGCTGATAAAGTATCAATAAATTCAGCAGCGGTAAAGAATCCTGATTTGATAGAAAAATCTGCTAAAATTTTTGGTTCTCAATGTATCGTTGTTGCAATAGATGCAAAGAAACACAGAGATGGCTTTCACGTATATATAAACGGTGGTAGGGTTGATACAGGACTTGATGCCATAAAGTGGGCAAAAGAGGTTGAAAAAAGAGGAGCAGGTGAGATACTTTTGACCTCAATGGACAGAGATGGTACAAAAGCTGGTTATGATTTAGAATTAACCCGGGCTGTATGTTCTGAGGTCAATATTCCTGTAATTGCATCAGGCGGTGCTGGTAATTATGATCATTTCCTGGAAGTTTTTAAGGTAGGTGCTGATGCAGCATTGGCTGCCTCGGTTTTTCATTTTGGTGAAATTTTGATTGGTGATTTAAAGCAGTTTTTGAAAAATCATAATATTGAGGTGAGAACATAAAATGTTGGATCTATCGTTAATCAAGTTTGACCAAAACGGGCTTATTCCAGTTGTTGTTCAGGATATTAGAACAAACGAGGTTTTGATGTTGGCATACATGAATCAAGAAAGCATAAAACTTACACTTGAAACTGGATATATGCATTATTTTAGTAGAAGTAGAAACAAGATATGGAAAAAGGGAGAGACATCAGGGAATTTCCAGAAGGTAAGATCATTGTATGTTGATTGCGACGGGGATGCCATATTAGCAATTGTTGAACAAACAGGGGTTGCGTGCCATACGGGCAATAAAAGCTGCTTCTTTACAAATTTTTTTGGTCAGGATAAAAAAAGCGAGGTTGATATTCTTTTTAGACTAATTGAGACAATAAATGATAGAAAGAGAAATAAAATAGAAGGATCATATACATGTTATTTGTTTGAAAAAGGTCTTGACAAGATACTCAAGAAAGTAGGAGAAGAGGCTACTGAGGTTGTAATTGGTGCAAAAAATGAATCAAAACAAGAAATAATATATGAAATAAGTGATCTTGTTTATCACTTGAGCGTTCTGCTTTCATATTTTGATTTAGATTGGACAGAGATATTCAAGAGTTTAGAAGAAAGAAGAAAATAAAAGCTTTTTTTGAGATTTTCCTGTTTAAAAGCTGAAAAATATTGTATAATATAAATGTTGACAACTTTATTACTTCAGTTGACAGGGAGGGGTTTAAGAATGCAAAAGTTTGCAGTGGTTATGGCAGGTGGCGGCGGTACACGGTTCTGGCCATTATCGAGAAGTTCATCGCCCAAGCAGTTTTTAAACCTCTCTGGGAATGACATATTAATCAACGAAACTATTGATAGAATTTCCAAGGTAATTCCAAAACAGAATATATTCATTGTAACAAATATAAATCAGAAGGAAATGATAGAAAAGGTTTTAGACAGCGAGATTAACAGGAATAATATCATCTATGAACCGATTGGCAGAAATACAGCTGCTTGTATTTTATACGCAGCACTCAAGATTAAAAAGTTACATGAAGATGGAATAATGTGTGTGTTTCCTTCTGACCATTATATAAAAGACAATGAAGGTTTTGCTGAAGTTCTAAATACCTGTATTGAGATTGCAGAAAAGTCTGATAAACTGATAACAATTGGAATAAATCCAACCTTCCCTTCAACTGGATATGGATATATTAAATTTGATAAAGATTCACATGACAAGTATGATAATAAAGCTTATGACGTTTTGGAATTTGTTGAAAAACCCTCATTTGACAGGGCGAAAGCTTATATAAAAAGCGGTAATTATCTTTGGAACAGTGGTATGTTTGTATGGAGGCTTGATACAATTATCCAAAACTTTAATAGATTTTTACCGAGGATATACAATAAGTTTTATTCTGTCTATGAGTATCTATGGACAGAAGAAGAATTCAGATATGTGAGTGATATATATCCAGTCTTGCAGGATATCTCTATTGACTATGGTATAATGGAAAGAGCTGATGAAGTTGTTGTTGTGCCAGGAGATTTTGGATGGAATGATGTGGGTTCATGGGATTCATTGGGAGCAATTTTCCCGCCAGATGATGATGGTAATATTATAAAAGCACTTCATGTTGGTATAGATACACGTGACTGTATAATTTATGGCAATAACAGGCTTATTGCTACAATAAATGTATCGGATGTTATCATTGCAGAGACAGAGGATGCTGTTTTGGTCTGTGCTAAAAATAGAGCTCAGGATGTTAAAAAGATTGTCGAAATGCTAAAAGAAAAGAAGTTGGACAAGTTTATATAAAGTTGGGAAAGGCGGTCTTGAATGGACAATACAAAAAGGATTACAAAAGCTACTTTTTTAGTAGTATTAGCAACAATACTTTCTAAAATATTTGGATTTTTGCGCGAGGTTGTTTTAGGCGCATTTTATGGAACAAGCTACAAATTGGATGCTTTAATTTCTGCCCAGCTGTTGCCGGGCGTTTTTTTTGCAAGTATTCTGGCTTCTTTTTCAACAACTTTTATTCCTATATATAATGAAATAGTTGTAAAAGCAGGCAAACAAAAGGCAAATAAATTTGTAAATAAGTCTCTTTTTTTAATTTCAATTTGTGCTCTTTTTATTGCAATTCTGGGTTGTATATTTTCACCTTTTATAGTTGATTTAATATTCAAAGGTTTTGATTTGCAAAGAAAAGCGCTTACCTCTTCTCTTATGCAAATAACATTTTTTTATATAATCTTTTTGGGAGCGAATTATATCTTTCAGGCTTTTCTGCAGTCAAATGAGAATTTTATTGTTCCAGTATTGGTAGGGCTTCCATTTAATGCAATAATTATTTTTTCAGTCTTTTTCAAAAAATTCTTTGATATTTATGCTGTTGCGATTGCTTTTGTTTTAGGATATTTTTCAATGGTTATATTTCAAATTCCGTTTGCCAGAAAAAAAGGCTTCAAGTTGGAACTTGATTTCAATGTAAAGGACGAGTACATACAGAAGATGTTTAGACTTGTGTTACCGGTTTTTGTAGGTTCTTCTGTGATCTCATTAAATTCTTTTGTAGATAGATATTTGGCTTCGTATTTACAGCAAGGTAGCATTTCTGCTTTAAACTATGCTGAGAAGCTAAACGGACTGGTTTATGGCATTTTCAGTGCTTCGATATCGACGGTGATTTACCCGTATCTGTCAAGATTTTTTTCAACCGATAAAAAAGAAGAATTTAAAAGGTATTTAAAGCTCTCAATCAACTCCCTTATTTTAATAATGGTTCCAATAACATTTGGAATTTTGGTTCTAAGTACTGAGATAGTCCAGGTAGTCTATGAAAGAGGAGCATTTGATAAAAAGTCCACATACCTTACAAGTGGTGCTCTTATGTTTTTTTCCTTGGGGTATTTAGGCTATGCAGTGAGAGATGTACTTAGCAGAACATTTTATTCAATTCAGGATACATTAACACCTATGAAAAACGGAATAATTGCTGTTTTTGTAAATATTGGACTGAACATAGTTCTTGTCAGATTTTTGCAGCACAGAGGTTTAGCACTGGGTACGAGCATAGTTGCCTATGTTTCTGTTTTTTTACTTTTAAGAAGTTTGGTTGTGAAAATAGGAAAAATAGAATTCAAAAACTCATTTGTTGTGCTTTTAAAATCAATTTTTGCTTCAATATGTATGGTATTGACCATGATGATTGCTAAAAAGTTTATTAATATACAGACATCATATATATTTTTAACACGTACAATTAACTTGGCAATCAAGATATTTTGCGGAATTATTTCATACTCAATAGTAATTTATATTTTGAAAGTTAATGAAATCAAATGGTTGTTTGAAAACTCAAAAATTGCAATAAGCAAAATCATAAAGTTAAATGCAAAATGATTATACTTAAGTATCTACCGAATTTATAGCCCACATGTTTCAGCATTCCAACTTCTGTAAATCCTAAAGATTTGTGAAGATTGAGGCTTGGCTGGTTTTCTGCACAGATTTTGGCAATTATATTTTTGATTTGGTCTTCTTTTGCTTTTTCAATTAAAAATTTCAAAAGCATTTTTCCTATACCTCTTCCTCTGTAAAGATAGTGTATATAAAGAGAATCTTCAACAGTAAGGGAATATCCTTCTTTTTCTGAAAAGGGGGAAAGGTATCCGTATCCAATTATAAGTTTTGAATTGTTCTCAACTACATAAATTGGATTTTTAGGACCGTGCCTATCGAAAATTTTTAAAAAATCTTCGGTGGATTTGGGTCTTATGTCAAATGTTGAAGTTGAGTTTAAGACCTCATAATTATAGATTGATAAAATTTGCGGTATGTCAGAAATTGTAGCTTTTCTTATAACCATTTAAGATCAATGCCTCCTTTGCGATTATTTTAATTTTTTTAAAAAAGGAGTGAGTAAAAGATTACAAAAACACAAAAGGCGATATATGTAGTAGAGAAACTTTTAAAGTTGTACCCTGACCCAAAGTGTACTTTAAAATATAATAAACCATATGAGCTTTTAATAGCAACAATTTTAGCCGCGCAAAGTACAGATGAACGTGTGAATAAGATAACTCCCAAACTCTTTAAAAAATATCCTTCTCTTGAACATATCGCCAATGCTGATTTGGAAGAGTTAGAAGAAGATATAAAATCTGTAGGATTTTATAAGAATAAAGCAAAGAATATAAAAGAAACAGCAAAGCTTCTTCTTGAAAAGTACAATGGTATGTTGCCGGATAATATTGAGGAATTAACAACCCTAAAAGGTGTTGGGAGAAAAACTGCAAATGTTGTAATGGCTAACATCTATGGAGTACCCTCTGTAATTGTTGATACTCATTGTATGAGACTTTCAAACAGAATTGGTTTTGTAAGCAGTAAAGATCCTGATAAAATAGAAATTGAACTAAGAAAAATAGTTCCCCGGGATATGTACACTGTATTTAGTAATCTCATGGTTTATCATGGGAGAGCTGTATGCAAAGCAAGAAAACCAAAGTGCAATGAGTGCGTTATAAATAATGTGTGTGACTTTTACAGTTCTCAAAGTGATTTATGAACCGTTTTTTGAAATTTGTGAGGTAATATTGGAAATAATGAATAATAAGTTAGAATCAAAATGCAATAAGTGAGGAATTTTTTAACAAAATTTTCCTATAAACTCTTGACACTATCCAAAAAAAAAGTTAATATGTTGAAAACTCAAGTAATCTGTGATATACTTAAATTAGAAAATGAAGTAGCCCGAAAAGGAACTCTGCCGTGTACGTTACGAGATGGTGAAGTTCCAGGCCAACACCATCATAAAAGGGAATCCGGAGTCCAATAGTGGCGCATAGGCTTCCCACCCAGGGCTTTTGCTTGGGTGATAAACAGGAAGTAATGCAAAGCTATTGGCAGGATACCCACCTGCTGAGGCAGGGTCTGGGAAACTCCCTGAGGACGGCATGGTGGAGTTCCTGGTAAAAAGACTGCAAAAGGCCCATAAAGTTTAAATGGGTCTTTTATTTTTTGTGCTCTTGAATTTAAATGAAAGGGGAGTTAATGTGGATACAACTGATATATTTCAAAGAACTATAATGCTGATAGGACAGGAAGAGTTTGAAAGGTTATCAAGGGTATGTATTGCTGTATGTGGACTTGGTGGGGTTGGAAGCTTTGCGTTTGAAGCACTTGTAAGATGCGGAATACAAAATTTTGTTATAATAGACAGAGATAATGTGTCAGTTTCAAATTTGAACAGACAGTTAATAGCTACTATGTCTAATATAGGAAAATCAAAGGTTGATGTCTCTTGCAACAGAGCTTTGGATATAAATCCTTTTGTGAATGTAGTTAAAGTAAAAGAGGAAATTACTCCTGATAATGTTGAAAAATTGTTTGGTGATATTAAGGTAGATTATATAGTTGATGCGATTGATGATGTACCCGCAAAGATTGCACTAATAAAATTCGCAACTTCAAGAGGGATTGGAATAATAAGCAGTATGGGAATGGGTAACAGGCTAAATCCAACTTTGTTGAGGATCGCAGATATATACTCTACCAGGAACTGTCCACTTGCTAAGAAGATAAGGAATATACTCAGAAAAGAGGGAATAGCAAAATTAAAAGTGGTCTACTCAGAGGAAAAGCCAATCAAGCCAGATCATAGATTTTTAAAAGAAGAGACACAAAAAAGGCATGTTCCTGGAAGCATTTCATTTGTCCCACCTGTTGCAGGATTTTTAATGGCTTATGAGGTTGTGAAAGATATATTGGGATGGTAGAAAAATTGCTATACAATTGGATGTTTATTTATGTTAAAATATCAAAAAAAGACTGATAAACGGAGGATATGTTTGGCAATGAGTACATATAAATTTGCAAGAACATTTAGAGGATTTAAGCCCAGTTCTGTAATTGAATATATCAGCAACCTTGAGAGGACATATGAAAAAGAAATAAAAGAAAAACAGGAAACAATTTCAGAACTTCAGAGAGAGAATGAGGAGTTAAAAAAGAAACTCAGCAAGCTTGAAGAAGAATTTTCAAAATTAAATGATCAAAAAATTAAGATTGCAGAACTGTTAATTATAGCACAAGAGAAAGCAGAAAGTATTGTTTCCAAGGCTATAGAAGAAGGGGAGAATAAGAAAAAAGCATTGCTTGAGGAGATTGAACAGCATGAAAAAACATTGCAAAGTTTGAAAGAAGAGATTAGGAGAATAAAAAGTGAACTTCAGCTGGTAATAAACAGGTTTGAAAATGAAGCAAAAGAGGAGAGTTTGAATTAAAATTCTCTCCTCTTTTTGCATATTGTTTTTTTTACTTTTATTGACCGATGAGAGGGTATAACAAAGTTGTACGTGTTATCTGATAGAGAGCAGTTAAAAAAGATATTTAAAGATAACTTTGTTGATGCTATTAAAAAAAGGGTAAAAAAATATTAGAAGTAGATTTAGAAAAAAAAACAGAACAAAAAAAGAACATCTTATATTTCTGGAATCTCAGCTTGAATCACTTTTTGATTATATCATTCTGTATTCAGATTGTCCAGATAATCTTGTGAGGTTTTGTAATTTAGTGATGGTTTTGCAAAATGAACTTGGGAATGGTTTAAAAAAGGTTTTAGAAAAGAAGCACCTGATTATACTATTTTTAGATAATGCTATTTATAGAAATCTCAATGAGATCAGTTCAAAGGTTATAGATGTGGGATTTTCACCTCAAAATACTGTAAATATTACTCACTTAGTTCTTGAAAGTAACAGTAAAATTACTTTAAACTTGTTTTTTCAAAGAACTGTTGAAGATATTGAAGGAAATCTTGTGGTTGAAAAAGAGGTTAAAGAAGAAAGTATGTACTGTACTTCAATGGAACCTGATCTTTTGTATGTTTATCCTCTCATTGCTACATTAAAAGTACTGTTTCAGTTAATTTAAAAGTCTAAAAACACAAATTTTTGAATAGGATAAAAATAAACAGAAAAAATACGAAAGGATGGTATTGCCATGCCTCAAAATCCTTTGGATAACAATAAAGTTTACCTGTGCGGCAAAGTTATAACTCCTTTTGCTTTTAGTCACGAAAGTTTTGGTGAAAAGTTTTTTACTTTCAAACTTGAAGTGCCAAGACTTTCTCAGCAGAAGGATATATTAATCATAACTGTATCTGACAGACTTTTGATAAATATTAATCTCGATGAAGGGAGCCTCATAGAAGTAATTGGTCAATTTAGATCTTACAATAATCCATCAAATGTGGGCAACAGGCTTATTCTCACCGTCTTTGCAAGAGATATAAAAAATATAGAAAATGTTGATCCTGCTAAGAATATTAATGAAATATTTTTAAATGGCTATGTTTGTAAAAAACCTCAATATCGAACTACTCCATTGGGAAGAGAAATAACAGACATATTGCTGGCTGTAAACAGACTTTATGGAAAATCCGATTATATTCCCTGTATTGCATGGGGTAGAAACGCAAGATATGCAAGTACTTTCCAAATAGGAGATAATATAAAGGTGTGGGGAAGGGTACAAAGCAGAGACTATCAAAAAAGGTTAGAGAATGGCGAAATTGAAACAAGAACTGCATACGAGGTGTCAATTTTCAAGCTTGAGAAGGTTGAAAGTGACCAGTCAAAAAGCTAAATTTCCTTTAAAAAGATTTTTGATATGGATATTCACATGAAAATGTGATAAAATCTTAAAAAGTGACAAAAGAAAAAAAAGAGGTGTATTGATTGAATTTTCCTAATTCACTTACCATTTTGAGATTTTTATTAATTCCGCTCTTTGTGTTAGCTTTTTTTTCAAACATTAAATACAAATACATGATTGCAATAGGGATCTTTTTACTTTCAGGCTTGACTGATATTCTGGATGGTTTTATTGCACGCCGTTATAATATGGTTACAAAATTTGGTAAACTTTTTGACCCTCTGGCAGACAAATTAATGATACTTACTGTTCTGTGGTGTTTTGTTTATAAAAACTACATTCCATCTATTATCTTTTACATTGTCCTGGTTAAAGAACTTTTTATGATTTTAGGCTCAGCTATTTTGTATGGGCGGATAAAGATAGTGGTATCGGCTAATATATATGGGAAGATTGCTACTTTTTTGTTTTATGTTGCTATAATATCTATTCTTTTAAAAATAAAAATCTCGATATATATTTTAATGATGGCAGTGATATTTGCAATATTTGCATTTGTAGTATATAGTATGAAATATTTAAGTGAATATAAAAAACTGAGGAGCACCTCCAATGAATAAGAAGTATTTAAATGAGAAAAGATAGAAATAGGAGGTGCTTTTGTTATGAGTGAAAAGACAGAAGAAAGAAAATATGCAAGCTGGCTTGGCATTATTGTAAGATTTGTGGTAGCTTCTTTTATGATGCTTTTGATGCAAATAATCTATCCAAACTTCGTTTTTAGCAACTGGATGATAGGAATAGCTTTAATTGCTGCAATATCTGTGATAACATATATAATTGAAAGAATTACTACTCTTTATCGAACACCAATTGGCAGAGGAATTATTGCTTTTTTAGTAACATTTGGAGTGCTGTACTTTGCTAATATGTCAGTTCCAGGGATAAAAGTGCCTTTTGTTGCTAATTTGATAACTTCATTTGTTGTTGGGATGTTTGATATTTTCCTACCGGACAGAGTGTTTTGATTTTTTTGCTAAAGGGGGTCTTTTATTTGGAAATAGGAAAAATACCTATTGAGATATTGAATAAACATGTATTTGAGTCAAAAATAACAAGAGACGATGTTTTACTTGGTCCAGATATCGGAGAAGATTCAGCGGCTGTAGATATAAAAGGCGATATTGCTGTTATCACTACAGATCCAATTACAGCAACAAGCTATATGGCTGGTTATCTTTCAGTGGTTGTTGTTTGCAATGATTTAGCTGCAGCAGGTGCCGAGCCTGTGGGAGTGCTTTCTACCATTCTCATGCCGCCAGAAAGTACTCAGGATGAGTTTGTTCAAATCTTACGGGAGATAAAAGAAGCATGTAGAAGATTCAATGTACAGCTATTGGGTGGGCACAGTGAAGTATCGCCTGTTGTTACCAAACCTTTAATTGTTTCAACAGGCTTTGGCAGGGTGCAGAAGGATTTGCTTATCTCAACTAAAGGCGCAAAAGCAGGTGATAAAATTATCATTACAAAAACGCTGGGGATAGAAGGGACATTAATACTTTACAATAAAGAAAAAGAAAAACTCAGGGAAGTTTTAACTCCTCAAGAAATAACAGAAATAGAAGATTATATAAACAGACTGAGTGTAATAGAAGAAGGGTTGATTGCAAGAAAGTATGCAACTTCTATGCACGACATTACCGAAGGAGGGCTTTTTGGAGCGATCTATGAGGTCTGTAAGGCTTCAAAAAAGGGCGCAAAAATCTATGAGGACAAAATTGTCTTGAGCAGCAGTGTTAAAAAAGTTTCTTCCTTTTTCAATTTAGACTTGTATAGACTTATTTCAAGTGGAAGTATGTTGATTACCACGAATAAAGAGGATATTCTAATTTCTGAACTTAAAGGAAAAGGGATTGAATGCTGTATTATTGGAGAAATTGTTGAAGACCCAAAAATAGAGTTTGTAAGTTCAAATGGTAAAAGTATTCTTATAGATAACTTTCCAGTTGATGAAATTTACAAAGTTGTTTAAGAAGGGGTAGAGAAAAGGATGAAAATACTTGTCATTGATGATGATATAAAAATTTGTGAGGTAATAAAATTATATTTGGAAAAAGAAGGTTTTGATATAATAATGGCTCATAATGGTACTGATGGTATAAATATGTTCAAACAAGAAATGCCTGATTTAGTAATACTTGACATAATGCTGCCTAAGAAAGATGGGTATGAAGTGTGTAGAGAAATCAGAAAAATTAGCAACATTCCAATTATAATGCTCACAGCAAAAGGAGAGACATTTGATAAAGTGCTGGGGTTGGAGCTTGGAGCAGATGATTATATTGTCAAGCCATTTGACCCCAAAGAGCTTATTGCAAGAATAAAGGCTGTGCTCAGAAGAACCCAGGGTGAGGTAAACGACGAAAAGGTGGTGGTCTATCCCAATCTTACTATCAATTTGACTACATATGAGGTGAAACTTGAGGACAGGGTTATAGAAATGCCTCCTAAGGAGATAGAGCTTCTATATTTTTTAGCTTCTCACCCAAATAAAGTATTTACGCGTGAGCAACTTCTTGACAATATTTGGGGATACAACTTTATGGGCGATACCAGAACAGTTGACGTTCATATAAAGAGAATAAGGGAAAAGATAGAAAAGGACAAATATCCTTGGCGTATTAAAACCGTTTGGGGTGTGGGTTATAAGTTTGAGATTTAAATTCATTTTCTCAGGGATGTGAAAAAAATTGAAATCAATATATTTCAGGTTTGTTATTATATACACAATCATAATTGTTATGGGCTTTTTAATCTTTGGCACCATACTTAACAATCTTACCGAGAATTATTTTATTTCTCAAAAGCAGACTCAGCTTGTTCGTGAAGCAGAAAAAATTGCAACAGGTCTTGCCTTGTGGTATATTACAGGTTTTTTAGAAAAGGACAGGCTCAGGTTTGAAATAAACTTTTTACGGGATTACTTAAATGCGTCAATATTGATGATAAATAGAAATGCAAATATTGTTCTGACATCTGATGATCAGGTATTTTTAAATGTTTCCATTCTTCAAAAAATTAGAGATAAAGTTTTTAGTGGTAGTATCTCTGTGGAAAAGATTCTGGTAGGAAATATTGTAAAAAAGGAGTATCTCGTAATTGGATACCCTGTTGTAATAAACAATCAAGTGGTTTCTGGGCTTTTGCTGGTCACCTCTACAGATGATATTCGCAAAGCCCTCAGGATGTACAATAGGATAATATGGATTATTACATTGTTTGAGGTTATACTGGTCCTTATTATAACGTATGCTCTTACCAAGAGAATTATCACCCCGATAAAGAAACTTGCAAGTATCTCCAGAAAGATTGCTGAGGGAGATTTTTCAGAAAAGCCTCCTGTACCACTTAATGGTAATGACGAGATTGCGGAGCTTATAGCTTCTTTTAATTACATGACAGAAAAGTTAGAAAACTTGGAGATGATGAGAAAAAGTTTTATATCAAATGTTTCACATGAGCTCCGGTCTCCACTTACCTCTATAAGAGGGTTTATTGAGGGGATACTTGACAGAACAATACCTGATGACAGGAGAGATTTCTATTTAAATCTGGTAAGAGAAGAAGTCATCAAGCTTAACAACTTAATAAATCAGCTATTAGAATTGTCAAGGCTTGAATGGGGAAAGATAAATTTAAACATGACTGCATTTAAGATTTATTCTGTTGTGGCGGAAGAGTTAATCAAATTTGAACAGAGAATTGAAGAAAAAAACATAGAAGTATTTCTGGAAGTGGATGAAAACCTTGTTGTAAAAGCAGATAAAGATTTAATCAGTAGAGTAGTTCATAATCTGTTGGACAATGCAATAAAGTATAACAAGGTGGGGGGAAAGATATTTATATACTCAGAAGTGGACAATAATAAAGCATATATTACAATTGAAGACACTGGTATTGGCATTCCCGAAAAGCTTCAGAAGCTAATATGGGAAAGATTTTACAAGGTGGATGAATCTCGTAGCCTTGAAAAAGGTGTAGGGCTGGGACTTTCTATTGTGAAAGAAATTATAAAGCTCCACAAACAAAACATATGGGTTGAGAGCCAGGAAGGTGTGGGTACAAAATTTACTTTTACCCTTGATTTAAAATAATTTTTATCATTTGTTAACAGTTCGTTAATAATTTTTTCAAAAACAAGAGGTAAAATTATAATTGAAAATAAAGCATAAGAGGTGAGGATGAGATGTCTGATAAATTTGATTTTGAAACTCCAAACTTTCAGCCATCATACAGCCCTATTAACTTTGAAATTCCCAAGACCATAAGGAAGAAGAAATCTATAAAAGAGTATCTATTTGCAGGTTTTATAGGAGGTTTGATTGGTGCACTTTTGGTTTCAATTATATTTATGGGATATTTTGGAACAAGCTTATCAAATTTCAAAAGTGATGTAAACTCAGTTATAAGCGGTCTTAACTTAGAAGGTTCAAATAACTCAGCACCTGTCACCAAAACAGTGATTTTAAATTCAGGTAGCAGTTCATTTGTCACAGATGTTGCCAAAAAAGTTGGTCCAGCTGTAGTTGGAATCAAAAACAAAGGCACTGTTTACAACTGGTGGACAGATGAAAAACAAGAGATTACAATTGGTGAAGGTTCGGGCGTTATTATCAGCAAGGATGGCTATATTGTCACAAATAACCATGTTGTATCAGGTGCAAAGAACATTTCGGTTATTCTCTCGGGTGAAAAAGAAGTGCCGGCAACAATTATTGGAACAGATGCACTCAGTGACATTGCAGTCGTAAAGATTGACCCAAAATATGTCAAAGCTGTTGCACCACTCGGAGACTCTTCAAAAGTTCAGGTAGGTGAGTTTGTTGTTGCGATAGGAAATCCTCTGGGTCAGGAGTTTGCTGGTACTGTTACATTTGGTGTTGTAAGTGCAGTGAACAGGAAACTTGATATGGGGAACGGTGTCCAAATACCATTGATACAAACCGATGCAGCAATAAATCCGGGAAATAGTGGTGGAGCACTTGTAAATAGTAGTGGGCAGGTAATAGGAATAAATACTGCCAAGATATCTCAAACAGGTGTTGAAGGAATGGGATTTGCTATACCCATCAACTATGTAAAGCCAATTGTTAATGACTTGATTAAATACAAAAAAGTTTTAAGACCTACAATAGGAATTTCTGTTATGGAGTATTATGACAGAAGCGGAAATGTTATGGGTTTGTATATCTCAAAAGTGTATTCGGGGACAGGTGCAGCAAAAGCAGGTCTTAAAGAAGGAGATGTAATTTTGCAGATAGATGGTAAAAAAGTAACCACATTTTCTGATATTCAATCCATCCTCTCTACTCATAAAATTGGAGATGTAATCACTATTAGAGTATTACGGGATGGTCAAACTAAGGATTTCAAAGTAACACTTGGAACACCGGTAAATACAAATGATTAGGCAAATATTTAGAATTGCAATCAAAAAAAACTTATCAGAAAAGAGACCTTCGTTTGAATCAGGACGGAAGGTCTCTTTTTTTGTATATAATTATTTCGAATATTATAAGCTGCTTTTCTAAATTTGTTCACAATTAATTATTGACATACAGGCAATTACTTTGATAATATGTATCTGTAATATCCAAACATTCGGATTTACAATAAAAAAAATGTTCGAGGAAAGGTGGTATGATTTGTGTTAGAAAATCTTTTTAAACTCAGAGAGAGAAATACTGATGTGAAGACAGAAGTCATAGCAGGTTTTACTACATTTATAACAATGGCTTATATAATATTTGTTAATCCTTCAATTTTAAGTGCTACAGGACTTGACAAGCATGCTGTATTTTTTGCAACATGTATCGGTGCTGCTGTGGGTACACTTATAATGGCACTCTATGCAAATCTTCCGTTTGCTCTGGCGCCGGGAATGGGACTTAATGCATTTTTTACATATACTGTGTGCCTTCAGATGAAATACACTCCTCAGCAGGCACTTGCTGCAGTCTTTATATCAGGTATTATATTTGTTATTATTACTGCTGTGGGTCTTCGTCAGGCAATAGTAAGATCAATTCCCCAGGCTCTAAAACATGCAATGACAGCAGGTATAGGACTTTTTATTTCTTTTATAGGTTTTATCAATAGTGGAATAGTGGTTGTTGACACAGGTTCCAAACTACCAAGATTTGGTGATTTTACTTCTGCATTCAAGCCTCTTACAAATAATCCTGATGTAAATAATGTTATTATAGCTTCCCGGGGTGCTTTACTTGCTGCAGTTGGACTTTTGATAATTGGTATTTTGATTGCCAGGAGAGTAAAAGGTGCTATTATAATTGGAATTATAATTACTACAATAATAAGCTTTCCTCTGAAGATTGTTGACCTTTCGAAGTTTAAATTCAGTTCAGAATCCTTTAAAGTTTCAGCTTTCAACTTTGATTTTGCAGGATTGTTTTCTGCTCATAGCCAGGGTGGAGGAATTGGAGCTGTACTTTTGAGTCTGTTTGCAATAATCTTGACATTCACATTAATTGACATGTTTGACAGTATTGGTACATTTGTTGGACTTGCCGATAAAGCAGGAATGCTTGATGAAAAAGGCGATATACCTAATATGGACAGGGCTTTAATGTCAGATGCAATAGCTACAATTGTTGGGGCTGTGTTTGGAACATCTACTGTCACAACCTATATTGAAAGTGCTGCAGGTATAGAAGAAGGTGGGAGGACCGGTCTTACTTCACTTGTAACTGGAATACTCTTTATCCTTGCACTTATTATTGCACCATTTATCGGGCTTGTTCCTTCACAGGCAACAGCTCCGGCACTTATTGCTGTAGGTGTTATGATGATTAGCTCAATAAAGAAGATTGATTTTAATGATTTTGAAGAAGCTCTACCAGCATTCTTGACAATAGTGATAATGCCATTCACATACAGCATTGCGAATGGTATTTCAGCTGGTATTATATTCTACGTTCTGGTTAAACTTTTAAGAGGGAAAGCAAAAGAGGTGCACCCAATTACTTATGTACTTGCTATTCTGTTTATATTAAGATTTATGATTATTGCTCATTAGAAAATATAAAGGGGAGCAAAGATGATGCTCCCCTTTTAAAACTCAAATGTTTGAATAATTATACGGTTTTAAATATCGAAAATAGGTCTTTTTTACCTATGTTAATAAGACTTCGGGAGGTTTTATAATTATGAATTATCAAATAAAGAAACTGCTGTATGAGGGAAAAGCGAAAAAGATTTATGAGACAGACAATCCAGATATTGTTATAGTCGAGTATAAGGATGATGCAACTGCATTTGATGGTACAAAAAAAGGGATAATTAAGGAAAAGGGAATAATCAATAATAGAGTTTCAAATCACTTTTTTAAACTTTTAGAATCAAAAGGTATTCCAACACACTTTGTTGAAGAGATTGATGAGAGGAAGACAGCCGTAAAGAAAGTAGAGATAATACCTGTTGAGGTTATAGTAAGAAATATTGCTGCAGGTTCGCTTTGCAATCGTCTTGGACTTGAGGAAGGAGTAGTATTAAAAAGGCCAGTTTTGGAGTTTTGCTACAAAAATGATGCACTTCATGACCCCCAGATAAATCAGTATCACATCTTAGCGTTGAGACTTGCCACAGAAGAGGAAGTTGATAGAATTACAGAATATTCATTTAAAGTTAATCAAGTTTTGAGGGAATATCTCAAAGAAGTAAATATTGACCTGGTTGACTTTAAACTTGAATTTGGAAGGTATAAAGGCGAAATAATTTTGGCTGATGAGATTTCACCTGATACATGTAGATTCTGGGACATGAATACAAAGGAGAAATTGGATAAAGACAGGTTCAGAAGAGACCTTGGAAATATTGAGGAGGCTTATAAAGAAGTTTTAAGGCGACTGGGATTATAATAAAGAATTATTTATTTAAGAAAGGAGAGGCAATAAAAAGTGCTCAAAGCAGAAATTTTTGTATATTTAAAAAAATCCATATCAGACCCACCGGGAATTGCTGTTTTAAACTCTTTAAAAAGTTTGGGTTTTGAAAATGTTGAAAAGGTAAGGATGGGCAAATATATTGTTGTGTATTTAAATGAAAGTGACATTGAAAAAGCAAAAGAAGAGGTAAAGCTCATGTGCGAAAAGTTGCTTTGCAACCCTGTGATGGAAGAGTATAAGTTTAACATTTCGGAGGAATAGACAATGAAGTTTGGTGTGGTTGTTTTTCCGGGATCAAATTGTGATAGCGACTGCTATCATGTTATCAAAGATGTAGTAAATGAACATGTTGAATATATATGGCATGATTATAATGAAAAGTTGGATTTTGACTGTATAATCTTGCCTGGTGGTTTTTCATATGGAGATTATTTAAGAGCAGGAGCGATAGCAAGGTTTTCTAAAGTTATGCCGAGAATAGAGGAATTTGCTCAAAACGGAGGACTTGTTATAGGTATTTGCAATGGATTTCAGATTTTAACAGAAAGTCATCTTCTGCCAGGAGCTTTAATTAGAAATAAAAATTTGAAATTTATTTGTTCTGATCAGTATGTTAAAGTAGTTAGCAACAAAACGCCATTTACCAATCTTTATAAAGAAAATGAAATAATCAATCTGCCGATTGCTCATGGTGAAGGAAATTATGTGGTGGACGATGATACTTTGCATGAAATGATAAAGAATCAACAGATAATCTTACAATACTGTAACAGAGAAGGCAATGTAAGTGAAGATACAAACCCGAATGGTTCAATTTTGAACATTGCAGGAATTTGCAATAAAGAAAAGAATGTATTTGGACTCATGCCACATCCAGAGAGAAGCAGTGAAAAGCTCTTGGGTTGTGAGGATGGGAAAAGAGTATTTTTGAGTATAATTAATTATTTGAGGTCGAGGTGAGATGTTTTGAAAAAAAACCTATACGAAGAGGTTGGACTGACATATGAAGAATATAAGATGATTATAGATATTTTGGGAAGGGAACCAAATGAATTGGAACTCAATCTTTTTGGTGTTATGTGGTCTGAACACTGCGGATACAAAAATTCAAAGGCGCTTTTAAAACATCTTCCCACAAAAGGTGATCATATCTTACAGGGACCTGGTGAAAACGCTGGTATTGTTGACATTGGTGATGGATATGCAGTGTGCTTTAAGGTAGAAAGCCACAACCATCCTTCAGCAGTAGAACCATACGAAGGAGCAGCAACCGGTGTTGGTGGTATAATTCGCGATATATTTACAATGGGTGCAAGACCAATTGCACTTTTGGACTCACTAAAGTTTGGCAAGCTTGAAGATAGCAGAACAAAGTATCTTTTTGAAGGGGTTGTTTCAGGCATTTCAGGTTATGGTAACTGTGTGGGTATTCCAACAGTTGGTGGAGAGACTACATTTGACCCAATTTACAAAAACAACATTCTTGTGAATGTCATGTGTGTAGGAATTATGAAAAAAGACAGAATCTTCAAAGGTGTTGCACAAGGCGTTGGCAATTCTGTCTTTTATGTTGGACATACAACAGGTAGAGATGGTATGGGCGGCGCCACATTTGCCTCAACCGACCTTACTCAGGAGTCAGAAGAAAAAAGGTCTGCTGTGCAGGTTGGAGACCCGTTTATGGAAAAGCTTTTGCTGGAGGCATGCTTAGAGCTTTTTCAAACAGATGCTGTTGTTGGAATACAGGACATGGGCGCAGCAGGTTTGACTTCATCTACGTGTGAGACAGCCGCAAGAGCAGGGACAGGCATTGAAATAGATGTAGCGCTTGTTCCTAAAAGAGAAGAGGGAATGAATCCGATTGAGGTTATGCTTTCTGAGTCACAGGAAAGGATGCTTGTTATTGTAAAAAAGGAAAGGGAAGAAGAGGTTTACAAGATATTTGAAAAGTGGGGACTTCATGCTGTTAAGATAGGAAGAGTGACAGATGATGGTATGCTGAGAGTTCTTGACAGTGGCAAGGTTGTTGCAGAGGTTCCTGCAAAAGCACTTGCACATGCTCCGGCTTATGTAAGAGAAACAAAGGAGCCGGAAATTGTAAAATTATCCCGGGAGTTTGATATCTATTCAATTCCTCAACCTCAGGATTTGAATGAAGCAATTTTAAAGATGATATCCAATCCAAATCTTGCAAGTAAAGAATACATTTATAAACAGTACGATTACATGGTAAGAACTGATACAGTTATAAGACCAGGGCATGACGCAAGTTTGTTGAGAGTAAAAGGTATTAAAAAAGGAATTGCTATTACAATTGATAGCAACGGTAGGTATTGTTATTTGAACCCTTATGAAGGTGTCCAGCTTGTCTTGGCAGAGAGTTACAGGAATATAGTTGCGGTAGGTGCAAAGCCTCTTGCCATTACCGATGGTTTGAATTTTGGAAATCCACTCTATCCAGAGATTTATTATCAATTTGTAAAAACAATTGAAGGTTTGAGGGATGCATGTGAATATTTTGGAACGCCAGTTACAGGTGGAAATGTATCTTTTTATAACCAATCAGAGGAAGGTGCAATTTATCCAACACCTGTTATTGGAATGGTGGGAGTCATTGAAGATGTTGAAAAGGCTGTTGATATCTCTTTTAAGGACAGTGGAGATGTCATTGCAATAATAGGTGCTACCTCAGATGATATAGGTGCTTCAGAATATTTGAGTTTCTACCACGGAATTGTTTCTGGTAGAGTACCAAAGCTTGATTTGAAAAAACATAAAGACACATGCGATAAGGTCCTTGAATGTATCAATCAGGGTCTATTTAAATCTGTACATGACATCTCAGATGGTGGCTTCATAGTTGCTCTTTTAGAAAGTGCTGTAAGAGGCAAAAAAGGTGCAGAGGTTGAAATAAGTACTTCTTTAAGAGAAGATTTTTACCTTTTCAGTGAAACGCCAGGACGATTTTTGGTGACATTTGATGGAGAAAATCTTTCAAAAATAAAAGAAATTTTAAATGATATTGAATTAGAAATTATTGGCAAGGTGATTGACAGCTTTGAGATGGTTGGACGAATAAATGACAGAAAACTAAAATTAAATTTAGATGAAGTTGAGAGAGTATATCAGGAGGCAATACCATGTGCTTTAAAGAGTTAGAGGAAGCCTTCAAAGACCACTGTGGCATATTTGGTATATACAGCACTGACAAAAAATGTGACAGTGCCAAAATTACCTATTTTGGACTTTATGCCCTCCAGCATAGAGGACAGGAAAGTAGCGGTATTGCTGTAAATGATTCTGGAAGCATCATTTACCATAAAGATAACGGACTTGTCAATGAGGTTTTTAATGAGGTGGTTTTAAATCACCTCAAAGGCCAGTCTGCAATTGGGCATGTCAGGTATTCAACAACCGGAAAAAGTGATAGAGAAAATGCTCAACCACTTGTTGTAAAATACAGGAAAGAGCATATGGCACTTGCTCACAATGGGAATTTAGTAAATGCTCATGCTATCAGAGAAAAACTTGAGCAGGAAGGTGCTATATTTCAAACTACTATTGATTCTGAAGTAATTGCAAACTTGATTTCACGAAACAGAATAAAATCACAAAATATAGAAGAAGCTATACTCAAAACAATGGATGAGATAAAAGGGGCATATTCACTTTTGATCCTCACACCAAATAAACTGATTGCGGTAAGAGATCCGTATGGACTTCGTCCTCTTGTGATGGGAAGAATAAACAACAGTATTTGTTTTGCTTCAGAGACATGTGCTCTGGATACTGTGGGGGCTGAGTATATAAGAGATGTCGAGCCTGGTGAGATAGTTACTGTAACTGCTGATGGAATTAAGAGTATTAAATACAAACAAACTTTTAAACATTTGTGCGTATTTGAGTTTATCTACTTTGCAAGAGCTGATTCATACCTTGATGGTATCAGTGTTTACGAAATCAGAAAAAAACTTGGAAAACAGCTTTGCAGAGAATCTTATGTTGACTGTGATATTGTAATTGGAGTTCCAGACTCAGGGACAACCGCTGCTATTGGGTTTGCAGAAGAGGCTAAAATACCATTCTCAGAGGGGTTTATAAAGAACAGGTATATCGGTAGAACATTTATAAAACCCCAGCAAAGCCAGAGAGAAATAGCTGTCAGGCTAAAACTAAATCCGTTAAAAAGCAATGTAGCCGGGAAGAGGGTTGTGCTCATTGATGACTCAATTGTCAGGGGTACAACATCAAGGAAGATTATAAAGATGCTAAAAGATGCAGGTGCACGTGAGGTGCACTTAAGAATAAGCTCACCACCTGTTCTATTTCCTTGTTATTATGGAATTGATACCCCAGACAGAAATGAATTAATTGCAGCAAACTACACTCCTCAAGAGATTGCCAGGATTCTGGGTGCTGATTCGCTGGAATATCTGAGTTTGGATGGTCTAAATAACGTATTTGACAATAAACTACAAAACTTTTGTACAGCTTGTTTCAGTGGTAAGTATATCACTGAAATACCAGAGAATTTTAATAAATACATTTTTGAAGAGGGTGTTTGAGAATGACCACCTACAGGGATGCGGGTGTTAATATTGAAGAGGGTTATAAAGCAGTAAACCTTATTAAGAACATAGCGAAAGAGACTTTTGATTCAAATGTCATAACTGATATTGGCTCATTTGGAAGTATGTATTTATTGAATATGGACAGCTCAGAGTATATTCTGGTTTCGGGGACAGATGGTGTAGGGACAAAGCTAAAGATTGCTTTTTACATGGACAAGCATGATACAGTTGGAATTGACTGTGTGGCAATGTGTGTAAATGACATCTTGTGTCACGGAGCAAAACCTCTTTTCTTTTTGGACTACCTTGCCTGTGGTAAACTGAGAAGTGAAAAGGTGGCAACTATAGTAAAAGGGGTTGCAGAGGGCTGCAAAATTGCAGGCTGTTCGCTTGTTGGTGGAGAGACGGCTGAAATGCCAGGTTTTTATGAGGATGATGAGTATGATTTAGCGGGGTTTGCGGTAGGTATTGTAAAAAAAGACCTGGCAATCTGTGGTCAGGATGTTGTTCAAGGAGATATTTTAATTGGACTTGCTTCAAGTGGTGTTCACAGCAACGGCTATTCACTTGTGAGAAAGGTCTTTGGAATAGATGAAAATCCCAAAATTCTTACCAGGGTTTATGAAGAGCTGGGTTTGAGCCTTGGTGAAGAGCTTTTGAAGCCGACCAGAATCTATGTAAAGCCAGTTTTAAATGTGTTAGAGAAAGTAAAGGTAAAGGGGATTGCTCATATAACAGGTGGGGGATTTTTCGAAAACATTCCAAGAGCTTTTCCAGAAGGGTTTGTGGCAGTGGTTGAAAAAGGTTCGTGGGATGTTTTGCCAGTATTTAAACTAATTCAGGAGTATGGTAAGGTGGAAGAAAATGAGATGTTCTCCACATTTAATATGGGTATTGGAATGGTTTTGATAGTTTCTAAGGATAATGTTGAAACTGCTATGGAGATTTTAAGTAAAGAAGGTATAAATTCATATGTAATAGGTACAATTGAAAAAGGTGAAGGCGGAGTTGTTATAAAATGAAGAAATTAGCTGTATTTGTTTCGGGGTCGGGTTCTAACCTTTGGGCTATTATTGATGCTATTAAAAACGGTGAGATTTGTGCAACAATATCCTGTGTGATCTCAAATAAAAAGGACGCTTATGCACTTGAGAGAGCAAAACAAAACCAAATAGAAGGGTATTATATCTCCAAAAAGGATTTTCCAAATGAAATTGAATATGAGAAGTATCTTATAAGATTCTTAAAGGACAGGGAAATTGATTTTATCATATTGGCTGGATTTTTGTATATTTTCTCAGAGTATTTTGTAGAGGAATTCAAAAATCGTATTGTAAATATTCATCCATCACTGCTTCCTGCCTTTGGCGGCAAAGGAATGTATGGACTCAATGTCCACAGAAGTGTGATAGAATATGGCATGAAAGTGACAGGTGCCACGGTTCACTTTGTTGATTCTACTACAGACGGTGGACCCATAATATTGCAAAAAGCAATATATGTGAGAGAGGATGACACACCTGAAAGTTTACAAAAGAGAGTTTTAGAAGAGGTGGAGTGGAAGATATACCCTCTTGCGATTAAGCTTCTCTGTGAGGATAAAATAGAAGTCATTGGAAGAAAGGTTATTATTAAAGACAAAGAAATCTTGAAAAAGGTGGGAATTGAGGCATGACCAGAAGAGCTATTATAAGTGTATACAACAAAGATGGTATTGTAGAGTTTGCAAGAGCACTAAAAGATTTTGGCTATGAAATTATCTCAACCGGTGGAACAATGAAGTATCTGAGAGAAAATGGTATTGAGGTAATAAATATAAGTGATATTACAAATTTCCCGGAGATTTTGGATGGAAGAGTTAAGACACTTCACCCAAACATTCATGCAGGAATTCTTGCAATAAAGGACAACCAGGAACATGTAATGACATTAAATGAGCTGAACATATCACCAATTGACATGGTGGTAGTCAATCTCTATCCCTTTAAGGAAACCATTTTTAAAGAAAATGTAACATTTGATGATGTAATTGAAAATATTGACATTGGTGGGCCTACAATGCTTCGCGCTGCAGCTAAAAATTTTAGATATACAACTGTAGTAATAGATCCTGCAGACTATGGGCTTGTAATAGAAGAGATGAAAGAAAAAGGTGATGTTTCTTTTGATACAAGGTTCTATCTTGCAACAAAGGTGTTTGAATATACTGCATATTATGACTCTATGATTTTTAACTATTTCAAATATCTAAGGAATGATAAATCTTTCTCGAATCATTTCACATTTCCACTTGAAAAGATTCAGGAACTCAGGTACGGAGAAAATCCTCATCAGCAAGCAAGCTTTTACAGAATAGTATTGCCATTTATAGAAAAATCTAATATTACAAATGCCCAGCAACTTCATGGTAAGGAACTTTCATTCAACAACATTCTTGATAGTGATAGTGCTATAGAGCTTTTGAAGGAGTTTGATGAGCCAACGTGTGTTGCAATAAAGCATAATAATCCGTGTGCTGTTGCATCAAGTGATAATATCTTTGAGGCGTTCAAGAAAGTAAATAGCAGTGACCCGGTTTCTATATTCGGAGGAATTGTAGCATTTAACAGAAAGGTAGATAGACAAACAGCCGAGGAACTGAAAAAGATTTTCCTTGAGGTGGTTATCGCTCCTGACTTTGATGAAGATGCCCTGGCTTTGCTTTCTTCAAAAAAAGACTTTCGAATACTGAAACTTCCGACTTTAAGCAAAAACGATGTATACTATGATATCAAGTCGGTAAACGGTGGAGTGCTTGTTCAGGAGAGAGACAGGAAATTGCTAAATGAAGATTACCAGGTTGTAACAGAAAGAAAACCTGAAAAAAAGGAATTGGAAGACTTAATATTCGCATGGAAGGTTGTCAAACATGTAAAGTCAAATGCAATAGTTATTGCAAAGGACAAGATGACATTGGGGATAGGTATGGGACAGACGAATAGAATCTGGGCTGTTGAACATGCAATCGCACGTTCACGATTTGATCTGAATGGCTCAGTGCTTGCCTCAGACGCTTTCTTTCCATTTTCTGATAGCGTAGAAGCAGCAGGTAAAGCGGGAATTACAGCTATTATTCAGCCGGGTGGGTCTATCAGAGACAAAGACTCAATTGATGCTGCAAACAAGTATAATATTGCTATGATATTTACAGGTATAAGACACTTTAGGCACTAAAAAGAGGGGAATTGAGGAATGAAGATATTGATCGTAGGAAATGGTGGGCGTGAACATGCTATTGCCTGGAAGATTTACAACGAAGGTTACAGAGATCTGTTCTGTGCGCCTGGAAATGCAGGGATTTGCGAAATTGCAAACTGTGTTGATATAAAGGTAAATGAATTTGGCAAGCTGAAAGACTTTTGTATAGAAAAGGAGATAGACTTTGTGATTGTCGGTCCGGACAATCCGCTTGCAGACGGAATTGTTGATTATCTTGAATCATTTGGCATAAAGACATTTGGTCCGACCAAAGATGCCGCAATGATAGAAAGCAGCAAGGTATTTGCGAAGGATCTTATGAAAAAGTATGGTATAAAAACAGCAGGATACAATGTATTTTACAGCTATGAAGATGCGATTGATTTTGTAAATAAAAACCCAAAATACCCCATTGTCATCAAGGCAGATGGGCTTGCTCTGGGTAAGGGTGTGACAATTGCTCAAGACAGGCTTGAGGCATTAAATGCTCTCAATCTCATGATGAAAGAAAAGGTGTTTGGGGAAGCTGGAGAGAAGGTTGTCATTGAAGACTATTTGAAAGGTGAAGAGGTATCCATTTTTGTCATTTCCGATGGCAAAGACATTGTACCATTAACAGTTGCACGGGACCATAAAAAAGCGTTTGATGGAGATAAAGGGCCAAATACAGGTGGAATGGGAGCTTTTTCGCCATCAAGGCTTGTTGATAAAAGACTTTTTGAGGACATACTTGAAAATATAATGCTAAAAGCAATATACGGAATGAGAAAGGAAGGAAGACCGTTTAAGGGTGTGCTATACGGCGGATTAATTTTAACAGAAGAAGGACCTATGGTTTTGGAGTTTAACTCAAGATTTGGCGACCCTGAAGCACAGGCCATTTTACCACTTATGAAAAGTGAGCTTTTGGAGATTATGGTAAAAGCCACAGAAGGTAATTTAAAAGGTGTTGAGGCAAAATTTTCGGACCAGTTTTCAATTTGTGTTGTGCTTGCCTCAAAAGGCTATCCTGAAAAATATGAAACTGGCTTTGTAATTCAGGGTTTGGATAGACTTGAAAGTGATACAATTGTATTTCATGCCAATACGAAGTTGGATGACAGTGGCAGAATAAAAACAGCCGGCGGCAGAGTGCTGAACATTGTAAGAGTTGATAGCACACTCAAAGATGCAAAGATGAAAGTATATAAAGAAATTAATAAGGTTCACTTTGAGAATATGTTTTACAGAACTGATATAGGTGACAAAGAAATCTTTTAGATTTCCTGTTTAAGGGCAGTTCAAATGAGGTATAAATAATGTGTCAGAAAAATTTTAAGGTAAGGAGTGGAGGTATAAATTGGATATCTGGGTATGTTCAATATGTGGGTATGAGTATGATCCACAAAAAGGAGATCCTGAAAACGGCATTCAACCAGGGACCAGGTTTGAGGACTTACCAGATGATTGGGTTTGTCCTGTTTGTGGTGTTGGTAAGGATATGTTTGAGAAAAAATAAAGAGCTTTTAAAATTTGTTGCCCTGAGTCGTCTTTAAGTTTGATGACTTAGGGCTTTTTTATGGTGTATAATAGTTAATATAAACAGGTATAGAAAGGCAAAAAGAAGAATGGTACTTGAAAATCACTGTTATATAGAGATTGATGGACAAATAAAAGAATTAGGAGAAAAAGTAGATAAAGTTTCATATGAGTTTTTGTACACTCAAAATGGTTTGAATGTAAATATAGATTTTAAAAAGCCTTCATCAGTAAACAGTATAGCATTGGCAATAGATATAAAGGGTTTTGAAGTTCTGTTTATGGAAAAACTTCAAAAAGGTCAAAATGGTCTTGTCTTTTCACCTTCTGATTTTCAGAAAGTAGTTTTAAGAAAAGGAAAAAAATATTTTCTGTTGAAACTTTCGGGATTTTCGAATATAGAAAGTAGATTCTTTAGATTTTGCACAAAAATAAAAAACCGACTTTTGTATATAGGCTTTTTTAGCTCATTTTCTTTAGATGACAATACTGTATGCTTTTACTATCAAAATTTGCTGACATCTGTGTATGCCGGGAAAAACTCTAAAGTTAATATAAATATTGAGATTTTTGAAGGAGACTCTTTATACAACTGTATTTTAAAATCAAGCAGTGCTATCAGATATTATGATATAAAATATGAAATTTTTAAAACCCCATATAAAAATCCTATTAAGATAATTGAAATTGATAAGTGCCAGGAAGAAGATATTGCAAGAAAGTTTGGAATGTCGCTGTTTGTACCCGGCAAGATATTAAAGCTGTTCTTTTTATATTTTTCAAAAAAATCAGCTAATTTTCATTTTATCTATGATTCTACATTGCAGGCATCGAGCATGTATTATTTAAATCTTTTAAAAGTTTCGAAAATACAGCAAACTACTCTGATTTACCTCAAAAAGCAAATTGAAGATCTTGTTTTGAATGAAGATAAAATATATTGCAACTTTTACCGTAAAAATATTATGTTAACTGAACTGAAGACTTATTATCATCTACCTTACATTCTACTTTTGTATTTTCAACTATGTCATTTGAGTTTGAGTGAACCAGTTCAAGAAGTTGAAAGGATAATAGAAGAGATTGAACTTAATGTTGTAAGGCACTTTAAATTTTTTTCTGACAGGACCCTGCTCAATATTGAAAATTTTGAAGAAAGATTTGACAATTTCCTTTTTGCTCAGGAGACAATGACAATTTATATCTGCTATGAACTTTATAAAATGCTTTTTAAATACTATGAATACTCAAGTTATCAGAGGATAGCCGAGGAGTTAAAAGGTTTACTTGTTTTGAATTATAATTTTAATAGTGGACATTTTTACACGAATAACTACTCTTATAACAAAGAAGAATCAATTAAACTTGTTGAAAGGGTAGATAAAAGATGAAATTTGTTATTTTTGATGGGAATAGTATTCTGTATAGAGCTTTTTTTGCCTTGCCACAGCTTACTACCTCAACAGGCATACCTACAAATGCTATATATGGTTTTTTGAATGTGCTGTTGAAATACTTAGATTCTGAAAAACCGGATTACGTAGCAGTGGCTTTTGACAAAAAGGGAAGAGCTGCCCGAAAAAGTGAATATGAAGAATACAAGGCTAACAGAAAACCAATGCCAGATTCTCTTCAGGTTCAGATACCTTACGTAAGAGAAATACTTGCTGCTATGAACATTCCTGTATTAGAATGTGAAGGGTATGAAGCTGATGACGTTATAGGCACACTTGTAAATAGATTTAAAGCCTGGGATTTAGAGATTGTGATAATAACCGGAGACAGAGATACACTTCAGTTACTTGATAAAAATGTAATTGTCAAAATAGTCACAACAAGGTTTGACAGGACAACTAAAGATTTGTATACTGTAGAAAATGTCAAAGAAAAATATGGTGTTTTTGCGCATCAGGTTGTTGACTATAAAGCGTTAGTAGGTGATGCGTCAGACAATATACCAGGTGTTAAGGGAATTGGAGATAAAACTGCTATAAAGCTGTTAGAAGAGTACCAGACTCTGGAGAATATATATCAGAATCTAAATAACATTAAAGGATCGCTAAAAGAGAAGTTAGAGGCAGGAAAAGACATGGCATTTTTATCAAAAAGACTGGCTACTATCATATGCGACTTACCAATTGAGGTGAATCTTGAAGAATTAAAAACCAAAGAATGGGACAAAGAAAGACTTTATCAGATTTTACTTCAACTTGAGTTTAAAAGCTTTATTAAAAGACTGGGCTTTTCAGAAGAGATTAACTATGCAAGGCAGAACTTTCAGCTACCTGAATTTAGTATTAAAGAACTTCGTGATGTTTCAGAAATAGAAGGCAAAGAAATCTATCTATTGTACTCAGATGAAGAAGGACTTTTTTATATTTATGACCATCAAACCTCAACCATTTTTACAACTTCTGATAAAGAAGCTATTAAAGATCTTTTAACAGTCCAAAGCATTCAAAAGGTTGTATATGATTTAAAAAATATACTCCATAAGGTGGACTTTGATGAAGCTAATCAGATAAAAAATTGTAATGATGTTATGTTGGCTTCATATGTTTTGGACAGTACACGCAGTTCGTACGATTTGGAAACATTGTTTATTTCTTATCTCAACACTGATATAGCTGCAATCAAAGAGAATAGATGGGCTGGTGCTACTGTTTTATTAAGAAATCTTTGGGATGAACTTTCAAAACTCATTGATTTAAACTCGGCACAATACGTTTATGAAAGCATAGAGATGCCTCTTGTTCCCATTTTATATGAAATGGAGAAAATCGGTTTTAAGGTTGATAAAAACACTTTGCAGGAGTATACAAAAGAGATTGAGAGCAAGCTTTTAAAGCTGGAATCACAGATTTATCAAATAGCCGGTGAATGGTTTAACATAAACTCGCCAAAACAACTCTCATATATATTATTCGAAAAACTGAAGCTTCCGGTTGTTAAAAAGACCAAAACAGGATATTCAACAGATGCCGAGGTATTGGAAGAGCTGTATGATAAACATGACATAATACCGCTTATTCTGGATTATAGAATGTATACGAAAATACTGACAACTTACTGTCAGGGGCTGGTTCAGGCAATAAATCCTGCAACTGGAAGGATTCATACCAACTTTATTCAGACAGGTACGGCAACTGGAAGACTTGCAAGTGCAGAGCCCAATCTGCAAAATATTCCTGTAAAATATGATGAGGGAAAGCTAATAAGAAAGGCATTTGTTCCAGATAAAGGTTATGTGTTGATAGATGCTGATTATTCTCAGATTGAGCTTAGAATACTTGCACATATCTCTGAGGATGAACGACTGATAAATGCCTTTAAAAATAACCTTGATATTCATTCACAGACGGCGGCAGAGATCTTTGGTGTGGATATAAGTCAGGTTACACCAATTATGCGAAGCCAGGCAAAAGCAGTTAACTTTGGAATTGTATATGGTATATCTGATTATGGACTTTCACGGGATATAAAGATTTCAAGAAAAGAGGCAGCCGAGTTTATTAATCGTTATTTTGAAAAGTATCCCAGAGTAAAAGAATATTTGGACAATGTTGTCAAGTTTGCCCGTGAAAATGGGTTTGTTTTGACAATATTTAACAGGAAAAGATATATTAAGGATATAAAATCTACCAATAAAAACCTGAGAAACTATGCAGAGAGAATAGCAATGAATTCACCTATCCAGGGAAGTGCTGCAGATATTATGAAAATAGCAATGATAAGAGTTTATAAAAAGCTAAAAGAAAACAATTTAAAATCAAGAATTATTCTGCAGGTCCATGACGAACTTTTGATTGAATCACCCTATGAAGAGAAAGAGATAGTAAAGGAAATAGTAAAATCGGAGATGGAAAATGCGGTTTTGTTGAAAGTTCCTTTGGTAGTTGAAGTGAAAGAAGGTTCAAATTGGTATGAAACAAAGTAAGGTTTTGGGAATCACAGGGAAGATTGGCTCTGGCAAGAGTACCGTGAGTAGCATATTGAAGGAATATTATGGTTTTGATATTATAGATGTTGACAGGGAATACCATTGGCTTTTGCAAAACAGCAATGAGCTAAGGTTAGAGTTACTAAAGACCTTTGGAGATGGGATTCTGGTAAACAATCAAATTGATCGAGCTCAATTGAGGAAAATTGTTTTGTCTTCTGATTCAAATATGGAGAAGCTGAACCGTATTACTCATCCTGCCATCTTTGAAAGAATAAAGTTCTTAACTACTGAAAAGTACAAAGACAAACCTGTAGTGGTGGATGCTGCTCTTTTGTTTCAAATTGGACTTGACAGGCTTTGTTCTGTAATCTGGTATATTGAATGTGAAAAAGAAGCTATTATTGAGCGGGTAGTTAGAAGGAATGGATATAATATTGAAGAGATTGAAAAGTTCTTGGAGAGACAGAAAGATATTGAAAAGTACAGGAATTTAGCAAACAGAGTGATTGTAAATAACTCAGATATTGAAAATTTGAAAGCTATTGTAGGAAAATATCTCAAAGAGGATGGTTTGATTTGAAAAAAAAGATTGTAGTAATTATATTGCTTTTGATTTTTCTTTTGTTTTTTGAGCGATTTTACTTTTTTATTTTAAAACAGGTGTATCCATTGAGGTTTACAGACAGTATTAAAAAATATAGCAAAGCGATAAATGTGGACCCATATTTAATATGTGCAATAATAAAAAGTGAAAGCAATTTTAACCAGTTTGCCGTATCCAGAAGAGGTGCAATAGGGCTTATGCAGCTATCACCTCTTACTGCCAAATGGGTTGCTTGTAAACTTGAATTGGATTACAGCAGAGAAAAGCTATATGACCCCGATTACAATATTCTGCTCGGCACATGGTATATAAAATACCTTATAGATTACTACAAAAACGATACAAAGCTTGCGGTTGCGGCATATAATGCCGGCATGTCAAATGTGGATAAATGGCTTTATCAAAAAGACAGAGCTACTTTTGAGATAGATGAAATTCCTTTCAAAGAGACAAACCATTTTGTGAGAAGGGTTTTCAAAAATTACGAAATATACAAAAGGCTATATAAAAGTGAATTTGAAAATGGTGATGATTGAGTTTTAAAGCCTTGCAATTTTTCCCAAACATATGTTTGAAATTCGATTTGCATTATTGTAAAATAAATTTGGTGATAGAGTATGAAAAAATTTAAACTTGTTTCAGATTTCAAGCCGACAGGCGACCAACCCAGAGCTATTGAAATGCTCACTGAAGGTATTCTAAAAGGTGAAAGATTTCAGACCTTGCTTGGCGTTACCGGCTCAGGTAAGACATTTACAATGGCCAAGGTAATAGAAAATGTTCAAAGGCCCACTTTGGTCCTGGCACATAATAAAACGCTGGCTGCTCAGCTTTGCAGTGAGTTCAGAGAGTTTTTTCCTGAAAATGCTGTAGAGTTTTTTGTAAGCTATTATGATTATTACCAGCCAGAAGCTTATATACCCGAGACAGACACATATATTGAAAAGGACTCCTCCATCAATGATGAAATAGATAAACTGCGACACTCTGCGACCTCTGCTTTATTTGAAAGAAGAGATGTAATAATCGTAGCAAGTGTCTCATGTATTTATAGCCTGGGTAGTCCAGAGGACTACTTAAATTTAACACTGTCATTGAGGCCCGGGATGACGAAAGATAGAGATGAAGTGATAAGAGAGCTTATTAGAATGCAATATGAAAGGAATGACATTGATTTTAGAAGAGGCAGGTTTAGAGTACGTGGAGATGTGCTTGAAATATTCCCTGCATCAACTACAGACAGAGCAATCAGAGTAGAATTTTTTGGAGATGAAATAGAGAGAATCACAGAGTTTGATGTGTTAACCGGTGAGATAATTGGAAGAAGAAATCATGTTGCAATATTCCCAGCATCACACTATGTAACAACCTCTGAGAAGCTAAGAAGAGCTATTAAAAGTATTGAAGAGGAACTTGAACAAAGACTTCAAGAGCTAAGAAATATGGGTAAGCTTGTCGAAGCGCAAAGGCTTGAGCAAAGGACACGATACGACATAGAGATGCTTCAGGAAATGGGCTTTTGTAAGGGGATAGAAAACTACTCAAGACATTTGACTGGCAGACCACCCGGAAGTCCTCCTTATACCTTGCTTGATTATTTTCCAAAAGATTTTATAATGTTCATTGATGAATCGCATGTTACAATTCCTCAGGTAAGGGCTATGTATAACGGTGACAGGGCAAGAAAAGATTCACTTGTGGAATACGGCTTTAGACTACCATCTGCTTATGACAATCGCCCTCTTACATTTGAGGAGTTTGAAGAAAAACTCAACCAGGTTATATTTGTAAGTGCAACACCGGGTCCTTATGAACTCAAGAAATCCTCAAGAGTTGTTGAACAGATTATAAGACCCACAGGGCTTGTCGACCCAGAAATTGAGGTGCATCCTGTCAAAGGGCAAATTGACCATTTGATTGGCGAGATAAGAAAAAGAGTGGAGAAGAACCAGAGGGTTTTGATTACAACACTTACAAAGAAGATGGCAGAAAGTCTTACAGATTACTTGAAAGATGCAGGAATAAGAGTGAGGTATATGCACTCGGATATTGACACAATAGAGCGTATGCAGATAATAAGGGATTTGAGACTTGGAAAGTTTGACGTTTTAGTGGGGATAAACTTGCTTCGTGAAGGGCTTGATTTACCTGAAGTGTCACTTGTTGCCATTCTGGATGCCGACAAAGAAGGATTTTTGCGATCAGAGACCTCACTTATTCAGACAATTGGACGGGCTGCACGTAACGTTGATGGTAAAGTGATTATGTACGCTGACAGAATTACGAATGCTATGAAAAAGGCTATTGAAGAGACGAACAGGCGAAGAAAGATTCAAATAGAGTACAATCAGAAGCATGGGATAGTGCCTCAGACTGTAAGAAAGGGAATAAGACAGATTATTGAAGCCACTATTTCTGTTGCAGAAGAGGAAGAAAAGTATGAAAGTATAGAAAAAGACATTTTAAATAACATGTCTAAACAGGAAATAGAAGAATATATAAAAGAGCTTGAACAGCAAATGAAGAAATTGGCAATAGAACTTGAGTTTGAAAAAGCAGCTAAGATAAGAGATAAAATATTCGAATTAAAGAAGCTACTTTAGGGTACTTCCAAAAAGGAGAATGCAAAATGTCTAAGGAATATATCATAATAAAAGGTGCAAAGGAACACAACTTGAAAAATGTAAACCTGAAACTTCCAAGAGATAAGCTTATAGTGTTTACCGGTCTTTCAGGTTCAGGGAAATCTTCTCTGGCTTTTGACACCATTTACGCAGAGGGACAGAGAAGGTACATTGAGTCATTGTCCTCATATGCACGCCAGTTTTTGGGTATGATGGAAAAGCCGGATGTAGAACATATAGAGGGACTGTCGCCTGCTATATCCATTGACCAGAAGACAACATCCAAAAATCCTCGCTCCACAGTTGGTACAATTACAGAGATTTATGATTATCTGAGACTTCTGTTTGCAAGAGTTGGAAAGCCTCACTGCTATAATTGCGGTAAACCCATATCACAGCAGACAGTTGACCAGATGGTTGATGAGATAATGAAGCTTCAAAAAGGGACAAAGATTCAAATTATGTCGCCTGTTGTAAGAGGTAGAAAAGGAGAGTATCAGAAACAATTTGAGGAGCTCAGGAAAAGTGGGTTTGCTCGGGTGAGAGTTGATGGTATAATCTATGAGCTTGAAGAGGAGATAAAGCTTGACAAAAACAAAAAGCATAACATTGATGTTATTGTTGACAGACTTGTGGTCAAAGATGGTATAGAGTCGAGGCTTACAGGTTCGATTGAGACAGCATTGGAACTTTCAGGTGGAATTGTAACTATAGATGTTGTTGGCGAGAGAGAAATTATATTCTCACAGAACTTTGCATGTGTTGACTGTGGAGTTTCGTTTGAAGAGATAACTCCACGTCTTTTTTCATTTAACACTCCCTATGGTGCGTGTCCGACCTGTATGGGGCTCGGGTACTTGCAAAAAGTTGATCCTGACCTGTTAATTCCTGACAAGTCGATGCCTATAGGTCAGGTTGCTATAAATGGATGGAATTTTAGTGAGACAAATTCATATGCCAGAATGGTTTTAGAGTCATTGGCAAAAGAATACAATTTTAGTTTAAACACTCCTGTAAATAAACTTGATAGGAAGATTCTTGATATCTTTTTGTATGGCACAGGAGAGGAGAAAATAAAGATTTACACTCCACGCAGAGTTTATTATGCCAGGTATGAAGGGCTTGTGAATAACCTTGAAAGAAGATATAAAGAGACTCAATCAGAATATGTAAAACAAGAAATCGAAGAGTACATGAGCACATTTACATGCCCTGACTGTCTTGGGAAAAGATTAAAAAAAGAGGCACTGTCAGTATTAATTGAGGGAAAGTCAATTGCAGATGTTGCTGATATGACAATCTTGGAGACAAAAGAATTTTTGCAAAATTTAAATTTACAGGGTAAAGACAAGATTATTGCAGCGCCTATTCTAAAAGAGATTTTAGCAAGACTGGACTTTTTGATAGATGTTGGACTTGATTACTTAACACTTTCACGTTCGGCAGGTACTCTTTCAGGGGGGGAAGCACAGAGAATAAGACTTGCAACACAGATTGGTTCTGGACTTGTAGGAGTTTTGTATATCCTTGATGAGCCAAGTATTGGTCTTCATCAACGTGATAACCACAGGCTTATAAAAACTTTGCAGAGGCTCAGAGACCTGGGCAATACGTTAATTGTTGTTGAGCATGATGAAGATACAATAAGGTCGGCTGATTATATAGTCGACATAGGACCGGGGGCAGGGGAGCATGGTGGCAGAATTGTCGCAGCTGGTACATTGGAAGACATAATTTCCTGTGAAGAGTCCATCACAGGTCAGTATCTTTCGGGTAAAAAGAGAATAGAGATTCCTCAGGAAAGAAGAAAACCGGATGGTAGATGGCTTACAATAAAGGGGGCCTGTGAAAACAATCTAAAAAATATTGATGTTAGCTTTCCAGTTGGGCTTTTTACCTGCGTGACGGGAGTTTCAGGATCCGGTAAAAGCACATTGATAAATGAGATACTTTACAAAGCTGCAAGTTCTATACTGAATAAATCAAAGGAAAAGCCGGGCAGGTACAAAGAGATAATTGGGCTTGAACATTTTGATAAAGTAATCAATATAGACCAGTCGCCAATTGGAAGAACTCCACGTTCTAATCCTGCAACTTATACAGGTGTTTTTGACTTTATAAGGGAGATATTTGCCCAGACACCCGAGGCAAAAATGCGTGGATACAAAGCAGGAAGGTTTAGTTTTAATCTCAAAGGTGGAAGATGTGAGGCTTGTGGTGGAGATGGAATTATAAAAATTGAAATGCACTTTTTGCCCGATGTATATGTTCCCTGCGAAGTGTGCAAGGGTAAGAGATACAATAGAGAGACTTTAGAGGTAAAATACAAAGACAAGACAATAGCCGATGTTTTAGAGATGACTGTTGAAGAAGCGCTTGAATTTTTCAAAAATATTCCAAGGATTAAGGCAAAACTTCAAACACTCTATGATGTGGGACTTGGCTACATCAAACTTGGTCAGCCATCAACAACACTTTCCGGTGGTGAGGCACAAAGGGTAAAACTTGCAACAGAGCTTTCTAAAAAGGCAACGGGTAGAACTTTGTATATTTTGGATGAGCCAACAACTGGACTTCATATGGATGATGTGAACAAGCTTATAAATGTCCTGCAGAGGCTTGTAGATATGGGTAACACGGTTATTGTTATTGAGCACAACATGGATGTTATAAAGGTTGCTGACTATATAATTGATTTAGGACCGGAAGGTGGAGACAGAGGCGGTGAGGTTGTCGTGGCTGGTTCGCCAGAAGAGGTTGCAATGTGTGAGAAATCTTACACAGGTATGTTTTTAAGAGAAATTCTAAAAGACAGGATTTTTGCAAAAAAATAAAGGGGTATTTACACCGTTTAATAAAAGGTGTAAAGCCCCTTGTTTATTTTATGTCAAGGTACCTTTCTATCCACTTTTGATCAACTTCCTGATTTAAAAATTTACTTATCTGGAAGTGTGTTTTTGTATCATTTATGAGCAGATACCCAATCAATTTGTTTTCTCTGACCACAAATTTTTTATAGATTATCTTTTCTTTGTTAAGAAATTCAAAAAGATTTGAATCTTTTACGTCATTTATAATACCAGCAGAGACTATCTCCATTCCGAATGCTTTCAGAAAGTATGGTGTTAGTTTTCTTTGATATTCGACATTTTGTCCAAGGATGTTTTTACCAACCACCCTGGCACTTTCAACTGCAAAAGTCCATGTTCCAGGATTTTGGTTATCAAGATATGCTACATCTCCACATGCAAATACATCTTCTATTGAGGTTTGCATTTTGTTATTTACACCAATGCCATTTCTGTAGCTCAGTATTTGTTTGTTGTTGACAAAATCTGTATTTGGTATGACACCTGCCGAAAAAATCACAATGTCCGAGAAAATCTCTTTATTGTTTGAAAGAAAAATTTTCAACTTACCGCTGTTTTTTTCTATTTTCTCAACCCTGGAATCAAGAATTACATTTATCCCTTTTCTTTTTATCTCTTCTTCGAAAAGGGTAGCACCTATTTCATCCAACTGTTTTGGCAAAAGTTGTTTTGCCATTTCAATCAAAGACACTCTTTTACCTTCAAGCATTGAAGAAAGTTCTAATCCTAAAAGACCTGCGCCTATAATAGTTATATCAGAGACTTTCGGGATGGTTTCCTTCAATCGTAAAAGGTCTTCATATGTTCTCAAATAAAAAACATCATCTCTTGCTGTGATGTCAACCACATCATCGCCGCCATATGCTCTGGCACCAGAAGCAATTACAAGCTTTTTATACTCAATTTTATCGTTTGAGTATGATACAACTTTTCTGTCAAAATCAACTCCAGTCACAGGTGATTTTAGATAGATTTTTATATTGTTATTTTCAAACCACTTTTTAGGTTTTATAAAAAATTTTTCATCGATAGAACTGAAAATATAATAAGGCAGTTTCAATCTGTAATAGGGCAACACCTTTTCATCACTTAACATACATATTGAAAGCTTGAAATCCTCTTTTCTTATCTCTTCTGCAACCGTTAACGCAGAAACCCCACCACCAACAATCACTACATCAAATTTCTCCATTTTTAACACCAGCTTTTACTCTTTTATCTTTTCAGCAAATAGTATACCAAATTCATATGCCTTTTTTAACTCCTCATCGTTTGGTTTGAAGTTTACTTTCAGACCAGGTTCAATTACTTTGAACCTTAGCTGTTTTAATCTTGCTTCAATGTTCGAAACAGCTTCTCCACTCCAGCCATATGACCCAAAGGCAGCAGCAATTTTGCCTTTATGAACTATTGGGTTTAGCCTTATCAATATTTCATATATTGGTAAAAGAGCATCTGAGTTTATAGTGGGTGAACCAAACAGAACACCTTTTGCTCCATATATCTTTTCCAGGATTTCTTCCATTTTGTGCTGGATGGCATTGAATATAAACACATCTATACCAGCATCTTCTATAGCTTTAGAAATCTTTTCGGCAAGCATTTCTGTGTATCCATATGCCGAAACGTAGACAATTACAACATAGGGTTTTTCAGGTGTTTTTAGGAGTTCTTCTGACCATGACCTGTAAAGACCAATAAGCTGGTCTTTATAATTTGTCAAAACTGGACCGTGACCTGTTGCAATGACATCAATTTTCAAATCTTTTATCTTTTCAATCGCTTGAAGTACATAACTTTTAAATGGAGACATAATCACATCATAGTAGTACTTATAAGCATCCATAAATCCTTCTCTGTCATTATTCATTACCCAGTTTATGTCAAGATTTTCTGTACTGTAATGACAGCCAAAAGAATCACAGGTAAAGAGTATACTATCCTCTACAAGGTAAGTGTAAATGGAATCAGGCCAGTGTAAAAAAGGAGCAGAGATAAATTTCAATGTTTTGTCACCCAGGGATATTTGATCTCTGTCATTGACAATTTGAAATTCATAATCTTTGTTCGTAATCTTTTTTAGAAATTTCATGGCAGAGCTACTACCCAGTATTTTTATCTTCGGATTTATCTCAAGCAATCTTTCAATTGAACCTGAGTGATCTGGTTCTGTGTGATTTACTATAAGATAATCAATCCTTGCAGGGTCAATTATTTCTTTGATATTGTCCAGAAACTGATCAAAAAACTTATATTTTACATTTTCAATAAGCGCAACTTTTTCACTCCCAATTACAAGATAAGAGTTGTATGTTGTTCCATACTTTGTATACATTACAATATCAAATATTCTAAGTTCAGGGTCTTTTACCCCCACCGAGTATACATTTTCTTTTAATTCTGTATACATTGTGATTTCACTCCCCTTGTCAAAAAAGTTTCATATTCAAAATTATTTATACCCCGCAATTTTTTTTGTAAACAAATTAGGTTATATAAAATTTTGCTTAGTAATATATTGTAGTATAGAAACACTAATTATTAAAGGAGACAGGGGAAGATGCTAAGTAAAGTCTCAAATCGATTTTTAGCTGTTACAATCTTAGCCATATTTGTAATTGCATTGGTTGGTATAATTTTAAACAAAAGCCTGGAAAATGCAAAGATAACATCTACTGAAATACAAAAAACTGCACAAACTCAAACACAAGAGGTTGCAAAAGTAGATAATCTTAAAGGTTATCTTCAAGTAATGGTAGTGGACAGCAAGACCGGAACACCTGTTGAGGGGGCAAATGTAGTCTTTTCTAACCTGGATCAATTATATACAACAGGCAAAGACGGAAAAACGCAGGTTATTCCAATGAACATAAAATCAACAGGAGATGGAGGAATTACATCCCAGCCCTATGAGGAGGTAGTGATCGGGGTTTTTAAACAAGGATATGCAGATTATCTCTTATTTAATGCAAAGGTAAGACCCACAACACAAGACAAGCCGCAGCTCAAAGTTATACGAATTGTAAAAGCTTCAACTGCATATGCTTCTCCTGTTTTTGCAATGGAAAAGTATTCATCAGACATGGCAAAAGAGGTAATGAACAAAATGAAGGCAAAGCTAAATTCACTTGCAAATTCAGCACAGGAAATTGAGGAGATAGAAATTAGTGAATAAAGCGCCTTGTAAAATGGCACTTTTTTTTTATATAATAGAGCTTGTACAGAAATCTCTTTTATCGGAAAGGTTATAGCAGAGATGAACCAGGAAGTTTTGATTCTTTTAAAAAACATTTTATACCTTTTTGCAGTTATATTTATTGGTTTTATTGGAACTAAAACAAGATTGTTTTCATCAACCATAAAAGATGCTGTAAGTGAACTGATAATAAAAGTGACTGCTCCGATTCTGTTATTTACAACCATAAGCAGCAAACCCTATTCTTCAGAAGTGGTTAAGAATGTTTTTACATTGATAATTTCAGCTTTCATTGGAATTATGTTGCTGCTCGGTGTAGGATACATAACAGCAAGGTTTTTTAAACTTCAGGGGAAAACATTTTACACACATATTTTTTGTTCAGCTTTTGGAAATACTGGTTTTCTGTCTTTTCCGCTGTTGTATTCAATCTTTGGTGAAAAAGGTGTATTTTATGCTGCAAGTTATAATATAATGCATGATTTTCTGGCCTGGTCACTGGGACTTTCAATAATAACAAAACATAGTAATGAAAAAACTAAATTTGGCTTTATAAATGCAAATTCAATTGCTATTTTTTCGGCATTTATAGTCTATCTTTTAAAAGGGGTTTTATCCAGTGAAGTTTTAACCTGCTACAATAAAATTTTTTTCACTATTTATGATGCTTTAAATCCTTTTGGGAAAACCACCATCTATTTGTCCATGTTTTTTATTGGCTGTCTTTTAGCAGATGTCTCTTTTAAAGATACAATAAAGACATATCCTGCCTATGGAATTGTTGCACTCAAAATGGTAATTATTCCTGTGCTATTTATGTATCTTACAAAATATATGCACCTTGATAACTTTACAAGACTTATTATTGTGCTGCAGACAGGGATGCCAACAGCGATTATAAGTTCAGTGCTTTCATACAGGTATAAAGCGGATAGTTCATATGCTACACGTACAATATTTATAACAACACTCTTTTCTCTGTTGACAATTCCTATCCTTGTGTTTATATATTATCATATTTAAAAATTCTGAAGAAAGGATGGTTAATTTTGCAACATGAAATTGTTATTGTACTTGATTTTGGAGGGCAATACAATCAACTGATTGCAAGAAGGGTTCGTGAATCTGGTGTTTATTGTGAAATCTGGCCATATGACACACCCATAGATAGGATAATTGAAAAAAGACCAAAGGGAATAATCTTTACAGGTGGACCATCAAGTGTGTATGAAAAGAATGCTCCAATTGTTGATAAGAAAATATTTGAAACTGGCATTCCGATTCTTGGCATATGCTATGGGAATCAGCTTATTGCACATCTTTTAGGGGGAAAGGTATCAACTGCTCTTTTCAGGGAATATGGAAAAACACATATAAAATACAACACAAATTCGCCTTTATTTGCGGGCTTACCAGAGCATTCAGTCTGCTGGATGAGCCATACTGACTTTGTGGAAGAACTTCCGGAGGGCTTTGAGATTCTGGCTTCTACAGAAAACTGTGCTATTGCTGCATTTGGCAGCAGAGAAAAGAGAATTTATGGTGTTCAGTTCCATCCGGAGGTTGTTCATACTGAACATGGGCAGGAGATAATAAAGAACTTTCTGTATAATATCTGCGGATGCAAAGGTGACTGGAAGACCTCATCTTTTATAGAAGAAAAAATAGATGAGATAAGAAGAATTGTTGGCAATCAAAAGGTTGTATGCGCACTTTCCGGTGGTGTTGACTCTTCTGTTGCGGCAGTACTTGTTCACAAAGCCATTGGCAAAAATCTTTTTTGTATATTTGTGGACCATGGGCTTTTGAGGAAAGGAGAAGCAGAAGAGGTCATAAACACATTCAGAGGGCAGTTTGATATGAATGTAATTATGGTTGATGCAAAGGACAGATTTTTAAAAGCGCTTGCCGGTGTAAAAGACCCTGAAAAAAAGAGGAAAATAATAGGAGAAGAGTTTATACGTGTTTTTGAAGAGGAAGCAGCAAAATTGGGAGATATAAAGATTTTAGTTCAGGGTACAATCTATCCTGACGTGGTTGAAAGTGGAGTTGGAAAAGCTGCTACAATAAAAAGTCATCACAATGTAGGTGGTCTTCCACAACAAATGAAGTTTGAAAAGATAATTGAACCCCTGAGAGAGTTGTTTAAAGATGAGGTGAGAAGGGTAGGAATAGAATTAGGAATTCCTGAAAGGATTGTATATCGTCAGCCGTTTCCCGGACCTGGTCTTGCAATAAGGATAATTGGTGAGGTTACTGAGGAAAAGCTTGAAATACTCCGGGAGGTTGATTGGATTTTCAGGAGAGAAATTGAAGCTTGTGGACTTGACAGGGAGATTTGGCAGTACTTTGCGGTACTTACTGACATGAAAAGTGTTGGTGTGATGGGTGATGAGAGAACATATGATTACACTGTTGCGCTCAGAGCTGTTACAAGTGTTGATGGAATGACAGCTGATTGGGCGAGGATTCCCTATGATGTTTTAGAAAGAGTTTCAAACGAGATTGTGAATACTGTAAGAAAGGTAAACAGAGTTGTATATGACATTACTTCAAAACCGCCTGCTACAATTGAGTGGGAGTGATGTCAAAAAATTTTTTATAAAAGCTTGAATTTTGTAGCAAATGGGTGTAAAATATTTAATAAGTGGATTTGTGTGATGTGATATGAAGGATATTGTAAGCTTTGCTTTTAAGGTGTTGTGGATTGTAAATTTCATATTCTATGTGATAATATTTGCTTTCTCCAGAAGTATATCTGCTTTTGTTACAGTAGTTCTCAGCAGCTTGATACTGTTATGTATTTTATATTCTCTGTTATCTCTTTTAAAATTTGCACTAAAAGGCAAAATTAACTTTGGTTATTTTTTGATTCATAATTTTGCTATTGCAGGCTTGATACTGTTTTCAGGTTTTATTTTTAAATTCTATAAAAGAGAGTTTTTATATCTTATTTATGCCTTAATAAGCTATCCTTTGTTTATTGTAATTTCATTTATTATAGCTTACACCTATAAAACACTGTCAAGGAAGTGAAAAGTAAAATGGGCGAAGGTGTGATGAAGGTTTTATTCACTATACCGATTGGCAAGGGGATTCCTGTGAGGGTAGCTGTTGTTGAAATGTGGGGAGTAATGGCATTTTTAATTATACTGGCATTTTATCTCACATCCAACATGAAGTTGGTTCCCACAAAAAAACAAATGGTAGCTGAATTCATAGTTGACTCAATAAACAAGATTACCAAAAGTTTTTTGGGTCATTACTGGCATATATTTGCTCCTTATTTGGGTACGCTATTTTTGTTCTTGCTTTGTCTTAACCTGTTAGGACTAATAGGACTTCAGCCACCCACAAGTAATCTAAACGTAACTGCAAGTTTTGGTGTTATGTCAATCTTGGTATTGCTAATTTCAACCATTATTCTAAAAAACCCGGTCAGATGGTTTTTGGACCATTTCAAACCCATGCCAGTAATATTTCCTTTTAAGTTCTTGGACTATTTCACAAGAACTCTTTCACTTTCTGCCCGATTGTTTGGCAACATCCTTGCTGGTGTTACCATAATGGAATTAGTATATCACGGGCTTATAAAGGCTCATATACCTCCTGTTGGTATACCAGCAGCGTTGAGTTTATATTTTGACATCTTTGATAGTGTTCTACAGGCAGTAATCTTTACATTTTTGTCCATGATTTATTTATATGAAGCATTGGAAGAATAAAAAATTTGGAGGTGTTCTGTTATGACAGCATTGGCAGCAGCTATAGCAATGCTTGCAGGAGTGGGTGTAGGTATTGGTATTGGTATCGCAACTGCTAAGGCAGCCGAGTCTGTGGGAAGACAGCCAGAGGCATTTGGACGAATCTTTCCACTGTTCTTGCTTGGTGCTGCTTTGGCAGAAGCTGTTGCAATCTACAGTTTTGTTATTGCGTTTATGTTAATTACAAAAATTTAAGCGCTCTCCAGATAGCTTGGGGAGCGTTGTCTCTTATTTTCAAAATTGGATTTTAGATTTATAGTAAAACATTTGGTAGAGAGACAGAGAAGGAGATGATCAAATAGATGTTTGATCTTGCTATCTTTGAAAACATGTTTTTCTGGGCTGTTATAAACTTTTTGATACTTTATCTGGTTTATAGAATATTCTTTTTCAAAAAAGTAACTGCTTTTATGGAAAAACGTTCACAGATAATTCAAGAACAGCTTGACTTTGCTGCAAAGTCAAAAGAAGAGGCTGTAAAATTAAAGGAAGAATATGAAAACATCTTATCTCAGGCACATGCGAAGGCAAACGAGATAGTCCAGAATGCCATGATTGAAGCACAAAAACAGGCTGATAAAATTATTGAAGATGCCAGACTTGAGGCAAACAAGATTATAGAGAATGCTCTCAAGCAGCTTGAAATTGAGAAGAAAAAACAAATCAATGAGCTCAAAAATCAGTTTGTCTCGATTGCTCTTCTTGCTGCATCAAAGGTGATTGAAAAGAATTTAAATACAGAAGAAAATAAGAAAATGGTTGAAAATATATTTGATGAGGCAGGGGTTGCTTAAAAATGTTGCCAGCAAAAAGATATGCCGAAGGGCTAATTAAGCTTGCTGAAGAAGAGCATAAGCTTGAGAAGTTTTTTGAGGATCTCTTTAAAATATACGAGCTGTTTAGGACAAATAGACAGTTTGTAGATACTTTGTTTGACCTTGAAATGAAAATATCGCAGAAGAAAGAAAAGATTAAACAATTCCTTGATGAAAGCATTGATAGATACATTATCAATCTCGTCTGTTTGCTAATCGATAAACGAAGAGAGATTTTACTTCCGTATATACCTTTTTACTATAAAGAAATGTATGACAGGATAATGGGCAATGTAGATGTTGAAATTATTATATCAGAGCAAATTGATGAGAATGCTTTGAAAAAAATATCCAAGTGGCTTTTAAAAAGGTATGGTGTTAAGAATCCTCGTTTTAAAATTAGGATTGATAAAAGTATCATTGGTGGGATAAAGCTTCTGTTCAACAATATTGAGGTTGACGCTACAGTTAAAGGTGCATTAGATTCCATAAGAAAAGAACTTATCCAGAACGCTGTGTAGGGGTGATGATTTAAGATGGTCGATGTAACAATAAGACCAGATGAAATTGCTTCAATTATTAAGGAGCAAATAAAAAACTATGAAAAGAAAATAGAAACAAGTGACATTGGCGTTGTAATTATGTCCGGTGATGGTATTGCAAGAATACATGGCCTTGATAATTGCATGGCTGGTGAGCTTTTAGAATTTCCTAACAATGTTTATGGAATGGCACTTAATTTGGAGGAAGACAATGTTGGATGTGTAATCCTGGGTAATGACAAAGAAATCAAAGAAGGAACAGTTGTCAAAAGGACAGGTAGGGTAGTAGAAGTACCTGTGGGAGAAGAGCTTTTGGGTAGAGTAGTGAATGCTCTGGGTCAGCCTATTGACGGTTTGGGTCCCATCAATGCAAAAAAATACAGACCGGTTGAAAGGATAGCACCTGGCGTTATTGAAAGAGAACCTGTTAAAACCCCTCTTCAAACAGGTATTATGGCGATTGATGCTATGATTCCAATCGGAAGAGGTCAAAGAGAGCTTATTATTGGGGATAGACAAACAGGTAAAACAGCCATAGCAATTGATACAATTATCAACCAGAAAGACCAGGGAGTATACTGTATCTATGTAGCGATTGGTCAAAAGGCGTCAACTGTCGCACAGATAGTACACACCCTAAAAGAATATGGTGCAATGGATTATACCATTGTTGTCAGTGCAACTGCAAGCGATTCAGCACCGCTTCAGTTTTTAGCGCCGTATGCAGGGTGTGCGATGGGAGAAGAGTTTATGGAATTTGGCAAAGATGCACTGATAATCTATGATGATTTGTCAAAGCATGCAGTTGCATACAGAGCAATGTCACTTCTTTTAAGACGTCCACCTGGTCGCGAAGCATATCCCGGGGATGTTTTTTATCTTCATTCAAGACTTCTGGAAAGAGCTGCAAAGTTAAATAGCCAGCGTGGTGGTGGTTCGCTTACTGCACTACCCATTATTGAAACCCAGGCTGGTGATGTTTCGGCATATATTCCTACCAATGTAATTTCAATCACTGATGGTCAGATATATCTTGAAAGCGAGCTGTTTTATGCTGGTATAAGACCTGCAATAAATCCAGGTATATCGGTCTCAAGGGTGGGTGGCAATGCCCAGATAAAGGCTATGAAAAAAGTTGCTGGACGACTCAGACTTGACTTAGCTCAGTACAGAGAGCTTGAAGCTTTTGCTCAGTTTGGTTCAGAACTTGACAAATCCACCCGTGAAAGACTTGCTCAGGGTCAGCGAATAGTGGAGACGCTAAAACAACCTCAATACAGGCCACTGCCTGTCTGGTATCAGGTTGTCATACTCTACAGTGCAGTAAATGGATATTTAATGGATATAGAAGTAAATAAAGTTAGAGAATTTAGCGAAAAACTGGTTCAGTATATTTCTGCAAACTATCCACAAATATTTGATTTTATAAAGGAGACAAAAGACCTGACACCTGAAAATGAAGAGCTTTTAAAGAAGGTAATTGTTGAATTCAAGGATAGATTCAAAAGCAGTAAGTAGGTGAAACAGAAGATGGCAAACAAGACAAGATGGATAAAGTCAAGAATTAGAAGTGTAAGTGAGACAAAGAAGATTACAAGAGCTATGTATTTGATTTCTGCATCAAAAATGAAAAGAGCGCGGGACAGGCTTGACTCAACAAGACCTTATTTTGAGAAGATACAGGAATTTATGAAAGATCTTGTCGTACATGGTATAAAGGCAAATCATATACTCTTTGAAGGGTCGTACAAAGAGGGGCAGAAAAGAATAGGTGTAATTGTCATCAGTGGTGACAAGGGCTTGTGTGGAGGTTATAATGCCAATGTATTGAAAAACATGTTGAATTTATACGAAAAGATTTCAAAAGACAAAGATGTATTATTCTTTCCTATAGGTAATGTTGGGAAAAACTTTTTGGAAAGACATGGTTACAAAGTAGCAGACAATTTTAACTATCAAACCCAGTTAGTATCTGTAAAAGTTGTAAAGTTAATTGCCCAGGAGGTTATAAGAAGGTATTATAAAGGGGATATTCATGAGCTTTATATCATCTATACCAAACTAATTTCCACAATTAAACAGGATGTGATTGTAAAAAAACTTCTTCCTCTTGATGCAGCTGAATTTGTCACCGGCGAGGTCAAAACAAATGAATCAATAAAATATGAACCAAGTCTTACAGATGTACTTGATGTTGTTATATATGAATACCTGAAAGGGATAATATTTGGAGCAATGATGGACTCGTATGTAAGCGAACTTGTAGCAAGGATGACTGCAATGGACAATGCAACCAAGAGTGCCGATGAAATGATTCAGAAGCTGATTTTGAAGCTCAACCGTGAACGCCAGGCAGTGATTACCCAGGAGATATCAGAAATAATAAGCGGTGCAGCTGCTTTGAAATAAATAACCATTTTAAACTTGATTTTAAAAGGAGTGTAGCCCGAGATGAAACAAAATGTTGGTTATGTAGTTCAGATTATAGGTCCTGTTGTGGACATAAGATTTGAAAGTGGAAATCTTCCAGCCATTAACAATGCAATAGAAATTAATTTTGATGGTAAGACACTCGTTGCCGAAGTGGCCCAGCATCTGGGCAACGACACAGTACGTTGTGTTGCTCTGGGTTCAACTGATGGACTTAAAAGAGGTGTGAAGGCAATTGACACAGGCTCTCCTATTAAGGTGCCTGTTGGAAGAGGAACGTTGGGAAGAATCTTCAATGTTCTGGGACAGCCAATTGACAATAAAGGCGAGGTACAGGCAACAGATTACTGGCCCATTCACAGAAGTGCACCTTCGTTTGAAGAGCAGGTGCCTGCAGTGGAGATTTTTGAAACAGGGATTAAAGTAATAGATCTTTTAGCACCATATGCAAAAGGTGGAAAGATTGGGCTTTTCGGTGGTGCAGGTGTTGGTAAGACTGTTCTCATTATGGAGCTTATCAGAAACATTGCAACAGAACATGGTGGATTTTCTATTTTTACTGGTGTTGGTGAGCGAACAAGAGAAGGGAATGAACTGTGGCTGGAGATGAACGAATCAGGTGTCATAGAAAAGACAGTTTTGGTTTTTGGTCAGATGAATGAGCCACCGGGTTCAAGAATGAGAGTTGCGCTCACTGGTCTTACAATGGCTGAGTATTTCCGTGATGTAGAAGGACAGGATGTGCTTTTGTTCATTGACAATATCTTCAGGTTCATCCAGGCTGGTTCCGAGGTATCAGCACTTTTGGGGAGAATTCCATCGGCGGTTGGTTATCAGCCAACACTTGCCAATGAGGTGGGTGCTTTGCAGGAGCGAATAACCTCTACAAAAAGAGGTTCAATAACCTCTGTTCAGGCAATTTATGTTCCTGCTGACGACCTCACTGACCCGGCTCCTTCTACTACATTTGCTCACCTTGATGCAACAACTGTTTTGTCAAGACAGATTGCTGAACTTGGTATATATCCGGCTGTTGATCCGCTTGACTCTACATCCCGAATACTCGACCCACGCATTGTTGGTGAAGAACACTATTATGTTGCAAGAACAGTCCAGCAGATTTTGCAAAGGTATAAAGAGCTGCAGGATATTATTGCAATATTGGGTATGGATGAACTGTCTGAAGAGGACAAACTGATTGTTTATAGAGCAAGAAAGATTCAGAGATTCCTTTCTCAGCCATTTTTTGTTGCTGAGGCTTTTACAGGAAGACCGGGAAGGTATGTTAAGCTAAAGGACACAATAAGAGGCTTTAAAGAAATAATTGAAGGCAAAATGGACCATATTCCTGAGCAATACTTCTACATGGTAGGGACAATTGATGAGGTTTATGAAAACTATGAGAAAGATATGAAAGGTAAATAAACTTTGAGGTGATATTCTAAAATGGCTGAATTTGAATTAGAAGTTTTGCAACCTGAGAGAATTTTTTTTAAAGACAGAGTGGAGATGATAGTTGTTCGGGCAATTGATGGCGAAATAGGCGTGATGGCAGGGCATGAGCCGATTATCACACCAATAGGAATTGGGAAGCTTAAAATAAAAAAAGATGGGAAGTGGCGTGAGGCAGCCATCGCAGGAGGTATACTTGAAGTTAACCAGAACAGGGTGGTTATCCTGAGTGATGCTGTTGAATGGCCAGAGGAAATAGACAGACAAAGGGCCTTGGCTGCAAAAGAAAGAGCTGAGAGAAAGCTTCAACAGAAACTTCCACCTGATGAATTTGAAGGGTACCAGGCAGCGTTGTATAGAGCACTAAACCGGCTCAGAATGGTTGAAGAAAAAAGAGAAAATGCCAAATAAAAAGGTGGGCTACCAGAAAGAAAAATAGCCCACCTTTTTCTGTTTTACTCTGTTTTTTTCTTTTTACTCTTCTTTTTCTCGCTTTTTCCTTTTTTCTTATTTTTTTTTGGGCTTTCTTCTTTTGAAGAATCGCTGTGTTCTTCCACCTCTTCTTGTTCTTTAATCTCTTCATCTTCTAACAGAACTTCCTCATCTATATCTATTTCTTCAAAATCCAGTGGTGCATCTCCAAGGTCTATTTCTTCATCTGGTAGCTCTGTAAGAATGTCTGGCTCTATGTCTACAAAGTCATTTTCAAAAACTTCTGTTTCGACTTCTTTCAGGGTTTCTTCTTCTATCTCAGAGTCGTCAACAACACCTGTTAAAAGTCTTTCTTCAAAACAGGACTCACACATGTCCTGGTCCTCAGGAATATATTCCTCATGGCAATATGGGCAAAGCTTCATATTTTCTTCGGTCACTTTCTTTAGTTGTTCTAAATCCTTTTTACAGATAGGGCAGAGTTCTTCTTCTTCAGGTATTCTGTTCAGTTCACATCTTGGACAGTATTTATAACCCATCTTCTTTTTCCCCCTAAATTGAAGTTGATCTGCTATCAAAATAATATTAATTAGTCTTTTAAAAAAAATCAACTAAATTTTACTTAACAATGAGCTTTATTTTTGCTACTATAAAAACATAAAGAAAATAAAAGACATAAGGGGAAGCTTCTGAAGTTGTTTGGATATGTTGTACCTTACAAGCCTGAACTCAAAATACGTGAGTACGAATATTACAAAGCAGTGTATTGTGGAATATGCCTGCAGACAAAAAAGATTGGCAATATTCCACGAATATTTTTAAATTACGACTTTGTATTTTTGTATTTGGTTTTGAAAGAACATTTTGATATTAAGGAAGAGTTTGCCACAACAAGATGTATTGCTCATCCAAAGAACAAAAAAGTGGTTGTAAAATCAAACCGGGTATTGGAATATGTAAGCAATCAGATGGTAGTATTAACATTTCTAAAATTATATGATGATTACATTGACGAAAAGCATTTTATGAACTTTGGCCTGTATAAATTACTGAACCTGTATATAAAAAAGATAACAGAGTATTATTCTGCCCAGTTTAATAAAATCAAAGAACTTTTTAAAAATCAGATCTTTCTTGAGAAGAAAGAATGTAGCAATATGGATATGGTAGCACACAATTTTGGTCAGATTCTATCAGAGATTTTTTCATACAATGGTGATAGGACTCTGAAAGAGATAGGTTTTTACACTGGTGTGTGGATTTACTTTGTTGATGCCATTGATGACTATATTGAGGACGTAAAGAAAAAAAGATATAATGTTTTGAAATATTATTTTCAAAAATGTAAGGACGACAGAGATTTGTTCGAAAGAGAAATAAATATCTTGAAGGTGAGTTTAGATAATTATCTTGCCAGATTGAGTGATCTTATAAAAGGGTATAATAATCAATTGTTAGACAATATAGTTCAGCTTGGGATGTACTCAAAAACACAGGAGGTTATAGATAAATTAAAAGCAAACTATTTCAAGGAGTTGAAAGCAACATGAGAGACCCGTATGAGGTTTTAGGTGTAAGAAAGGGTGCAACAAAAGAAGAGATTAAAAAAGCTTATCTTGAGCTTGTCAAAAAGTATCATCCTGATAAATTTAAAGACAATCCACTGCGTGAACTTGCAGAAGAGAAATTAAAAGAAATCAATGAAGCATATAATATTCTTATGAATGACAGGTATACAGAATATGAATATTCTACATATGATGAGACTTCCATTTATAAACAGGTAAGAGATCTAATTATGCAGGGTAATTTAACTGCAGCAGAAAGCTTACTTAATCAGAATCCACAAAATGATGCAGAATGGTTTTATTTAATGGGAATAATATATCAGAAAAGAGGATGGATAAACCAGGCTTACAGGTATTTTGTTGAGGCATATAGTCGTGACCCAAATAATTTTGAATACAGGCGTGCAAAAGAACAGTTTGAAACAACCTCAAGAAATTATGAATGGTCTGCATATAACAGAGGTTACAGACCACACAATAATTGTGATATATGTACAATATGCCAGATAATTGTTTGCTGGGAATGCTGTTGTGACAATGACGTTGGTTGCTGAGGAGGGTAGCCTGATTTGATAAATCTCTGGACACTTGACAACAGGCTTCGGCTGGTTTATGAGAAGATTGAAACTGTTAAAACAGTAAGTGTAGGAGTGTGGATTTTAGCAGGTTCAAGATATGAAACTAAAAGTGAGAATGGAATTTCACATTTCATTGAGCACATTCTTTTTAAAGGGACAGAGAATAGAAGTGCAAAAGAGATAGTATATGAAATAGAATCAATAGGTGGGCAGATTAATGCATTCACTGCGAAGGAATATACGTGTTTTTATGTAAGAGTGTTGGATGAGTTTTTGGAAAAGGCGTTTGAAATTCTATCTGACATAATTCTGAACCCTTTAATTAGTCAAGAAGACATTGAAAAAGAAAAAACTGTAATAATTGAGGAAATTAATATGTCAAAAGATGATCCGGAAGAGATTTTGTATCAATCACTAAATGATTTGATATGGAAAGGAGAGGCATTGTCTTATCCGATAATTGGTAAAGAGACTACTGTAAAGAAGGTTGATAAGGATAGGATTCTGAATTTCATGAACAAGAGGTATAGACCCGAAAATGCAGTCATTTCAGTTGCGGGCAATTTTGATGAAAAATTTCTTGTGAGTTTGTGCGAGAAGTATTTCGGCAGGTGGGAAAACAATACAAGAGCAACAGATGAGAACAAAACAAAGCCTGCATTTAATAGAGGCATAGCAATAAAGTCAAAAAAGGGTGATCAGGTTCAAATTGCGATAGCCTTTGAGGGTTTTGGACAACAACACGAAGATGTTTACAAACTGTTAATAGTTTCGAACATTCTTGGTGGTGGGATGAGTTCAAGGCTTTTTCAAAAAATAAGAGAAGACCTCGGACTGGTGTACAGTGTAAGTTCTTTTGTTAGCACCTACAAAGATGTGGGAAGTCTAATAATTTATGCTGGAACCAACCCTAAAAATTTGGAGGTTGTTTATAAAGAAATTCTCAATCAGATTGGTCTTCTGGTGAAAGGTAATTTGAAACCTGAGGAGGTGGAGGTTGCAAAACAACAGATAAAAGGAAGCATTATTTTTGGTTTGGAGAATACAAGCAGTAGAATGTCCAATATCGGTAAGAATATGTTGCTCTTGAACAAAGTAATTGATTTAAATGAAATAATTGATAAAATTAATTCCATCAGATTTGACCAGGTTATGGAAATTATACAGGGAGTACTGACAAAGGAGTTTTCTGTGGCTGTTGTAGGAAACAAAAAAGAGATAAATAGCAGTATTTTTGAGCAAAGAATTGTTGTAAGGTAAATTAAAAAGGAGATGGTAGACAGATGATTCTGAAAATAAAAAGAGCAGATGATGCATGGGATTTGCCACTGCCGCAGTATGCTTCATCTGGTTCTGCAGGGATGGATCTTTTTGCTTGTGTGGATGGTGAAATGGTAATAAACCCAGGAGAGATAAGGCTTATTAGAACGGGAATATATATAGAACTTCCGGATGGATATGAAGCACAAATAAGACCAAGAAGCGGACTTGCATTAAAGTACGGTATTACTATTCTAAACTCTCCTGGAACAATTGACAGTGATTATAGAGGGGAGGTTTGTGTAATTTTGATTAATCTTGGGAATAATCCCTTTGTTATAAAAAGAGGTGACAGAATAGCTCAAATGGTAATATGCAAGTACGAAAAGGCGAAAATTGAAGAAGTTCAGGAACTTTCTGAAACAGATCGTGGGGATGGTGGATTTGGATCAACAGGCATTTAAGAAGTTTTTTAATGAAGAGGTGTTATAAAGCTTGCTTTTGAGTAATATAAAAAATTCAAAACCTATTATTTGTCAGAATTCAGGTAAGATCATAGGCAGTTCAGATACTGTAGAGCTGTTGATTGATGATAATGGGAATATTTGCAGTATTGAGATTAAGAAAAGAAGGAATTTTCGGTGGGATACAGAAGTAATTAACTGGGAAGACATAGTTATAATTGGGGATGATGTGATAATTGTAAATATGAAAGAGGGGGAACAAGAGTGATACTTCCAACCTCTTTTTTTGGATACTCAAAAGCTGAAGTGAGAACTTATATTGAAAGGCTAAATGAAGATTTTGAAAACCGTTTTAACAGGCTTGAAAAGCAAGAGGAACTGTTGATGGCGGAAAATGAGAGGATAAAAAGAGAAATTGAGAGATTGAATCATCAGTTGTCTGTGATAAATATAAAGGATATTAGCTGTTACCAAAAGTTTATTGATGAGTATTTTTTTAGTGAGTGGGAAAAATACTATTTACAAAAGGCTTTAGAAATAGAGTCAGAGTATTCAAAAAGTTTAGAAGAATTGGAAAAAATCAGAGATAATATCTTTAACAATATCTCATACATAAAAAAGCAGAAAGAAAAATTATTAAAAAAATTAAAAGATACGTTAAATGAAGTAGAGAACCTACTTACAAATGAAGATGATGTCCCTCATAGGAAATTGCAAAAGGACTTTTATGTGGATGGAAATTTGATATTGCCAGCAGGTATTGTTGTCAATCATGAGGTTATTGAAAGTATGAAAGAGAAAGGGATATTGATAGAATTTTTAAAACATCTTGCGAAGGAGGATGAAGATATATGAGTATTGAAGTAAAGGTTTTAGAGATTCTTGAACAGAATCCAAAGCTTTCTGCCGAGGAAATTGCTATTATGCTGAATGAAAATAAAGAGAATATCGAAATGATAATAAAAAAGCTTGAAAACGAGAAGGTGATAGTAAAATACCACACAATTGTTGACTGGGAAAAGACAGAAAAAGAAGTGGTTGAAGCAATAATTGAGGTAAAAGTAACTCCTCAAAGAGGATTTGGATATGACGCAATTGCAAAGCGGATATACAAGTTTCCTGAAGTAAAGGCTGTTTATCTTCTCTCTGGTGATTATGATCTGCATGTAATTGTTGAAGGTAAGAGTATGAAAGACATTGCACACTTTGTAGGTTCAAAACTTGCACCGCTTGAATATGTTTTGTCTACAGCAACTCATTTTATAATGAAGAAGTACAAAGATGCAGGAGTAATTCTGGAAGATGGTGAGAAGGACGACAGGGAGGTAATAACACCGTGAATAATTTAGAAAGATTTTTATCAAGGTCTGTCCAGAGTGTCCCACCTTCGGGTATCAGGAAATTTTTTGACATTGTATCTGAAATGAAGGATGCACTTTCACTTGGTGTTGGTGAACCGGACTTTGTAACGCCATGGAGTATAAGAGAGATGGGTATATACTCTATTGAGGAAGGGCATACACATTACACATCCAATTTTGGTCTTCTTGAACTTAGAAAAGAAATAAGTAGTTACTTGAAAAGGAGATTTGACCTTGATTATCCCAATTACAGAGATCAGATTTTGGTTACAGTCGGAGCAAGTGAAGCAATTGACATTGCACTTAGAAGTATTGTAAATCCAGGTGACGAGGTTTTAATTCCTGAGCCCTGTTTTGTTTCTTACAAACCCTGTACAATCTTTGCAGGTGGGGTTCCGGTTGCAGTTTCCACAAAGTCAGAAAATGACTTTAAACTTCGTCCGGAGGATATAATATCTAAAATTACACCAAGAACAAAAGTTTTAATACTTTCATATCCAAATAATCCAACAGGCGCGATTATGACCAGGGAAGACTTAAAAGAGCTTGTGGATGTTTTAAAGGATAGGGATATCATTGTAATTTCAGATGAGATTTACGCTGAGCTTACATATGAGGGTGATCATGTTTCTGTTGCAAATTTTCCGGAGATGAAGGACAAAACAATACTAATAAATGGGTTTTCAAAAGCATTTGCAATGACAGGCTGGAGACTCGGGTTTGTGGCAGCAAATGAAATTTTTATCAAAGCAATGGCGAAGGTTCATCAGTACATTATTATGAGTGCACCTACATTTTCTCAGTATGCAGCAATTGAAGCCTTGCGAAATGGTGAAGCAGAAGTTGAAAAGATGAGAGAAGAATACAATCGGAGAAGACGCTATATGGTGAATAGATTCAATAAAATGGGACTTGAGTGTTTTGAACCAAAAGGGGCATTTTATGTTTTTCCCTCAATAAAGTCCACAGGTCTTTCATCAGAAGAATTTGCCGAAAGGCTTTTATATCAGCAAAAGGTTGCAGTTGTACCGGGAACTGCATTTGGAGAATGTGGGGAAGGTTTTATAAGATGTTCCTACGCATACTCCTTAGAAACTATTAAAGAGGCTCTGGATAGAATAGAAATATTTGTTAAAAATCTTAAATATCCAAATGAGAGCCAAGGAATTCAGAAAAATAGTATGGTAGTGGAGCAGTGATTTTGTATTCTTTTTCTGTTAGTTTGAATTTAAAACATATAGAATAGTCATGAAGCAATAAAGGAGCATGTGTATATTTTTCAATGCCATACAAAGAGTCCCCTACAATAGGATGGTCTATTGAAGCCAGGTGGACTCTTATCTGATGTGTTCGTCCGGTTATAGGCTTTAGCTTTAAAACTGAAAAATTTTCGTTTTGCTCAATTACTTCAAACATTGTGACTGCATACTTTCCTCTTTCATTGATTTCTCTTTTAATACCATCGCCTGATCTTTTGATGGGTTTTTCTATGAACCCACTTTTTTTTGTCAATTTTCCATGTACTACTGCAATATATGTCTTTTCAACACACCTTTTTTCAAACTCCTGGGAAATTATGCTGTGAAAGTACGAGTTTTTGGCAAACACCACAATGCCAGAGGTATCTTTGTCAAGCCTGTTTATTATATGTGAAGTAAGGCCTTGAAGATTTAAATATGCTTCTACATAATTTGCAAGCGTATCAAAATAATGTCCTTTTGAAGGATGTGAAGGAATACCGGATGGCTTGTTAACAAACAAAAAAAATTGGTCTTCAAATAAAATGTCAATGTTACCTTTTGCAGGCACTATATTTGAAGGTGAATCTTCAAGTTGAATATCTATAACTGAGTTTTCAAGAGGATACTCATTTATAGAAAATACCGGTGGGATAAATTTTATTCTGTTATTGAATTTTAATCTGCTCAACATAGTTGATGATAAAAATAGTTTTTTTCTTAAAATTTGCCTGTAAGTCATATTTAGATCCTCTTTTTTTACTATATATACCAGTCTCATTGTAAAATTTTCTTTCTCCCTTCCTGTTAAAAGTTGAGCACATATGATATGATAATTTAAAGACATAATAAATACAATGGGTATTTTGAAACCAAAAAAAGAAACTGAGGTGGTATTGAGATATGGCTTTCAAATCAGGGTTTGTAGCTCTAATAGGACGTCCCAATGTTGGCAAGTCTACGCTTATGAACTATTTTGTAGGCAAGAAGATATCAATAATTTCGCCAAAACCACAAACAACAAGAAATAGTATAAAGGGTATATTGACACTTGATGATGCTCAGATAATATTCATCGACACTCCAGGTGTACATCCGCCCAAAAATAAACTTGGAGAATATATGGTGAAGGTTTCTGAAAAAACCTTAAAAGAGGTTGATTTGATCCTGTATATTGTTGAAGCTATCGATAGCGGTATAGGTCCATGGGATGAGACAATTTTAGAGAAGTTAAAAGAAGTACAAACACCCAAGATACTTGTTCTGAACAAAGCTGATTTGGCTTCAAAAGAAAACATTGAAATTTTAAAGAGTCTTTTTTCAAGCAGGTTAAATTTCGAATTTATAATTGAAATAGCAGCTATAAACGGGTATAACTGTGATGTATTGTTAGAAAAAATCAAGTCATTGCTTCCCGAGGGACCAAAATATTATCTTGATGATATGACAACAGATGTGAGAGAAAGTTTTATTGTTGCAGAGATAATAAGAGAAAAACTTTTGTTAAATCTTTCTGAAGAAGTACCGCACGGGGTTGGAGTTTCAGTCGAAAAGTTTTCTGAAAGAGAAAACAAGGATATTCTGGACATAGAAGCCACTATTTACTGTGAAAAGGAGTCCCACAAAGCAATAATTATTGGCAAGGGTGGACAGATGCTCAAAAAAATAGGAATACAGGCTCGAGAAGAGCTTGAAATGTTATTTGGAATAAAAGTCAATCTTCAGCTATGGGTAAAGGTAAAGAAGAATTGGCGAGATGATATAACAGCAATGAAAATGCTTGGATATAACATAAAAGAGGTTTGATGAATAATGAAATTTATAAAGGCAAGGGGTATTGTGCTAAAAGACATAAATTTCGAAGAGTCAAGTAAGATATTGACCATTTTGACTGCCGAGATAGGAAAGATTCAGGCACTTTCAAAAAATTGCAGGCGAACCCTAAGTCCTTTGAGTGCTTGTTCGCAGCCGCTAATATATTCTGAGTTTGTACTTACAAAGACAAAAGATGTCTATTCTATATCGTCGGCAAGTGTAATTGAATCCTTTTTTGACCTTACACATGATGTTGGACTTACAATTTACTCCAGTTATTTGATAGAACTTGTAGACAACTTTATTGAATTAGAACAGAAGAACGAGGACGTATTGAGGCTTTTATTAAATTCACTGTATATGCTGAAAAAGGGGGCAGACCCGGAGACTATTTGCAGAATTTTTGAGATTAAAATCTTAATCTTTACAGGTTTTTTTCCACAGTTTACTCAATGTGTAAAATGTCATAATTCAAGTTTGAGTCAGATTTTTTTCTCTTTCAAAAATTCGGGAATTGTTTGTCCGGATTGTAAAGAAGAAGGAGATGTAAAAATTGATCTTAAAACTGTTGAGAAAATTCTAATAATTGCAGCAACTGATTTGAAAAAATTAAGCAGAATAAAAATTGACAGAGAGCTAAACACTATTTTAAAAAATTTGATGACCACATATATAAAGCTGGTTTTACAAAAAGATTTCAAGATTCTTGATTTTTTTAGATTTATAAAATAAAATAAAGTCGACTGCACAAAATAAATTGAAGGTGGTAATGATAGTATGGTGACAATGGATGAGATAGTTTCGCTTTGTAAACGTCGAGGCTTTATATTCCAATCAAGTGAGATATATGGTGGACTAAATAGTTGCTGGGATTATGGACCACTGGGCGTTGAGATGAAAAACAATATAAAAAGACTCTGGTGGAAGGCAAATGTTCAGCTCAGAGATGACGTTGTTGGTATTGACTCGAGTATATTAATGAATCCCAAGGTATGGGAAGCAAGCGGACATTTACAAAATTTTGCTGATCCCATGGCTGATTGTAAGGTTTGCAAAAAAAGATGGAGGACAGATCAGCTTTCTGAGTACAAATGCCCTGAGTGTGGAGGAGAATTGACAGAACCTCGAATGTTCAATCTCATGTTTAAAACATTTATGGGACCTGTCGAGGATGAATCTGCTGTGGTTTACCTTAGACCTGAAACTGCCCAGGGCATATTTGTAAACTTTTTGAACGTTCAGCAAACAATGAGAAAAAAGCTTCCATTTGGAATTGCGCAAATAGGAAAATCATTTCGGAATGAAATAACACCTGGCAATTTTATTTTTAGAACAAGAGAATTTGAGCAAATGGAGATAGAATATTTTGTAAAACCTGGAACCGATGAATACTGGCACAAACACTGGATTGAACAGCGAATAAACTGGTACTACAAACTTGGTATTAGAAAAGAAAATATTAGAATAAGAGAGCATGGCAAAGATGAACTTGCACATTATGCGAAGGCATGTGTCGATATTGAATATTTATTCCCGATGGGCTGGTCAGAACTTGAAGGAATTGCAAATAGAACAGACTTTGATTTATCAAGACATCAGGAGCATAGCGGACAAAATCTAACTTATTTTGATGATGAAACAAAGCAGAGATATATTCCATATGTAATTGAGCCGTCGGCCGGTGTTGACAGGTCACTTCTTGCCTTCTTGATTGATGCCTATGAAAACCAGAAGATTGATGAAAATGATACAAGAGTGGTACTGCACCTTCATCCTGCCATTGCACCGGTTAAAGCAGCCATTTTCCCGCTTTTGAAAAAAGAAGAACTTATAAACAAAGCTAAAGAAATTTACAGTAATCTAAAGTACAGGTGGATTGTTCAGTATGACGAAAGTGGAAGTATAGGGCGAAGATACAGACGCCAGGACGAAATTGGTACGCCATTTGGAATAACTGTGGACTATCAGACCTTAGAAGACAACACAGTGACCATCAGAGACAGAGATACAATGGAACAGGTAAGAGTTCATATTGAAGAAATAGTTCCATATTTAGAAGAAAAAATAGAGGTAAAATTTTAAATAAAATGTGTTCTCAAATTGCAAAAATATGCTATAATATTTTATGTTGTGGCATGCCAAGTTTCCCCTTTATATATTTTTTCCAAATAAATTTCACATAGGAGGGATTTTAATTGAGCAAAAAGAAATACGTCTACATGTTCTACGAAGGAAATAAAGATATGAGAGAGCTTCTTGGAGGAAAAGGTGCAAATCTCGCTGAGATGACCAATCTTGGACTTCCGGTTCCTCCTGGCTTCACTGTTACCACAGAAGCATGTACAAGATATTATGATGAGGGCGAGAAGATAGCTGATGAGATTGTAGAAGAAATCTTCGAAAAACTTGCAGAGCTTGAAAAAATTACAGGAAAGAAATTCGGCGACCCATCCAACCCACTTCTTGTTTCAGTTAGAAGTGGTGCAAGAGTTTCAATGCCAGGAATGATGGATACAATCTTGAATCTTGGTATCAATGATCAAGTTGTAGAAGGTTTGGCTAAACTTACAAATAATGAGAGATTTGCATATGATTCCTATCGCAGATTTATTCAGATGTTCTCAGATGTTGTTATGGGAATTGAAAAGAACAAATTTGAAAAGATACTTGATGAGATAAAAGAGAAATATGGAGCAAAATATGATACTGATTTAACAGCTGAACATTTGAAAGAAGTGGTTGCAAGATACAAAGAGCTGTACAAAGCTGAAAAAGGCGAAGACTTTCCACAGGATCCCAAAGTACAGCTTTTAGAGGCAGTCAAAGCAGTTTTCAGATCATGGAACAACCCAAGGGCAATTGTGTACAGAAGACTTAATGAAATTCCTCATGACTGGGGAACAGCAGTAAACGTTCAGATGATGGCATATGGTAATATGGGCAATGACTCTGGTACAGGAGTTGCTTTCACAAGAAATCCGGCAACTGGTGAAAAAGAACTCTATGGCGAGTTTTTGATGAACGCGCAGGGTGAAGATGTTGTTGCAGGTATCAGAACACCACAGCCAATTTCAGCTTTGAAAGAGACAATGCCAGAGGTTTATCAACAGCTTGCTGACATTGCAAAGAAGCTTGAGACATACTATAAAGACATGCAGGATATGGAGTTTACAATCGAAAGAGGAAAGCTCTATATGCTCCAGACAAGAAATGGTAAGAGAACAGCACAGGCTGCTCTCAAGATTGCAGTTGACATGGTTGAAGAGGGTCTTATCACAAAAGAAGAGGCTATGCTGAAGGTTGATCCAAAGCAGCTTGATACATTGCTTCACCCAACATTTGAACAGAATGCATTAAAAGCTGCTAAACCGATTGCAAAGGGTCTTCCTGCATCACCAGGTGCTGCAACTGGTAAGATTTACTTCACAGCCGAAGAGGCAAAGGCAGCAGTTGAAAGAGGCGAAAAGAAAGTAATTCTCGTTAGAACAGAAACTTCACCAGAGGATATTGAAGGTATGGTTGCTGCACAGGGTATTCTCACGTCACGCGGTGGTATGACATCTCATGCAGCTGTTGTTGCAAGAGGTATGGGTAAGTGCTGTGTTGCAGGATGCGGAGATATCTCAATCAATGAGGAAGAGAAATATTTCACAACACCAGATGGTAAAGTATATCGTGAAGGTGACTGGATCTCTCTTGATGGTTCTACAGGTTATGTATATGAAGGCGAACTTCCAACAAAAGAACCAGAGCTCACAGGTTACTTTGCAACCTTTATGCAATGGGCTGATGAAATCAGAAGACTGAAGGTAAGAGCAAATGCTGATACACCAAGGGATGCTGCACAGGCAAGGAAGTTTGGTGCAGAAGGTATTGGTCTTTGCAGAACAGAGCATATGTTCTTTGAAGAAGACAGAATTCCTGCAATGAGAGAGATGATAGTTGCAAGAACAGAGGAGCAGAGAAGAAAAGCATTGGACAAACTCCTTCCAATGCAAAGAGGCGATTTTGAAGCACTCTTTAGAGAAATGAAAGGTTATCCTGTTACTATAAGACTTCTGGATCCACCACTTCATGAGTTCTTACCAAAAGAAGATGATGCTATAAGAGAACTTGCAAAAGAAATGGGTATCACCTTTGAAGAACTCAAGGGTATTGTTCAGAGCTTGCACGAGCTCAACCCAATGCTTGGTCACAGAGGTTGCCGTTTGGCAGTAACATATCCAGAGATTGCCGAGATGCAGACAAGGGCTATAATTGAAGCAGCAATCAATGTGAAGAACGAAGGCATAGATGTTGTACCTGAAATAATGGTTCCACTTGTTGGTGAAGTTAAGGAGTTAAAATTTATAAAAGATATTATTGTAAAGACTGCTGAAAAGGTTATGGAAGAAAAAGGTGTTAAGATTGAGTACAAAGTTGGTACAATGATTGAAGTACCAAGAGCAGCTTTAACAGCTGATGAGATAGCAAAAGAAGCTGAGTTCTTCTCATTTGGTACAAATGACCTTACACAGATGACATTTGGATTCTCCAGAGATGATATTGGTAAGTTCCTGAACGATTACTTCGAGAAGAAGATTTTCGAAACAGACCCATTTGCAAGACTTGACGAAAAAGGTGTTGGAAAACTCATTAAGATGGCAGCAGAGCTTGGAAGATCAACAAGACCTGATATCAAACTTGGTATATGCGGTGAGCATGGCGGTGACCCATCAAGCATTGAATTCTGCCACAACGCAGGGCTTGATTATGTATCATGTTCACCGTTCAGAGTGCCAATTGCAAGACTGGCGGCTGCTCAAGCTCAGGTAAAATCAAAAATGAAGGCATTTATTGATAAATAATATTAAAGGTACAGCAAAAAAGCAGAGGGAGGAATTTACAGGTTACCTTCCTCTGCTTTTTTTGCATGTATACACTTGAATAAAGATGTAAAAATGATATAATAATTACTGGGACAAAAATATACGATGGGTGGATAAAACTGTCCCTGATGGAGTAATGGTGAAATGGATGATTTTATTGAAATTTTAAAAAAGATAACTCCTGAAGTTGTAGAGATATTAGAAAGAAGATATGATGTTTTAAAAAATGTAAAATATCATCAACCCATTGGAAGAAGAATGCTTTCAGAAAAGCTAAAACTTTCTGAAAGAATTGTCAGGAACGAAGTAGATATTTTACGAAGTCTTGGACTATTAAAAATCACAGATAATGGCACAATTTTAACAAACGAAGGAGAAGAACTCCTTGAAAAACTTTCTAACATGGTATATGATATAAAAGGATTGGAGTCTTTGAGGCAAACAGTAAAAGATATATTGGGTGCCAGAGATGTCTTCATTGTTCCAGGAGATGCTGACACAAACCCGTATGTTCTTAAAGAATTGGGAAATGTGGCGAGCAAGGTTATACTTCCACTACTGCAGAATGTCAGGATAATTGCTGTAACAGGAGGACAAACAGTTAAAGAAGTTGTCGATAATTTTCCAGTATGTTCTTTTAAGGATATTTTGGTTGTACCTGCAAGGGGCGGTATTGGGCAAGAGGTTGAAAAGCAGGCAAATACTCTTGCAGCAAATTTGGCAAAAAAACTGGGTGGAAGGTACAAACTTCTTCATCTCCCGGATACTATGGATGAGGAAATATATAATCTGATTGCTAAAAAAGAAGAGGTACAGGATGTTTTAAATGACATTAACAATGCTGACATGCTAATATTCGGAATAGGAAATGCAATTGAAATGGCTAAGAGGAGAAAATTCAGTCAGGAGATGATAAACAAACTCTGTCAGGTTGGTGCGATTGGTGAAATCTTTGGTTACTATTTTGACAGAGAGGGCAATATTGTCTACAGTACAACCACAGTGGGTATAAAACTTGAAAAAATTAAAAACATTAAATATATGATAGGAGTTGCGGGTGGTGCACATAAGGCTGAAGCGGTACTTTCATTAAATGGGATAAAGCACAGTTCGATATTTGTGATTGATGAGGGAATCGCACGAAGAATTGTGGATATTAAAAGGTAAAGACACTGTGGCAACTTTTAGCTGTTGCTACAGTGTTTAAAATAAAAAAAGGAAAGGATGGTAGAGGAAATGGCAGTTAAGATTGGTATTAATGGTTTTGGAAGAATTGGTAGAAATGCTTTTAAGGCAATTTTGGCAAAATATCCAAACGAGTTTGAGGTAGTTGCTGTAAATGATTTGACTGACCCCAAAACTCTGGCACATCTTTTAAAGTATGACTCATGTTATGGTATATTCAATGGAACTGTTGATTATACAGACAACTCAATCATTGTAAACGGCAAAGAAATAAAAGTTTTGGCTGAAAAAGACCCGGCAAACCTGCCATGGAAGGATTTGGGTGTTGAAGTTGTAATTGAATCAACAGGTAGATTTACAAAGAAGCAGGATGCAGAAAAACACATCCAGGCTGGTGCAAAGAAGGTTATAATAACAGCTCCAGCAACAGATGAGGATATCACAATTGTTATGGGTGTTAATGAACAGATGTATGATCCGAGCAAACATCATGTTATTTCCAATGCATCATGTACAACAAACTGCTTGGCACCAGTTACAAAGGTTATTGACAATCATTTCAAGGTAAAAAGAGGTCTTATGACAACTGTTCACTCCTACACAAATGACCAGCAAATTCTTGATCTTCCACACAAAGATTTGAGAAGAGCAAGAGCAGCAGCTCTATCTATTATTCCAACAACAACAGGTGCTGCAAAGGCAGTAGCACTCGTTCTTCCACATTTGAAAGGTAAGCTCAATGGTTTTGCACTCAGAGTTCCAACACCTACTGTTTCTGTTACCGATGTTGTATTTGAAGTTGAAAAACCAACAACAAAAGAGGAAGTAAACAGCGTATTGAAAGCTGCTGCAGAAGGCGAATTGAAAGGTATTCTGGGATATAGTGAGGAGCCACTTGTTTCTGTTGACTATAAAGGAGATCCAAGATCTTCAATCGTTGATGCTCTCTCAACAATGGTTATTGAAGACACACTTGTTAAGGTTGTTGCATGGTATGACAATGAATGGGGATATTCCAACAGAGTTGCTGACCTTCTGAACTACCTTGTAAATAAAGGCTTATAATAGCAAAAAGTGACTGGTCCGGAAAATGAGTTGAGCAGGTGTTTTGTCCGGACCAGTCTTGATTTGAAAAAGTAAATTTTAAATTTTAGAGGTGAGAGGTTTCATGCCAAGATTGAACAAAAAGACAATTCGCGATATAGATGTAAGTGGCAAAAGGGTGCTGGTAAGAGTTGATTTTAACGTTCCGCAAGATGAAAACGGTAATATAACAGATGACAGGAGAATCAGAGAAGCTCTTCCAACCATTAAATATCTTATCGACCATAATGCAAAAGTCATACTTGTTTCACACTTGGGAAGACCAAAAGGAAAATTTGATCCAAAATATTCAATGGCACCTGTTGCAAAAAGACTTTCTGAACTTCTTGGCAAGGAAGTTGTTCTTGCAAAAGATGTTATAGGTGATGATGCAAAAAAGTGTGTTGAGCAGATGAAAGAAGGAGATGTGGTTCTTCTTGAAAATGTGAGATTCCATAAAGAGGAAGAAGAAAATGATAGAGAATTTGCAAAGGCACTGGCATCTCTTGCTGATATATATGTGAACGACGCATTCGGAACAGCTCACAGAGCCCATGCTTCAACTGCAGGCGTTGCGGAGTTCTTACCGGCGGTTGCGGGATTTTTAATGGAAAAAGAGATAGAGATGCTTGGCAATGCACTCGCAAATCCACAAAGACCGTTTGTTGCAATCCTGGGTGGCGCAAAGGTATCTGATAAGATAGGTGTAATTATGAACCTGCTGGAAAAAGTAGATAGCCTTTTAATTGGCGGTGCAATGGCATATACTTTCTTGAAGGCAAAGGGATATAAGATTGGAAAATCAAAGTGCGAAGATGACAAGCTTGATGTTGCAAGAGAAATAATGAAAAAAGCAGAAGAAAAAGGTGTAAATCTGCTTTTGCCTGTCGGAAGTATTGTTGCAAAAGAGTTCAAAAATGATACAGAGTATATGTATGTGCCATCCGACGCAATGCCAGATGACATGATGGGTATGGATATTGGAAATACTACGATTGAGCTGTTCTCAAAAGAAATTAAAAAGGCAAAAACCATTGTTTGGAACGGTCCGATGGGCGTGTTTGAATTTCCAAACTTTGCAAAAGGGACAGAAGCCATTGCAAGAGCTGTTGCTGAAGCTGTTGAAGAAAATGGTGCAATTGCTATCATTGGCGGTGGAGACTCAGCTGCAGCTGTTGAAAAGCTTGGCTTTGCAGATAAGATGACACATATCTCAACAGGCGGTGGAGCATCATTAGAGTTCCTGGAAGGAAAGATATTACCCGGTATTGCATGCTTGCTTGACAAAAATCCAAGAAAAAAAATAATAGCTGCTAACTGGAAGATGAATAAGACCCCGCAGGAGGCAAAGGAGTTTGTTGAAGAGCTAAAAAAACACTTAGATGATGTGCAGGCAGAAGTTGTAATCTGTGCACCTTCGATCCTTGTACCATATGTCAAAGAGGCAATAGAGGGGACCAGTATCAAACTTGGAACACAAAACATGTTCTATGAAGAAAAAGGCGCATATACAGGTGAGATCTCAGGTCCAATGTTAAAGGAAGTTGGAGTTGAGTATGTGGTAATTGGTCACTCTGAAAGAAGGCAGTACTTTGGTGAAACTGATGAGATTGTGAACAAGAAAGTGTTAGCAGCGCTCAAGTTCGGTCTGAAGCCTATTGTATGTGTTGGTGAGACTTTAAAACAAAGAGAATATGGTATTACTGATGAGCTTGTAAGACTTCAGGTCAAGATTGCACTAAATGGTGTTTCAAAAGAAGATGTTGAAAAGGTTGTCATTGCATATGAGCCTATCTGGGCAATAGGTACAGGCAAGAATGCAACGCCTGAAGAGGCAAACAGAGTAATTGGGGTTATCAGAAAAGTTATTGCTGAAATGTATGATGAAGACACAGCACAGAAAGTTAGAATTCAATATGGTGGTAGCGTAAACTCTGCAAATTCAGCAGACATTTTCAATATGCCAGAGATTGATGGTGGCTTGGTTGGTGGAGCAAGTTTGAATGCTGAGGAATTTGCAAAGATATTGCACTTTTAATCATAGCAAGTAAAGGGGAAAAGAGTAATGAAAAAACCTGTTGTGCTTATTATTATGGATGGTTGGGGTTATAACCCAAAGCAAGAAGGAAACTCTGTTGCTTTGGGTAAGACCCCCAACCTTGACTATTACGAAAAGAATTATCCATATACGTTGATTGGTAGCAGCGGAATGGACGTTGGCCTTCCTGAAGGTCAGATGGGAAATTCTGAGGTAGGTCATCTTAATTTGGGTGCTGGAAGAATTGTGTATCAGGAGTTTACAAGGATAACAAAGTCAATTAAAGACGGTGACTTTTTTGAAAAAGAAGAGTTTTTGATGGCAATAGAAAATTGCAAAAAATATAACTCTTCTCTTCATCTGATGGGGCTTTTATCAGATGGTGGTGTGCATAGTCACAACACTCACCTTTATGCTCTTTTGGAGCTTGCAAAGAAGCACAATCTTGAAAAAGTATATGTTCATTGCTTTTTAGATGGGCGAGATGTTCCACCTTCGAGTGCAAAAATCTACATTGAAGAGCTTGAACAGAAGATGAAAGAAATTGGTTGTGGCAAGATTGCAACAGTGATGGGCAGATACTATGCAATGGACAGAGATAAAAGATGGGAAAGAGTTGAAAAGGCATATAATGCAATGGTCTTTGGTGAAGGTGAGTATGCAAGCTCAGGATTAGAGGCTGTTGAAAAGTCGTATGAAAAAGGTAACACTGATGAGTTTGTAATTCCGACTGTTGTGCTTGAAAATGGAAAACCTGTCGCAACAATAAATGAACATGACAGTATTATTTTCTTCAACTTCAGACCAGATAGAGCAAGGCAAATCACAAGAGCATTCTGTGATGTCGAGTTTGACGGTTTTGAAAGAAAAAAAGGCTATTTTGAAGTATTCTTTGTATGCATGACCCAGTATGATGTGACAATAAAAAATTGCCATGTTGCATTCAAACCAGAGAACCTGACAAACACTTTGGGAGAGTATCTTAGCAAGTTAGGGTTAAAACAACTTCGAATTGCTGAGACAGAAAAGTACGCTCATGTCACCTTTTTCTTCAATGGCGGTGTGGAAGTACCAAATGTCGGAGAAGACAGGGTTTTGGTGCCATCCCCAAAAGTTGCAACGTATGACTTAAAACCAGAGATGAGTGCTTATGAGGTAACCGAAGCTCTTTTTGAGAGAATTGAAAGTAATCAATATGATGTTATAATTTGCAACTATGCAAATGGTGACATGGTTGGGCACACAGGAGTGCTTGAGGCTGCAATAAAAGCAGTTGAGGCTGTGGATGAATGTATTGGAAAGGTTGTCGACAAAGTTTTAGAAAAGGGCGGAGTGGCTATTATTACTGCTGACCATGGCAACTGTGAACAGATGATTGACTATGAAACAGGCGAACCTCATACAGCTCATACAACAAATAAGGTGCCTTTATATCTTGTTGGATATGGCAATGTGAAATTGAGAGATGATGGAATCCTGGCAGATATTGCTCCAACCATCCTAGACATCTTAGGATTGGAAAAGCCTTCAGAGATGAAAGGAAGTTCGCTTATTATTAAATAAATTCACATAAAAGATACTCTCAAAATTATTTAGAAGGAGGAATATGTAAATGAAGGTTGACCTTTCGATTACAGCTGTAAGAGCAAGAGAGATACTTGATTCAAGAGGAAATCCGACTGTTGAAGTAGAAGTTGTTGTAAATGATGAATTTATTGGTAGAGCTGCTGTACCATCCGGTGCATCAACTGGTATATTTGAAGCTGTTGAGCTCAGAGATGGTGACAAGAAAAGGTATATGGGCAAAGGTGTTCTAAAAGCAGTTGAAAATGTCAATGAGGTGATTGCTCCAGAGATTATCGGTATGAACGCACTGAACCAGGTTGAGATTGATAAACTCATGATAGAGCTTGACGGAACAGAAAACAAGAGCAAGCTTGGTGCAAACGCAATTCTGGGTGTATCCCTGGCAGTTGCCAAAGCTGCCGCAAATGCATTGGGACTTCCACTTTACCAGTATATAGGCGGTGTCAATGCTAAATATTTACCAGTTCCTATGATGAATATCCTAAACGGCGGTAAACATGCTGACAATTCAGTTGACCTGCAGGAATTCATGATAATGCCGGTTGGTGCAAAGTCTTTCAGCGAAGCACTTAGAATGTGTGCCGAGACATTCCATCACTTGAGAAATGTGCTCAAAGCAAGAGGTTATAATACAACAGTTGGTGATGAGGGAGGTTTTGCACCCAACCTGAAATCTAACGAAGAACCATTGGAAGTAATTGTGGAAGCAATTGAAAAAGCTGGTTATACTCCTGGCAAAGATATTGCAATTGCGCTTGATCCTGCAACATCTGAGCTCTACAATGAAGAAGATGGAAAGTATCATTTTGAAAGAGAAGGTAAAGTTAGAACAAAAGAAGAGATGGTAGAGTTCTGGGTAAAACTTGTTGAAAAGTACCCGATTGTATCAATTGAAGATGGCGTTGCGGAAGAGGACTGGGAAGGCTGGAAGATGCTCACTGAAGCTCTTGGCAACAAGATTCAGCTTGTTGGTGATGATTTATTTGTTACAAACACAAAGAGGCTTGCAAAGGGAATTGAGCTTGGCGTTGCAAACTCAATATTAATTAAACTTAACCAGATAGGAACACTCACAGAAACTTTGGAAGCAATTGAGATGGCAAACAGAGCAGGTTACACCGCTGTTGTATCCCACAGATCAGGCGAGACAGAAGATACAACGATTGCTGACCTTGTTGTTGCAGTAAATGCAGGGCAGATTAAGACAGGTGCACCGTCAAGAACAGATAGAGTAGCAAAATACAATCAGCTCCTGAGAATAGAAGAAGAGCTTGGCAGCATTGCAGTATATCCAGGCATGAATGCATTCTTTAACTTGAAGAAAAAATAACTCCACAAAAGTCCAAAGGAAAGTTTTTGAATTTGCAATAGAATAAAGAAAGAGGGAAAGTGTTGAACTTTCCCTCTTTTCATTTTATAATATATTCAAACAGGATATGTTAAGAATTTTGTTGAATCTTTTGGAAATTATGTTGAAACAAGTTTCAAGGAGGTTTGGAAAGATGAAAAGATTTATTGATGAGGATTTCCTCTTGAGTAACCAGACCGCCAAAGTGCTGTACGAAAAATATGCAAAGGATATGCCAATCATTGATTTTCACTGTCATTTAAATCCAAAGGAAATTTATGAAAACAAGAGGTTTAAAAACATAACAGAGCTTTGGCTTGGAGGGGACCATTACAAGTGGAGGCTTATGAGAGCAAATGGCATTGAAGAAAAGTATATAACAGGTAGCGCAGATGACTATGAAAAGTTCTTGGCATGGGCAAAGACCATTCCAATGGCAATAGGAAACCCAATTTATCATTGGACACATTTAGAACTCAAAAGATACTTTGGAATAGATGATATATTAAATGAAAAATCTGCACCTATCATTTGGGAAAAGGCAAACAAAGTTCTCAAAGAGCTTGGTGCAAGAGATATAATTTTGAAGTCCAATGTGGAAGTGATCTGCACAACAGACGACCCTGTTGATACACTTGAGTATCATTTAAAACTGAAAAATGAAAAAGATTTCAATGTAAAAGTTTATCCTACTTTCAGACCTGACAAGGGTGTAAATATAGAAAGAGAAACCTTCATCCCGTGGGTAGAAAAGCTTGGAGAAGTTTATGGTAAGAAGATAGAAAGCTATGATGAGTTTTTAGATGCCTTAAAGTCAAGAGCAGAGTTTTTCCATTCTGTGGGATGTCGTGCTTCTGACCATGCTATGGATGATATGGTTTTTGCCGATGCGTCTTTTGATGAAGCAGCTGATATTTTCAAAAAAGCTTTAAAAGGTGAGAAACTTACAGAAATTGAAGTTGCAAAATATAAAACGTATACATTGAGATTCTTAGGGAAAGTTTATTCAAGTCTTGGCTGGGCAATGCAGCTTCATATAAATGCCCTGAGAAACAACAATACAAGAATGTTCAATATTCTGGGACCTGACACAGGGTATGATTCAATAAACGACGGTCATATAGCCTTTGCACTTGTCAAATTCTTAGATTCATTGGAGAAAGAAGATTCCCTGCCCAAGACAATTCTGTATTCTTTAAATCCAAAAGACAACTATGTTCTTGCAACAATTATGGGATCTTTCCAGGATGGTAGCATTCCTGGCAAAATGCAGCTTGGTGCAGCTTGGTGGTTCAATGATAGCAAAGATGGCAACCTTCAGCAGATGAAAGACCTTGCAAATCTTGGGCTCTTGAGTCGATTTGTCGGAATGGTAACAGACTCTCGAAGCTTTTTGTCATATGCAAGACACGAATATTTTAGAAGACTTCTTTGCAATTTGATTGGCGAGTGGGTAGAAAACGGTGAATATCCATATGATTTGGAGACACTTGGTAGAATAGTTCAAAGCGTGTGTTATTATAATGCAAAAGAATATTTTGGGTTTTAAAAGATAGATGAGGAAGACAAAAGGGTGGAAATTGTATATTCCACCCTATTTTTATACTTCCCTATTACATAAGTTGATTAGTGAATAATACATCACCAATTAGATTTCTTAAATAATACTATCTCCTGTTTCCAATATCGTTAAACTTAATGTTGAATCTCACGTAAACATGTGATACACTATTTTACGTGGAGGTGAATAGTATGTGTAAATATCAGAATATTACTTTGTCTCTTCCTAAGGAACTTATTCAAAAGGTAAAACATATTGCTGTTGAAAGAAACACATCCATTTCTGCGCTGCTTACAAGCTTGTTAGAGGAACTTGTAGATAGAGAAGAATCATATCAAAAAGTCTATTTACAACATCTTAAACTTTTAGAAGAAGGATTTGACCTTGGAACAGGTGGAACAATCACGTGGAGGAGAGAAGATTTATATGAAAGAAAGTAACTATCAATTTGTTGACACAAATATTTTGGTGTATGCTTATGATAAATCTGCAGGGGACAAACACCCAGTAGCTAAACAAATTGTGGAGAAACTTTGGAAAGAAAGAAATGGTGCGCTGAGCACTCAAGTTCTTCAAGAATTTCTTGTTGTTGTTACAAAAAAGGTTAAAAATCCTTTAAGTTTTGATAGCGCTTTTCAAATCATATCAGACTTAAGTTTATGGAAGGTAGTTACAATTGAAGTAAAAGATATTTTAGAAGCTATCAAGCTTTCACAAAGATATAAGATATCTTTTTGGGATGCTTTGATACTTTGCAGCGCTATAAATTTGAGATGTTCGGTAGTATGGAGTGAAGATTTAAATTCTGGTCAGTATTTTGGGAAAATAAAAGTAGTAAATCCTTTTTTGTCTTTAAACACATGGTGAGAAGACATATTTACAATCTATGAATTTTTCAACTGGTGTCTTTTCATTCATTCCTTCCTTTACCATTATGAGGTCTAAAAAATTCCATTTATCTTACCATCTATGAGGGGTGTAAGGATAATTTTGTACATTTAAGATAAACTGTTCTTCCTGATATACCCTTTTTAACTCTATAAACTAAACGAGTTATTCTCTGAAACAGATTATATTTCCTTAGTCGTTCCATTCTTTATTTTTTATCTTCCCTTATATTTTGTCGTAGGTTTTCTCTAAATTAAAATTATAACACAATGGGGCTTTTTTCTTTTGTTGCTATATTTACTCTATATGGTTATTTCTTTTATTAAACAAACTATATATTTTAACTATTTGCAGATTTAGCCTTGTTATAAACTCAAGAAAATTGAAGAAATTTTAAGCTATTTAAAGAAAAGAGTATTCTGAGCTCAAAATTTAGCTGAAAATGGACAAAAAAAAAAAAAAAAAAACGGGATTGACAGTGTGAAAATGTATAAGATAAAATTTGCATAGAAATTCCAAGAAGAAGTTTACAGAAAAAATAGTTTGAGAATAAAATGCTCTAAATAAGAGAATAAAGAAACTAAGAGACTAAAGAATCAAGTGGGATGAAGAAATGAGAAGGAGATACTATTGTGTAAAGCAGCATGATATAACAGATTGTGCGGCAGCGACTTTAGCAACAATTTGCCTGCAGTATGGAAAAGAAGTATCAATAGCCAGAATAAGAGAGATGGCAGGGACAGACAGGTTTGGCACCACAGCATATGGAGTTGTAAAAGCAGCAGAAAAGCTTGGATTTGAAGCAAAAGCAGTCAGAGCAGAAACTAAGGAGGCAATATTTGAGAAAATACCACTTCCGTGTATAGCACATGTACTGATAGATGGCAAGCTATTTCATTATGTTGTAATACATGAGCATTCTTGTAATGAACGAAAATGAGTGAAAATGAAGTAAAATGAGATTTGCAAGAAGGAGGTACCTCCTGGTAAAATACGGCAGGTAAGTTGTACAACTTACAACAAAACACAACAAAAAAGGTATCCTCAGAGAACTTTCAGAGGAACCGTTGACGACTAAAGACATAAGTAGGTCGGTGTGTGAACTATCAACTCTTTTATAATAACGGTCAGGTAGGATGGAAGGTCAAAAGTTACTAGAGCGTGTACGAAGGATAGAGATTTCCAGACTGCCAATAGGTGTTGCAAGTTTTCTGTCGTAAAAACCATTACATTTGTCGTTTTCGTTTTTAGCAAGGTAAACAGCCTTTTCTGAGAGCATAAAGCAATCAAGCAAGTTTTCTGAGAGTTGTTTTAGAGCTGGATGGTTAGGATCATCTTTAGAGCAATATATATTTAGTACTTGCTCTACAGGAAAAGGTAATATACCAATCTAAAATAATCCAAGAAAAATTTAACAGAAGTTTAACGTTTATTTAATTCTAATTTAACACTGAAGAGGTATACTATTACTACAGGTGATAAAAATGAAAATAATTTCAGATATAAAACCAAAAAGAGGTTCATTGGTTGACTGTAGAATTCAAAGCTTTTGTGATATGGTAGGATACTACAAAAAGAGTTTTATATTACCATATTATTGTTTTGGAATTGGGGAAGGTTTGGCATTTTGCTACTGGCAGGAAAGAAGAACAAAGATACCTTTAATTGTTATGATAGGGAGAAAAATTGATGTAGAAAGGATTTTCACAAGAAAAATCGGATTAAAGTTAAGCGTATTTTACCCTAATAAATATAATGCAGCCGATAACAATCAAGATTTGATTAATCTGATTGACAACGATATTCCAGTAATAGCAGATGTTGATAGATTTTATTTGGATTATATCAATGAACTATATGGAAAAAAACATTTTGGATTACATTCAGTATTGGTAGTGGGATATCGCATAAAAGATGAGGTAGAGTTTGCGTTGTATGATTTTGTTTCTGAAAATTTAATTTGGTATCCGTCGAACAAACTGTATTTGGCACGAATATCTAATTGGCAACCATTTGCACCAAAGGGGAGAATTTATACCATGAGTATTAGTAATGAAGTTACACGCTTATATGATGAAAAGCTCATTAGAGATGCTATAGTTTCAAACTGTAAAAGTTTGTTAACTCCAAATGCCACTTCGGGTGTCTTGGCAATGAAACTTTTAGGTGAAGAGATAAAAAAGCTAAGAACATATGCAAACATACAAAAAAATAATCATTTAATCAATTTACAACTAAGGATGATAAACTTATATTTAAGGGAGTATGAACCTACGCAAACTTTTTACAGAATGATATATGCCTACTTTTTGAAAGAAGCAAGCCAAGTTGGAAACTTAAGTATTCTTGAAGAATTTGCTTGCGAGTTTGAAGAAATTGCAAGTAAATGGAAAAAACTTTCTGAAAATTTAGAAATCAAGACAAGATTAGAAGAAAAATTATATATTTGCGGCGAAGAGTTAATAAAGTTATCTGTCTTAGAAGAAAGTGTTTTAAAAAGATTGCAAAATGCATTAATAAATTAAAAGTTGTTTGCAAGCAGGGAGATCATATCCCTAGAGATTCAAAAGAAGAAAGGAGGAGCCCAAAATGATAGAGAAGAACTTTTTAGAGGAATTGAAAGAAGTATTAGAAACTCAGGATTTGGATTTAAGCGAGATAGAGACACTAGAAGAAATTGTGACCCCTGCTTCAGGTTGTGGCTGTGGCGGACTTTGTAGATAATTAACACAGGCTAAAAAAGGGATATGGTCCCCCCTGCTTTAAATATTTAATAAAGTATTTATAACTTCAGAAAGAGGCATATAAAATCTTTTTGAAGTGCAATTTTGATAAAAGGAGGACAAAATTTTTATGCAAAAAAGTATAATTTTATTATCAAACATTTCTAAAAGCTATAAAGATGGTGATAAACAAAATATAATACTTTCAAAAACAAGTTTTGCTATTTCCAAAGGTGAATTTGTTGCCATGGTAGGGAGGTCTGGATTAGGAAAGTCAACATTTTTGAGAATAATAGGAACTATAGAGAAGCCAGATGAAGGACAGGTTATAATAGATGGAACTGATATATCGAATTTAAATGATAAGGAACTTACAACAATAAGAAGAAAAAAAATAGGTTTTGTATTTCAACAATTTTATCTGATTAACAGATTTTCGGTTAAAGAAAATTTAGAACTCCCATTGTTTTTTTCTGGAGTATCTAAAAAGGAAAGATTAGCAAGAGTGAAAAGAATATTAGAAATAGTTGGGTTAGCTTATAAAGAATTAGACTCAAAAGTATTTTTCTTAAGTGGTGGTGAAAAGCAACGTCTAGCAATTGGTAGGGCTTTGATAAATGAGCCATTGATTTTGCTTGCTGATGAACCGACAGGAAATTTAGATGAAGCTAATGAAGAGCAGATATTATCTATCTTTGAGAATATCAATAAAGAACTTCAAACCACAATAGTTGTGGTTACACATAATGAAAAGGTGGCAAAGAGAGCACAGAAAGTAATTACTATATCAAACAAAAAAATAGTTCAGGTGAGATAAGGAGGAAAGCAACAATCTATGAGTTCAATAGTTGAGTACATAAAGTTTTCTCTGTCGAGCATAAAGAACAACAAAATAAGATTTGTACTGAGCATGTTTAACATAACCTTGGGAGTATTTTTGGTCACGGTTATAATTATTATGGCAGGAAGTTTCAAGGATAAAATGTATACAGAAATGAAGGTTTCTGATGAAAAAGTCATAAGCATAGTGCAAGGCAGGCCTGAAAGCCGAGCAAGTTATTATTATAGTTATCCTATTTTTGATGATTCTCATATAGACATGATAAAAAAAATCTCAAGTTTGAAAAATGTTGTCGGGGTAAAAGTGTGGTCGCCTGATAGCATTACGGCTGTAAATAGTAAAGGTCAGAGAAAAAGCGTCTTTACTCGTATTATAGGAACGAAAAAACTCTTTTTAGACAATTTAGGTGCAATTATAGAGCATGGACGAATTTTTAAAAAAGGCAACGAAGTGGTTATAGGTGCAAAGATAGCAGAAATAGGGAGTATTCAAGTTGGCGATAAGATTGAAATTGAAGACAGCAACAGAAAGTATATATTTACAGTATGTGGTATTCTCAAACTGCAAAAGCCACAGATGTTTTCAGATACCCCTGATTTGATCAATTTTATGATAGCAGCACCTGTTGATATAGATGCATTTAGCAATAAAAAGTATGGGATGATAAGTGCAAAAGTCAATAGTATCAATTTTCTAGAAAGTACATGTAAAGAAATAGAAAGAATACTGAATAGCGACAATTTAATAAAGAGTGAGTTAAAAGGATGGGGTTTGAGTGTTATTGCAGTGTCAAGAATGGACGTTCTCAAAGCAATTAATAACTGGTTTAGGTATATATATTTCTTTATACTAGTTGTAATTATAATGGTATCTTTAATTTCTGTAGCTAACATTACAAACACAATGATTACAACAGTATATGAAAGGTATCAAGAAATAGGAATTATGAAAGTTGTCGGTGCATCAAATTTACAAATAGCTGCATTTTATATTTTTGAATGTGCCATTATTGGAATTTTAGGAACATTTATAGGGTTAATTCCAGGAATCTTGCTGTCAAGATTACTAGTTTATATAATTAAGTGGAATTATATTACTGACAATACGCTGCTATTTATAACCTGTACTGTGATGGGACTAATTTCCCCACTGTTAGCAGGCTATTTAGCTTCGCGAAAAGCAGTGAAATTGCAGCTAATAAATGCTTTGTACAAAGAATAAGCACAGGGAGGACAGAAGTTTATGAGTGTTCATATTTATAACCTAGACGATAAGTATATTTTGTTTAATCATGAACAGTTAAAATACTTTTTGCTTCCACCAAAGCTTGGAGAGCAGTTGTTAAAGCTTGACGAGAATGAGAAAGAGAGATTGATAAGCAGTTTAAAAGAAAATTTTTACTTCAATGGGAGTAATGAAATTACTCAGGAAGAAAAAGAAGATGATGTTTGTTCTAGGTTAATATTAGTGATATCGCAAGCATGTAATCTTAGTTGTTCTTATTGTTACGCTCACGGAGGTTCATACGGCAAACAGAGTGGAAACTTTTTTATGGATTTTGAAACAGCAAAAAATTCAGTTGTTTTCTTTACAAAAACTTTTGCCAAGGGTATAAAGTCAATTCAGTTTTTTGGTGGAGAGCCACTACTTAATTTAGATTTAATTGAAAGATTGTGTTATTGGGTCAACGAATACTATTCATCTATTGGATTAAATACACCAAAATTTTCTATTTCGACAAATGGAACATTAATAAATGAAAAAGCAATAGAACTTTTTAACAGTTATAATATAGGGGTAACAGTAAGTCTTGATGGAGATAAAGGTATCAATGATGAGCATAGAAAATACAAAAATGTTAAAAGAAGTGTTCATGAAGACGTTGTAAAAATAATTAACCTTATGAACAAGATAAGAAATTTTAAATTAGGCATAGAAATGACAGTTACAAATAAGCATATAGAAAACTTTAAAGATAATCCAGATTTTGCATTGGGGTTGGTAAAACATTTTCACAATTTAAAAATGATTCTAGTGTAAAAACTCAATTTTAGAATCTGCCTTTCTGTACTTTGAAAATTTATTCAGGTAAATTGTGGTAATTTATGCCTGTGATAACAAAAATCCAGTCTAAAATCTGCCGAGAAAAACTTATGTATTACCTTTATAATACGTTATTACCATTTATTGCACCAATACGGGCGCACTTCCCCCCTGCCTCTCTCCAATAGCTTTTTTAGCTCGTTCCAACATGTATCTTGCAAAACGCTTAAAATTCTGGGCCAATACCTTTAAACCTACGTTTACTCTACATTTTACAAGTCCCCTTACTCGAAGTTTCGAAAGACCATGACCCCTCTTCAAGGCTGAATTAGTACCTTCTATTGCTGCTCTTTTGCTCTTGTTTCCCTCACACCTGCATTCTATCTTTTCCCGTTGTTTGGCTGCTTCTATCGATTTTAGATTTACCCTCACCACATAATCTTTTTTTTGCTCTTTGCAATAACATTGATTTTTTAATTCACACTTTGCACAGGCTTCTTTTGGAAAATGGGCTACCGTCTGCCCTTTCTTAACACTTGCATGAATGGGTATTATTCCCCTTGGGCATTTTTTTATCACTTTCGTCTCTTCATCTATTTCATATTCGCTCACTGACATCCTAACAGGCTTCCTACCGTTTAAATCAGTAAAATGAACTTCTACACAGTTCTCTTTTGCAATTTGTACTACTTCTTTGGAGTAATAACCACCGTCTACATAGACTTCTTGACATTTTGTATTCTGTTTTATAATAGGTAGTCTCTCTTTTAAAAGCTCTACATCACTCTTTATATTCTTTTCTACCGTATAGTCTGTTATGAGCTGAAAAGAATTTTCTTTTGCACAGGTTTCGCTAAGGTTTAAAACATATCCGCTTTCAGCTTTGTTCCCCTTCTTGCGATAAGTAGCATCCTCATCATATGCTGACTGAAGAGAATCGCTGGGTATACTTTTGCTATCTTTGGCCTTGAGCTTCTTGGTTTGTTCGTCGTAGTACGCCTGTTCCGACAAAAATCTTTCAAGGATCCTATACGCATCGGAGTTTTTTAGTTCAGAAATGTTTTCAATTGTTTCTTTTGTTTCTTGGCAAAGATTCAAGAGCATTTCCAGCCTGCTTTCGCCTTCTGAAGGCTTGGTTTTGTGTATCACTTCTGTCCTAAATTCAGGGTTGAGAACTTTTTTAGGTTCTCTGAAAGTCTGTCTTCAGGAATGGATTTTACTGCCCTGTAAAGTACATCAAAGGCAAGGGCAACTCTTCCTGCTTTTTTGATGTTTGACATGAACATGGTGGAGTCTATCCGCTGTTCTTTCATGCATATACCTGCTTCTTTGGCAAAAATCATGGTAAGATTTAAAAACTGCCCGAATATTAAGTCCTCTTGTTCAGGATGTTTTATGAGGTATTTGTATATCCTTGTTCTAAAGTCATACAAGGTTTTCTCTGAAAGGTTCATACCTCCTAATGTTCTTATTCCTACAGCATAATTTATCAGGTAATTGAAGTTGAAATTTTCGATAAGTTCATCATCAGAGTAGTTTTTAAGGTGTTTTATGTATTCCAAAGAAAGAAGTATGTTAACCGGGAAGTTAGCCCTTCCTGTATCACTGTATAAAACTGAAAAGGGTTTTTCATCGATGTTGCAGAACACGTATTTATAAAATATGGGAGCCCATGATTTTTCAAGTTTAGCCTTTATCCTTGAATCCATGAAGTTAACACTTTCAAATAATGATTGTTGGAGATGGTTGTTATTTTCTCTAAACAAGTACAACACCCCATTTGTCGTAATTTTTGCTCCTTTGATTCTAACATAATTCTATAAAAATTTGTACTACATATATTTTTATGTTTATTTATTCAATTCTAATTTTATATTTATACTTCTTCATAAAGAAAAAAGGCTTTTTACACCAGAATCAAAATTTATATGATATTAATTGCAAACACATACTAGCTGTCCTTTAGTAAAAATAAAAAAGTGTTTCAGTTTTATCGAAAGGATTTCTAAAAATTAACTCTTTGTATAACATGTGAATGCCATCTAAGGAATAAATAAGTTGTTTGTCAGGGAAACTATAGCATTTATAAGCTAAATGAAGATTGTCGGTATTTGTGTATATATCTTTTTCATCAAAACACATTTTGCAAGTAATCATATAGTTTTCAAAAATATTTATTTTAATAACGTTTTCTTTTTCTTTAAATTCAAAATAATAATCTTTTTTGTCAATGCATTTTCCAATATATAAGATTGAAATTTTAGAACAATATGGACTTATTCTGCTAACTATTACAACATAAAATAAATTTTCATCAATTAATTTTCCATAATCTAATATTCTTTCTTTTACAAAAATTGAGTCACTTATAATTCTTTCATTAAGTCTGCAGATAATTTCTTTTTTTTCGACACCCTTGTTTGAAACCTTTACTTTTATAAGTTCTGACTTATTTTCTGTAGTAAAAGTTTTTATATAAAAATACTCATCATTTTCAAACCACCGACAGTCGGTTAGAATAACAGCTTGAAAATCAGTTTTTTCAAAACAATATTTTTCAAAACTTAAATTACAGTTTGAAATATCTTCTAAAAATTTTTCAAGAGGATAGATTATCATAGTTTGTTTAACAGAAAAATCTGTATGGTCAAAATTTTTGCCTTTCTCTTGTATAGCTTCAAAGATAATATCAAATTTTTCAGAATCACCAATTCTGCCAGTTTCAAATAAAATATATTTTCCACGTAGCAGTGTAGTTTTACTCAAATTAAGCTTTCTTATAATCTTTTCAGAAATATATGAAAGATCATAAATTTTTTCTAATAAAAAATCAAAGAAAAAAAGAAATGATTTTGACTTTCTATAATTAATTGATTTTGTTTGTACTTCTAATGTAAAAATAGAATATCTATCATCTAAAATTTTTGTTTGACAAAAAAATTCATTTTGCCCTGAAAACTTATCAAGTTCAACTAATGAGTTATAAGGTAATTTTATTTCATACAAATTTTCCTCAATGTGATTTAGAACATCTATCTTTAATATAGAAAAAGTGGATAAACTATAATTTATAGATAATCCATAAACAACTTTCTTTAACCTATCAATTCCAATAATATCATCTAATGATGTTTTTAATTTATAATCACTTAACAAATGAAGATATTTATCTTTCTCAAGGGAATATAAAAGTAAGTTTGTAATTTTTGAGTTAGAATTTTCCTCTCTTGTTGCTATAAACAAAGTTTCTTTGTGATATAAGAGCCTTAAGTTGTAATGTTTTTTTAGTGGATTTTCTGATAGTACAATTTGGGGCTCAAACAAGTGTCCCATAAAAGTTATTTTATGCACTTATTGACACCTCACAAAAATAGGTAATATTTTTAATAAAACATTTGATACTCGTGATATTTCGTAATATAGAAAAGGTTAAAATAAGGGGTTACCTACTTTCATTTTAAGATAACCCCTTAGTTTTTATCAAGTTATTTCATTAATTTTATAAGTTTGCAATAAACTAGTTAATTTGGATAAAACATATGCGCAGGGGCATGTTTTGTAGCAGTAAGCATGCCATGATAATGAGGAAAATAAAAAGGACTATTTTGATGTGGAGGATCTTTTTGATATTTACCATGTGTCGATATAGCTAATGTTCGAGCGAGATCCTCTGTTCTGCAAAAAACATTATAATCATATTTTGCTTTTTCTTCATCTCCTTGAAGTTGCAAGACTAGGTCTGCCATTCTCACTCGAATTATTGCTTCTTCTTTACTAATGGCAGGTCCTACAAAGACTTTTCCGAATCTTATAACAGACATATAATAATCATATGTTTGTTTTGTTTTTATTTTGTCTAAAACTTTATTAACTACAACGTAAGTATAACCACCAATCACAATTGCAGATAGTGAAGCTAACAAAATTGCAATTAGAACTTCACTTAATTCTAAAGCAATAGGCAAGGCAATTACAAACTGTGCCGAAACAGTATCAGAATCACCAATATTATACTCCTCTTTTGTTTTTTCATCAATTAGCTTTGCCTTTAAATTTTCACCATCAAAGTATTCTACTTTTACAGAAAAGTTTCTTTCTTCATTTAGACTTGAATTGTCCAAACTTTTATCAAACTTTTTAGTGTTAAGTGGCTTGACTTTTAATTTTATCTCATTTGTATCTTTGTCAAACGTAGCAATATACTTATATCCTTCGTACTCTGCTTCTGCTCTCTTGATTTTTTTATCGGCATCGTAGATTTTTATTTTATCTTTCCAAACATCATATTTTGGTTTTGCAAAGCTGACAGAATTGATAGGCAAAAAGGTTAATATAAAGCTAATACAAACAATGATAGCTAATATTCTCTTCATTTTGTTTTTCATTTTTAACACCCCTCGTATAATATGATTATCAAATCAATCAAAGATTCATATCTCAATTGGTACATTAAATTATTAGTACCAATTGATTACTGGAAATTCATTAAATTAAATTCTCTTCCCTAAACACTCACTTCTTAAAAATTGAATATTAAAATTGACTGCTACAGCTTAAATTTGCCCTTTATCTTTGGTAAACTAAAATCAGAAAAAAGTTAAGCCTGATTTTAGTTTGTTGGATATTTTTGGCTCACCCCTGCTGGACGTGCTTTGATAACTGCACGCCACAGCTTGTGAGAGACTGAACCCCAAAGGATTACATGAGTAATGTTTACTCGTTTGCTGTGCACGGTCAGTTTACCACATCTGATTTGAGCATATCAGATGTGTGCACCCTGTAAACTGCTCCGTAGCTCTAATATCGGCGAGGCTGCTATTGTCATGTAATCCCCAGGGATAAAGGGCTTAACTCTTTTTCTTACCACTACTTGCAAAAAGGAGGTCTTTCAATTGCCAAACACTTTAATTGTGGGCATTGATATAAGTAGTCAGTCAAATTCCATCTTCTTCGTCGATGATGCCGGAAACCACTTAATCAAAAAACCTTTTTCTTTGCCAAACGATCAACAAGGGGCTAACGAATTAATCCAAAGAGTTATCAATTGCCTCAATCAGTACAATCTATCCTTTGTCAAGTTTGGCATGGAAGCTACTTCACATTACACATGGCACCTTCACCTTCATCTTGCTTCTTCTTCTGAACTACTACCTTACAAACCAACCTTCTACGTACTTAACCCAAGCATCGTCAAAGGATTTAAGAAAATCTACACTTTCTTGCCTAAAACAGATAATATCGATGCCATCATTATTGCTGAATGTGTCAGGTTCAGTAAACTAAATCCAACACCTTTACCTGACTTCAAATATGCTGCGCTGCAACGTCTTACCAGAATGCGCTACCACCTTGTTCATAATCTAACTCGCGAAAAAAACAGAGCTCTCAATCTCATATACCTTAAATTCTCTACTTACTCTCAAGACTGTCCATTTTCAGATATCTTTGGTAAAGCATCTGTTGCTATCATCGAAAACTTTACCCCAGATGACATTGCCTCCATGCCATTAGAAGACTTAATCAAATTTGTATCTCACAACGGCAATAACAGATTGTCAGATGTCAATAAAATCGCTGAAATACTTAAAACCGCTGCAAATCGTGCTTTCCGTTTACATCCCTTGTTGGCTGAAGCTAACGACTTAGCTCTTTCTATGACACTTGAAAACATTAGATTTATGCAAGAACAACTTAAAAAGCTCGACAAAGAAATCTCTAAACTTCTTAAAGCTTTCTCCCAAACCTTGACCACTATCCCTGGCATAGGAGATGTCCTTGCAGCCGGCATCATCGCTGAAATCGGTGATATCAAGCGCTTCAAAAATGAAGCTGCTTTAGCTAAATACTCTGGCCTGGTTTGGACCCAATATCAGTCAGGCAATTTCAATGCCCAAGATGTCTCATTAGTTAAGTGTGGTAACCAATACCTGAGATACTATCTTGTTGAAGCTGCTAACTGTGTAAGGGTGCACACAGTACGCTACAAAGCTTTCTACAACAAGAAGTTCTCAGAGGTTACCAAGCATCAGCATAAACGTGCCCTCGTCCTCACTGCAAGACGTTTGATTCCTTTGATCTTTGCCATGCTCAGCAAAGGTCAAATATATGAAGAAAGAGGTGATGTTTACAATACTTAGTTAATCTCAAATTTTTAGTTTAATAATCTTCTCTAAACAAGCTGCCAGTTAAATTTTTCCATGCTGAGCGGCTCGGTATTTTATTGTCTTTTTTCGCCTAATAATCTAAAAAATTTTTCTTAAAAACCCTCTTGACATTTTACCGTTTGTCTCCGAATTCTTTTTCATTTGAATCTCAAAAGACCATAACCAAATATATTATCTTTACCTTTTTCACCCAGATCCTTGGATAATTTTATTAGCACGTTATAAATTTTGTCTTTATTAATGCCATATTTAGGATTTAATCCCCACTTTTCTGGTTTGCTTAAAATAAGAGCAATCATTCCTGTTAAGTGGGCAGCAGCAACTGAGTTTCCACTTGAGAGTTTGTAAGTTTTATTTACGCTGGTTGACAAAATATTTTCGCCGTAAGAGCAAAAATCAATTTTTCCCTGGGCAGAAAACTGCGATATTTGATTTTTATAGTTGACAGAAGCAACAGAGATAACTTCGGGATAAGAAGCAGGGAAGCCTGCTTTTCTGCCAAATGAATTTCTCGCCGAAGCAACAATGATTATTCCGTGTTTTGTTGCTTGTTTAGTAATTTTTCGTAGTCTTGAGTTATCAGATGATGTAGAAAAACTCATGTTTACAATGTTAATTTTGTTTTTTATACACCAGTCAAGAGCACGTATTACCGAATCAACTTTTCCTTCAAGTTTTTTATTTAAGATTTTTAAGATGTAGATTTCAGCTTCAGGTGCGATGCCGACAATACCAAAGTTATTATTTTGAGCTGCGATTATACCAGTGATAAAAGTTCCGTGTCCTGTTTCATCCAAGGCAGGTTTATTTGGTTCTATAAAGTTAATAGTTTTGATAATATTTGCATGTTTTAAATCAGGATGATTAAGGTCGATGCCGGAATCCAAAATAGCAATTTTTACGTGTTTGCCTTTGGTAAATTTCCATGTTTTTGTGATACCAAGTTTTTTATAGCTCCAGGGAACAATTTGCTTTTTGGAAGCTTGCAGATGGTTTTGGGAGAAGATTTTCTTATGGATGTAGTTGTTAGCAACAAGTGTTGATATTAATATTACAAAGATAACACCTATTAGTACTAAAAGTTTTTTATGTTTGTGCGACAACTTAGAACCTCCCAGCAAAATAAATAGGATTAAAGTATTTAAGAGGTGTTAAGTATAGCGATAGTCATCAACCCCTTTCAATGGATAAAATAACTATAAATACTTATAACAAAAAAAAAAAAAACGCAATAGGCAAATTAAATAAATTTTTACATCTTCATATAGAAAGTTTAAACAATATAATTGTATTTTTATACTTGGCGTAAAGTTTTTATAGAATTTGAGATGAGAAAAAACTATTCCTCTTAGCAAAGAAGATAGAATAGTATAAAATAATCAAGAAGACAAATGGTAAAATGTAAAGGAGTGGAAATATGAAAATAAAAATATTTTTAATGATTTTGTTTTTTATTCTTTTTGGAGTAATACTTTTCTTTGGTAATGGAGAACCAAAATACTTTATAGTTTTTCTTCTTGCTTTTTTTCCAATTGGTACTTTTTTAATTTTGGCAGGTGCGTATAAATTTCTTATCTTGTTTTTTCAAAAGAAAGGCGATACTCAAAATATTAGTAGAATTAAAAAGTGGGTTGATAAAAATCTAAATTTTATATTAATAATGATTATTTATCATTTTGTTTGTATTTTGATATTCATAATTTATACCTCAGCCGCATGGGATGGTTTATTAAATTCATCTTCCATTGATTCTTTTGTTATATACACACCAATACTAATTTATGAAATTAGAAACAATAGTTTTGTTTTAGTCCTTATATTGTTTTACATTTTTGCTCTTCCGTTTTGGACATCAATCGATATTTACATTTACAGTGTAGGATTTTTGATAACTTTTATTCAATACAAAATAAACATACTTAAGTTTAATACCAAAATGGTAGGGCCATCATCTCCATGGGAATATTGTATAGCAAGTTTTTTGCAATTCGAGTCACCATTAACCATTATAAACACTATTTTGCTCTATCTTTTTACACTAATTTTAACGATGACTATTATTAAATTATCTTTAGCTTGTTGAATAAAACAGATTAACAGAAAAGACAATAAATAGATATATATAAAAAGCCATCCTCCTTAAGGTAAAATTATAGCAAGAGAAGACTAAAAACACGTAACTAAGGAGGATGGCAATGACTAATTTTATTAAAATGTAAATGTCAATATCAAAATGAACAAAAAATCGAAAATAAAAATGTACAAAAAATAAACTTAGTTTTGCTGGTTTGTGTTGCTAAAATATACTGTTTTTGACTGCAATCTGTATGAAGGACCTTTTATGAAAATCACGTAAGAATGATGGAGTAGCCTATCCAAAATTGCATTTGCTATCGTCGCTCCACCAAATATCTCTCCCCATTCAGAGAATACAACATTAGTTGTTATTATTGTACTGCTCTTCTCATATCTGCTCGATATCAGCTGGAAAAATAAATTTGCTCCATCATTGTCTATTGGCAAATAACCTATCTCATCTATTATTAAAACTTTATATTTTGAAAAATGTTTAAGCCTGTATTCTAATCTGTTCTCTAACAGTGCTTTTTTTAGCTGAGCTATTAACTCTTGAAAATGTATAAAATATGTTGAATACCTTCGTTTTGCACACTCTATACCTATTGCTGTGGCTAGATGCGTTTTCCCTACCCCTGGTGTTCCGACAAATAGTATATTTTCATTACCCTCTAAAAATCTTAAACCTATTGAGTCCATTATCTGTTGCTTGTTTATACTTGGCTGAAATGAAAAATCAAAATCTTCTATACCTTTTATAAATGGGAAATTTGCCACCCTCACACATCCTAATATCGCCCTTTCTTCTTTGGCTTTTATCTCTAAATTACTAAGTTCATATAATGCATCTGTCATACTCTTTTCTCCGCTTGCCACTAAATCTAAGTATTTGTCAAGGTTATTTTTTATGTTGTGAAGACCTAACTCTTCTAAGTTGTTAAGTAGTTTCACATAGTTGCTCATTTTTAGATTTTCTCCTTTCTTTAGGTTTTCAACAGATTATCAAATTTCTTTAGGTTCTCCTCACATATCTTGTTAAGCTCTTCTTTTTGACCAACTCTCATTAGCATGAGCTGTTTGTAATCTTCATCGTGATAATTGATACTTTTTTCATCAATAACATGTATCCTTAACAGGTTTGTGTTATAATAAATATAAATTTTGTTTTCCACCTCCTTTACTTGGACTGTCTTTCCTATATATTCGGGTGGAACAGAGTATTTACTTCCCTTGTAGTAAATCAGAGAGTCCTTTTGGACTTTAACTGACTTGTAGGAATTTAGGTAACTCTCTATTAGCCTTTTGTCTGGCAAGGGTTGTAAATACTCTTTTTCTTTTTGAAACAGAAGAGCAGGTGGGACTTGAGTTGTTTGATTTGGCTGCATATTGACCTTTGCGTTTATCTCTTTTATTATCCTTACTAAGTCCTCTTCTGTTTCAAATTCACCCTGATATGGCAGTATCCAATCTATAAACTTGTTTGCTGCTTCAACTTTTCCTTTTGTGTACGAATGTCTTGGTTTGCACAGTTTCACTTCAAACCCAAAGTCTTTTGCAAAACTTTTAAATCTTGAATTTACTTTAATTTTCTCACCTGTTATATCAACAACTGCTGCTGCATTGTCAAATAAAATCTCTTTCGGTACTCCGCCTATATCTTTGAATATTCTTATTAGACTTTCTATTAATTCTTCTTGAGTTTTTGTCCTGTTTATCTCAAAGCAGCAATATCTTGAATAACCTAATTTAAAATCAAGAACATTAATGACAAACTCCTCTCCATTTCTTGAGACAAGCTTCATATTCTCTTTCCAATCAACTTGCGCTTGCTCACCTGGATCTGTCTCAAATCTTGGGTGACCTTTTATTTTCTTCTCTGGCTTTAATCCTTTTTTCTTAACATACTTATTGAAATTTGAGTATGTTCCTATTGTCTCATCTTTTGATTTTAAATACTCATAAACACCCTTGACTGTAACTCCTTTGATAGCAAGCTTTGATTTTATCTCATCATAGTATTTGTCCAATTTACTTGGTTTATTTCTATTCTTAGGTTTTCCTTCATAACCCTCATAATACTTTTTTACTGTTCTTCTGTCTATCCCATATATTCTTGCAAGTTCTGAAAAGTTAGGTTTCATTTTCATCGCCCTTATCATGTTTAAATGTGCTGTTAAGTTCTGCATTTGATATCCCTCCTCACTATGAGAAAGGATATCATATCAATGTATAATTTTGTACATCCTTATATTCCACTTTCAGTACATTTTTATTTTATCATTAACATTATATCAAAACTTCCTTTGAGATATAATACGATGATAGAAGAGAATGGAGCAAATTTGTCAGGTGGGCAGAAGCAGCTTATAGCGATAACCAGGGCACTTTTAAAAAATCCTGAGATAATAATAATGGATGAAGCGACCAGTAACCTTGACACTGTAACCGAGCAGGCGATAGGAAAGGTAATAGAGAAGGTATGTGAGGGGATAACCACTATAATAATAGCGCACAGGCTATCCACTATTTTGAAATGCGACAGGGTTGTGGTAATGCATGAAGGCAGGATAGTAGAAGTGGGGACGCATGAGGAACTCATGGCAAAGAAAGGATATTATTATAACCTGTGGAGAGAGCAACTGATGGGACTTGAGCAAAAAGGACTTTTGGGTTTGGTTGGGAGTGCAGCTGGAGGATGAGAGAGGTAATATATGATTTTGGAGAGCTCAAGGAAAGCAAGCTTTTGTATGAATCAGAGATTCCAAGGTATGGACTTTTTATTACATATATTTTGCTTGCCTTAGTGATAGGACTTGTTTTGTGGAGTGTGGTAGGAAAAATTGATATAAATCTGAAGATTCAAGGGATAATAAGACCTTGGGAAGATGAAGCAAAGGTGATAAGTTATGTTGGAGGGAAGGTAAAAGAGGTTTTTGTAAAAGAAGGTGAATATGTAAAGAAAGGTGAGATTTTATTCAAAATTGATGATTGGGAGTATGTAAAAAAGAAGAATTTTTTGAAACAGCAACTTGGCGAATATGAAAAAAAGATTAATGATTTAAAAGAATTGAGAAATTGTATAGAAAAAGGAGAAAGTCTCAGAAACAAAGATAATGCATACTATTTGAGATATCTGAGCTATATTTATGAGGTAAACAAATTAAGAAAAGCAGCAGATGAAGCAAAAGTGCAAAGAGAGTACAGTTTAAAAGAGTTTAAAAGTCAAATAGAAAGTTTAGATGAAAAAATTAAAAGTATTAATAATTTCGAAAGTGCGTTGAGGAAGATAAAGGGAGTTATCAGCAAAGGGAAGCAAGTTGAGATAGAAAAATACAACATAGAGTATTTAGGATTTATATTGAGTGAGATAGAAGCTTACAATCAACAGGTGAAGACAAAATCGGATGGTAGAAATATACAGAGTAAGATTTTAATATCGAAAATAGATTCAAAGCTTGATGAGCTGAGGCAGTCAAAAAGTGAGTTGATTTTGCAAAAACAGAAAATAGAAGGGCAGCTTGGTGTGCTAAATATTTCAGGTGATGATATAAAAGGAGATATTGAGAAATATAAGCTTGATATGCTGATGCAGATTGATAATGAAATTAGTAATTTAAATAGTGAGATAAAGAACCTGAAGATCAACCTTAATGGGACTGAAAAGTTGATAGAAAACTGTATAGTAAGAGCAGAAAAAGATGGTTATGTGGAATTTAGTAACGAATTGGTCAGAGGATCGGTGGTAAACAGCGGAGAAGAGATTAGCAGAATAGTTGGCAGTCAAGCAAGAGGATTTAAGGTTATTGGGTACATACCAAATACAAAAGGTAGTAGTGTAGAAATAGGCAAGAAGGCAAAAATAAAGATAGCAGGAGCAGATGGGTTAAAAGTATTGGAAGGAAAGGTTAGGAGGGTATCGCAAGATATAAAAATAGCAAGCCAGAGTGGGCAGGGGTTTTATGAGGTTGAGGTAGAGATAAAGGATGTTCCAAAGGACATTAGGCTAAGTGCAGGGCAGGCGTGTGAAATAAGCATAGTGATTGAGCAAAAACAGTTGATTAAGTGGATATTAGAGAAGTTGGGATTGAGGTTATGAGGTGAGGCAACAACCCTTCTATCAGCCGGCTGTGGGGGTTGGGGTATACCAAAAAACTAATATAAAAAGAAAGAGGAGGTTTGAGGTAATATGTATGAGATAGTTAATGAGTTGGAATTTATTGATGCAGGCGGTTTTTGGGGGAATGTACTTATTGGTGCTTGCACAGTTGTAGGAGGTGTTGCAGGGTTCTTTGCTGGAGGTATTGCAGGTGCGGCTGTAGGCACTATAACACTTCCGATAGTTGGAACTGTTTCTGGGGCAAGTGTAGGTGCATGGGTAGGTGCAGGCGCAGGGGCTTTAGCAGGAGCAAGTGCAGGGGCATCGTTAGCGGCATATTGGGGTATTTAATTAATAAATGAAATTTCATACACCGCTAATGCTAAGTCTTGACTGGTACAGGTAGTATGTTATGATTGGAGGTTTAAGATAATTAAATGAATAATAAAGAAGGATTTTTTGTAAAAGTATTTAATATTCAAAACAAAAAACTCCCAAAGATTTCTTTGTATTTTATTATTGCTGTAATTTTTGAATTTGGAGTAGCTCTACCTGTGTATTCATATTTGTCGAAAAAAATAGGAACAATATTACTTATTTTAGTATTGTTAGTATTTGTAGCAATATCAATTTATGGTATTATAAAAATTTTAAAATACCTCTTAAGCAAGAAAAAGTAATTGAGTAGTCATGAAAAAAGCACACATATTTATTGGCTCTTTATCAAGAAAAGGTTTGAGGTATTATGAATGAGGTTATACCATATACAGCCTAAACAATATATAGAAATTATGAACTATGATGTAGATCGGGAAGCTGTAGTAGTTGGTGCAGCTCCTGTTCTTACTACAGGTAGGTTGGACTGGACAGCAGGTTTAGCTTCAATTCCTGTTATGTATATTTTAGGAGCAGGGAGGGCAAGCGAAATTTTAACTGCTGGATTATGTTGTGTAGGGGCAGCAATAGGTGGTGCTGCTATGGGCTCTGGTTTTACTAAGAAATAACTTTAAAGGAATCAGGGGCAGTAGCAAGATTTGGGATGCTGCTGCCCATACAATCAGTATATTTTTTAGGGGTGTGGAAGGGAAATGTATTTCAAAAATATTATAAAAAAGATAAGGATGGCGACGTTTTTGATTTCTTTCATTACAATTTCAGTTTCTATTATGTTTGCAGGAAATTTGCTGTTAACAAAAAAAGGTCTATAATATATCTTTTATTATAAGATTAGCTATTATTTTGTTCCGTTAGTACTAAGAACTATAAGTATTCACTTTCAAAGCAACCTGATGAGGTCAAAGAAAGAATAGTAAAAGGCTTTGTTTGGACACAATCGATTCTGCTTTTATTAGCAATATTGTTAACAAAAATGGGTTTTTTGAAATAATAGTAATACCTATTGCAATTAGAAATGACTATAGAAGGAAAATGTATTGTCCATATATTGATTATTTCAATATTAGCTATATGGTAAATACAACTTTATTTTAACTCTGTTATCTTATGGCGTACGTAGTTTAAAAAACAGTTTATCATATATAATGAATATTTGTTGTGTTAATGGCTTATGGCAACAACCTCTGTTCGCGGCCGCAGGGGGTTGGCATAAAAACAAGTAATAAGAATATAGGAGGGTGGATAATAATGGTTGAAACTTACAAGAAGAATTTGTATGGTATTACCTTTGAAGAATTGGAAGAAGGAGAAATGCAAGAGTTGGTAGGTGGTGGACCGGAAATAACTACAGTGATAGAATCAATTAAAGCAGCAACAGCATTTTCTACGTTAACTTGTGTTGGGTCTGCAGCTGCTAGTTTAATAATTGCTACGGTTATAACTTATATTGTAACAAAATAATAACCACTGAGGAGGAGGATTTTATATGAATTCAACTATAGAAAGTAGAATTGGTATTTGTTTTGAACAGTTAAATGAGGAAGAAATGCTTGAAGCAATGGGTGGGAATCCATGGCTTGGTACTCCTACTACAGCAGCACTTTCAACAACTGTTGCGTGCGGAGTGGTAACTGGTCTTGTCTCGGCTGCTGTGAGTGTAACGGTTGTAATTACTAAAAAATTATAATATAGTTATGTATGGGATGTGCTATACTTTTTGTTGGGAGAGTTATCTTTCGTAAACGGATAACTCTCCCGATTATTTTGGTAATAGAACCAAAAAAGAGAAAAATTAAATGAAGTAAAAGATATTATATACTAAGAGGAGGAGCAAAATTGAAAGAAATAAAAAAATGTTTAGAGTCTTCATATATTGATGAAATGCTCAAAAAATTGATACCTGAAATACTTTTCATAGATGAAAGGATAAGGCTATACAAAGAATTAGGGTTTTGCAATTATAATATTGAACAATTAGAAGAGTGGGTAAACACTAGAGGGCTTTTCTATAGGGAACACTTTTATGAATACCTTGATTTAAAAGGTCTTACAGTAGAAGATATGGCTTTAGCATTTAAAAAGTTAACAGAAGAAGAAAAGAATAAACTTTTGGAAAAAGCAAAACAGTTAGATTGCATAAATTTAATTACGGAGTTGATAATTAATTATTTAGAGGAATTTGAAAGTATTGATGTTGATTTATTAAGGAAAGATTTTGGAGTATCATTGGATCTACTTATGTTGCCGTTTATATATTATTTATCAAAAAAATTAAGAGATATTAGAGAAAACATAATAAACTTTCAAATAGACAGTCGAGCGATAGAAAGTATAGTAAGACAGTTATCCGAGTATTTGATACAAATATCAATCAAAGCTATTATATGTGAACTGCACGATTATAAAGAGAAAGGGCTACTTAAAGGGGAGACTGGTGAAGAAAGATTCCAATTTTTCATAGAAGATAGATTTAAAGAACCAAAAAAATTAATTGATTTTTATCTGAAATATCCGGTTTTATTAAGAAGATTGGCTAAAAAGACAAAAGATTTTACTGAATTTATAGAGAAAATGCTGACTGATATTGATAAAAGTTTTGTAAAGATATGTGCCAAAATAGATATAAAAAATGACGTATCGTATCGAATAACCAATATTGAGTGTGGAAAAGGAGATGTTCATGAAAGATGCAGGTTTACTGCAATAATAGAGATAGAAGGTGAAAAGAAATTAGTTTATAAACCGCGCTGTTTAAAAGTAAAAGAAAAATTTGAGGAATTTATAGGTTGGATCAACGGAAATGCAAATGCAGTTGTTCCTGATTTTCTTAATTTAATAGTAAATAAAGGGGTATACGAAGAAGATTTTACAATTGAAGAATTTGTTACATATGATTCTTGTGAAACAGAAGAAGAAGTAAAAAGATATTATATCAGGTTAGGTGAAATTGGGGCATTAATTTATTTACTTGGAGGAAATGATATTCATTATGAGAATGTAATAGCACACAGAGAATATCCTGTTGTTGTAGATTTGGAATCGTTATTTCAGGGAGATACAGCTGTGTTTACAGGTGAAAGTGATGCCTATATTATTGCATTTAATAAAATAATTAAATCAATAGCAAGAACAGGTGTATTGCCATTTGCCTTTGGGGGTAACAATTTAGATTTAAGCGCAGTGGGTGGCGATAAGCAAAAAGTACCATATAAAGTTTTGAAATTAGTCGAAGCAGGGACAGATAACATGCATCTTGAATACGATGAAGCGGAGTTAGGACCTGCTCAGAATATACCTTTATTAAATGGGGAAAAGGTCGACTACAAGGATTATGGTAATGACATAATATATGGAATAAAGATGATATTTGATTTTGTTACGAAAAAGAAAGAAGAGTTTTTAAGCAAATTAGAGATATTTCGAGGAGAAAAAGTTAGGAAAATAATAAGATCTACACAATATTATGCAAGAATGATGGATTTTTCTACACATCCTGCTTATTTATCTGATGCTGTTAAATTTGAAAGACTATATTTGAATATGTGGGCTTCTCCATATAAAAACAAAAGAATAGTTTTATCTGAAATTAATGATATGTTAAATGATGACATTCCTATCTTTTATGGATTGACTGATTCTAAAATATTGATAGATTCATTTGGAAAGCAAATAGAAGATTGCTATGACAAAAGCAGTATAGAGGAAGTAAAGGAACTTATAGGTAATATTGATAATAATTTTATAGAAGAACAAGTAACCCATGCAACAGTAGCCTTAGGTCTTTTTGAGAAGTTGGTTAATAAGAAATTTGAGTGTATTGAAAAATTAAATTTTGAAGAAAATGATATAACATTAGAGAAACAGCAAGAATTACTTTTAAATGGCATAAAATTCTTATATAATGAAATAGTAAAGGAAGTTATATGGGATAATAATAAGAAGACATGTTCATGGATTAGTCCAATATACGATAATAAAAATAATTTATGGAAACTGAGTCCACTAAGTATTGATTTTTTCAGGGGAGTTGGAGGAATATATTTATTTTTGAATTATTATTCAGAACTTTTGTTAGATAAAAATGAGGAGTTAAAAGAACTTTTGAACGCATTACAGTATACTTTATATAAAGGGATTAAAGATGGTGTCATTGAAGCTGGCAAGAGGAAAAATAATGAGTTTATTATGAATTCAATAAATTCAATTATTCAAGCTATTTATGTATTGCTTGTAAGTCAGCCAAAAAACAAAGATCGAACGTTATTTGAAGTAATAGAGCTTTTATTAGAATTATTAGAAAACAAGGCTAATTTAATTTTAGATGATAAGGTTATGTTTGAGATTGACTTTAATATTATTATTAAAATACTTATTGAGTTATATAAATACACAGGATTAGATAAATGCTTAAAACTAGTGGAAATTTTTTTAAATCAATTTTATAAATCAACATGTACAATTAAGAGGGCAGATAATATATATAGTGGATACGGCATGTTAAGTGTTAATTTATGTGAATTGAGCCACCTAATAAACGATGTATCCTTTTTGGAGCAAGCGAAGGAGTTATTAGACAGAAATTTTAAAGATTATATTAATACACAAGATTGTTCTTTTTATTCGGGCTTAGGAGGCTTTTTAATGTGCCTATCTCAAGTTTATAATAAAGCAAACGAAATTTCAAATTTTCTTCCAGTTATAAAAAAACACATAGTAAAAATGGGGAATAAAATAAATATAGATGATTCTGTTTTTTATGGAGCAGCAGGGGAAATCGAAGCAATTTACAGTATTTACAATCTTACAAAAGATGATGAAATAAAGAGTATATTAAACAAAAGAGTTCAATATATGCTATCGAGATATAATAAATTAGGGAGTTTTAACATTAAATCATTAGAAAAATTCAAAACAGTCTACTTTTCACAAGGATTGAGCGGCATAGGATATACCTTATTAAGAATTTATAATTTATCAAAACTACCTAATGTGTTGATTTTTGACACCTAAAAAGGAGTGAAAACAAAATGAATAAAAAAATATTTTGTTATGTGGGTAGTCCTAGAGGCGAAAAATCAATAACAATCAATTTAGCCAGAAAACTATTAACATATTTAAGTCATCGTAGTGAATGTATTTATAAAATATATTCACCGTCTGAGCTGAAATTAGAAAAATGCCTGGGTTGTGAATGTTGTTTCAAAAATGGTAATTGTGAATTAGATAAGGTTGATAATTTTGATAAAATAAAAAATGAGATGATTTCCTCGGATGTAATAATACTTGGGACACCTGTTTACGCTGGAACAATTTCTTCTTATTTAAAAGAATTTATTGAAAGGCTATCTTTGTGGTTGCATATATTTAAACTTGCCGGCAAATGTGGCGTAATTATTGCAACTTCTACTGGAAATTCTTTGAATGAGACTGCTTATTACCTGAGAAGAATAATGCATGGATGGGGAATTAGTGATATATATACCATGTTAATTCCTGTTCAAACAAATGATGATTTAGAAAAGGCAGAAATAAATGAAGAAATAAATAGGTGCGTAGAGTATCTCTGTAGTTTTCTTTCTGGTTTAAAGAAACCAGCAAGTAATAATTATTTGGAACAATACTTCCAGACATTAAAAAAGTTATATTTACCTGTTAGAAACTTCGAACATTATGAAGCTAAATATTGGAATGAGAATGGTTTCTTTGAATTAAACAGTTATAAGGAATTATTAGAAATTCTATATAAAGGAAAGTGATTCGAAAGATTATCAAAACTATAGGGGTGAATTTTTTGCTGAGCGTAATATTAGCAATATTAAATGGTATTTTAGCAGGACTCTTTGTATATTGGACAACAATTATTATTCATGAATTAGGGCATGCTTTTGCAGGATGGTTGGTCAGAGCAGAAATAAAAGCAGTGGCATTTGCCCCTTTTTTATACAAAGAAGGTAAGTTTTTGGTTATGAATATAAAGAAGCTCAAATCGATGTTATTTAGTTTTAGGGCACCTTTTGGTTGGGTGGATTTTCAATTTCCTTTGCCTGATAAAGATAACAAAAGAGAAATTTTTTTAGCTAAGATCAAAACGATATTTATTATAATGAATGGTCCAATATGGCAAATAATTTATTTGCTTGTGATTTCAAAATTGTGCTTGAACTGTTTTGATTCTAATGGAATATATTCACAAATAGAAATTTTTGCAACAGCGATATTAGGCTTTGTTGTTTCTAACTTCGTGATGTCTTTTATTTACAATGGCTACAAAGAACTTATTATTTTTCCTATTCTTTTTTTGAAAGAAAAAGATCCCGATATTATTATAAATATCTTGGAAATAATATTGTATGATGAAAGGTTAACTGCTAAGTTTTATCCTGAAAAGAGTAATGAAAACAAAATAGTTAATTATTAGAAAAAGAAAGGAGAAACAAAACATGCCTGAATATAATAAAAAAGATGGTGTTGGAAAGTCATTTGAAGAACTTGATGAGGAAGAAATGAAAGAAATAATTGGGAGTGAAGAAAAAAACAAGAAGTCAATTTTAGTTTGTATGTTAATAAGTGGAGGAGTTTCAGCAGTTGTTTCTTTAATTACATTTGAAGTAACAAAAAAGCTTATTTAGAATGTATTGAGACTTTATTTTATTTTGTTTATTGCAACAGCGAATAAGAAATTAACTTGCAATAATTACCACAACAAATTTATATAAGGACGGTTCAAAAAATAGTTGAGTCTACATAATTGTGTAAAAAGGGATTGAGTCACCCCTCACACTCTATCCCGAAAATAAAAAACTGCCGAAAGAGACAAAAAACAATAACTATATAAACCTATAGCATTCCACTTTAAAAAAATTACTCTATAGGTCTTACAAGGCATTGTATTAAATTGTGTACACAAACCTTATACTGCATTCTCCACAGTGACTTTTAATCCTAATGATTCTAACTTCTTGATGGACTGTTTCACAATTACTTCTTTCTTGCGTTCTTCATAATAGTTTACTCCTAAGTCATTATTTGTATCTTTTCACTTTAATAAATAATACACTTTTAGGCATTTGCAAAATGGGTGGTGATTGTAGGTGGTAAATAGTCTGCTCCACGGTAACACGTTTGTGGTAGAGGTCTAAAAACTCTTGAGAATTTCTGTTTATACCTGGGAAAGACCGAAAATCGTCAGGGTAAGTGTAGAATGTTCTACCTGATTTAGAGGTAGTACATGGGTGAGGGCAAGAACAGGTACGTTTGCCATCTTTGTAAGAAGACATAGGGCAAGTCCATTTAAAACGCACAGAACGATTTTTACCCTGACATTTGCCTTCAGGTTTAAAAGGTTGATTGAACTTTTTGCAGATAGGGACACCATCTTCAGATATAACGATATTAGGGCTTGATGTAGGTGTAGTATTTTTAGAGGTTTTTGTAGGCAGAATAATAACGATTTTGGAGAAGTTGAAGGTGTTTTTTAAAGTGGAGTAGATGTTATGTGAATCCAAGGCGCTGTCAGCAATGAAAGTGGAGAAATTTTTGGGGATATAAGAGAATAAAGTTTTTAGCGAAGGAATTAAAGCTTTAGAGTCGCAGATACTTTTATGCTCTATAGGGTCAGAAGAAGTAGAATCAGAGTTAAACAGAGGTACTAAAGCTAAAGGGATACCGAGAGCGTTGGTTATGACAGCAAATTTTAAAGCCCAGCAGAAATGGCCATTTACAAACATAAGGCGGATATTAGAATTAGCATTAGCAGTTTTAGGCAAAGAGGAACATTGCCATTTAGGTTACAGAAAGAACGAAGTTCATAGGAGTTAAGAAGAACAGCCCGAAGCTGAGTAAGGGTATTGAGTTTGAGTAATTTTTGGACAAAGAAGCAGAGAAGCATAGATTCTAAGGAGAAACATCTATGCTTGCCAAAGTGTTTATAGTAAGCATTGTAGAAAGAAGAAGGTATGTAGTTTGATAAGTCGATGAATTTATTAAATAAGCCCAAAAGGCTTTCAGGCTTGTAGAGAGCCGAAGCCTTTTTTACTACAACTATGAGGAGGGTGACCAGACTTTTTGAATCTTTATAAAGCTTGATAACGCTCATATTGAGCGTTTCTGCAAAAGGCTAAATATTTAAATTTAGAGTTGGGGGATATTCTTATGCTGATAGTTTTTTTTATATTATATTCTATTTTAGCCTTTTTATTTGTATTAGGAATGGTTAAGAGTAAAAAGAAATGGAGTAAAATTGCAATTATAATACCAATTTATTTGGAGTGTGTATCTTTATTTGCGGTTTACAAACAAAGTGTTGGCTTATATGGCTTAGGAGGTTTAGTAATATTTATAGTATTTTTGTTAAAAATACTAAGGATAATTTAAGATATTACAATTATACGTCAAACAGAATAATTCAAGGCTGCCAGTTGAGAAAGATCATTTCATATGTTCTGGAGCGAACTGGCAGCCTTGAAATTTTGTTATAATTGGAATTTTAAATATTTGACTTAAAGTAACTACTTTTCTAATATTAGAAAAGAAAGATTTATTAATATTTATTAGATTAAAGAAGAGATTAGAGTAAATAGATGGAGCAGAATTTATATTGGATAATTTTTATTTAGCAAGTGATATAACGAAAATAGCAGTGTGTGCAGAAATCCTTTTCTGATTTATACCTGCCATTTTCACATACTTTTCAACAATGTATTGAACAGCTCTTCTGCTAAATTTTTTATCTTCCCTTATGCTTTGTTGCAGCTTTTCTCTAAAGATCAAAATTATAATACGATGGGGCTTTTTTCTTTTGTTACTACATTTACTCTATATGGTTATTTCTTTTATTCAACAAACTATATAATTTTAACTATTTGCAAATTTGGCCTTGATATAAACTCAAGAAAATCGAAGAAATTTTAAGCTATTTAAAGAAAAGTGTATTCTGAGCTCAAAATTTAGTTGAAAATTGGCTAAAAAAAAAAAAAAACGGGATTGACAGAGTGAAAATGTATAAGATAAAATTTGCATAGAAATTCCAAGAAGATGTTTACAGAAAAAATAGTTCAAGTACAAAACAGCCTAAATAAGAAAATAAAGAAGCAAATATATCAAAAATCAAGTGGGATGAAGAGATGAGGAAAAGATACTATTGTGTAAAGCAGCATGATATAACCGATTGTGCAGCAGCGTGTTTGGCAACAATTTGCTTGCAATATGGAAAAGAAGTATCGATAGCCAGAATAAGGCAGATAGCAGGGACAGACAGGTTTGGCACAACAGCATATGGAGTTGTAAAAGCTGCTGAAAAGCTTGGATTTGAAGCAAAAGCAGTCAGGGCAGAAACTAAGGAGGCAATATTTGAGAAAATACCACTTCCGTGTATAGCACATGTACTGATAGATGGCAAGCTATTTCATTATGTTGTAATACATGAGATAAGAAAAGAAAGGATAGTGATAGCAGACCCGGCCAAAGGAATAGTTAAGCTAAAGCCAGAAGAGTTTTTTAAAATATGGACAGGCATTTTGATACTTCTTGTACCAAATGAGAGGTTCAAGAAAGGAAAACAAGAGACAAACGGTAAAATGTCAAGAGGGTTTTTAAGAAAAATTTTTTAGATTATTAGGCGAAAAAAGGCAATAAAATACCTGGCCGCACAGCATGGTAAAATTTAACTGGCAGCTTGTTCAGAGAAAATTATTAAACTAAAAATTTGAGATTAACTAAGTATTGTAAACATCACCTCTTTCTTGATATATTTGACCTTTGCTGAGCATTGCAAAGATCAGAGGAATTAAGCGTCTTGCGGTGAGGACGAGGGCACGTTTATGCTGGTGTTTGGTAACCTCTGAGAACTTCTTGTTGTAGAAAGCTTTGTAGCGTACTGTGTGCACCCTTACACAGTTAGCAGCTTCAACAAGATAGTATCTCAGGTATTGGTTACCACACTTAGCTAATGAGACATCTTGGGCATTGAAATTGCCTGACTGATATTGAGTCCAAACCAGGCCAGAGTATTTAGCTAAAGCAGCTTCATTTTTGAAGCGCTTGATATCACCGATTTCAGCGATGATGCCGGCTGCGAGAACGTCACCTATGCCAGGAACGGTTGTTAATGTTTGAGAGAAAGCTTTAAGAAGTTTTGAGATTTCTTTGTCAAGTTTTTTGAGTTGTTCTTGCATAAATCTAATGTTTTCAAGTGTCATAGACAAAGCTAAATCATTTGCCTCAGCCAACAGAGGATGTAATCTAAAGGAGCGATTAGCAGCAGTTTTAAGTATTTCAGCAATTTTATTAACATCTGAGAGTCTATTGTTGCCGTTATCGGATACGAATTTAATTAAGTCTTCTAAAGGCATAGAAGCGATATCATCAGGTGTAAAGTTTTCGATGATAGCGCAAGATGCCTTACCGAAGATATCTGAAAATGGGCACTCTTGAGAATAAGTAGAGAATTTAAGGTATATGAGATTGAGAGCTCTGTTTTTTTCGCGAGTTAGATTATGAACAAGGTGGTAGCGCATTCTGGTAAGGCGTTGCAGTGCAGCAAATTTAAAATCTGGCAAAGGTGTTGGATTTAGTTTACTGAACCTGACACATTCAGCAATAACGATAGCGTCAATATTATCTGTCTTAGGCAAGAAAGTGTAGATTTTTTTAAATCCTTTGACGATGCTTGGGTTAAGTACGTAGAAGGTTGGTTTGTAAGGTAGTAGTTCAGAAGAAGAAGCAAGATGAAGGTGAAGATGCCATGTGTAATGTGAAGTTGCTTCCATGCCAAACTTAATACAGGATAGATTATACTGGCTGAGACAATCAATAACTCTTTTGATTAATTCGTTAGCGCCTTCTTGATTGTTAGGCAAGGAAAAAGGTTTTTTAATCAAGTGATTACCGGCATCATCGATGAAGAAGATAGAATTTGACTGACTACTGATATCAATGCCCACGATTAATGTATTAGGCAATTTAAAAGCCTCCTTTCTAAAGTGTGGTGTTAGGAAAAGAGTTAAGCCCTTTATCCCTGGGGATTACATGTAATGCAGCCTCGCCGATATTAGAGCTACGGAGCAGTTTACAGGGTGCACACATCTGATATGCTCAAATCAGATGTGGTAAACTGACCATGCACAGCAAACGAGTAAACATTACTCATGTAATCCTTTGGGGTTCAGTCTCTCACAAGCTGTGGCGTGCAGTTATCAAAGCACGTCCAGCAGGGGGTGACAAAAAATATCCAACAAACTAAAATCAGGCTTAACTTTTTTCTGATTTTAGTTTACCAAAGATAAAGGGCAAATTTAAGCTGTAGCAGTCAATTTTAATATTCAATTTTTAAGAAGTGAGTGTTTTAAGAATGGGAATTTATTTTAATGAATTTCCAGTAATCAATTGGTACTAATAATTTAATGTACCAATTGAGATATGAATTTTTTATTGATTTGATAATCATATTATACGAGGGGGTTTTGAAAAAGTTTTTTAAGTTATTGAGACCACAGAAGAATTTGATATTGAATATTTTTGCAGTGTCAGTTGTATATACCTTGCTTGGTATAGTGGCAGCGTTTTATTACAAGTTTTTGATGGATGATGTAATACCAAATCTTTTGAAGAATACACTTCACGTTATAGCAGCAGGTGCGATACTGATTACAATATTCAAGGTGATATTAGGAGCATTCAGGGTAAGGCTTTTGATACATTTAAGTCAGAGATTGGATATTAAACTGATGCTGGGTTATTATGAACATGTATTAGAGCTTCCGATGAGTTTTTTTGGTAGCAGGAAAATAGGAGAGATAATTTCGAGGTTTATGGACGCGTCAAAGATAAGGGATGCAGTATCAGGTGCGACGCTGACGCTAATGATAGACAGCATAATGGCAGTGGTAGGCGCAATTATTTTATACCTGCAAAATCCCACGTTGTTTTTTATAGCCATTGTGATGGTTTTACTGTATGCAGCAGTTGTGTTTGGATTTAACAGGGTATTGAGGGAAGCGAACAGGCAGGAGATGGAAGACAATGCAATTTTGACATCATATTTGGTAGAGTCACTAAATGGAATAGAGGTAGTAAAGGCATTTAATATAGAAGAAGATGTGAATTTTAAGACAGAGAGTAAGTTTGTGAAGCTATTAAAAGATGTTTTCAAGGTGGCGAATTTAAACAATTTGCAAAGTAATATAAGCAGCGCAATAGCAGCGGTAGGAGTTATGGTAATACTATGGGTAGGAGCAGACAAGGTAATAAATGGGCAGATGAGCATAGGAGAGTTGTTTACGTTCAATGCACTGCTTGCATACTTTGTAGACCCGATAAAAAACCTGATAGGATTGCAGCCGATGTTGCAGACGGCGATAGTTGCAGCCGAAAGGCTTAGTGAGATTTTGGAACTCGAGAGTGAGTTTCAAGAAGACGAAGATAGGAAATTATCACCCAGTTTGAAGGGTGATATAGAGATAGAGGGTTTGAACTTCAGATACGGTACAAGACAGCTTGTGCTAAAAGATATAAATCTTAAGATAAAGAATGGTGAGAAGATAGCGATAGTAGGTGAGAGTGGTTCAGGTAAGACCACGTTAGCAAAATTGCTTTTAGGATTTTATGATTATGAAAGCGGAGAGATAAGAATAAATGGCTATAACTTAAAAGATATAAACAAGAAGCATTTGAGGGAGAAAATAGCGTATATATCACAAGACATCTTTTTGTTCAGTAGCACAATATTTGAGAATCTGGTACTTGGAAACAGAGATTTAAAAATGGAAGAAGTAATTGAAGTGAGCAGATTAACAACTCTGGACGAGTTTGTATCAAAACTTCCTTTGAGATACAATACCATGATAGAAGAAAATGGGACAAATTTGTCTGGCGGGCAGAAGCAGCTAATAGCAATAACCAGGGCACTTTTAAAAAGGCCCGAGATAATAATAATGGATGAGGCGACCAGTAACCTTGACTCTGTAACCGAGCAGGCGATAGGAAAGGTTATAGATAAGGTGTGTGATGGGATAACCACTATAATAATAGCGCACAGACTGTCCACTATTTTGAAATGTGACAGGGTTGTTGTAATGCATGAAGGCAGGATAGTAGAGGTAGGAACGCATGATGAGCTGATGAGAAAGAAAGGATATTATTATAACCTGTGGAGAGAGCAGCTGATGGGACTTGAGCAAAAAGGGCTATGGGATTTGGTTGGGAGTGCAGCAAAGTCATGAGAGAGGTAATATATGATTTTGGTGAACTTAAGGAAAGTAAGCTCTTGTATGAATCAGAGATTCCAAAGTATGGACTTTATATTACATACATTTTGCTTGCCTTAATAATAGGGCTTGTTTTGTGGAGTATTGCAGGAGAAATTGATATAAATGTAAAGGTACAGGGGATAATAAGACCCTGGGAAGATGAAGCAAGGATCATAAGTTATGTTGGTGGGAAGATAAAAGAGGTTTTTGTAAAAGAAGGTGAGTATGTAAAGAAAGGTGAGATTTTATTCAAAATTGATGATTGGGAGTATGTAAAAAAGAAGAATTTTTTGAAACAGCAACTTAACGAATATGAGAAAAAGATTAAAGATTTAAAAGAATTGAGAAATTGTATAGAAAAAGGAGAGAGTCTCAGAAACAAAGATAACGCATACCATTTGAGATATCTGAGTTATAGTTATGAGATAAACAAATTGAGAAAAGCAGCAGAAGAAGCAAGAGTACAAAGAGAATACAGTATAATGGATTTTAAAAAGCAGATTGAGAGTTTGGATGAGAAAATCAAAAATATTGATAAATTTGAAAGCACGTTGAAAGAAATAAAAGAGATTGTCGACAAAGGTGAACAAATTAAGCTTGCCAAATATGATATAGGGTATATGGGATTTATATTGAGTGAAATAGAAGTTTACAATCAGCAGGTGAAGGCAAAATTGGATGGTAGTGATATACAGAAGAAGATTTTAGTATCGAAGATAGATTTGAAACTTGATGAGCTGAAGCAGTCAAAAAGTGAGTTGGTTTTACAAAAACAAAAAATAGAAAGGCAGCTGAAGCTGCTAAACATTTCAGGTGATGATACAAAAGGAGATATTGAGAAGTATCAGCTGGACATGCTGCAGCAGATTGATAATGAGATTAGTAATTTGAGTAATGAAATAAAGAACCTGAAAATCAACTTGGATGAAACTGAGAAGTTGATAGAAAGCTGTAGTGTAAGAGCGGAAAAAGATGGTTATGTGGAATACAGTAGCGAAATGGTCAGTGGTGTGGTAGTAAGGAGCGGAACTGAGATTGGCAGAATAGTTAACAGTCAGGCAAAAGGTTTTAAGATAATTGGATACATACCAAACACAAAAAGCAGTGGTATAGAAAAAGAGCAAAGAGTAAAGGTGAAATTGACAGGAGCAGGTGGCTTGAATGTAGTAGAAGGAAAGGTTACCAGGGTATCACGGGATATAAAGGTAGCAAGTCAAAGTGGGCAAGGATTTTATGAAGTTGAAGTAGAAGTGAAGAATGTTTCAAAAGGTATTAATTTGAGGGCAGGGCAAGCCTGTGAGATGAGCATAGTGGTTGAGCAAAAGCGAGTGATTGAATGGGTTTTAGAAAAGATGGGATTGAGGTTATGAGGTGAGGCAACAACCCTTTCATCAGCCGGCTGTGAGGGTTGGGATATAGTAAATAATACTCAAACGAAGGAGGGTTAGAAAAATGGGCGGAGTGGTATTACAAAATAACTTTTGTTATGAATTAACAAATGAAGAACTTGTGTATATTGATGGTGGCGAATGGTCATGGAAGGAATTTGGTAAATCAGTTGGTGCAGGAGCAGTTGGAGGAGGAATCTCTGGTGCAGTAGCTGGGAATATGGTTCTACCAGTTGTTGGCACAGTGCCGGGATGGTTAGGTGGAGCAATTGTAGGTGCAGTTGGTGGAGCTGTAACGTACGCATTATTTGGATGGTGGTAAAATTAGGACAAGACATAGGGGGCATAAACCTCCTATGTCTTGTGTTTTTGTAAATAATTGAATGGAGGTGATATTCGAGTGACTTTGTATATTCTGATTTTTTGTTTTGTAGTAGCAGTTAATATTTTATCATCTGTTTTGATTAATAAGAGTATACTTAGGTCATTGTATAATGGGTTAAAAACTCGTGAAGATGTTCTTTATAAATTTAATTTGTTACATAATTATCTCCAAGGATTGATTATAATAGTTTCAATTTTTATATCAGGATATGCCATGGCTAATATTCTAAAATATATGAGAATAACTAGAAATAAATTATTAGCGATAATTATTGCTGTAGTGTTAATATTTTTTTTCACTTTGTTAGATCAAATTTTATCGTATGAAACATATAAGAAACTGAGAAATGTTGATTTAAATTTATCAGATATATTGAAAATAACATTGAGACAATTATTAATAATTGTTTTTCCAACATTGCTTGTTTTAACAGGAAGAAATATAATACGAGAAATAATAAGAACAAATGAAGTTATGGACTATATTATATGGGTTTTGTTAACTCTAATATCAATTTTAATATATCCATACACATTAAAACTTTTATTAAGAGCAAAACCATGCAAATCTCATGATTTAATTATTGAATTATCCAGCTTTTTAAAAAATCATAATATACAAAAGGCAAATATTTACATTTGGCCTTCTAAAAACGAGAAAATAGCAAATGCTTATATATGTGGTCTAATAGCAAAATATATTTTTATTTCAGATTATTTGGTTTATAATCTTGACATGGATGAAATCAAAGCAGTACTTGCTCACGAAATAGGACATTGGAAAAAACATCATATAGAAATAAGAATACTTTTGATGTTATTCACATATCCTTTATTTCTAATTGTAAGTTCTTTCTTAGATTATTTAGCAACATTTAAAAATATAAATATACCTATTCCAATAGGTATATTTATTACATTTTTAGTTTTCTTCATATATATAAGCATGATTTTAGGTATTTTTCGAAAACAAGAATATGCTGCAGATAAATATGCAATTATGACTGGAGTAAAGTATGAGGTTTACCGTTCTGCATTATCAAAGCTTGCGTTGTTGAATGATTTATCTAAGCATACAAACATAATTTGTGAAAAGTTACAAACACACCCCCACATTGAAAGACGAATTTATTACATTACAAATATTTACAAACAACTAAAAAGAGAGATTTGAAAATAATTTAATAAAATATAATCATGATAAAATGTAAATGAAAGGTGGTATTGTTGCATGATAAAGATTATTTTGTCATTTATAGGTGGCGCTATAGCTGCTGGTATATATATCATTCTAAGTAAACTGAAAAAGAAAAAATAGGCTTGTGCAAATGATTATAATGAATTTTTGTTGTTAAAAAAACGTAGCTGTTTTTAAATTCAGCAATATATGTAAAAATGATAACACAATATTGTGTGTAATGAAGATACAAAAGAGAAAGTAAAGCTATAATCAAATAATTAATTGAAAGAAATTTTGCATTGCCTTTTTACAACAGGCCCAAAAGATGAAAAATTAGCTAAGTTGTTGAAATCAATACTTAATCAAATTTTAGCGTATCTTGCTCCTGAACAAATTAGGGCTTAAGCCTACCGAGAGAACAAAGGAAAGACAAGATTATCGCAATGAATATTATTCCAGGAATTTAATTACCAGAGTAGGGACTTTAACTTTGAAAGTACCAAGACTTCGTAATGGTAAATTCACTACAGATCTTTTTGAACGTTATCAGCGAAGTGAACAAGCACTTTTATTGGCTATTTAGTGAGATGGTGGTAAATGGAGTATCCACACGAAATATTGAAGAAATTACTTATGAGTTATGTTGGACTGAGTTTTCAAAGGCTACTGTTTCAGAGCTTTGCAAAAATCTTGACCCCTGTAATTAGCCAGTGGAATTCGAGGTCTTTAGGAGAAAAGAAGTTTCCTTTTGTGTAACCTATGCAATGGTTGTAAAGATAAGAAAAGAAAGTGGTGTTCGACAGAGAAGTTTATTGATTGGTGTAGGTGTAAACGAAGAAGGTTATAGAGAAGTACTTGGAGTTATGATAGGTAGAAAGCAGAATCAGTAGAAAGCTGGGGAGAATTTTTCTCATGGTTGAAGGAAAGAGGGCTCAATAGAGTTGATTTAGGTGTTTCAGATCATCACAAAGGGCTTGTACAGGCGATTTATCGACATTTCCAGGGAGCTACATGGCAGAGGTGTCAAACTCATTTTGTGAGAGCTATATTTGAAGCTCCGGATGCAAAGACAGCAAAGGTACTTTTGAATCAAGTGTTGGAAGAGTCCAAAGATAAAGCCCCAGAAGCAATGGAAGTTTTAGAAAAAGGATTTGAAGATGCGATAGGAGTTTTAGAGCCTCCAGAGCAATATCGAAGGAGGCTTTGCACAGGCTAATATGTTGGAGCGACTGAATGGAGAAATTCTGCGCCGAGAAAGGGTTATAAGATATTTGTTAGCCGAGAGTCGAGTATTCGCTTAATATAGGTGCTTTTATTGATGGAACAGGTTGGAAAATAGCCATCTACGAGGAAGTAAGAAGAAGATGAAAGAATTATTGAAAGAATATTTTGAGTGGCAAGAGAAGATAAAGGAAGGGGTTAGGAAAGAAGTTGTTTTGGTGAAATGAGCAATGTTGAGGCCGTTAGTTTGGAAGTGAGCGTAGAAAATGTTTTTAAGGCTTTAATGTAGTAACTGGTAAATTATAACTTCTTATATTATAACCAGAGGGGAATTTTACACAAAAATTTGGGCTTGACCCTACTTGTACCATCGCCTTTGTACCTTTCCATTATGGTGGATATATCAATGATTTTATCAATTACTCTGACCAGATGATTTTGAGGAAAAGCTTCTGGGTCGATAGGCGTCAAATTATGAGCTGTAATTTTTAAAGACAACTTTATCATGTTTAAGAGCCATGGATTATCATCTCATGTTATCATTTTTGATATATTATATCGTAATGTCAAAATATCAAAATTAAAAAGGACTGCCCAATTATCAATTTGGACAGCCCCTTATTTTTTTAAATCTGGTTCATATAGAGTTAAGTTTGGACTTAAATCCTACGATAGTAGCAACTTTGTTTTATTCTAAACTCAAGAAAATCAAAGCAATTTCAAGCTATTTTAAGAAAAACGTAATTTTAGCTCAAAAATTGGCGAAATATCGTCAAAAAAAAGAAAAAACGTAATTGGCAGTGTGAAAAAGTATAAGATAAAATTTGCATAGAAATTCCAAGAAGAAGTTTACAGAAAATATAGTTTGCGCATAAGACACCCTAAATAAGATAATAAAGAAACGATCACACTAAAAAATTAAGTGGGATGAAGAGCTGAGAAGCAGCTACTATTGTGTAAAGCAGGATGATATAACGGACTGTGCGGCAGCAAGTCTTGCGACAATTTGTTTGCAATATGGAAAGGAAGTATCAATAGCCAGAATAAGAGAGATAGCAGGGACAGACAGGTTTGGCACAACGGCATATGGTGTTGTAAAGGCGGCAAAGGAGCTTGGTTTTGAAGCAAAAGCAGTAAGAAGCACAACCAAGGAGGCAATATTTGAGAAAATACCACTTCCGTGCATAGCGCATGTGCTGGTAGATGGCAAGCTATTTCATTATGTTGTAATACATGAGATTAGTAAAGAAAAGATTGTGATAGCAGACCCGGGGAAAGGGATTGTGGAGCAAAAGCCTGAAGAATTTTTTAAAATATGGACAGGCATTTTGATACTGCTTGTGCCAAATGAGAGGTTCAAGAAGGGAAAACAAGAGGGAGTTTTGAAAAAGTTTTTTAAGCTCTTAAGTCCGCAGAAGAGCTTGATATTAAATATTTTTGCAGTATCCATTGTTTATACCTTGCTAGGGATAGTGGCAGCGTTTTATTACAAGTTTTTGATGGATGATGTAATACCAAATCTTTTGAAGAATACACTACATGTTATAGCAGCAGGTACAATACTGATTACGGTATTTAAGGTGATATTAGGAGCCTTCAGGGTAAGGCTTTTGATACATTTGAGTCAGAGATTGGACATTAAACTGATGCTGGGGTATTATGAACATGTGATTGAGCTTCCGATGAGTTTTTTTGGTAGCAGGAAGATAGGAGAGATAATTTCGAGGTTTATGGACGCGTCAAAGATAAGGGATGCAGTATCAGGTGCAACTTTGACGCTAATGATAGACAGCATAATGGCAGTGGCAGGCGCAAGTGTTTTATATTTGCAAAATTCAACGCTGTTTTTTATAGCACTTGTGATGGTTTTGCTGTATGCAGCGGTGGTGTTTGGATTTAACAGGGCATTGAGGGAAGCGAACAGACAGGAGATGGAAGACAATGCAATTTTGACATCATATTTGGTAGAGTCACTAAGTGGAATAGAAGTAGTAAAAGCATTCAATATAGAAGAAGATGTAAATTTTAAGACAGAAAGTAAGTTTGTAAAGCTTTTAAAAGATGTGTTCAAGGTAGCGAATCTAAACAATTTGCAGAGTAATATAAGTACTGGTATAGCAGCGGTAGGAGTTATGGTAATACTATGGGTAGGAGCAGACAAGGTAATAAATGGGCAGATGAGCATAGGAGAGTTGTTTACGTTCAATGCACTGCTTGCATACTTTGTAGACCCGATAAAAAATCTGATAGGATTGCAGCCGATGTTGCAGACAGCAATAGTTGCAGCCGAGAGGCTTAGTGAGATTTTGGAACTCGAGAGTGAGTTTCAAGAGGACGAAGACAAGAAATTATCACCCAGTTTGAAGGGTGATATAGAGATAGAGGGTTTGAACTTCAGATACGGTACAAGACAGCTTGTGCTGAGGGATGTAAATCTTAAGATAAGAAGAGGAGAAAAGATAGCGATAGTAGGAGAGAGTGGTTCAGGGAAGACCACGCTAGCAAAACTGCTTTTAGGATTTTACGATTATGAGAGTGGAGAGATAAGGATAAATGGCTATAACTTAAAAGATATAAGCAAGAAGTATTTGAGGGAAAAGATAGCATATATATCTCAAGAGATCTTTTTGTTCAGTGGTACGATATTTAAGAATTTGGTATTGGGTAACAGGAATATAAAAATGGAAGAAGTGATTGAAATAAGCAGATTAACCACACTGGATGAGTTTATATCAAAACTTCCTTTGAGATATAATACGATGATAGAAGAGAATGGAGCAAATTTGTCAGGTGGGCAGAAGCAGCTTATAGCGATAACCAGGGCACTTTTAAAGAAGCCTGAGATAATAATAATGGATGAAGCGACCAGCAACCTTGATTCTGTAACCGAGCAGGCGATAGGAAAGGTTATAGAGAAAATATGTGAGGGGATAACAACCATAATAATAGCGCACAGGCTATCGACCATATTAAAGTGCGATAAGGTTGTGGTAATGCATGAAGGTAGGATAGTAGAGGTAGGAACGCATGAGGAGCTGATGAGAAAGAAAGGGTATTATTATAACCTGTGGAGAGAGCAGCTGATGGGACTTGAGCAAAAAGGGCTATGGGATTTGGTTGGGAGTGCAGCAAAGTCATGAGAGAGGTAATATATGATTTTAGCGAACTTAGGGAAAGCAAGCTTTTGTATGAATCAGAGATTCCAAGGTATGGACTTTTTATTACATATATTCTGCTTGCCTTAATAATAGGACTTGTTTTGTGGAGTATGGTAGGAAAGATTGATATAAATGTAAAGGTTCAAGGGATAATAAGACCTTGGGAAGATGAAGCAAAGGTGATAAGTTATGTTGGAGGGAAGGTAAAAGAGGTTTTTGTAAAAGAAGGTGAATATGTAAAGAAAGGTGAGGTTCTGTTTAAGATTGATGATGAGGAGTATATAAAGAAGAGGGATTTGTTAAAGCAGCAATTGAGCGAATATGAGAAAAAGATTGATGATTTAAAAGAATTGAGAAATAGCATAGAAAAAGGAGAAAGTCTCAAGAATAAAAATAATGCGTACTATTTGAGGTACTTGAGTTATAGTTATGAGATAAACAAATTGAGAAAAGCAGCAGAAGAAGCAAGAGTACAAAGAGAATACAGTATAATGGATTTTAAAAAGCAGATTGAGAGTTTGGATGAGAAAATCAAAAATATTGATAAATTTGAAAGCACGTTGAAAGAAATAAAAGAGATTGTCGACAAAGGTGAACAAATTAAGCTTGCCAAATATGATATAGGGTATTTGGGATTTATGTTAAATGAAATAGAAGTTTACAATCAGCAGGTGAAGGCAAAATTGGATGGTAGTGATATACAGAAGAAGATTTTAGTATCGAAAATAGATTCAAAGCTTGATGAGCTAAAGCAGACAAAAAATGAGTTGATTTTACAAAAACAGAAAGTAGAAGGGCAGCTGAAGCTGCTAAACATTTCAGGTGATGATACAAAAGGAGATATTGAGAAGTATAAGCTGGATGTGCTACAGCAGATTGATAATGAGATTAATAATCTAAGTAATGAAATAAAGAATTTAAAAATCAGTTTAGATGAAACAGAGAAGTTGATAGAAAGCTGTAATATAAGAGCGGAAAAAGATGGTTATGTTGAATACAGTGCTGAATTGGTCAGTGGAGCGGTGATAAATGGTGGAGCTGAGATTGGCAGAATAGTTGGTAGCCAAGCGAAAGGATTTAAGGTTATAGGATACATACCAAATACAAGAAGCAGTGGTATAGAAATAGGGCAGAGTGCGAAGGTGAAGATAGCAGTGGCAGATGGGTTGAAGGTAGTAGAAGGGAAGGTTGCAAGGGTGTCACAGGATATAAAGGTAGCAGAACAGAGCGGGCAAGGGTTTTATGAGGTTGAAGTAGAAGTGAAGAATGTTCCAACGGGTATTAATTTGAAAGCAGGGCAAGCCTGTGAAATGAGCATAGAGCTTGAGCAAAAGCGAGTGATTGAATGGATTTTAGAGAAGATGGGATTGAGGTTATGAGGTGAGGCAGCAACCCTTCTATCAGCCGGCTGTGAGGGGTTGGGGTATATCAAAAAACTGAGATAACAGGAAGAGGAGGTTTGAGGTAATATGCATGAGATAGTTAATGAGTTGGAATTTATCGATGCAGGTGGTTTTTGGGGGAATGTACTTATTGGTGCTTGCACAGTTGTAGGTGGTGTTACAGGGTTCTTTGCTGGAGGTATTGCAGGTGCAGCTGTAGGCACTGTAACGCTTCCGATAGTTGGAACTGTTTCTGGGGCAACTGTAGGTGCATGGGCAGGTGCAGGCGCAGGGGCTTTAGCAGGAGCAAGTGCAGGGGCATCGTTAGCGGCATATTGGGGTATTTAATTAATAAATGAAATTTCATACACCGCTAATGCTAAGTCTTGACTGGTACAGGTAGTATGTTATGATTGGAGGTTTAAGATAATTAAATGAATAATAAAGAAGGATTTTTTGTAAAAGTATTTAATATTCAAAACAAAAAACTCCCGAAGATTTCTTTGTATTTTATTATTGCTGTAATTTTTGAATTTGGAGTAGCTCTACCTGTGTATTCATATTTGTCGAAAAAAATAGGAACAATATTACTTATTTTAGTATTGTTAGTATTTGTAGCAATATCAATTTATGGTATTATAAAAACTTTAAAATACCTCTTAAACAAGAAAAAGTAATTGAGTAGTCATGAAAAAAGCACACATATTTGTTGGCTCTTTATCAAGAAAAGCTTTGAGGTATTATGAATGAGGTTATACCATATACAGCCTAAACAATATATAGAAATTATGAACTATGATGTAGATCGGGAAGCTGTAGTAGTTGGTGCAGCTCCTGTTCTTACTACAGGTAGGTTGGACTGGACAGCAGGTTTAGCTTCAATTCCTGTTATGTATATTTTAGGAGCAGGGAGGGCAAGCGAAATTTTAACTGCTGGATTATGTTGTGTAGGGGCAGCAATAGGTGGTGCTGCTATGGGCTCTGGTTTTACTAAGAAATAACTTTAAAGGAATCAGGGGCAGTAGCAAGATTTGGGATGCTGCTGCCCATACAATCAGTATATTTTTTAGGGGTGCGGAAGGGAAATGTATTTCAAAAATATTATAAAAAAGATAAGGATGGCGACGTTTTTGATTTCTTTCATTACAATTTCAGTTTCTATTATGTTTGCAGGAAATTTGCTGTTAACAAAAAAAGGTCTATAATATATCTTTTATTATAAGATTAGCTATTATTTTGTTCCGTTAGTACTAAGAACTATAAGTATTCACTTTCAAAGCAACCTGATGAGGTCAAAGAAAGAATAATAAAAGGCTTTGTTTGGACACAATCGATTCTGCTTTTATTAGCAATATTGTTAACAAAAATGGGTTTTTTGAAATAATAGTAATACCTATTGCAATTAGAAATGACTATAGAATGAAAATGTATTGTCCATATATTGATTATTTCAATATTAGCTATATGGTAAATACAACTTTATTTTAACTCTGTTATCTTATGGCGTACGTAGTTTAAAAAACAGTTTATCATATATAATGAATATTTGTTGTGTTAATGGCTAATGGCAACAACCTCTGTTTGCGGCCGCAGGGGGTTGGATAAATAAAAAACAAAAAGAGAGGGGGGATATTAAAAATGGTAAATGAAAGTCTTCTTAAAAAAGGGTACTTTGTTGAATTAAATAGTTACGAAATGGAATTTGTTAATGGTGGTTTAGATAAAGCCGTTAGGGGTTTTACATTGGTAAAAGAATTATATGAGTTTGCCAAAGAGCTTTATGATTTTGGAAGAGGATTTATTAAAGGTTGGCAGGATGCAACTCGTTAAAGTTGGTTTTAATCTTAAAATGAAGGAGGGATGAAGTTATGAATAAATTTATGCAAATAGATAAGAATGAATTGATAAAAATTAATGGTGGAGGAAAAGATGATTATGATTATGGTTATTCGGTAGGATATAATTTGGGCAAAGTTTATCGATGCATAACCAACATTATAAATAATATTTTCTATACACCCAATGGAATTCCTTGCCCAGATGTATACCGCGGATAGAGCTTAAAAAATATTTAGGTTAGTACAGGCTAATATAAGTTTAAATAAAAGAGTATGTGCTAAAGAAATTGTATCCAGTCTTTTAAAAAAAAGAAAAGGATACAATTGCTTTAGCATTTATAATGTATTTAAAAAAATGGGGGTTTATTAATGGAACAAGCTAATGAAAAGAAGAGGAATGCTTTAAAGTATATAAGTCTTTTATTTGTATCAAGTGTTGTATTACCATTAATATTTGAAGCAGTAATTTATAACATAAAAGTAATATATAATATATTATTGTTTGATATGTTCACATATACATGCACCTTTTTGTTTTTTGCTATTTTTTGTAGAAATGAAATAATAGATTTGATTAAATGCTCGTATATGATAATCAAAAATAAAATAAAAATTAGGAATATACTGTTATTATTTTTATTTGGTTCATTATCGTCAATTATAATACAAATCATTATATATTTACTTAATGTGCATTTGCTACATATCCGCGATGTAGATAGCATAAGTAATTATGAAAAAGAAATAAAAAATATAATTGGATTAAATAATATGCATAGTATAATAATCCTATTGACAATAGTATTTTTTTCAGGGATAGTCGCTCCTGTTATAGAGGAAATTATATTTAGAGGATTAATATTTCAAAGTTTAAGACAAAAGATGGATCTCAAAATGGCTATCATACTTGGAGCATTAATTTTCGGTTTATGGCATATAAATTTATATACTGCTTTATGTGCATTTTTATTTGGAATTATCTTATCAATTTTTTATATACGTTTTAATTCGATATTTGTGCCTATAGTTGTTCATATAGGTGCTAATATTATTGGTCTAATTAACATGATAATATCGTTAATTATTAGATGATTTAATTGTGAGTTAAATTAGTAAAGTGTAATATATAATTAAAATGGGCTTATAGAAGTTTTTTAAAATTAAATTTCATGATCAGAGATTAGGTAAATTTTAGGGTTGCTTTTTTAACTTTAGATTCGAAAACGTAAATATTGAAGAATAGTAGGAAAGTAACTTCAAATTTGTTTTTATAATAAAGTTTGTAAGAATAACCAGTTAATTAACAAAATCACTTATTTTTATCTGTACAAAAAATTAACCAACACTGTAGCAAAGGAGGCAGAACAATTGTTATTGTATACAGAAATCCAAAAAATTCTCAAAAGCAAAAAATTTTTTATTGCCTTAATAATCACAATTGGTCTCAATCTTTTTTATTGCTGGTTTGTGTATAATGAAGAGAATAAAAGTATTGAGTCTACAAAGCAATATATTGCATATACAGAAAAACAGATAAAGGAATTGCAGCAGAAATTAAAAAAAGAAAAAGACGACATGAAGAAAAGATTGTATCTGGAACAAATTAATGAATTGAATAGAATTATTCAAAAGGAAAAATTAAAAATGCAGTATGCTTCTAATCCTAAGAAGGAAATAGAAGAAAGAGCCCGATATTACAAGATGAGGTATGAAATTTCTCAGAAAGCTGGTGACTATAAAGAGCTTGAAATTAATAAGGTAAATTATCAGATTTTAAATGAAAATATAAAGAGGAAAAAGTATTACAGTGTTGGTAGACAATTTGATGGATGGACTTATTTACTTAGTCAATCGTACGGAATAGCATTTTTTATAATTATTGTTTTAGCTTTACTTATTGGAAGTGGTATAGTTTCAGATGAATATAGGGAAGGGACAGCGAAGATTTTAAAAACTATGCCTGTAAAAAGAAGTAATATTATTTTAAGCAAATTTATTGCAACTGTTTTGACTGTGTCCGCATTGGTCATTGGTATACAAATTGTATTTTTCATAGTTTTAAATCTTATAACAGATTCTTTTAAATACTACGATGTGTATTGTAACTGGATTTCTAAATATAAGGTGATAGGTTTTAAGATATTTCCTGTTTCAGATGGTGTAAAATTGTTGAACTTACTTGAATGTAGTTTATTACAATTATTAACCGAAATTATTCTTATATTGGCTATATCGGGAGCTATCATGTTTTTCTCCACGATATTTGAAAACGGTGCATTTGCAAGTATTAGCTTTTTTGCAATAATAATAGCTATAAGTATTTTTCGTCAAAAGATACTTATTCTTAAAAGACCTATATTAAAGTTGTTGTCGTTAATATTCCCTTGGGAACTATCGATGGTATATACAAATTCATTACCAGGAGAAATAGAATGGATTTATGCTTCATTCTATATTGTAATAGGGTTAAATTTATTGATGACAGTTATTTTTGTATTAGCTTCAATGAAAATATTTGAACATAGGGAAAAGGTATTATAAAGCTTGAGAGAGACTAAAGGGGGTAAAATAGCTTGGCTGAAAATCAAGTGGAAATGATAATAAAAGTAACTGATGTAGACAAGAAAATTCGAAACTTCCAAATTCTAAAAGAAATAAATTTTTCAATAGAAAAAGGAGAAATTGTTGGTCTTGTAGGACCAAATGGTGCTGGCAAAAGCACATTAATGAAAATACTGGCAGGTTTGTGGGCACCAAAACCAAAAGGGGAATGTTATATTTTGGGATGTGATGTAACTAAGGAAAAGGAAAGAATTGAGGTATTAAGAAGAGCATCATTTTTTATTGAAACACCAGCACTGTACAGTAAACTCAGCGGTTATGATAATATAGAATTATACTCTAAACTAAAATATGGGAGTACCTTTAACGTTAAAGATGAGATTAACAGGTTAGCACCATTTTTTGAATTGGAAAATAATATGTTAAAAAGAAAGGCAAAAGCTTATTCGCTGGGAACAAAACAAAAGGTTGGTTTGCTTCAAATGTTCATTGGCAACCCTGAAGTGTTGATATTGGACGAACCTTTTAATGGATTGGATCCAACTGTTACAATTAAAGTTAAAGAGCTTTTGAAAACGCGATGGAGAGAAAATAACATAACTGTTTTAATCTCATCACATATATTGAGTGATATAGAAGAATTGTGTTCAAGAATTATTTTTATAAAAAATGGTTCTATAATATTGGATAAAAATAAGGAAGAACTGTTAAAAAGCAATACAGTGGTAATTTTTCATTTTACCGAAAAGGAGCATGTTGATTTAGCGTGTAGGTTAATAAAGGAAAAATTACCGCATGTATCTGTGGAAACTCAGTTTAATAACTCGATAAAAATTCATAATATCAGTTCTTATGAAGATATTTTTAATTTATTACAGAATGAGGGTATAAAAGTTAGAGATATAGAAGAACAAAGGATGAGTTTAGTAGATTTTTACAAACAACTTTATTTACAATAATCAAAGATTATAACTATTTATTGCAAGTAAAAAATGATAAAATAAAAATAAGTAGCGTGTTATAATGGGTGGTTTAAAATTATTTGATGAACAATAAAGAGGGATTTTTTGTAAAAGTATTTAATATTCAAAACAAAAGATTTCCAAAGATTTCTCTGTATTTTATTATTGCTGTAATTTTTGAATTTGTAGTAGCTTTGCCTGTGTATTTATTTTTGTCAAAAAGAATAGGAGTAACATTATTTATTTTAGTTCTGTTAGTATTTGTAGCAATATTAATTTATTGTATTATAATGATTTTAAAATATTTCTTAAGCAAGAAAAAGTAATATTGTAGTAGAAATTAATAAAGTAAAAATTGAATACTATGTTGATGTAGCAAATGCAAAGACCACGAGATAAAAAAAATAATAGAAAAAATAAAGGGTTGGTTGGCATTTTGCCCCAGCCCTCTATTTGTTTAATCCTCCTATGTTATAGTTAAAGTTGCAGTCAACAAAAATCAAGATTTTGGTAGCAGGAAGAAGATTGGATACAAATGTTTTTGCACATACCTGAAATAAACCTGCAGTAAAAACATATAGTTGCAAAACAAATTATATTTATCACTTGACATATAAACATTTGTTTGATATTCTATATACAGAACATTTTATCGGAGAGAATGAATATTTTATGAGAACAAGAGTTGTTATAAAAAATAAATTTCGCTTTGGTATTGCGTTGATTCTTTTTATGTAAATGAAGGTTGACCTTTCGATTACAGCTGTAAGAGCAAGAGAGATACTTGATTCAAGAGGAAATCCAACCGTTGAAGTAGAAGTTGTTGTAAATGATGAATTTGTAGGTAGAGCTGCTGTTCCATCAGGTGCGTCCACAGGTATGTTTGAGGCTGTTGAGCTCAGAGATGGTGATAAAAAAAGATATATGGGTAAAGGGGTTCTCAAGGCAGTTGAAAATGTAAATGAGGTTATTGCACCAGAGATTATTGGAATGAATGCACTGAACCAGGTTGAGATTGATAAACTCATGATAGAGCTTGATGGAACAGAGAATAAGAGCAAGCTTGGTGCAAACGCAATTCTGGGTGTATCCCTGGCAGTTGCCAAAGCTGCCGCAAATGCATTGGGACTTCCACTTTACCAGTATATAGGCGGTGTCAATGCAAAATATTTACCAGTTCCTATGATGAATATCCTAAACGGCGGTAAACATGCTGACAATTCAGTTGACCTGCAGGAATTCATGATAATGCCGGTTGGTGCAAAGTCTTTCAGCGAAGCACTTAGAATGTGTGCCGAAACATTCCATCACTTGAGAAATGTGCTCAAAGCAAGAGGTTATAATACAACAGTTGGTGATGAGGGAGGTTTTGCACCCAACCTGAAATCTAACGAAGAACCATTGGAAGTAATTGTGGAAGCAATTGAAAAAGCTGGTTATACTCCTGGCAAAGATATTGCAATTGCGCTTGATCCTGCAACATCTGAGCTCTACAATGAAGAAGATGGAAAGTATCATTTTGAAAGAGAAGGTAAAGTTAGAACAAAAGAAGAGATGGTAGAGTTCTGGGTAAAACTTGTTGAAAAGTACCCGATTGTATCAATTGAAGATGGCGTTGCGGAAGAGGACTGGGAAGGCTGGAAGATGCTCACTGAAGCTCTTGGCAACAAGATTCAGCTTGTTGGTGATGATTTATTTGTTACAAACACAAAGAGGCTTGCAAAGGGAATTGAGCTTGGCGTTGCAAACTCAATATTAATTAAACTTAACCAGATAGGAACACTCACAGAAACTTTGGAAGCAATTGAGATGGCAAACAGAGCAGGTTACACCGCTGTTGTATCCCACAGATCAGGCGAGACAGAAGATACAACGATTGCTGACCTTGTTGTTGCAGTAAATGCAGGGCAGATTAAGACAGGTGCACCGTCAAGAACAGATAGAGTAGCAAAATACAATCAGCTCCTGAGAATAGAAGAAGAGCTTGGCAGCATTGCAGTATATCCAGGCATGAATGCATTCTTTAACTTGAAGAAAAAATAATTCCACAAAAGTCCAAAGGAAAGTTTTTGAATTTGCAATAGAATAAAGAAAGAGGGAAAGTGTTGAACTTTCCCTCTTTTCATTTTATAATATATTCAAACAGGATATGTTAAGAATTTTGTTGAATCTTTTGGAAATTATGTTGAAACAAGTTTCAAGGAGGTTTGGAAAGATGAAAAGATTTATTGATGAGGATTTCCTCTTGAGTAACCAGACCGCCAAAGTGCTGTACGAAAAATATGCAAAGGATATGCCAATCATTGATTTTCACTGTCATTTAAATCCAAAGGAAATTTATGAAAACAAGAGGTTTAAAAACATAACAGAGCTTTGGCTTGGAGGGGACCATTACAAGTGGAGGCTTATGAGAGCAAATGGCATTGAAGAAAAGTATATAACAGGTAGCGCAGATGACTATGAAAAGTTCTTGGCATGGGCAAAGACCATTCCAATGGCAATAGGAAACCCAATTTATCATTGGACACATTTAGAACTCAAAAGATACTTTGGAATAGATGATATATTAAATGAAAAATCTGCACCTATCATTTGGGAAAAGGCAAACAAAGTTCTCAAAGAGCTTGGTGCAAGAGATATAATTTTGAAGTCCAATGTGGAAGTGATCTGCACAACAGACGACCCTGTTGATACACTTGAGTATCATTTAAAACTGAAAAATGAAAAAGATTTCAATGTAAAAGTTTATCCTACTTTCAGACCTGACAAGGGTGTAAATATAGAAAGAGAAACCTTCATCCCGTGGGTAGAAAAGCTTGGAGAAGTTTATGGTAAGAAGATAGAAAGCTATGATGAGTTTTTAGATGCCTTAAAGTCAAGAGCAGAGTTTTTCCATTCTGTGGGATGTCGTGCTTCTGACCATGCTATGGATGATATGGTTTTTGCCGATGCGTCTTTTGATGAAGCAGCTGATATTTTCAAAAAAGCTTTAAAAGGTGAGAAACTTACAGAAATTGAAGTTGCAAAATATAAAACGTATACATTGAGATTCTTAGGGAAAGTTTATTCAAGTCTTGGCTGGGCAATGCAGCTTCATATAAATGCCCTGAGAAACAACAATACAAGAATGTTCAATATTCTGGGACCTGACACAGGGTATGATTCAATAAACGACGGTCATATAGCCTTTGCACTTGTCAAATTCTTAGATTCATTGGAGAAAGAAGATTCCCTGCCCAAGACAATTCTGTATTCTTTAAATCCAAAAGACAACTATGTTCTTGCAACAATTATGGGATCTTTCCAGGATGGTAGCATTCCTGGCAAAATGCAGCTTGGTGCAGCTTGGTGGTTCAATGATAGCAAAGATGGCAACCTTCAGCAGATGAAAGACCTTGCAAATCTTGGGCTCTTGAGTCGATTTGTCGGAATGGTAACAGACTCTCGAAGCTTTTTGTCATATGCAAGACACGAATATTTTAGAAGACTTCTTTGCAATTTGATTGGCGAGTGGGTAGAAAACGGTGAATATCCATATGATTTGGAGACACTTGGTAGAATAGTTCAGGGCATTTGTTATTATAATGCAAAAGAGTATTTTGGGTTTTAAAAGATAGAGGAGAAAGACAATGGGGTGGAATTGTATATTCCGCCCTATTTTTATACTTTCATTTTCTATTAACATATTTGGTTGGTGATGAATAATTACATCAAATTAATATTGAATATTACGTAAATATGTAATACACTGTTTCATGTGGAAGGTGAATAATATGCGTGAATATCAGAACATTACTTTATCTCTTTCCAAGGAACTTATTCAAAAGGTAAAGCATATTGCTGTTGAAAGGAATACATCCATTTCTGCGCTGCTTACAAGCTTATTGGAAGAGCTTGTAAATAGGGAAGAGTCATATCAAAAGGTTTATCTGCAGAATCTTAATCTTTTAGAAGAAGGATTTAACCTTGGAACAGGTGGAGCAATCACTTGGAGGAGAGAAGATTTATATGAAAGAAAATAACTATCAATTCCCTGGTCATTTCATTATTTATTTTTTATCTTTCTTTTCACTATTTGCAGATTTTGCTTTACTATGAGTTCAAATATATCTAATAAATTGAAGAAATTTTGAGCTATTTAAAGGAAAGTTATATTTGAGCTTTAAATTTATTTGAAAACGGGCTAAAAAAAAAGAAAAAACGGAATTGACAGAATGAAAATGTGTAAGATAGAATTTACATAAAAATTCCATGAAGAAATTTAACAGAAAAAGTAGATTAAATAAAACAAAAAAGGCAGTAAAACAAAACCATTCTTTACGCGCAAAGAGGTTGCATTTTATAAAATCTAAATAATTTCCATAAAAGAATAAGAAACTATCAAATATAAGCCTGAATATCCAAAAGCCCAGTTTAGACATATTCACATCACATATTAAGTTTAATAAAGATTAGGAATGGTGAATACAATGAAAAAAACACTTTTAATTTTGATTATAATATTGTTTATTTTTGCAGGAGTTGGGGCTTGCTACTATGTAACAAAATATGTTTTATATGATCCAGTGAAAACTTTGAAAATAATCGACCCTACAATAAAGATTTACTTTTCATCTGACGAGACAAAACCACTTGGTGATAATAGCTACAATGGCAAAAAGCCTGATTACAAAAAACATAGAATAATTGAGTATCGTGTTGTTGCAGCAAATACAGGACCGCGATATAAAAATTGTGTTTTGTTGATTCCATTAGTCCCTGAAGAATTTGAAAAGAAGTATGTTTTAAAGGGCGGCAGAGATTTAATAATTAATTTACATCCACCAATAAAAGAGAAAATATTTAAGGAACACGTATATTATTTTTATACGACTGAAGGAGATCCACAAAAAGTAAAAGAGATAATTTCAAAATATAATAAAGCAAAGATAATATGGGAAGAAGGCGGAAAGAAGTATGAAAAGATTATTGATATGAAGGTTAAGATTTTGGACTGATATAAATGATTATTGTTAAGAGGGTTGGCTGGCAATTTTGCCCCAGCCCTCTATTATTACCTTATTTATTCACTTTATTTTCCTTTGCATTTTGTGAAGAGTTTTTCAAAATTAAAACTGCAATACAAAAAGGCTTTTTCCGTTACTGTATTTATTACTGTATATGTTTATTTCTCTTATTAGACAGACTATATTTTAACTATTTGCAAATTTGACCTTGTTATAAGCTCAAGAAAATTGAAGAAATTTTAAGATATTTAAAGAAAAGTATATTCTCAGCTTAAAATTTAGCTGAAAATTAACTAAAAAAAAAAAAAAAACGGGATTGACAGAGTGAAAATGTATAAGATAAAATTTGCATAGAAATTCCAAGAAGATGTTTACAGAAAAAATAGTTCAAGTACAAAACAGCCTAAATAAGAAAATAAAGAAGCAAATATATCAAAATAAGTTGTTGAATAAATAATTCTACTATTAATGTAACTATATGGGACTATAAATTATTCCATGCATATTTAAAAGAAAATTTACAGTTTTCAATTTTTTGAATATAAAGCTCTATCAAATAAGTAACCATTATCCAGTCAACATGTCTCTTATATGTTCTAAAACCTCTTAGCCGTACTTGTTCTAAATTATATTCTCCTTTCAGCTTCCCAAATAATCTTTCAATTTTTATCCTTTGCTTATATACTCTTTGTCCTTCTTTACTTCTTAAAAATTCTATGTTTTGTGCTCTCAGAATATTTTTGACATTGTTAAAATCCTTAGTATTTCTCTTATTTATACCCGCTACAAACTTTATTCCAAGTCTATCAGCCACATCAAACCACTTTGTACAATCATAACCTGCATCTGCTAATATTACATCAGGTCCAAATATCTTAGCTTCATACAAAAGTTCTACCGCTTTACTATCATGAATATTTGCACATGTCAACCACCATACTATCGGTATGACCTCATCTTCAACTGTTGCTAGCACATGTAATTTATACCCATTGTAAAAACCTAAACTAACACATCTTCCTACTCCTGCTTCTCTATCACCCCTCGAGCTTCTCAAAGGTGTAGAATCTATAGCACAAACTCTTGTCTTGGGATCTATTTCTCTTACTAAAATTCTTGCTATTGCTTCTATATATTCTTCTTCAATCATTTTAGCCCATTTTGAAAAATATGAATGATCGGGGCTCTTTTCTATTCCTATGACCTTTCTAAATTCTTCATCTTCATTTATCTTGTACTCTAATTCCCTAAAGCTGTTTATCCTATTTTTGACTTTATAAACAAAACAAGCTATTATATGGCTCAGCTTAAATTTCTTCGGTCTTCCTCTTTTGTTGTTTTTTATCTTCAATCCTAAATCTTTTATTACTTTTTCAATTGTCATAAATATCTTTAAAAATTTTTGTTTTTGTGCTTTAATAAAATTAGTCATTGCCATCCTCCTTGCTTGGGTTTTTTAGTATTCTCTTCTTAAAATTTTATCTCAAGGAGGATGGTTTTTTCCATTTATAAATTTATTACTTTTATGTCAATATGTTTTATTCAACAAGCTAATATCAAAAATCAAGTGGGATGAAGAGATGAGGAAAAGATACTATTGTGTAAAGCAGCATGATATAACAGATTGTGCAGCAGCGAGCTTAGCAACAATTTGCTTGCAATATGGAAAAGAAGTATCGATAGCCAGAATAAGGCAGATAGCAGGGACAGACAGGTTTGGCACCACAGCATATGGAGTTGTAAAGGCGGCAAAGGAGCTTGGATTTGAAGCAAAAGCAGTCAGAGCAGAAACAAAAGAGGCAATATTTGAGAAAATACCACTTCCGTGTATAGCACATGTACTGATAGATGGCAAGCTATTTCATTATGTTGTAATACATGAGATAAGAAAAGAAAGGATAGTGATAGCAGACCCGGCCAAAGGAATAGTTAAGCTAAAGCCAGAAGAGTTTTTTAAAATATGGACAGGCATTTTGATATTTCTTGTACCAAATGTGAGGTTTAAGAAAGAGAAACAAGAGGGAGTTTTGAAAAAGTTTTTTAAGTTATTAAGTCCACAGAAGGGCTTGATATTGAATATTTTTTCAGTGTCAGTTGTATATACCTTGCTTGGGATAGCGGCAGCATTTTATTACAAGTTTTTGATGGATGATGTAATACCGAATCTCTTGAAGAATACACTTCATGTTATAGCAGCAGGTGCAATACTGATTACGATATTTAAGGTGATATTAGGAGCATTCAGGGTAAGACTTTTGATACATTTGAGTCAGAGATTGGATATTAAATTGATGCTGGGGTATTATGAACATGTGATTAAGCTTCCGATGAGTTTTTTGGTAGCAGAAAGATAGGAGAGATAATTTCAAGGTTTATGGATGCGTCAAAGATGAGGGATGCGGTATCAGGCGCAACGCTCTAACACTTATGATAGACAGCATAATGGCTGTGGCAGGCGGAGTAATTTTGTACTAACAAGATATTAAAACTTACCATAAGCAAAAATTGTTTTTAAAGGGGCTTGCAATTTGTAATATGATGTCACAGATGACTTGTACAAGAACGAAAGGAGGGAATGAAGTATGATGGAGGAGAAGGAAAAAATAACAAAAGAAAAAGATATGTATGAAACTCTTACAGAAGTAACATTTGATGAACTTGAGACAATAGAAGAGATCATTACAGGTGCAGCATCAGGTTTAGTAGGTTGTTGTATTGCTAATTGATTATTATTGAGAGGTTGTACTATCTTTTTAATCATATTGCAAGCCCCCTTTTCTTCACTTTAATTATTAGTCTTTGATACACTTAGGATTATCATCCTAAATAGAAAGGTGTACCATTAGAGCCTACAGAAAAATGTTGAAGATAGTTTAAAATACCAATATATATTAATCAAAGTATCTATTTATACCGTTATAGCGCAAATAGAAATGAAAGTCTTCTAGTGCACGTTCTGAGCGGTTTCGAATGATTTTGACAAAAATCATACGAAAACTGGTCAGAAGTAATAATTAACCAGAAATAGAAATGAATATACAAAATGAAGGTAAAACGACGAATAATTGGTATTTTTAGTAATAATTTAAGTTTTTACAAAATACCCTAAATATCCATAAATATAGCCGTTTGCAAAATGGTTGGTGATTGAAGGTAACAGATGCCAATACTAACATGAAATACTATCAAGATACAAAAAGAAAAGCAAAATGACAACCAAATATTATCAATGCAAACAAAAATAATCAGCAACAAACATATGACAAAAATTAACAATATCAAAAAAGACAATAGTATCCTAAGCCTTCTAGCTTCTTGGCTTTAGAAGGTTAAGTAAAAAACAAAGTCACAAATTTTTGGTAGATTAATGATTTAAGAAAAATTGTAGTTTTAAGCGATAAGTTTTTTGAGTTTGTTAAGCTTTTTGATAGTTAATTTAGAACAATAGAGTTTGATATTGTGAGCAAGGATAAACAAAAGTGAGTAAGTAATTGCAGAGAGTAAAAAATCAGAGAAGATAGAAATATGGTCATAAGTACAGATGACATCGGAGCCCATATAGGATTTTAGGTGATAAATAGTCTGCTCTACAGCGACACGTTTATTGTAGAGGTCTAAAAACTCTTGAGAATTTCTGTTGATACCTGGGGAAGAGCGAAAATCGTCAGGGTAAGTGTAGAACATTCTGCCAGATTTAGAGTTAGTACAAGGTTGAGGGCAAGAGCAAATGCGTTTGCCGTCTTTATAACAAGACATGGGGCAGACCCATTTAAGACGCACAGAACGATTTTTACCCTGACATTTGCCTTCAGGTTTAAAAGGTTGATTGAACTTTTTGCAGATAGGGACACCATCTTCAGATATAACGATATTAGGGTCTGAAGTAGGTGTAGTATTTTTAGAGGCTCTTGGATTTAGAGGGATAATGATTTTGGAGAAGTTGAAAGTGTTTTTTAAAGTTGAGTAGATGTTATGTGCATCCAAGGCACTGTCAGCGATGAAAGTGGAGAAATTTTTGGGAATGTAAGAGAATAGAGTTTCGAGCGAAGGAAATAAAGCTTTAGAGTCAGAGATAGCCTTTGCTTCTTGAGGGTCAGAAGAAGGAGAGTCAGAGTTAAACAGAGGTACTAAAGCCAAAGGAATACCGAGAGCATTGGTAATGACAGCGAATTTTAAAGCCCAGCAGAAATGGCCATTTACGAACATAAGACGGATATTAGAATTAGCATTAGCAGTTTTAGGCAAGGAAGAATAAACAAGAGAGTAGATTTTATCAGAGGACAGCTCAGGGTTAGCTTTTGAGGTATTTTTCAAGAGAGATTGAATGAATTTAGGGTTATTTTCACGGACCTTTGGGACAATACCGGTTGTATCGAAGATTAAGATTGAAGCAAGTTCAGGGGATTGCCTAAGAGAAATATTGTGTGCATGGATAGAGATATTTTGAAAAAGTTTATGGATTTCGTTGTTGAAGATTTTTCTGAAGCGAGAGAAGGTTGAAATAGAGGGAACATTACCATTTAAGTTACAGAATGAACGAAGTTCATAGGAGTTAAGAAGCACAGCGCGGAGCTGAGTAAGAGTATTGAGTTTGAGTAATTTTTGGACAAAAAAGCAAAGGAGCATAGATTCTAAGGAGAAGCATCTATGCTTACCAAAGTATTTGTAGTAGGCATTGTAGAAAGAAGAAGGTATGTAGTCTGATAAGTTGATGAATTTATTGAACAAGCCCAAGAGGCTTTCAGGCTTGTAGAGAGCCGAAGCCTTTAGGTGGGAGAATAGATCGAGGAAAGAAAGTTGTTTAGGTTTGTTGTTGAACATTTTGGACCCCCTCCTCATAGTAGAAAATTTGTTTTATATAATCATATTTTACTACAACTATGAGGAGGGTGACCAGACTTTTTCGAATCTTTATAAAGCTTGATAACGCTCATATTGAGCGTTTCTGCAAAAGGCTAATCCATAAATAATATAGGAGGGGCTTAAATGAAAAGTTTAATTATTGATAATTGTTTACTACTATTAGATAATAAAGATGCCGTGATATTTGATATAATTACAGGGAAAATATATAAATGTCGTGATAGTTTAGATAGAATTAAACAAAAGATAAAAAGTAAGAGTTACTTGAATATAGAACATCGCTATATCAGATCTCAAAAAATAGAATGGGATGATGGTTTTTTATTATCGGTAACGATGTGTTCAGCAGAAACTTGTAATTTAAAATGTAAATATTGCTACGCAAATTTAGGAACATACAATAATATCGACAGAACTAGTAAAGCTATAATGACATTTGAAGATTACAAGTTATTTTTTGAAAAAATACTAAAAATTTTTCCGCGGGGGGTTGTTAATTATACATTTTTTGGTGGCGAACCTATGCTTGGATTTGAGGAAATTGTTAAGTTTGTTGAATATATAACAGATGTATGTGAAAAGAATAATTTAATTAAACCGCACTTTGCAATAGTAACAAACGGTACTCTTATCGATGAATATGCATGGGAGATATTTGAGAAATATCATTTTGCTGTTACTATCAGTTTAGATGGTCCTAAAGAGGTTAATGATAGAATGCGAATTTTTCGTGATGAACATCAAAGTGTTTTTGATACTGTTAAGCATAATCTTGAGAAATGCTCAGGTAGAACTCATGTGTTAGTCGCGGAAGCAACATTAGGTGAGTTTTTTTTCAGAAATTATAGAAAGAATTATGCAAGAGAGTATTTTGATACATTTATAAATCTGGGATTTGATTCGGTTTCACCATATTTTGCAGAAATGAGTAATACCAATTATATGGTAACAAATGACGCTAATTTGAGAGATGGAATAAAACAGTTTTATTATGATCTTGTTGATTATTCATTTGAACTTCTACTAGATGATAATAAATGTATGTCAATTCCAAATTTTATAGCCTCAACAATCATTAATATTGTGACACGCAAGGAAAAAAATGTGTGTGCTGCAGGAAAGAAAAGTATATTCTACACTGCTTCAGGTGATGTTTATCCTTGTCAAATGTATTACTTGTCAAAATATAAAAAATTGGGGAATATAGCTGATGAGAATGAACTGAAGAAAAATATCAAATCTTATAAGCTAATTTCCAGAAATGAAATAAGCGAGTGTAAAAGCTGCTTTGCTGTTTCTTTTTGTAATTTTTGGTGTCCTGGAGCCTCCTATCAATTTGCTAATAATGAGTATGCTGTAAATAAAGTTCGTTGTATAATTCAAAAATCTATTGGTGAAAGAGTCATTTACAATCTTGCGTTAATGTTTGAAAATGAAGAAAAGAAGGCTATTTTTATACGCAATCTAAGAAAATTGTCACATTTGTATTCATGGAAAAAATTCGGAGGTAATCTATAATATGGAATTATGTAAGAGAGGACGTTATAAAATTGTAGATGATATTTCTCTTACAAGGCAAGAAAGCTTATTTAATGAGTTTTTTTATTTACTTGGGAGCAAAAGCAAAAATTCCTATATAAAGATTCCAATAAACTTGGTAAAATATTGTGAAGACATAATTGACAAACTCGATGGTAATCATTCGATCGAAGAGATAGAAGATATATTGTCCAGAAAGTATGGTGAAAATATTGATGTTTTTATGTTTGTCAAAAAAATATCTCAAGCTGGGTTGATAGAAGGATTTGAGAAGGAAATTGACGATGAAATGAGTATATTCGGATTGACGTTGATAAAAAAAGATATTAATTTAATCAACAACGTTTTTTATGTTATATCAAATTATGTTTATTCTGTTTTTAGGCACTACAAAATAGTATTATGTATAATATTTTTCGAGATCATATATGCTTTTATTTACATGATATTGAATAAATATACTTTAATAGAAATTTTAACTAATACTGATGTTATCACTTTAAGTGTTGGAGTTACCTGGTTATTAACAGGATTGTGTTTTTTGTTACATGAGATAGGTCATGCGATAGCTGCAATAGCTAATGGTATTAAAATTAAAACATTTTCATTTGGTTTGTATCTAGGCTTAATACCAATGTTTTATTTTACATACGATGATTTAAAACCTGCGTCACCTAAAATTAAATTTAGAGTAACGGTTGCCGGTATATATACTAACCTTATATGTGCAGGGTTGTGTTTATTATTATTAGAACTTCCTTTTGTGTCGGAAAATGCTTATAAAGTTCTCAGTTTATTTCTGATATTGAATGTATATATGATAGTAGGCAATTTGCTTCCATTTAAGTTATGTGACGGCTACTATATTTTGTCAATATTGCTCAATAAATATGACTTGAGAATAACTTTAATAAAACTTTTAATATCTTTTAAGGGTATTAATGATGTAAGCAGAAGAGCGAGAAAATTAGTAATATCCTATGCGATTTTCTCTTTTGTAACATTTGCATTATCTATTTATTCTTTTTACATTCATATATATAACTGCTTTTATTTAGGCAATTACATGTATGGACTGTTTATATTGACAATATTTGCTATTACTATTATTGTAACAGTTGTAAATATTGTGTTGAAATCTAAAGGAGGGAAAATCCGTTGATTTTTATACTTGTAGCTGGCAGAATTAAAAATAAACTTGAGCGGAATAGAAATATACCTATCACTATTGCGGTTATGCTTGTATGTATTATAATATTGTCGACGGGAGTGGTATATAGCAATGCGCGCCGTACTATGCTCGAACAATATTGGGCGAAAAATGGCAGTGCCGACCTTATAGTTTTAGGGAAAAAAGACAAATTATCGTCAGTAAATATGATGGATTGCAACTATACAGCCATCGGAATAAATACTTCAGGTACGCTAATTGAGCACAATAAAATAGGCCGATATGGTATTATTGCCTATGCAGATATAAACAAAGTAAATGAGCATTATTCATTAAAACTTACAAATGCAGTTTTTTCAAATGAAGCTATTATTACATCACATTTAGCAAAAGAATTGAACGTTCAAAAAAATGCAATTATTTCAATCAATAATACTAAATATAAGATAGTCCAGATACTTGAATCAACAGATATATTCAACATCAATAATGACATAGTTCTTATTAATGGTGATCCAGACAATTATGATGTTGATACCGTTTGTTTACTTATTGATTGTGCACACAATGTAGAAAAAATAAATAACTTAATAGATTACTTTAAAGCGCAGGATATAAGTTATATCAACAGGTATGAAAATATCAAGCCCCTAACAGATGAATTTGATAATTTATTAAGTAATATTTATATTCTGTTTGCTGCAATTGCTATTATTGGCGGTGTTCTGATCTATAATACATACTCAATCAACGTTAGAAAGAGATTAGAATATTGGGGGACATTAAGGACACTAGGTTTAAAGAAAAGCAAAGTAATTGTAACAATGCTTATGGAGATATGCTTCTATTCCATTTTAGGAATAATGTTTGGTGTAGTATTCGGCATAGGTATGGGGATCCTTATATGCATTTTGACTGATACAAATATTTATTCATATATTCCGGAAAATTACTTTACAATTATAGCAATTGCAATCAGTTTAATTGTACCTATTATGTCAGTACTGTTATCGACTAGAAAGCTGCTGAAAAAGTCGCCTATTGAAATGCTTTTTGGGACAAGATCAACTGCTGATAAAAACAGACCTAGGAGTGCAATAACAATTGAAATAGGTATAGGCATATTACTTATTGTACTGTCGGTCGTAGATATATTAATGTTTGGAAAATTTGACGATAAGACACTTGTATTGGTATATTCATTGCAAATCATCTTATGTCTAATAGGTGTAATATTCATTTTAAAGCCGTTCATAGAAGTGAGTGCGAAGTTTTTGATGAATATAAAAAATCCCTTTTTGAGGCTTGCCTGCTTCAATATAAAAACTAACCTTGTAAGTCTTAAAGGTATTGTTATGTCGGTGGTATTAACGGTCATAATACTTTATACAATAATTGGTTTTTCAACGAACTTCAAGGATTGGGCAGTTAATATGGCTGACAGACAGCTTAACTTTGATTTTCAAATCGTATATGCTAATAACCACTTAAACACAAGCAATGCTAACGCCTTTATTGATGATGAAAAGATAGAAGTGGTGGGGCGAAACTATGTCGACGTTGCAACCATTAAAGGAATAAATGTATATATTTGTGCAACAACTGCTGATGATTTTAATGCAATGTATAACGTTAAGATCAATGAAAAAAGTATTTCGGGTAACAATGTAGTTTTGTCATCAAAAGTAATGAAAGATCTAAACATCAAACCTGGTGATAAAGTAAATCTATCATTAAATGGCATTGAAAAAATCGTTACAGTCAGCGATAAAACTGACTTACTAGATAATTCAGCATTTGCCGTATATGTTTCAAAAGATTTGTTCGACATTTCAAATTATAAAAAGGCTAGAATTTGTGGAAAGATTTCTAAGCAAAATTCAATTACCGAATTAAAGTCCAAGGCTTCTCAACGCAACTTGGATTTTTATTCTATGACAGATATTAAAACTCAGTGGAAAGAAAACATTGTTAGAGGAATAGAACCCCTTGAATACATTATTGCGGCTATTATTATCGCATTAATGCTACTGCTTGGAAATACAATACTGACAAATGCAGAAGAAAAGAAACATAACTTTCTAATTTTAAGAAGTATTGGCCTTAAAAGGAAAAATGTAAAGACAATCTTGATGTTTGAATACTTAATTACCGAAATGGTAACAATACTCGTATCAATTGGAATGGGAATAGTAGTAAGTAAGAAATTCTTTGCGATTAACTGTATTATGAGCGGATTCTCTGTTGATTATAAAGCACCCATTATTCAATTTGCTTTAATAGGAATTGCAATATTGATATTATCATGTGTTTATTCCTTAAAAATTTTTACAAAAATTTCAGTTGATGATATTATTAGCGAGATTAGATATTATTAGGAGGTGTTATGTTACATGATTAAACTAGTTAATGTAGTTAAAAGTTATGATGGTTACATAGCTGTAAATAATGTAAGTCTTCAAATAGAAGCAGGAAGTTTTACTGGCATAATTGGGGAATCAGGCGCGGGAAAAAGCACATTGCTCTATATGATAGGTGGTTTGCTTAGGCCGAGTAGTGGTGATATCTTTATCGAGAATGTAAATATCGTTGGATTAAATGATAATGAATTAAGTGAGTTTAGATGTAATAAAATTGGATTTATTTTTCAATTTTATAATTTAGTTCCAGGAATGACTGTTAGGGAAAATGTAGAATTACCAATTATTATTAGTAATAGAAATCGTAAAGAAATGAAAAAGGCAGTGGAAGAGTTAGTTGATGCTGTTGGATTGTCCGAATATATTGACAGAGATGTAACAACATTGTCTGGTGGACAACAGCAAAGAGTGGCAATTGCACGCGCACTAATAAACGATCCTGTGGTTATTCTTGCCGATGAACCGACAGGTAATCTTGATTCCAAGAACTCCAATAAAATACTTGAATTGCTTCATGAGATAAATGTAACTAAAAAAAAGACAATTATTATGGTTACACATAGTGAAAAAATGCTTAAATATTGTGATAATGTTATTACTTTATCTGACGGGAGAGTTGTAAAATGATTTTAAAGAGTGCAGATAAACTACAACGAAGTTTTAAACATGCAAATTGCCGTATTCAATCTTTGTGTGATTTATTAAGTTTACATAATATTTTTATTAATCCTAATTTACTGTACATTCATTGCTTCAATATCTTAGCTGCTTTGTGTTATATACCATATAAGAATTTGGAGTATTTATTCCTGGTAGGGTTCAATGAGTATTTTGAAGAAACATTTTTTGATGAAAACAATATAAAATACCATGTAACAGATAAAATTAATTCAATAAATGACATAGTTACTTTTATAAAAGAGGGTGTTCCAATATATACATTATGCGATGCTAATACAATTTCAACTCTAAATATACCAAAAAACGATGTTCAAATTGGCGTTTGTAGTGGTGTGGTGGTTGTGGGCGTAGATTTTCCCACGAAGGTGATTTGCAATCAGATATTGCCTCAGGGAAAGTGTGAGCTTTTACCAATTGATTACTCAATTTTTTCTCGTGCGCGAACGCTGAGAGTATATCCTTCTTCACCTCAGAACAGATGTATTTATCTTGAGTTGGATGAGAATCAGACTACTGCTATATCGAAACGAATTAATGACGTTGATATAATGATGGGAAAATTGTCAAAATGTTTTCGGAATATACTCAATGATAGTAATTTGCTAATAATCTCAAATGTTGGAGTTAAAGGAATTTGCAATTTCGGTGCTTTTTATGCTCTAAAAAGTGAATTAAAGGTATTAAGTGAGATTGACAACATTGCTAGGGTATCGTCAGAAATAATTGATAAGGTTTTCACTTTAAAAATACTTCTTTTAAGGAAATCTATAGTTTCTGGATCTTCAAGTTTTAATAGGCATGAATTGGCAGATGCTTTATTTGCGCTATATGAAATAACAAGAGATTCAAGATTAAAAAAAGCAAGCGTATTGTTTCGTGAGAGCGGAAATAAACTGAGACAAATATCGAGGTTTTTATACTCAGTGGGTAATTATACCCGCTGTAAAAAAGAATTTATTGGGAAAATAATTGATATGTTTGATGAAGTGTTGAATATTGAAAGGCGAGCATCAGAAATACTTGCCAATTTAACTTATTATAACACTTAGAAGACAGTTGTAATAAACAAGTGTATGGTTTTTTGGCTTAATTGATATACTTTTATGCGAGGTCTGAGATTAGTGAAAATGGATGAAGCAACCAGCAACCTTGACTCTGTAACCGAGCAAGCGATAGGGAAGGTTATAGAGAAGGTATGTGAGGGGATAACAACCATAATAATAGCGCACAGGCTATCGACCATATTAAAGTGCGATAAGGTTGTGGTAATGCATGAAGGTAGGATAGTAGAGGTAGGAACGCATGAGGAGCTGATGAGAAAGAAAGGGTATTATTATAACCTGTGGAGAGAGCAGCTGATAGGGCTTGAGCAAAAAGGGCTATGGGATTTGGTTGGGAGTGCAGCTGGAGGATGAGAGAGGTAATATATGATTTTGGAGAGCTCAAGGAAAGCAAGCTTTTGTATGAATCAGAGATTCCAAGGTATGGACTTTTTATTACATATATTTTGCTTGCCTTAGTGATAGGACTTGTTTTGTGGAGTGTGGTAGGAAAAATTGATATAAATGTGAAGGTTCAAGGGATAATAAGACCCTGGGAAGATGAAGCAAAGGTGATAAGTTATGTTGGAGGGAAGGTAAAAGAGGTTTTTGTAAAAGAAGGAGAATATATAAAGAAAGGTGAGGTTCTATTTAAGATTGATGATGAAGAATATGTAAATAAGAGAGATTTTTTGAAACAGCAACTTAGCGAATATGAGAAAAGGATTGATAATTTGAAAGAATTGAGAAATAGCATAGAAAAAGGAGAAAGTCTCAGGAATAAAAATAATGCGTACTATTTGAGATACTTGAGCTATAGTTATGAGATAAACAAATTGAGAAAAGCAGCAGAAGAAGCAAGAGTACAAAGAGAATACAGTATAATGGATTTTAAAAAGCAGATTGAGAGTTTGGATGAGAAGATTAAAAGTATTGATAAGTTTGAGAACATGTTAAGAGAAATAAAGGGAGTTGTAAACAAGGGTGAGCATATTAAGATAGAAAAATACGACATAGGGTATTTGGAATTTATATTGAGTGAAATAGAGGCTTACAATCAGCAGGTGAAGACAAAATCGGATGGTAGTAATATACAGAAGAAGATTTTAATATCGAAAATAGATTCAAAACTTGATGAGCTGAGGCAGTCAAAAAGTGAGATGATTTTGCAGAAACAGAAAATAGAAGGGCAGCTTGATTTGCTAAACATTTCAGGTGATGATATAAAAGGAGATATTGAGAAATATAAGCTGGACATGCTGATGCAGATTGATAATGAAATTAGTAATTTAAGTAATGAAATGAAGAACCTGAAAATCAACTTGGATGAAACTGAGAAATTGATAGAAAGCTGTAGAGTAAGAGCAGAAAAAGATGGTTATTTGGAATACAGCGCTGAACTAGTCAGTGGTGCGGTAGTAAGTAGCGGAGCTGAGATTGGCAGAATAGTTGGCAGTGGGTCAAGAGGATTTAGGGTTGTTGGATACATACCAAACACAAAAGGTGGTAGCATAGAAATAGGGCAAAGAGCAAAGGTAAAGATAGCAGGAGCAGATGGATTAAAAGTATTGGAAGGAAAGGTTGTAAGGGTATTGCAGGATATAAAGATAGCAAGCCAGAGTGGGCAAGGGTTTTATGAGGTTGAGGTAGAAGTAAAGAAAGTTCCAAAAGGTATTAATTTGAGGGCAGGGCAGGCATGTGAGATGAGCATAGTGGTTGAGCAGGAGCGGTTGATTGAATGGGTATTAGAAAAGTTGGGATTGAGGTTATGAGGTGAGGCAACAACCCTTTCATCAGCCGGCTGTGAGGGTTGGGATATATAATTAAATCAAAAAAAATGAGGAGGTGTGAAAAGAATGAAAGAAAATTTGTCTTCATTAGTTGGACCAACTTTTGAAGAAATTGAGCAAATTGAGAAGTATTCTATAGCAGGAGGCTTTATATTTCTTGATGTAAATATAAATATAGATTTGAGCCAAATCATCAGCGCTATAAAAAGCAATTTACCAAAAATTACTGCAGCTTCTGCAGGAGCATCGGCAGCTGGTGCTATCAGTTATTATTATAGTTTCAAAAAAGGATGGGAACTGTAAAATGAATAGGAATAATTTAATACTTCATTATTAAATATGGAATGAAGGGGTGGCTTAAATGAGTTTTCAAATTTGTGAAGAAAGAGCAAAAGTATTGCTGGGAGAAAATTTTGAGAGTATGACTAAACAAGAGCAGGAAAATGTATGTGGTGGTATTGCATTTTTGCCAATTGTAACATGGTTTCTTGCAAGTGCGGCGGTAAGCGGTGGTTTTAGTGCTTTTATAGGATTGAGAGATGCTGTTCATTTGAAACATGGGAAAGAAGATTAACAAAAATTAATCTATCCTTCTTTCTAAATGGCATATTAAATTGAATTGAATTGTAATAAAGGAAGAGGTTGTCTTTATAAAATTATTGAATTTTTACATGAAAAAATTAGAATAAAGACAGCCTCTTCCGTGATTTTTAAAAAGGAGATATAGAGAATATGTTAACTATTATAAAAGCATTTGTTCTATTTATAGTTTTAAATATTACAACAATAGTATTTCATGAAATAGGTCATTATATAGGAGCAAAAATTTTGTGGGGAAACAAAGTTTTTGTAAACGAAATGGGAATACTTAATTTTGTAATTAAATTTAGAAATTCAAATTTGAACTCAACAAAAATAAGTATTGAAAAGAAAAAAGGTTTTTATGTGGGAGGATATTGTCAGTGTTCTTTTGCAAATATCGAAAAAGAAGAAGTTACAGATTTTTATAAAATACAAATTAAATTTATTTTACTTTTGTTAAATGGTATTATTGTCTCAATTGTTGTGGACTTTTTACTTTTGTATTTTATTTTGGGATATAGTGTTTTTAAGTCTTTATTAATAGCATTAGTTTATCCCATAGCATTAATGATAGTGGAAGTAATTGTATATATTGATAGAGGCTATAATTTTTATAATACATATCCGGATATAGTAGCTGTTTTTTATATATTAAAGAAAAATGAATTATTTCTTGAATGGGAACTTTATAGAGAAATTTTAATTACAGAGCATGAAAGGAAGTATGAAGAGGATAAAAAAGAGATAAAAAAGTATTTAATAGAAAGGATAATGTGTAAATTAAGAGAAAAACAAAAAGTTGAAAATATTAATTCACTGATTATGACAAAGATTATTGAAGAAATTTTACTTCTTTACGGGTTAGGATTATTAGAAGACTTTGTTTATAATATAAGTTTAGAAATAATTACGAATTTTATAAAGTTATCTAATAAAATGCTTACACAAAAAAAGAATCTAAAATCTTATATACAGATTTGTAATTTAATTGGAGCTTATTTGACAAGTTTAACATTACAAGGTAAGCACGATGATAATTTTGATAAATTTTTAAAAAGATATATTCTGTTAAGAAAGTATTTAAAGGAACAAAGAATTGAGACTAATATTTTATATGATAAAGTAGTTTATATGATATGTAAAGATGAAGAAATAAAAATCCAAAACAATGTAAGTCACAAATATATAGCTAATAAAATTGTTAAAATGGTCGAGGAAAAGCTAAAACTACAAGCAATGTAATGGGAAGGTGAAAATATGAAAGATAAAAATCAATTTGAAGATATTTTAGGGAAAACCTTTGAAGAATTAGAAGAAAAAGAAATGTATAAAGTAGTTGAAAACAGCAAGAAAGGTTATATTTTTGAATGTGCAAAGTGGTTTTTAATTAGTGGAACTATTAGCGGCGTGGCAAGCGTAGTAATAGGATTGTTAGCCAAAAAATAAGTTAAGGTTATTTATCAAGAGACAAACGGTATAATGTCAAGGGGGTTTTTTAAAAAAATTTTTTAGATAATTAGGGCAAAAAAGGCAATAGAATACCGAGCCGCTCAGCCTGGAAAAATTTAACTGGCAGCTTGTTTTGAGAAGATTATTAAATTAAGAAATGGGATTAACTAAGTATTGTAAACATCACCTCTTTCTTGATATATTTGACCTTTGCTGAGCATTGCAAAGATCAGAGGAATTAATCGTCTTGCGGTGAGGACGAGGGCACGTTTATGCTGATGTTTGGTAACCTCTGAGAACTTCTTGTTGTAGAAGGCTTTATAACGGACTGTGTGCACCCTAACACAGTTAGCAGCCTCAACAAGATAGTATCTCAGGTATTGGTTACCACACTTAGCCAATGAGGTTTCCTGGGCATTGAAATTGCCTGATTGGTATTGAGTCCAAACAAGGCCGGAGTATTTAGCTAAAGCAGCTTCATTTTTGAAGCGCTTGATATCACCGATTTCAGCGATGATGCCGGCTGCAAGAACATCTCCTATGCCAGGGATGGTGGTCAAGGTTTGGGAGAAAGCTTTAAGAAGTTTTGAGATTTCTTTGTCGAGTTTTTTAAGTTGTTCTTGCATAAATCTAATGTTTTCAAGAGTCATAGACAAAGCTAAGTCATTTGCCTCAGCCAACAGAGGATGTAATCTGTATGAACGATTAGCAGCGGTTTTAAGTATTTCAGCGATTTTATTGACATCTGATAATCTGTTGTTGCCGTTGTCAGATACAAATTTAATTAAATCTTCTAAAGGCATGGAAGCAATATCATCTGGGGTGAAGTTTTCGATGATAGCGCAAGATGCCTTACCGAAGATATCAGAAAATGGGCAGTCTTGAGAATAAGTGGAGAATTTAAGGTATATGAGATTGAGAGCTCTGTTTTTTTCGCGAGTTAGATTATGAACAAGGTGATAGCGCATTCTGGTAAGGCGTTGTAGTGCAGCATATTTGAAGTCAGGCAAAGGTGTTGGATTTAGCTTACTGAACCTGACGCATTCAGCAATAACGACAGCGTCGATGTTATCTGTTTTAGGCAAGAAAGTGTAGATCTTTTTAAATCCTTTGACGATGCTTGGGTTGAGCACGTAAAAGGTTGGTTTGTAAGGTAGTAATTCAGAAGAGGAAGCAAGATACAAATGCAGATGCCAACCGTAATGTGAAGTTGCTTCCATGCCGAATTTAACGTAGGACAGATTATACTGGCTGAGGCAGTCAATGACTCTTTTGATTAATTCATTAGCACCTTCTTGATCGTTAGGCAAGGAAAAGGGTTTTTTAATCAAGTGATTTCCGGCATCATCGATGAAGAAGATAGAATTTGACTGACTACTGATATCAATGCCCACGATTAAAGTATTTGGCAATTTAAAGGCCTCCTTTCTAAAGTGTGTGGTGTTAGAAAAAAGTTTTGCCCTTTATCCCTGGGGATTACATGTAATGCAGCCTCGCCGATATTAGAGCTACGGAGCAGTTTACAGGGTGCACACATCTGACATGCTCAAATCAGATGTGGTAAACTGACCGTGCACAGCAAACGAGTAAACATTACTCATGTAATCCTTTGGGGTTCAGTCTTTCTCAAGCTGTGGCGTGCAGATATCAAAGCACGTCCAGCAGGAGGTGGTCAAAAAATATCCAAATAAACTAAATCAGGCTTAAACTTTTTCTGATATTAGTTTACCAGAGATAAAGGGCAAATTTAAACTGTAGCAGTCAATTTTAATATTCAATTTTTTAAGAAGTGAATGTGTTAAGAAAAGCTTTGTTATCAAGGTCAGTTTCCAGTAATCAATTGGTACTAATAATTTAATGTACCAATTGAGATATGAAGTTTTAAGTGATTTGATAATCATATTATACGAAAGGGTGTAGAAAATGCAGGATTTCTATTTTACAGATGATTTTTTTGTAAAATCATTAAACATTTTAGAGAGAGTAAAATTATTTAAAGAAATTGGAGTTAAAAATTTTGAAATAGGAAATTTTGAAAATTGGCTTTTTAAAAGAGGGACCTTAACAATAGAAGATTTTTTTCATATGATTGATGTATATGGAATCAGTTTAGAAGATTTTAATTTAGCATTTGCTGTTCTTTCTGAAAAGCAAAAGAAAGTTGTTAGAGAAAAGGTGGAAAAAGCAAAATGGTTTTTGTGTTTGAAAGAAGTATTGGATAGTCTTAATAGTTTAAAAAATACGGATTATGGTTATCTAACAATTTCAAAACTCTTTTCAAGATGGTTTTGCGAAAAATTTTTAAGTGTAAACATTAATCTTGAAAATATTATCATAAATGAAGAGGTTATGAACAAAGTTGCTTATAGTTTAGATAATTTCTTGCTGAATATATATATATAAAGACATTAATTTATGAGTATTACTTATGGCGTGAGAATAATAGTGAAAATATAAAAAATAAAAAAAATGTATTTCAGTTATTCATTCATTATTTACTCAATAATAAAGGAATATACAAGTTTATGAACGATTACCCTGTAATAGGTCGAACTATGGCACAAAAAACACTTAACTGGTTGGTATATTTCAGCAAAGTTATACATGATTTAGATAAACATTTTACAGAAATTAGTAAACGATTTGAAATAAAAAGCAATAGAATAACTAGTATAGAGATATTGGGAGATTTTCATCAAGAAAGCAGTGCGGTTTTGATAGTTATATTCGAAAAATCCAAACCGATATTATACAAGCCTCGAAATTCGTCTCTACAAAAAACAGTAGTTGAGTTTATTAAGTGGTGTGAAACGAAAGAAAAAAAATTGTTGGATTTAATATTTCCTTCCCTATATGATGGCGAAACTTTCACAATAGAAGAATACATACCTTATGTTGAATGTAACAATGAAGAAGAGTTAGAGAGATATTATCGAAGATTTGGACAATTATGTGGATTTGTTTATTTACTTAAAGGTAGTGATATACATTTTGAAAATTTAATAGCCCATGCTGAGTATCCTGTAATAGTTGATATGGAAACAATTGTGGCTCAGGAAAATAGTCAAAAAGAGTTATTTAGAGATGCGCGGTACTTTGCATTAAAAGAAATAAATGAATCAATCTTATCTTCGGGTTTAATTCCGTGTATGAGTTTTGTTGATTTCAAAACAGGAAAAGGAGTGGACGTTAGTGCATTTAGTGGAGGAGGCCAAAAATTACCATATAAAACATTAGTACTTAATGAAAAAGACATTGATAACATCAAATTTGATTATTCAGAAATAGAAATTTCAGAAGCACAGAATATTCCAAAACTGAGAGGTGAAAAAGTAGATTTTAGGAAATATGTACCGGAAGTTTTAAAAGGATTTATGACAGTATTAGAATTTGCAAGAATACACAAAGGTGAAATTATATATAAAATAGAAGAGAGTTTCAAAGGCAATATAAGGAGTAGAACATTATTGAAAAATACAGATAATTATTATAAGATGTTAAGTTTCTATTCGCATCCTAGTTATACTCAAGATTTTTTAGATTTAGAAAGATTGTTTGCTAATTTATGGGTTGCAAATTACAAAAACAAAATTGTAATTAGAAGTGAGATAGAAGATTTGATGAATTTTGATATTCCTGTTTTTTATCGAAAATTAAATGATAATGTATTAGAAGACAGTCATAATAGAAAGGTAGAGGGATTTTTTATTAATTCAGGATTTAACTTAATAAAGGAAAGGATAAAAAGTATAGACGATGAGACAGTAAGCAAACAAATATCAATTTTGCAAGCGTCATTGAATTATTTTGATGAAAAAATTGAGAAAATTAAGGGGAATAACCTATGTGAAAATGCGGGTGTTATTATAGAAGAGAACATAACTTTACAGAAAGAAATTCTCACAGAAGAAATAATGGAAATAGGAAACATTTTAGTAGAAAATGCCATTTGGGGAGCAAAAGAAAAATCAGTCATATGGAATGGTTTAATTTTTGACAGAATCAACAACACTAATGTTATATTACCTTTAGAAAGCAGTTTATTTTATGGGTTAAGTGGTATTATGCTGTTTCTTAGTTATGCTTTTTTACTTGTTCCAGATGAGAATTATATGAAGATTACAAAGACATTGTTTTATCAACTCTTTAAAGATGTAAAAAAAAGAATATATATAGTAAATCAGGAAGAAGAAATTAAGAGCATAGAAAATGTAGCTTCAATTTTATTATCTTTATTAGAGGTTTCAAATATTTATAAAGGCATATTTAGCAATATTAAAGAAGAATTACTACACTTAGTAGAATTGTTTTTTAAGAAGTTGTTAAAAAATGAAAAAACAATCCAAAGCAGTTTTATACTGAATTTTTTAAAATACTGTATAAATAAGTATAATATTGAACCTTTAATGAAATGTAAAGATATATACAGCACATTTGTATACGACAAATCCACATTGTCTACAATGGTCAAACAAGAGAAATACTCTAATAAGAAATACATACATTATGTTAACTTCTTATTAGACGCTGCAAATATATGCCAAAATAAATTTGCTTTTAATTATATTGTGAATAACTTTATAGAGTTTTTGGAACAGGTAGATAAACTTGTTATTTCTCAAAACTTTTTCGAATTATTATTAGTAATTTTGAAGATTTGCTCGAACGAGTTCAATAAGGAATATTTTAAGGTGTATGTGAAAAGATTAATATATGAGTACATTAAACCCTTCAAAGAAACAGATGAGCTTTTGAAAGGAAATAGTGGAGATATTGAACTTTTATTAAAATATTCTGAGATTTTTGATGTAGATTCAATTATGGAAATTATCAAAGAAAAAGTTAAATATATAGTTTTTAGAAAAAAACGAAAGGGGAAATTTAGTCTAAGATCAACTCCACAATATTTGCCATTAGGTTTGTTAGATGGAATTAGTGGAATTGGTTACACATTTATTCGACTTTGTTATAAAGATGCTCTTCCAATTATGGAGTTTGTATTTCCCATATCTTTTACTGAGGAGGAAGAAGTATGAAAGTGTTTATTTTTAATGGTAGTCCAAACGGAAATGATTCATTTTCTCTTTATGTTGCTGAGAAACTACTCACAAATATGGAAGCAATTTTAAACATGAAGTTTGAAATTAATGTGTTTGATACTAACAGATTTAGAATTAATCTATGTAAAGGATGTCTTACTTGTTTTAAACAAGGGAAATGCATATTAGATGAGAAAGACGACATGTTATTAATTAAAAATGCAATGGAAATATCTGATATTATTGTTATAGCAACTCCTGTGTATGCCGCAAATGTATCTGCTCAAACAAAAGTTTTTATTGATCGTATATCATATTGGTTACATTTATTCAAGTTATTAGGCAAGATAGGTATTCCAGTAGTAACAGCAAGTAGTAATTCGTTAATTGAGGTTACATTTTATTTGAAAAGAATAATGCTTGCACTAGGTTTAAATGTTTTTGAAACAATAGCTTATACAAAAGACTACCCCAATGTTGTCGATGATGAAACAAATTTTGAAGAAGAGCTTTTTCAAAAAGCCCAAAAATTGTGTGAATATTTAGAAAATCCCATGAAGATAAAGGTTCATCCCTTCCAGGAAGACTATTTCAAAACATTGAAAGATAATTTGATGTTGAGAGAAGATGAAGATGCTGAAGTAAACTACTGGCAAGAGAATGGCTATTTTGAATTTGACAATTATGAAAGTTTACTTTTGCACTTTTTAAAAAATAAAAACTCTTTAGTAATAAAAAAAGAGAATCTAAATAATTTTGTATAAAGTATTGACTTCTTTTTTGGTAAAAATTAAAATGAAAAATTAGGTAAATTTTTTGTGTTTTTTTAACTTCAGATTCTAAGACGTAAATATTGAAGAATAGTAGGAAACCAGCTTCAAATTTGTTTTTATAATATAGTATGTAAAAATCACCAGTAAATTGGCAAAAACACTTATTTTTTATCGAAACAGATAATAAATAAAACTGTATAAAAGGGGGCTACACAATTGTTATTGTATACTGAAATCCAAAAAATTCTCAAAAGCAAAAAATTTTTTATTGCCTTAATAATCACAATTGGTCTCAATCTTTTTTATTGCTGGTTTGTGTATAATGAAGAGAATAAAAGTATTGAGTCTACAAAGCAATATATTGCATATACAGAAAAACAGATAAAGGAATTGCAGCAGAAATTAAAAAAAGAAAAAGACGACATGAAGAAAAGATTGTATCTGGAACAAATTAATGAATTGAATAGAATTATTCAAAAGGAAAAATTAAAAATGCAGTATGCTTCTAATCCTAAGAAGGAAATAGAAGAAAGAGCCCGATATTACAAGATGAGGTATGAAATTTCTCAGAAAGCTGGTGACTATAAAGAGCTTGAAATTAATAAGGTAAATTATCAGATTTTAAATGAAAATATAAAGAGGAAAAAGTATTACAGTGTTGGTAGACAATTTGATGGATGGACTTATTTACTTAGTCAATCGTACGGAATAGCATTTTTTATAATTATTGTTTTAGCTTTACTTATTGGAAGTGGTATAGTTTCAGATGAATATAGGGAAGGGACAGCGAAGATTTTAAAAACTATGCCTGTGAAAAGAAGTAATATTATTTTAAGCAAATTTATTGCAACTGTTTTGACTGTGTCCGCATTGGTCATTGGTATACAAATTGTATTTTTCATAGTTTTAAATCTTATAACAGATTCTTTTAAATACTACGATGTGTATTGTAACTGGATTTCTAAATATAAGGTGATAGGTTTTAAGATATATCCTGTTTCAGATGGTGTAAAATTGTTGAACTTACTTGAATGTAGTTTATTACAATTATTAACCGAAATTATTCTTATATTGGCTATATCGGGAGCTATCATGTTTTTCTCCACGATATTTGAAAACGGTGCATTTGCAAGTATTAGCTTTTTTGCAATAATAATAGCTATAAGTATTTTTCGTCAAAAGATACTTATTCTTAAAAGACCTATATTAAAGTTGTTGTCGTTAATATTCCCTTGGGAACTATCGATGGTATATACAAATTCATTACCAGGAGAAATAGAATGGATTTATGCTTCATTCTATATTGTAATAGGGTTAAATTTATTGATGACAGTTATTTTTGTAATAGCTTCAATGAAAATATTTGAACATAGGGAAAAGGTATTATAAAGCTTGAGAGAGACTAAAGGGGGTAAAATAGCTTGGCTGAAAATCAAGTGGAAATGATAATAAAAGTAACTGATGTGTACAAGAAAATTGGAAACTCTCAAATTCTAAAAGAAATAAACTTTTCAATAGGAAAAGGAGAAATTGTTGGTCTTGTAGGACCAAATGGTGCTGGCAAAAGCACATTAATGAAAATACTGGCAGGTTTGTGGGCACCAAAACCAAAAGGGGAATGTTATATTTTGGGATGTGATGTAACTAAGGAAAAGGAAAGAATTGAGGTATTAAGAAGAGCATCATTTTTTATTGAAACACCAGCACTGTACAGTAAACTCAGCGGTTATGATAATATAGAATTATACTCTAAACTAAAATATGGGAGTACCTTTAACGTTAAAGATGAGATTAACAGGTTAGCACCATTTTTTGAATTGGAAAATAATATGTTAAAAAGAAAGGCAAAAGCTTATTCGCTGGGAACAAAACAAAAGGTTGGTTTGCTTCAAATGTTCATTGGCAACCCTGAAGTGTTGATATTGGACGAACCTTTTAATGGATTGGATCCAACTGTTACAATTAAAGTTAAAGAGCTTTTGAAAACGCGATGGAGAGAAAATAACATAACTGTTTTAATCTCATCACATATATTGAGTGATATAGAAGAATTGTGTTCAAGAATTATTTTTATAAAAAATGGTTCTATAATATTGGATAAAAATAAGGAAGAACTGTTAAAAAGCAATACAGTGGTAATTTTTCATTTTACCGAAAAGGAGCATGTTGATTTAGCGTGTAGGTTAATAAAGGAAAAATTACCGCATGTATCTGTGGAAACTCAGTTTAATAACTCGATAAAAATTCATAATATCAGTTCTTATGAAGATATTTTTAATTTATTACAGAATGAGGGTATAAAAGTTAGAGATATAGAAGAACAAAGGATGAGTTTAGTAGATTTTTACAAACAACTTTATTTACAATAATCAAAGATTATAACTATTTATTGCAAGTAAAAAATGATAAAATAAAAATAAGTAGCGTGTTATAATGGGTGGTTTAAAATTATTTGATGAACAATAAAGAGGGATTTTTTGTAAAAGTATTTAATATTCAAAACAAAAGATTTCCAAAGATTTCTCTGTATTTTATTATTGCTGTAATTTTTGAATTTGTAGTAGCTTTGCCTGTGTATTTATTTTTGTCAAAAAGAATAGGAGTAACATTATTTATTTTAGTTCTGTTAGTATTTGTAGCAATATTAATTTATTGTATTATAATGATTTTAAAATATTTCTTAAGCAAGAAAAAGTAATATTGTAGTAGAAATTAATAAAGTAAAAATTGAATACTATGTTGATGTAGCAAATGCAAAGACCACGAGATAAAAAAAATAATAGAAAAAATAAAGGGTTGGTTGGCATTTTGCCCCAGCCCTCTATTTGTTTAATCCTCCTATGTTATAGTTAAAGTTGCAGTCAACAAAAATCAAGATTTTGGTAGCAGGAAGAAGATTGGATACAAATGTTTTTGCACATACCTGAAATAAACCTGCAGTAAAAACATATAGTTGCAAAACAAATTATATTTATCACTTGACATATAAACATTTGTTTGATATTCTATATACAGAACATTTTATCGGAGAGAATGAATATTTTATGAGAACAAGAGTTGTTATAAAAAATAAATTTCGCTTTGGTATTGCGTTGATTCTTTTTATGTAAATGAAGGTTGACCTTTCGATTACAGCTGTAAGAGCAAGAGAGATACTTGATTCAAGAGGAAATCCAACCGTTGAAGTAGAAGTTGTTGTAAATGATGAATTTGTAGGTAGAGCTGCTGTTCCATCAGGTGCGTCCACAGGTATGTTTGAGGCTGTTGAGCTCAGAGATGGTGATAAAAAAAGATATATGGGTAAAGGGGTTCTCAAGGCAGTTGAAAATGTAAATGAGGTTATTGCACCAGAGATTATTGGAATGAATGCTCTAAACCAGGTTGAGATTGACAGGCTTATGATTGAGCTTGATGGAACAGAGAATAAGAGCAAGCTTGGTGCAAACGCAATTCTGGGTGTATCCCTGGCAGTTGCCAAAGCTGCCGCAAATGCATTGGGACTTCCACTTTACCAGTATATAGGCGGTGTCAATGCAAAATATTTACCAGTTCCTATGATGAATATCCTAAACGGCGGTAAACATGCTGACAATTCAGTTGACCTGCAGGAATTCATGATAATGCCGGTTGGTGCAAAGTCTTTCAGCGAAGCACTTAGAATGTGTGCCGAAACATTCCATCACTTGAGAAATGTGCTCAAAGCAAGAGGTTATAATACAACAGTTGGTGATGAGGGAGGTTTTGCACCCAACCTGAAATCTAACGAAGAACCATTGGAAGTAATTGTGGAAGCAATTGAAAAAGCTGGTTATACTCCTGGCAAAGATATTGCAATTGCGCTTGATCCTGCAACATCTGAGCTCTACAATGAAGAAGATGGAAAGTATCATTTTGAAAGAGAAGGTAAAGTTAGAACAAAAGAAGAGATGGTAGAGTTCTGGGTAAAACTTGTTGAAAAGTACCCGATTGTATCAATTGAAGATGGCGTTGCGGAAGAGGACTGGGAAGGCTGGAAGATGCTCACTGAAGCTCTTGGCAACAAGATTCAGCTTGTTGGTGATGATTTATTTGTTACAAACACAAAGAGGCTTGCAAAGGGAATTGAGCTTGGCGTTGCAAACTCAATATTAATTAAACTTAACCAGATAGGAACACTCACAGAAACTTTGGAAGCAATTGAGATGGCAAACAGAGCAGGTTACACCGCTGTTGTATCCCACAGATCAGGCGAGACAGAAGATACAACGATTGCTGACCTTGTTGTTGCAGTAAATGCAGGGCAGATTAAGACAGGTGCACCGTCAAGAACAGATAGAGTAGCAAAATACAATCAGCTCCTGAGAATAGAAGAAGAGCTTGGCAGCATTGCAGTATATCCAGGCATGAATGCATTCTTTAACTTGAAGAAAAAATAATTCCACAAAAGTCCAAAGGAAAGTTTTTTAATTTGCAATGGAATAAAGAAAGAGGGAAAGTGTTGAACTTTCCCTCTTTTCATTTTATAATATATTCAAACAGGATATGTTAAGAATTTTGTTGAATCTTTTGGAAATTATGTTGAAACAAGTTTCAAGGAGGTTTGGAAAGATGAAAAAATTTATGGATGAGGATTTTCTATTGAATAACCAAACTGCTAAATTCCTTTACGAAAAGTATGCAAAGGATATGCCTATTATTGACTTTCATTGTCATTTAAGTCCCAAAGAAATTTATGAAAACAAGAGATTTAAAAACATAACTGAGGTCTGGCTTGGAGGAGACCATTACAAATGGAGGCTTATGAGGGCAAATGGCATTAATGAGAGGTATATAACAGGAGATGCAGATGATTATGAAAAATTCCTTGCGTGGGCAAAGACCATCCCAATGGCAATAGGAAACCCAATTTATCATTGGACACATTTAGAACTTAGAAGATATTTTGGAACAGATGAGATATTGAATGAAAAATCTGCACCTATCATTTGGGAAAAGACAAACAAAGTTCTAAAAGAGCTCGGTGCAAGGGATATAATTTTGAGGTCAAATGTAGAAATAATCTGCACAACAGATGACCCTGTTGATACACTTGAGTATCATTTAAAACTGAAAGAAGATAAAGATTTTAATGTAAAGGTTTATCCTACTTTCAGACCTGACAAAGGCTTGAACATCGAAAGAGAAACCTTTATCCCGTGGGTAGAAAAGCTTGGAGAAACTTGCGGGAATAAGATAGAAACCTATGATGAGTTTTTAAATGCCTTAAAATCAAGAGCAGAGTTTTTCCACTCTGTGGGGTGTCGTGCTTCTGATCATGCTATTGATGATATGGTTTTTGCCGATGCGTCTTTTGATGAAGCAGCTGATATTTTCAAAAAAGCTTTAAAAGGTGAGAAACTTACAGAAATTGAAGTTGCAAAATATAAAACGTATACATTGAGATTCTTAGGGAAAATTTATTCAAGTCTTGGCTGGGCAATGCAGCTTCATATAAATGCCCTGAGAAACAACAATACAAGAATGTTCAATATTCTGGGACCTGACACAGGGTATGATTCAATAAACGACGGTCATATAGCCTTTGCACTTGTCAAATTCTTAGATTCATTGGAGAAAGAAGATTCCCTGCCCAAGACAATTCTGTATTCTTTAAATCCAAAAGACAACTATGTTCTTGCAACAATTATGGGATCTTTCCAGGATGGTAGCATTCCTGGCAAAATGCAGCTTGGTGCAGCTTGGTGGTTCAATGATAGCAAAGATGGCAACCTTCAGCAGATGAAAGACCTTGCAAATCTTGGGCTCTTGAGTCGATTTGTCGGAATGGTAACAGACTCTCGAAGCTTTTTGTCATATGCAAGACACGAATATTTTAGAAGACTTCTTTGCAATTTGATTGGCGAGTGGGTAGAAAACGGTGAATATCCATATGATTTGGAGACACTTGGTAGAATAGTTCAGGGCATTTGTTATTATAATGCAAAAGAGTATTTTGGGTTTTAAAAGATAGAGGAGAAAGACAATGGGGTGGAATTGTATATTCCGCCCTATTTTTATACTTTCATTTTCTATTAACATATTTGGTTGGTGATGAATAATTACATCAAATTAATATTGAATATTACGTAAATATGTAATACACTGTTTCATGTGGAAGGTGAATAATATGCGTGAATATCAGAACATTACTTTATCTCTTTCCAAGGAACTTATTCAAAAGGTAAAGCATATTGCTGTTGAAAGGAATACATCCATTTCTGCGCTGCTTACAAGCTTATTGGAAGAGCTTGTAAATAGGGAAGAGTCATATCAAAAGGTTTATCTGCAGAATCTTAATCTTTTAGAAGAAGGATTTAACCTTGGAACAGGTGGAGCAATCACTTGGAGGAGAGAAGATTTATATGAAAGAAAATAACTATCAATTCCCTGGTCATTTCATTATTTATTTTTTATCTTTCTTTTCACTATTTGCAGATTTTGCTTTACTATGAGTTCAAATATATCTAATAAATTGAAGAAATTTTGAGCTATTTAAAGGAAAGTTATATTTGAGCTTTAAATTTATTTGAAAACGGGCTAAAAAAAAAGAAAAAACGGAATTGACAGAATGAAAATGTGTAAGATAGAATTTACATAAAAATTCCATGAAGAAATTTAACAGAAAAAGTAGATTAAATAAAACAAAAAAGGCAGTAAAACAAAACCATTCTTTACGCGCAAAGAGGTTGCATTTTATAAAATCTAAATAATTTCCATAAAAGAATAAGAAACTATCAAATATAAGCCTGAATATCCAAAAGCCCAGTTTAGACATATTCACATCACATATTAAGTTTAATAAAGATTAGGAATGGTGAATACAATGAAAAAAACACTTTTAATTTTGATTATAATATTGTTTATTTTTGCAGGAGTTGGGGCTTGCTACTATGTAACAAAATATGTTTTATATGATCCAGTGAAAACTTTGAAAATAATCGACCCTACAATAAAGATTTACTTTTCATCTGACGAGACAAAACCACTTGGTGATAATAGCTACAATGGCAAAAAGCCTGATTACAAAAAACATAGAATAATTGAGTATCGTGTTGTTGCAGCAAATACAGGACCGCGATATAAAAATTGTGTTTTGTTGATTCCATTAGTCCCTGAAGAATTTGAAAAGAAGTATGTTTTAAAGGGCGGCAGAGATTTAATAATTAATTTACATCCACCAATAAAAGAGAAAATATTTAAGGAACACGTATATTATTTTTATACGACTGAAGGAGATCCACAAAAAGTAAAAGAGATAATTTCAAAATATAATAAAGCAAAGATAATATGGGAAGAAGGCGGAAAGAAGTATGAAAAGATTATTGATATGAAGGTTAAGATTTTGGACTGATATAAATGATTATTGTTAAGAGGGTTGGCTGGCAATTTTGCCCCAGCCCTCTATTATTACCTTATTTATTCACTTTATTTTCCTTTGCATTTTGTGAAGAGTTTTTCAAAATTAAAACTGCAATACAAAAAGGCTTTTTCCGTTACTGTATTTATTACTGTATATGTTTATTTCTCTTATTAGACAGACTATATTTTAACTATTTGCAAATTTGACCTTGTTATAAGCTCAAGAAAATTGAAGAAATTTTAAGATATTTAAAGAAAAGTATATTCTCAGCTTAAAATTTAGCTGAAAATTAACTAAAAAAAAAAAAAAAACGGGATTGACAGAGTGAAAATGTATAAGATAAAATTTGCATAGAAATTCCAAGAAGATGTTTACAGAAAAAATAGTTCAAGTACAAAACAGCCTAAATAAGAAAATAAAGAAGCAAATATATCAAAAATCAAGTGGGATGAAGAGATGAGGAAAAGATACTATTGTGTAAAGCAGCATGATATAACAGATTGTGCAGCAGCGAGCTTAGCAACAATTTGCTTGCAATATGGAAAAGAAGTATCGATAGCCAGAATAAGGCAGATAGCAGGGACAGACAGGTTTGGCACCACAGCATATGGAGTTGTAAAGGCGGCAAAGGAGCTTGGATTTGAAGCAAAAGCAGTCAGAGCAGAAACAAAAGAGGCAATATTTGAGAAAATACCACTTCCGTGTATAGCACATGTACTGATAGATGGCAAGCTATTTCATTATGTTGTAATACATGAGATAAGAAAAGAAAGGATAGTGATAGCAGACCCGGCCAAAGGAATAGTTAAGCTAAAGCCAGAAGAGTTTTTTAAAATATGGACAGGCATTTTGATATTTCTTGTACCAAATGTGAGGTTTAAGAAAGAGAAACAAGAGGGAGTTTTGAAAAAGTTTTTTAAGTTATTAAGTCCACAGAAGGGCTTGATATTGAATATTTTTTCAGTGTCAGTTGTATATACCTTGCTTGGGATAGCGGCAGCATTTTATTACAAGTTTTTGATGGATGATGTAATACCGAATCTATTGAAAAATACACTTCACGTTATAGCAGCAGGTGCGATACTGATTACAATATTCAAGGTGATATTAGGAGCATTCAGGGTAAGGCTTTTAATACATTTAAGTCAAAGATTGGATATTAAGCTGATGCTGGGGTACTATGAACATGTGATTAAGCTTCCGATGAGTTTTTTTGGTAGCAGGAAGATAGGGGAGATAATTTCGAGGTTTATGGATGCGTCAAAGATAAGGGATGCAGTATCAGGTGCAACGCTGACGCTAATGATAGACAGCATAATGGCAGTGGTAGGCGCAATTATTTTATACCTGCAAAATTCCACGCTGTTTTTTATAGCCCTTGTGATGGTCTTGCTATATGCAGCAGTAGTGTTTGGATTTAACAGGGCATTGAGGGAAGCGAACAGGCAGGAGATGGAAGACAATGCAATTTTGACGTCATATTTGGTAGAGTCACTAAATGGGATAGAGGTAGTAAAGGCATTTAATATAGAAGAGGATGTAAATTTTAAGACAGAGAGCAAGTTTGTAAAGCTTTTGAAAGATGTTTTCAAGGTAGCGAATTTAAACAATTTGCAAAGTAATATAAGCAGCGCAATAGCAGCGGTAGGAGTTATGGTAATACTATGGGTAGGAGCAGACAAGGTAATAAATGGGCAGATGAGCATAGGAGAGTTGTTTACGTTCAATGCACTGCTTGCATACTTTGTAGACCCGATAAAAAATCTGATAGGATTGCAGCCGATGTTGCAGACGGCGATAGTTGCAGCCGAAAGGCTTAGTGAGATTTTGGAACTCGAGAGTGAGTTTCAAGAGGACGAAGACAAGAAATTATCACCCAGTTTGAAGGGTGATATAGAGATAGAGGGTTTGAACTTCAGATACGGTACAAGACAGCTTGTGCTGAGGGATATAAATCTTAAGATAAGAAGAGGAGAGAAGGTAGCGATAGTAGGTGAGAGTGGTTCAGGTAAGACCACGTTAGCAAAATTGCTTTTAGGATTTTATGATTATGAAAGCGGAGAGATAAGAATAAATGGCTATAACTTAAAGGATATAAACAAGAAGTATTTGAGGGAGAAGATAGCATATATATCACAAGACATCTTTTTGTTCAGTGGGACGATATTTGAGAATCTGGTGCTTGGCAACAGGGATTTAAAAATGGAAGAAGTAATTGAAGTGAGCAAATTAACAACGCTGGACGAGTTTGTAGCAAAACTTCCTTTGAGATACAATACCATGATAGAAGAGAATGGAGCTAATTTGTCAGGCGGGCAGAAACAGCTGATAGCGATAACCAGGGCACTTTTAAAAAATCCTGAGATAATAATAATGGATGAAGCGACCAGTAACCTTGACTCTGTAACCGAGCAGGCGATAGGAAAGGTTATAGAGAAGGTATGTGAGGGGTTAACCACTATAATAATAGCGCACAGGCTATCCACTATTTTGAAATGCGACAGGGTTGTGGTAATGCATGAAGGCAGGATAGTAGAGGTAGGAACGCATGATGAGCTGATGAGAAAGAAAGGATATTATTATAACCTGTGGAGAGAGCAGCTGATGGGACTTGAGCAAAAAGGGCTATGGGATTTGGTTGGGAGTGCAGCAAAGTCATGAGAGAGGTAATATATGATTTTGGTGAACTTAAGGAAAGTAAGCTCTTGTATGAATCAGAGATTCCAAAGTATGGACTTTATATTACATACATTTTGCTTGCCTTAATAATAGGGCTTGTTTTGTGGAGTATTGCAGGAGAAATTGATATAAATGTAAAGGTACAGGGGATAATAAGACCCTGGGAAGATGAAGCAAGGATCATAAGTTATGTTGGTGGGAAGATAAAAGAGGTTTTTGTAAAAGAAGGTGAGTATGTAAAGAAAGGTGAGATTTTATTCAAAATTGATGATTGGGAGTATGTAAAAAAGAAGAATTTTTTGAAACAGCAACTTAACGAATATGAGAAAAAGATTAAAGATTTAAAAGAATTGAGAAATTGTATAGAAAAAGGAGAGAGTCTCAGAAACAAAGATAACGCATACCATTTGAGATATCTGAGTTATATTTATGAGGTAAACAAATTAAGAAAAGCAGCAGAAGAAGAAAAAGTGCAAAGAGAATACAGTTTAAAAGAGTTTAAAAGCCAAATAGAAAGTTTAGATGAAAAAATTAAAAGTATTAATAATTTCGAAAGTGCGTTGAAAAAGATAAAGGGAGTTATCAGCAAAGGGGAGCAAGTTGAGATAGAAAAATACAACATAGAGTATTTAGGATTTATATTGAGTGAGATAGAAGCTTACAATCAACAGGTGAAGACAAAATCGGATGGCGGTAATATACAGAGTAAGATTTTAATATCGAAAATAGATTCAAAGCTTGATGAGCTGAGGCAGTCAAAAAGTGAGTTGATTTTGCAAAAACAGAAAATAGAAGGGCAGCTTGATGTGCTAAATATTTCAGGTGATGATATAAAAGTAGAAATTGATAAATATAAGCTTGATATGCTGATGCAAATTGATAATGAAATTAGTAATTTAAGTAATGAAATGAAAAACCTAAAAATCAACCTGGATGAAACTGAAAAGTTGATGGAAAACTGTTTAGTAAAAGCAGAAAAAGATGGTTATGTGGAATTTAGCAACCAATTGGGCAGAGGATCGGTGGTAAACAGTGGAGAAGAGATTGGCAGAATAATTGGCAGTCAAGCAAAAGGATTTAAGGTTATCGGGTACATAGCAAACACAAAAGGTAGCAGTGTAGAAATAGGTGAAAAGGCAAAAGTAAAGATAGCAGGAAAAGATGGCTTAAAAGTATTGGAAGGAAAGGTTGCGAGGGTATCGAGAGATATAAAAATAGCAAACCAGAGTGGGCAGGGGTTTTATGAGGTTGAGGTAGAAATAAAGGATGTTTCCAAGGACATTAGGCTAAGTGCAGGACAGGCGTGCGAAATAAGCATAGTGATTGAACAGAAACAGTTGATTAAGTGGGTATTAGAGAAGATGGGATTGAGGTTATGATGTGAGGCAACAACCCTTCTATCAGCCGGCTGTGGGGGTTGGGATAAATAAAAAAACAAAAAAGGGGGAAACTCAGAAATGGTAAATGAATGTCTTCTTAAAAAAGGGTACTTTGTTGAATTAGATAATAACGAAATGGAATGTGTCAATGGTGGTTGGCTTAACGTAGCTGTTAGAGTCGTCACTAAAGTCACTACAGTTATTACATTAATCGAAGGAATTTATGAAAATGCAAAAAAACTTTATGATTTTGGAAGAGGGTTTGTAGATGGTTTTCGAGATGCAATGCGTTAATTTGATTTTTATCTTGAAATGAGGGAGGGATAAAGTTATGAATAAATTTATACAAATAAACGAGAATGAATTGTTGAAAATCAATGGTGGAGCCAAAGAGGATTATGACTTTGGGTATGGTGTAGGATATGGTTTGGGCAAAGCTTTCAAAACAATAATCAAAATAATAGAAAGCATTAGACTTCCAACTGGAATTCCAGTCACAGATTTACACTATCGTGCATAAAGCAATTAGGCTGATATTAATTTTAAAAAGAGTATTTGCTAAAGCAATTGTATCCAATTTCTTGGATAGAAAGGGTACAATTGCTTTAGCGTTTATAACACATTTTAAGAAATGAGGGTTTATAAATGGAACAAGCTATAGGAAAGAAGATGAGTACTTTAAAGTATGTTAGTCTTTTATTTATTTCAAGTTTCATATTTACAGTGGTATTTCACGCAGTAACCTGTAAAATGAAATTAGAATTAGTATATCACGTTTTATTGTTTCAAATATCCATTTATACATTTACCTTTTTGCTTTTTGCTATTTTTTGTCATGATGAAATAACAAATTTAGTTAAAAACTCATATATGTTAATCAAGAATAAATTAAGCATAAGGAATATGATATTATTTCTTTTATTTGGTTCATTCTCAGCAATTATACTTCAAAGCATTGTCTATTTATTTAATATGTATTTGCTTCATATACGCAATGTGAATAATGATGTGAATAATATAGATAGTTTTGATAAAGTAATAAAAAATTTAATCGAATCAAATAATGTGCACAGCATAGTAATCCTATTAACAATGGTATTTTTTTCAGGTATAATTACACCTATTATAGAAGAAATTATATTTAGAGGCTTAATACTTCAAAGTTTAATACAAAAGATGGATATTAGAATTGCTATTTTAATTGGAGCACTAATTTTCGGTTTATGGCATATAGATTTATATACCGCTTTAAATGCATTTTTGTTTGGAATTATCTTATCAATTTTTTATGTTCGTTATAATTCAATATTTGTGCCTATAGCAATGCATATGGGGGCTAATATTTTTGTTCAAATTAATATAATCTTGTCATTTATTATAAAAGGAAGGTTATATTGAATGAAGTTTAGAATAGGTAAACCGCCTATAAATGAGAATGTTAATGTAACAGAGTGGATACCTGTAAAAGAGCCAAAAAATATATGGGTGACACAAATTCTTTCTATGCCAATAGGATTAATTACTGCGGGATTGATATTTTTTATCTCGTATTATTTTAAAGGTATAAAATTACCTAAACCTATCTTAATATACCCTTTTGCAATTTTTTTAGTAATACTTCTTCATGAGTTGATACATGCTATGTGTTTTCCAGGTTCAATATTTTCAGAGAACACAGTAATTGGTTATTGGCCTGAAGCAGGTGTTTATTACGTACATAGTAATGAAGCATTAAAAAGAAATAGATATTTATTAGTTTATGTAGCTCCGTTTTTCATTCTTTCAGTTATTCCCACTATAATTATGTTGTTTTTAAACTTTATTAGAAATGATTTGATATTACTAATTGCGCTTTTGAATGCTATAGGTTCATGTGTGGATATATTTTTTACTATTTTAGTATTATTACAAGTGCCTAAAGAGGCGATTTTAGTTAACAGTGAAGAAAAAACTTATTGGAAGCCAATAAATTGTTAAAGTATTTAGATAATTAGGTGAAAAAAATTTTATTTAAGTTTATTCCCGTAATATAACAGTAATTGTAGAAATATGAAAAATATAGATGCCAATTTATAGAAGCTTTTATTTTTATATATAAGAATAAAGAAAATATGCACAAAGGAGGCTACTGAATTGTTACTCTATGCAGAAATTCAAAAAATTTTAAAAAGTAAAAAATTTTTGACTGCTTTAGTTATAACTATTGTGCTAAATCTTCTTTTTTGCTTGTTGCTGTATAATATGACTAATCAGAATATTGGATCTACAAAAGAATATATTGCAGATACAGAAAAGCGGATAAAAGAATTGCAGCAGAAATTAAGCAAAGAAAAAGACGAAAAAAATAAAAAATTGTATCAGGAACAAATTAATGACCTAAGTAGAATTGTTCAAGAAGAAAAGTTAAAAATACAATATATTTCAAACCCAAAAAAAGAAGTAGAAGAGAGAGCTCAATATTACAGAATAATGTATGAAAATTCTAAGAAAACAGGTGACCTTAGAGAACTTGAATTTAACAAGGTGAATTATCAAATTTTAAGTAAAAATATAAGTAAAGGTAAATATTACATTTACGGTCGTAAGTTTGACGGATGGTATTATTTACTTAGTCAATCATATGCAATTGCATTTTTAATGATAATTATTTTAGCTTTACTTATTGGAAGTAATATTGTTTCAGATGAATATAAAGAAGGGACAGTTAAGATTTTAAAAACTTTGCCTGTGAAAAGAAGCAAAATTATTTTAAACAAATATATAGCCACTGTATTGACTGTATTTGCATTGTTTATTGGTATGCAATTAGTATTTTTCACAGTTTTAAACCTTAAAGCAGGTACTTTTAAATACTTTGACGTATATTATGATTGGATTTCCAAATACAAGATGATAGGTTTTGAAATATATCCTGTACTGGATGATGTAAAATTATTAAATTTGCTTGAATGTAGTTTTCTACAGTTACTAACCGAAATTATTCTTATAATAGCTGTAGTGGGAGCTGTTATATTTTTCTCGACCATATTTGAAAATGGAATGTTTGCAAGCATTAGCTTTTTTGCCATAATAGTAGCTATTAGTATTTTCCGTCAGAGGTTACTTGTTATAAAAAAACCTTTACTGAAGTTGTTAACCTTAATATTTCCTTGGAATTTAGCAGAAGTATATACCAACTCACTACAACAGCGCATACAGTGGCTTTGGGCTTCATTTTATGTTGTAATAGGCTTAAATTTACTGTTGACAGTCATTTTTGTACTGGCTGCAATAAAAATATTTGAAAATAGAGAAAAATTGTCATAAAAAATGAATAAAAAAATAAAACCTGGGACTTGACTGAAGGAGGTAAATTGGTTTGAATAAAAATCAAGAAGAAAAAGCAATAGAACTAATTGAGGTGGACAAGAAAATTAGAAACTTTCAAATTTTGAATAATATAAATATTTCAATAAAAAAAGGAGAAATTGTTGGTCTTGTTGGACCAAACGGCGCTGGCAAAAGCACATTAATGAAAATACTGGCAGGTTTGTGGGCACCAAAACCAAAAGGGGAATGTTATATTTTGGGATGTGATGTAACTAAGGAAAAGGAAAGAATTGAGGTATTAAGAAGAGCATCATTTTTTATTGAAACACCAGCACTGTACAGTAAACTCAGCGGTTATGATAATATAGAATTATACTCTAAACTAAAATATGGGAGTACCTTTAACGTTAAAGATGAGATTAACAGGTTAGCACCATTTTTTGAATTGGAAAATAATATGTTAAAAAGAAAGGCAAAAGCTTATTCGCTGGGAACAAAACAAAAGGTTGGTTTGCTTCAAATGTTCATTGGCAACCCTGAAGTGTTGATATTGGACGAACCTTTTAATGGATTGGATCCAACTGTTACAATTAAAGTTAAAGAGCTTTTGAAAACGCGATGGAGAGAAAATAACATAACTGTTTTAATCTCATCACATATATTGAGTGATATAGAAGAATTGTGTTCAAGAATTATTTTTATAAAAAATGGTTCTATAATATTGGATAAAAATAAGGAAGAACTGTTAAAAAGCAATACAGTGGTAATTTTTCATTTTACCGAAAAGGAGCATGTTGATTTAGCGTGTAGGTTAATAAAGGAAAAATTACCGCATGTATCTGTGGAAACTCAGTTTAATAACTCGATAAAAATTCATAATATCAGTTCTTATGAAGATATTTTTAATTTATTACAGAATGAGGGTATAAAAGTTAGAGATATAGAAGAACAAAGGATGAGTTTAGTAGATTTTTACAAACAACTTTATTTACAATAATCAAAGATTATAACTATTTATTGCAAGTAAAAAATGATAAAATAAAAATAAGTAGCGTGTTATAATGGGAGGTTTAAAATTATTTGATGAACAATAAAGAGGGATTTTTTGTAAAAGTATTTAATATTCAAAACAAAAGATTTCCAATATTTAAACTTGCTGGTAAATGTGGTGTAATTGTGGTAACATCAAGTGGCAATTCGTTATGCGAGACCGTACATTACTTGAAGAGGATAATGCAAGGGTGGGGAATAGTCTGTATACATACTTTAGCGATTCCGGTGACTAACTACGTGGATATAGAGAATACTGAAACAAATGCAGAGATAATGAAGTGTGCAGAGTATATCAGAAATTTCCTTTACGGATCCGAGAAACCAAAAAGTAATTATTATTTGGAGCAGTACTACCAAACATTAAAAAAGATGTATTTGCCGATCAGGGGTTCGGAGCATTATGAAGTAAAGTATTGGAATGATAATGGTTTTTTTGAATTCAATAGTTTCCAGGAATTGTTGGAAAGTCGATACATGGAAAAATGATATAAAGGAATACTCGAAAATAAGGAGGGATTTTATGTTGACTGATATAGTATGGATATTATGTGGTACTTTAATAGGATTTTTTATAGCATGGACAATATATATTGTTCATGAATTAGGACATGCTTTAGCAGGATGGATAGTTAGAGCGAAGATAAGAGCAGTAGCAGCCATACCTTTTTTGTATAAAGATAATAAACTATCAATTGTAAATATAAAACCATTCAAAAAAACATTATTAGGTAATTTAGGTCTTATGGGTTGGGTAGATCTTAGATTTCCTATACCTGATAATGATAACAAAAAAGAAATATTTTTGGCCAAGCTTAAAATAATCTTTATTATTATATGCGGCCCTTTATTTCAGATAATTTATTCGCTAATAATTGTGAAGTTATGTTTGGGTTATTTTGTTCAAGATGGAATGTATACAGGGTCAGAGAAGGTTATATTAATTATATTGATTATGGTTATTGGTGAAAATATTTTAATATTTATTGCAAATGGTTATATAGAACTTTTTTTAGCTCCGTTCATGTTTTTGAAAGAAAAAAGACATGACATTATTATAAAAGCTATGGAACAAATTTTTTCAAGATTAGAGAAATATACCAATGTAGCTATTTCTAAGCATAGGAAATGAAAGGTTAAAAATTACTGTTAAAGAAATATTTAAAGAAAGATAAGGGAGGAATCAAATGTGTCAAATATCGAGGAAAAAAGCTATGTTGGAAAGTCGTTTGAAGAGCTTGACAAAGAAGAAATGGAAGATGTAATAGTTAATGAGCTGAAAATTAAAGAGTCAAAATTGGTCTGCGCGTTGATAAGTGGAGGAATCTCTGCGCTTGTTTCTATAGTTGTCACAAATATAACAAAAAAACTTATGTAATGCCAATCTAATTTTATAGGCAGAGTTTAAACAAAAAGATACAAGTTATTATCCAGATTTTAGGGTGTGCAGATTGTTTTGTATATTTTATGAAACTATCTTTTACTTGGCAAGAAGATTAAACCAAAATTCTTTTCTTTTTTATTAAATTTAATGGAGTGAAGATTTAAATTCTGGCCAGTATTTTGGGAATATAAAAGTAGTAAATCCTTTTTTGTCTTCACCTCTTGACATCTAAACATTTGTTTGATATCCTTTATATAGAACATTTTATCGGAGAGAATGAATATTTTATGAGAACAAAAGTTGTTATAAGAAATAAGTTTCGTTTTGGCATTGCATTGCTTCTTTTAATGATATTTATTGTAACGGCTTTGATGATTTCGATTGGAGAAGGGAAGGGCATTGATAAAGGAAAGGATATAAACTGGATATTTGTAAAGGTGAAAGAAGGAGATTCGTTGTGGACAATTTCAAAAAATTTTGTTGATGAAAGCGTAGACATTCGCGATTACATCTCTTTCATACGCAAAGTAAATAGATTGGAAAATGCAGTATTATATCCCGGGCAGGTATTGAAATTTGTGGATGTGAAGACATACAAACTTTTGTGCAGTAAATAAAAAAACCCCCTTGTCAGGAGCTTTTAGCATCCTGATTTTCTCCTGAGAGGGGGTTTTTTTCAAAGGCTTTTTTGATGTCTTCATCATTTACATGGGTATAAATCTCTGTTGTGGAGATACTTTGATGACCCAAAATAGTCTGAAGAGACCTTATATCAACTTTGCCATGCCTGTACATAAGTGTTGCTGCCGTGTGACGAAGCTTGTGGGCAGAGATCTTTTTCTGATTTATACCTGCCATCTTCACATACTTTTCAACAATGTATTGAACAGTTCTTCTGCTAATTCTTTTCTTTCTCTCACTCAAGAAAAGAGCGTCTTTGTCCTTTACACCTTCTGTGGGGCGAACTTTTAAATAATTTTCGATGGCTTCTTTACATGCTTTATTTAAATATATTATTCTTTCTTTATTTCCTTTACCAACAATTCTCAGCATATCATCTTTTATATCTGAAAGATTTATATTTACAAGCTCTGAGAGTCTGAGTCCGCAGTTCAGGAAAAGAGTAATTATTGCAAAGTCCCTTTCTTTATTTTCGCCATCAATTGCAGAAAGTAGCTTTTTGCTTTCCTCAAGTGTAAGATACCTTGGATTTCTTTTTCCAAGTTTTGGTGACTCCAAATCTTTTGCAGGATTATCGGGGATTAATTTAGCTTTGCCATAGAGGTATTTGAAAAAGCTTCGTATTGAAGCAACTTTTCGGGCTCTTGCATAGGGACCGTTGTTAAAGCGTGTTGCAAGGAAAGAAAAATATTCATAAAGATTGCTGAGAGTTAATGTTTTGAGTTTTTCAATTTCAAAGCTGCTCACATCGATATTATCAAGATCCTCAATCTTTTCAATCTGGCTTAAAATATTCAAATCCTTTGCTTTTAAATATCTTAAAAAAGTTCTAAGGTCATAGTAATATTCTTTAATTGTATTTGGCGATTTATTCTTGATTGTAATCATGTAATTCAAAAAATCGACCACAAAAGGTGGAACATCAGAAAAATTCATTTTCTCATTCCCTTCATTGCACAAAATTTTTATTTTGTGCAATTATATTTTCTAAAAATTATTATACTCTTCCTTACTTTATCTTGTCAATCTATTTCTCTTTTAATGACTGAAGACACTAAGTTACTCCTTAAAATTCATAGGGTTTGCAAATTATCTCTTTAATCTTTGTCTCAAATATAGAAGCTGCATGTGAAGGTCTTATAATAACTGCAGTGTCTGCACCTTCAGATGTTCCACCAATTGCAATGACATCTTCACCATATGGTATAAGCCCTGCATCCAAAGCCATTACTGATATCTCAACAGCCACCTTTACCCCTTGCCCAAGCATTCTCAGTGAATGCGCTATTATCTCAACTGGATATACTCCTCCAAACTTTCGTGATATTCCTCTTTCAGCACCAGATAAAACATGCGTCCCTGTATAAACCTTAAATCCTTTCGCTTTCAGTTCTTCAATTGTCTTTTCATCTATCTCCATCTTTCCAGGTTCTGCAAAACCATTGACATGAGTTACCACAATCACATTCTTTCCACAATTTTCTAAGAGTTTTGCAGTTTTCCCCGAACAGGATGCAACAACAATATGGTTTATTCCTCTCTCATGCGCAGTTTTTACAGCAAGCTCAATTGTTTTCTGAGTATTTTGTGGTCCGGCAGATGAAAAGTAGATCGACAAGGCTACAATTCCCTCCCTTTTTAAGCTTTTATATTTCTTAGCATTTAATAATTTTATCATAAAACCATTAGTCAGTAACTATTTTTCTTAAAACCCTGCAAAACGTACAATAAAAATACAATGTGAATACTTGTATTCAACAGAAAAATGTTTTATGCTATAATTTATAAAAACAAAATTTACACAAAGGAGTGTGGAATTTTTATGGTAAAAAGGTTAATTGCAGTGCTAACTTTCTCTGTATTTATACTGTCCATCTTCACAATGTCTTTTGCTGCGTCAAGTTCAAAGACAATTAAGATAGGTGTAGATTTAGAACTTTCTCAGGCAGTTGCCCAGTATGGTCAAAAAGAGCTTGAAGGTTTAAAGCTTGCAATTGATGAGATAAATCAAAAAGGTGGAATTGGTGGCAAAAAGATTGATCTTGTTATTGTTGACAACAAGTCAGACAAGACAGAAGCACTAAACGTTGCAACAAAGCTTGCTGTAAGAGAAAAGGTTCTTGCAATTTTGGGACCTGCTACATCAGGTGCAACAAAGTCAGCAGCATCTGCAGCAATGAAGTATAAAGTTCCCATTATCTCCCCTTCTGCAACAGATGATGCTGTTACAGTTGATGAAAGGACTGGAAAGACAAAAGCCTATGTTTTTAGAACCTGCTTTAACGATTCATTTCAGGGTAATGTGATGGCAAACTTTGCCCTAAAAACATTGAAAGCTAAAAATGCTGCTGTTGTATATGAGGCTTCATCTGACTATAGCAAAGGACTTTATAAGAACTTTAAGTCTACATTTACAAAAGGTGGCGGTAAAATAATAGCAGAAGAAGCATTTAGCAAAGGTGAACAGGATTTTAGCAGTATCCTTACAAAGATAAGAGACAAGAAACCTGATGTAATATTTGCACCTGTTTACTATGATGAAGCTGGACTTATCATAAAACAAGCCCGTGAGCTTGGTATGAACATGCCAATACTGGGTGGAGATGGTTTTGATGATCCAAAGGTTGTTGAAAAGGCTGGTAAAAAATTTGCTAACAATGTATTCTTCTCTGCCCACTACTCATCCCAGGATACAGATGTGAAAGTTCAGGAATTTATAAAGAAATTCAAAGCAAAATACAAAACAGAACCAAATGCTTTTGCTGCACTTGGGTATGATCTGGGATACTTTATCGCAGATGCACTCAAGAGAGCTAATTTGAAGTTTGACAGCATTGAAAAAGATAGAGATAGATTGAGATCAGCTTTGGAAAATACCAGGAACTTTGTTGGTGTAACGGGAATTGTAAACATCAACAAATATCACAATGCAGAAAAATCTGCTGTAATAATTGAATTGAAAGATGGTATCCAGAAATTCAAACAAAAGTTAAACCCATAATATTGAGAACAATAATCTTTAGACTACCTGCTTTTTAGAAATATGGAAGGGGCAAATTTTCGCCCCTTCCGTCATGTTTATTATTTATTTTATTGTCAATCCAATAAAGAGGTGATATAAAGTTGACAACTCTCCTTCAGCAATTAATAAATGGTATTACACTTGGGAGTGTCTACGCACTGATCGCTCTTGGATATACAATGGTATATGGAATAATTAAACTTATAAACTTTGCTCATGGCGATGTTTTTATGGTAGGGGCTTACATTGCTTTTTTATGTGTTACATATTTAAAATTAGGACTTTTACCATCTCTTATAATCTCGATGATTTTCTGTGCCTTTTTGGGAGTGCTAATTGAAAAATTTGCTTATAAGCCTTTACGAAACTCTCCAAGGATCTCTGCACTGATTACTGCAATTGGCGTATCGCTCTTTTTGGAAAATCTGATGCAACTTTTAATGGGAGCTGATTCAAGAGTTTTCCAAGACTTGTTAATGAGAAAAATTATCATATTATTCATGATAAAATAGTTATTAATAGCAAACAAATATATCTTCTGGTTATTACCATACTGCTTATGTTTTTACTTAATTTTATTGTTAAAAATACAAAGATAGGTAAAGCAATGAGGGCTGTATCACAGGATATGGATGCTGCAAAGCTGATGGGTATAAACGTCGATACAACAATTTCATATACCTTTGCAATAGGTTCTGCTCTGGCTGCGGCCGGTGGCGTGCTGGTTGGTCTTTATTATAACACCATAAATCCTCTTATGGGGGTTCTGCCCGGTCTTAAAGCTTTCATTGCGGCAGTTTTTGGTGGGATAGGTATAATTCCGGGAGCTATGCTTGGTGGCTTTTCACTTGGTGTTATTGAAACGCTTGTAAGTGGATATGGTAGCTCTATGTACAAGGATGCTGTTGCCTTTGCTCTTTTGATTTTAATTTTGATTTTAAAACCATCCGGACTTCTTGGTAAAAATATAAAAGAGAAGGTGTAGAAAAGGATGAGAAAGAGGCTTTTTATGTACAGTGTGTTTGTTTTAGCTATTTATACAATTATAACAGTATTAATAAAAACTGGCTTGATTGATGATTATATAAAACTTAACTTGTTTTTGATAATGCTCAATATAATTCTTGCTGTAAGCTTAAATTTGATAAATGGTATAACCGGTCAGTTTTCACTTGGTCATGCAGGTTTTATGGCAATTGGTGCATACACAACAGCAGTATTGACAACACTTGAAAGACCTCTTCCCTTTTATCTAACAGTTTTGATTGGCGGACTTTTGGCAATGCTTTTTGGTCTTTTAATTGGTCTTCCTGTTTTAAGACTGAAAGGTGACTATCTGGCAATAGCAACCCTGGGCTTTGGTGAAATCATAAGAGTTATTATCCAGAATATTGACTATTTAGGTGGGGCAAGTGGTATCAGCGATATACCACAGGGAATTGATTGGACAGGATATTTTGTCATAACAGTAATTACTGTTGTTGTAATTTTAAATATAATAAACTCTTCATTTGGAAGAGCTATGATTGCTATAAGAGAGGATGAGATTGCAGCAGAAGCTATGGGAATAAACACAACCCTTTACAAGGTTTTGGCTTTCATGATAGGTGCATTTTTTGCAGGCGTTGCTGGCTCTGTTTATTCTGGCTCATTTGGTTTTATTCAGCCGGATATGTTCAACTTTTTCAAATCTATAGATATATTAGTTATTGTTGTGCTTGGTGGTCTTGGCAGTATTTCAGGTTCAATAATATCTGCTATTGTGCTTACTGTAATTTCAGCGCTGTTGCAGAATTATCCTGAGGTCAGAATGATTTTATATTCGCTTATTCTAATTGTTATTATGCTATTTAGACCTCAGGGATTAATGGGCAAGAAGGAAATAAAACTTTCCAAACTTATTCCAATGTTTGGTGGTGAGAAGTAAATATGCTTAAGATACAAAATGTAACAGTCAATTTTGGTGGAATTGTAGCACTTAACAATGTCAATATTGATGTAGAAAAAGGTTCAATAATTGGACTTATTGGCCCAAATGGTGCTGGTAAAACAACTGTGTTCAATGTAATCTCCGGTATTTATAATCCAAACACAGGTAAGGTTGAGTTCTCTAACTACGATATAACCTATAAGAAAACCTATCAGGTATCTGCTTTGGGTATTTCAAGAACTTTTCAGAATATAAGGCTTTTTAAGGAGCTCAGTGTTCTTGACAATGTGAAAATCTCTTTCCACAAAAATATAGGTTATAATCTTTTTGATGCAATTTTCAGGACCAAAAGATTTTTAAAGGAAGAGGAGCAGAATCAGAAAAAAGCCGAAGAACTTTTGAAGATATTCAATTTATATGAGAAAAGATATGAATTTGCCAAAAATTTACCCTATGGTGAGCAGCGAAAACTTGAAATTGTTCGTGCACTTGCAACATCGCCAAAGCTTCTTTTACTGGATGAGCCAGCAGCAGGTATGAATCCTCAGGAAACAGAAGAGCTGAAAAAGCTGATCAGGTTCATAAAAGACAAATTTGACCTAACAATTTTATTGATAGAACATGATATGTCTGTTGTAATGGATATATGTGAAAAGATATACGTGCTTGACTATGGTGAAGTGATTGCTGTTGGCGCACCTGAAGATGTCAAAAACAACCCTCGCGTAATTGAAGCATACCTTGGAGAGGGGGACTTAGAGTTTGCTTAAGATAAATGGAATAGATGTGTATTATGGGTCTATACAGGCATTGTTTTCAGTATCACTGGAAGTTCAAAAAGGTGAGATTGTCACATTAATTGGTGCAAACGGTGCAGGAAAATCCACCTTGCTTAAGACAATTTCCGGTCTTATAAGACCGCGTACCGGTTCAATCTATTTTGAGGATATAGATATAACGAAAAAATCATCAATGGATATTGTTAAACTTGGAATCTCACATGTCCCTGAAGGAAGACGCGTCTTTCCGGAGATGACTGTCCTTGAGAATTTGGAGCTTGGTGCATATTTGAGAAGGGACAGGCAAGGGATAAAAGAGGATTTGAAAAGGGTGTTTGAGAGATTCCCAAGGTTATATGAGAGAAAAAACCAGCTTGCTGGTACTCTTTCTGGTGGAGAGCAGCAGATGCTTGCAATTGGAAGAGCACTGATGTCAAGGCCAAAGTTACTTTTGCTTGATGAGCCTTCAATGGGCTTGGCTCCTATACTTGTGACAGAGATTTTTAAGATAATAAAAGAAATAAACTCACAGGGTACAACCATACTTTTGATTGAACAAAATGCCCACATGGCACTTTCAATCGCGGACAGAGCATATGTAATTGAGACAGGCAAAATTGTATTATCTGGAGAAGCTAAGGAGATTGCAGCAAATCCTGAGGTCAAAAAAGCGTATCTTGGAGGGTAATTTTTTTTAATTTCTAAAACGAAAGATAAAGAAAGAAACAGGGTTTTTACAGAAAACAGAACCTGAGCCCTGTTTCTTTCTTGCAATAAATATTTTTATTTCAACTTCTTACTTCCCGGCTTTACAATAGGAATTCCTTCTCTGCAAAGAGGACATTCTTCCGGCTCATAAGTTTCAATGTTAAGAGTCAAAAGTGTCTTTAAAGGATATCCCAAATCCACCTTACCGCCACTTCTGTCAACAATTCCTGCAACTGCTACAATTTCTCCTCCGCTTGCCTCAACAATGTCTATTATCTCTTTCACAGAGCCACCTGTTGTGATGACATCTTCTACAACCAATACCTTTTCACCTTCTTCTATCTTAAAACCACGGCGAAGCTTCATAATTCCGTCTTCTCTTTCTGCAAAGATGGATCGGCATTTGAGCTGTCTTGCAAGCTCATATGAAAGTGTTACTGCACCCAGCGCAGGTCCTATAACAACATCAATCTGCTGATCTTTAAAATACTGTGCAAGGTCTTTGCAAATCATTTCTGCCAGGTTTGGATACTGAAGTACTTTTGCACATTGTAAGTACTTTGGACTGTGTTTCCCGGAGGACAAAAGAAAATGTCCTTCCAAAAGTGCCTCTGTGTCTTTGAACATTTGAATGTAAGCTTCTTTATTCATAATTTTCTCTCCTTTCGATTATATTAATGTTTTGTTCTCTAATTCCTCTTTCCTTCAGAAACTGCTGCCACCAATCCTGATATGCAATTGTAGAAAGCTCTTCACCTAAATGTGACCAGTCACCTTCTACAAGCAGCTTGTATCTGCTGTCTTTGTATTCAATTATGTTTATTGCAGTGTTATCCTGCCATAAGATTTCATTCAGTCTTTCAAACTCATATCCCTTTATGTATGTCAAAAGTGCTCTAATCAATGTTCCATGGGTTACTATACAAACACATTTTCCGGTATTTGTCTTTACAATATCCTCAAAAGCAGAAACAGCACGAAGATAAAGTTCATACATGCTTTCACCGTTTGGCATGCAGTGCTCGTGTGGTCTTTTTTCCCAGAGTTCATACTCTTTTGGATACAGGATGGGAAGTTCATCCCAGCACCTGTCTTCCCAATCTCCTCCGTTTATCTCAACCAAATCCGATCTTATTAATATCTCGATGTTTCTATCATTTGCTATCTGCTGGGCAGTATAAAGTGCCCTTTTTAAAGGGCTTGAATATATAACATCAAAATGGACATTTTTCAGACGCTCAGCAAGCCTTTGAGCCTGAAGCTTTCCCTTTTCAGTCACATCTGAATCTGTTATGCCATGAAACCTTCTAATGAAATTCCCTTCAGCCTCTGCATGACGGATAAGGTAAATAATAGTCCTTGACATTTTTATGTCACCTCAGATTATAATATTGCCAATAAGGTCCTTGACCGATTCAAAACCATGATTTTTCAAATAATTTTCAATTCCCTTTTGTATTTCAGAAACAGCATTGGGGTTTACAAAATTTACTGTGCCAATCTGAATGGCAGTAGCACCAGCCAAAAAGAACTCTATTGCATCCTTATAGCTCATAATTCCGCCCATTCCAATGATGGGTATTTTTACTTTTTGGAAACACTCATACACCATCCGTATAGCAATTGGTTTTATTGCAGGACCGGAAAGCCCGCCTGTCACCATCTTAATAAGAGGTCTTCTTGTTTCAATATCAATTGCCATAGCAGATATGGTATTAATAAGCGAAATTGCATCTGCTCCTGCTTTTTCTGCTGCTTTAGCAAGCTCTGTGATATCTGTAACATTTGGCGTAAGTTTTACTATTACAGGACATGCAGATACTTTCTTTACTTCTTTTGTTATTTCATAAACTTTATCTGGGTCCTTACCAAATACCATACCACCTTCTTTTACGTTGGGGCAGGACAGGTTTACTTCCAACATGTCTACAAGTGGACTTACTATCTTTGCAAGTTCTACAAATTCTTCTTTGCTAAAGCCATTAATATTAGCAATTATCTTCGTATCAAATCTTCTTAAAAAAGGAAGCTCTTCATTTAAAAATGCCTCAACCCCGGGATTTTCAAGCCCAACTGAATTTATTATCCCACCATACACCTCACACAGCCTTGGCTGAGGATTTCCGGTACGCTTTTTGAGAGTTATCCCTTTTGTTGAGATTCCACCAAATAGATTTAAGTCAATCAGTTTTGAGAACTCTCGACCAAACCCAAATGTTCCTGAGGCAGCAATTATAGGGTTTTTAAACTTTACACCACTTATTTCGACTTCTAACATTTATATATCTACCTCCATTATATCAAAAACAGGACCATCTGAACACACGTGCAGCATGTTGTCCTCTTTCCCTTTAATACTACAGCAAAGACACGCGCCAATTCCGCAAGCCATTTTCTCTTCAAGCGACACATAACATTTAAAAGGCAAGTTTAGAGATTTAATGGCAGATAGCATTGGTTTTGGACCACATGAAAATGCTACTCTGTAGTTTTCTTCTCCAACCTTTGTTTTAAAAAACTCAACCGTGTTTCCTTTAAAACCTATACTGCCGTCATCTGTTGATATAAAAAGATTATCTGCAACTTTTTCAAACTCATCAACAAAAAACAAATCACTTTTGCTTCTAAATCCAAGAAAGACATCAACTTCATTCCCAACCTTTTTTAGCTCATGGCACAGGGAAAGAAGAGGGAAAATTCCCACTCCTCCCCCCACCACTGCTACTTTGCCATCAAACCTTTCAACCAAAAAGGAATTTCCAAGAGGCCCCAGGACATTTAAAGTATCACCCTTTTTCTTCTGGGAAAGAATCTGTGTTCCAATTCCAACTACCTTGTATCCAATAAACACTTTATTTTCTTTTACAAATGAAATGCTAAAAGGGCGTCTTAAAAGCGGATATATTGAATTTTTTTCAATAAGAATGTTTACAAAATTCCCCGGTTTAAAAGCCTTTGCTAAATATTCTGACTCAAAAGAAAGAAGATATATACCATTTGCAATCATTTTATTTTCAACTATCTCAACGTCCAATAGCTTCATTATCAATCTCTCCTATATTGAAAATGTCAAGTTCTTTCTTTTGTTTTATAAACTCAATTATTTCAACAACAGCCTTTGCCGTATCAATAGATGTGAAAATTGGAACCTTATTTTCAACAGCAGATCTTCTTATTAAAAATCCATCTCTTTGAGGCTGTCTTCCTTTTGTTGGGGTATTTATAACAATGTTTATTCTACCGCTTCTTATCAAATCTATTATATTGGGGCTTCCCTCAGACACCTTCCGAACATGATTTGCAGCAACCTGATAATAGTTTAGATGCTTTGCTGTTTTGGATGTTGCATATATTTTAAAACCAAGCTTTTCAAATTTCTCAGCAATAGGAATTATTTCATTCTTGTCAGGGTCAGCAACTGTGAAAAGAACCCCGCCTGTAAGAGGAAGTCTTATCCCAGCTGCAATTAGTCCCTTGTACAGGGCTATGTGATAGTCTTTTGATATCCCCATAACCTCACCGGTTGACTTCATCTCCGGTCCCAACGATACCTCAACATCAGGCAGTTTTTCAAACGAAAACACAGGCACCTTGAAGGCGTAGAAGTCTTTTTTTGGTAAAAGTCCCACTGTCTTTACTAAATCTTTCAATTTATAACCCAGACTTACCTTTGTTGCAAGCTCGACCATTGGCACACCTGTAACTTTGCTCAAAAATGGCACAGTTCTGCTTCCCCGTGGATTTACCTCTATTACATAAAGTTCCTCATTCTGGACAATGAACTGGACATTTATAAGGCCTTTGCAGTTTAGCTCTCTTGCTATATCCTGAGTATACTTAACAATCATGTTTTCTATACGCTTTGAGATATTTCTTGCAGGATACAGGGATATACTGTCACCTGAATGAACACCTGCTCTTTCAATGTGCTCCATTATTCCCGGAATTAAAATGTCCTCGCCATCAGATATTGCATCAACCTCTATCTCTTTTCCAACAATATATTTGTCAATTAGAATAGGATGCTGGTTGAGATTTTTTGCATAGCTCAGCATCTCAATTATGTCTTCATCATCAAATGCAATTTTCATACCCTGCCCGCCAAGGACATATGAGGGTCGAACTAAAACAGGATATTTTAGCTTATTTGCTATCTCAAGTGCCTCGTCCACGTTGTAGCATGTAAAACCGGGCGGACGCTTTATATTTAACTTATTTAAAATTTTATCAAACCTTTCTCTGTCTTCTGCAATATCTATCCCTTCTGCACTTGTTCCAAATATTCTAACTCCCTCTTTTGAAAGATCCTGTGAGAGCTTTATTGCAGTTTGACCACCAAATTGGACTATTACACCATCAGCAGATAGCTCCTCAACTACATTCAAAACATCCTCTTTTGTCAAAGGTTCAAAAAACAACATATCAGATGTGTCAAAGTCGGTACTTACAGTCTCTGGATTGTTGTTTATTATCACAGATTTTATCCCAAGTTTTGAAAGAGTATATACACTGTGGACAGAGGTATAATCAAATTCAATTCCCTGACCAATTCTAATTGGCCCTGAACCCAGCACAACTATCTTTTTAGAAGATTCAAGATTCTGGTCGTGAATAACATCATTTTCTCTTTCGTAAGTTGAGTAATAGTAAGGAGTTTTTGCTTCAAATTCAGCAGCACAGGTATCTACCATCTTGTAAACAGGCTTTATGTTAAGTTGCTTTCTGAGATTTCTTACCTCATTCTCTGTGCTGCCTCTCAATCTTGCAATTGTTTTGTCACTAAAACCCATCTTTTTTGCAAAGAACAAAAGTTCACTATCAAGATTTTCTTCATTTTTAATCCTGTTTTCCATATCAATTATGTTTTTAATCTTACATAAAAAGAACTTATCAACTTTGCAAAGATCATAAATCTCATCAACAGTAAACCCTCTTCTCAAAGCCTCAGCCAGGGCAAAGATTCTCCTGTCATCTGCCTCTTTTATTAACTCTTTCAGCTCGTCATTGCTGAAATTCTTTAGCTCAGGCAAATCCAGGCTATCAACACCAATATCAAGCGACCTTATACCTTTGAGAAGACTTTCTTCAAAAGTCCTTCCAATTGACATTACTTCGCCTGTTGCTTTCATCTGTGTTCCAAGTTTGCGGTTTGCATATGTGAATTTGTCAAAAGGCCAGCGAGGAATCTTTAAAACAACATAGTCAAGGGCTGGTTCAAAGCTTGCATATGTCATCTTTGTAATAGCATTTTCTATCTCATCAAGCGTAAAACCAAGCGCAATCTTTGCTGCAATTCTTGCAATGGGGTACCCTGTTGCTTTGGAAGCAAGAGCAGAGGACCTGCTCACCCTCGGATTTACTTCAATCACTGCATATTCAAAACTGTCAGGATTGAGGGCAAACTGGACGTTACACCCGCCTTCAATCTTGAGTGCATCAATAATCTTCAGGGCAGATGACCTTAGCATTTGATACTCTTTATCAGAAAGTGTTTGAGATGGCGCGACAACAATGCTGTCACCTGTGTGAATACCAACAGGGTCAATATTTTCCATGTTGCACACAGTTATTAAACAGCCATTTGAGTCACGCATAACTTCATACTCTATTTCTTTCCAGCCCTTAATACTCTTTTCAACCAGTATTTGTGATACTGGACTGTAGGTAAGACCTCTTCTTGCAATCTCAACAAACTCTTCTTTGTTGTTTGCAATGCCACCACCTGTCCCACCAAGTGTATATGCAGGTCTTATAATAACCGGAAAACCTATCTTTTCAACAAATTTGAGCCCATCTTCCACAGAATTGACAACTTCACTTGGAACAACAGGTTCACCAATCTTTATCATAAGTTCTTTAAAAAGCTGCCTATCTTCGGCAAATTCTATTGCCTCAATGTTTGTACCAATCACTTTCACATTGTACTTATCCAGAATTCCGCTTTTGTAAAGCTCAACCGCAATGTTAAGACCTGTCTGCCCTCCCAAGGTTGGCAGAATAGAGTCAACCCTTTCTTTTTGAATTATCTTTTCGATTATTTCGCAGTTAATTGGTTCGATATAGATACTGTCTGCCATAGTTTTATCAGTCATAATTGTTGCCGGGTTTGAATTAATCAGCACAACCTCTATGCCTTCCTCTTTTAAAGCCTTGCACGCCTGGCTTCCTGAATAGTCAAACTCTGCAGCCTGACCAATGACTATCGGACCTGACCCAATTACAAGTACTTTTTTAATATCCTTTCTGAGCGGCACCTTGAATTCTCACCTCTTCAATTAAAATTTTCTTTTAGGCAATTGCGTTATTTATACTTTCTTTAAGATTTTTTGAGGCAATAAAACTGCTTTTTTCAAAGTCTGAATGAATATGATTCTTATATGCATATATTATGTCACGTGAAGAGTTCACTATAATTCCCAGTTTGTTTTTATCAAGAAAATATTTCAGATCTTCAACTTTACCACCCTGCACACCAACTCCTGGTATGAGCAAGAAAGAATCCGGAAGAATAGACCTTACCAGCTTTGCCGCGTCAGGCTGGGTTGCCCCAACAACTGCACCAATGTCTGAGTAGCCGTACTTGCCTTTGCAGCCTGCTCCCCACTCATGTACCTTTTCAGCCACTTTCTCAAAGAGATATTTGCTATCAATAGATAAATCCTGAAAGTCCTTTGATGAAGGATTCGAAGTTTTGACAAGCACAAAGAGACCTTTTTTGTACCTTTCACAATCTTCCACAAATGGTTTTATACCATCTTCACCAATATAGGGATTTACTGTAATTGCGTCACAGTCAAAAAACTTTATCTTCTTATCAAACACCACTGTTTCGCCAATGTATGCATTGGAATAGCCTTTTGCAGAACTTGAAATATCATTTCTCTTGCCATCAAAGATTACAATTAATTTCTTGTTCTTTGCATACAGGATGAGTTTATGAAGAACCTCTACGCCGTGATAGGAATATTGTTCAAAAAATGCTGCTTGAAATTTAACACCAACTATATTTTCTTCAATGGCATCTATTATTCTTCTGTTGTATTCAAAGAGTATATATTTTAGATTTTCTGTTTCATTTTTATCTTTGTCATAGTATTTTTTTATAAAATAATCTGGAATATTTTCTATTGAAGTGTCAATTCCAGCAACAAGAACACTGTTTTTCTTTTTTATTGTATCAAATAATCTGTCCGAAAAGTTTAGCACTCCATTTCACCATCCTTTTTTAATATCTTTCCTTCGTATATAACTGTTTCTACAAAGGAAAAGAGTTTTTTACCCAGAAATATACTATTTTTTGACTTTGAAACAATATCTTCTTCTTTGACCTCCCATTCTCTATTCGGGTCAACTATAACAAGGTTTGCTTTTTGATTTTCCTCTATCATATTTGGTTTTAAGTTTAATATCCTTCTTGGGTTTATGTTAAGCAGTTCAACCAATTTTGAAACATCAAGTCCTTTCTTTTTAACAAGGAAAGTGTACAGCACTGCAAATGCTGTTTCAAAGCCGACAGTTCCGCTTGGTGCAAGGTTAAACTCTACATTCTTTTCGTCCTTGTGATGTGGTGCATGATCGGTTGCAATACAATCAATAACACCATCTTTTATTGCCTCAATCAATGCCTCAACGTCTTCTTCTGTTCTAAGAGGCGGATTTACCTTGGCATTTGTATTAAAACCCATAACCTCTTCTTCGGTAAGACTAATATAATGAGGGCATGTATCACAGGTTACGTTTACACCCCATTCCTTTGCCATTCTTATAAGCTCTATCGACTCTTTGGTGGAAACATGAGTTATATGCAAATGTGCTTTTGTCTCCTTTGCAAGAAGGATGTCTCTTGCAACAATAACAGATTCAGCTTCTCGTGGAATTCCTCTAAGCCCAAGTACAGTTGAAACAAGTCCAAGATTTATCTGCCCACCTTCAGACAGGTTTGTATCCTCGCAATGTGAGATCACAGGAATTGAAAAATCTTTTGCGTACAAAAGAGCATTTCTCATAAGATTTGCGTTCATAACACACTTTCCATCATCTGAGATTGCAACTATCCCTTCCTGTTTCATAAAGCCAATTTCAGAAAGTTCTTCTCCATTTAACCCTTTTGTGATTGCGCCAACTGGTAAAACCTCAATGGGTGATACTTCCTTTGCACGATATTTAACATACGCGACTATTGCTCTGTTGTCAATTGGTGGATTTGTATTCGGCATACAGCAGATTGTGGTAAAACCACCGGCTGCAGCACTTAAACTTCCACTTTTAATATCTTCCTTATATTCAAAACCTGGTTCTCTCAGGTGACAGTGAATATCAGTAAAGCTTGGAAAAACATATTTGCCAGTTGCATCAATAATTTTAAGACCCGGATTTTCAATTTCAATATCAGGTGCAATTTTTTCAATTTTATCATCAACAATCAGGATATCAGCTTTTTGGGTATCTTTTGTAGATCCATTTATTATATTTGCATTTTTGATTAATATCACTTTCTAATTTACCTCCTTTCGAGTGCAAAGATATAAAACTGCCATCCTAACAGCAATTCCGTTTGTTACTTGCTCCTCAATTGTGCAGTTTGGAAGATTCATAATTTCAGAAGATATTTCAACTCCCCTGTTTACAGGACCGGGGTGCATAATAAGAGTATCTTTAGAAATAAATTTTGAAATATCCTCATTAAGACCAAAGAACTCGTAGTATTCATATTTTGAAGAAATCAATCCTCTTTTTTGCCTCTCAAGTTGAATTCTAAGGTCAATTACAACATCCTTGTTACAAACTGCTTCTTCTAAGGAAGAAGCTACATTTACGAATTTGTCTATAAATGGTGGCAAAAGTGTCCGCGGACCATATACTGTTACTTCATTTTCAAATTTTTTAAGTCCCCAGATGTTGCTCCTCGCAACCCGGCTGTGGAGAATATCTCCAATTATAGCGATTTTAAGTTTTTCAAGCTTGCCAAGCCTTTCTCTTATTGTAAACATATCAAGTAGAGCCTGAGTTGGATGTTCATTCATTCCATCCCCTGCATTTATAACTGAAAATGAGCAGTTTTTTGCTATAAAATGAGCAGCACCCGACACAGAGTGGCGCACAATTAAAACATCAGTCTTTAGAGCTTCCAGGGTTCTGACTGTATCCAAAAGTGACTCGCCCTTTTGCACACTGCTTGTTGCAACAGAAATGGATGTTGTATTCGCGCTCATAAACTTTGCCGCAAGTTCAAAAGATGTTCTTGTACGTGTACTGTTTTCATAAAAAAGCGTTACAACAGAATATCCCTGTAAGTGAGGAGTCTTTTTTGTCTCACTTTTTAAAATCAGTTTCATATCCTTAGCAAGATTTAAAATCTTAAGTATTTCCTCTTTTGAAAGATCTCTCAATCCAAGTAGATGTTTCAAATTATTCACCTCCAGATGTTTATAAAAAAGGTAGGGATAAATACCCTACCTTGTATTATATCTCCGCATTATTTTTAGCACCCGATTCTGAAATAATATCATCTTTTGACACTGCCTTTGCTTCCGGCAGCAGAAGATTCAATATAATTCCCACAAATGTAGCCAAAGCCATTCCTTCAAATTCTATATTGAAAAAGCTGAGTCTTGTACCACCCACACCTATTATAAGAATTACCGATACTATGACCAGGTTCCTTGTTTGTGACAGGTCAACTTTATTCTCAATCATCATTCTCAAGCCAGATGAAGCAATAACCCCAAAAAGAAGAATGCTAATTCCGCCAATTACCGGTGCAGGGATTACCTGAATTAAAGCACCAAGCTTTTGTACAAACGAAAGAAGAATAGCAATTATGGCTGCCCATAGAATTACCCATGTGCTGTAAACCTTTGTTATTGCCATAACACCAATATTCTCTCCATAAGTTGTGTTGGGCGGACCACCGAAAAACCCCGCTGCTATTGTTGCAAGCCCATCGCCTGCCAAAGACCTGTGAAGACCTGGATATTTTGTAAAATCCCTTCCCACAACATTGTTTGTAACAAGAAGATGACCTATGTGTTCTGTTATTGTAACAATTGCGATTGGCGCTATTGCTAAGATAGCAGGTAGTGAAAATTTTGGGAAAGTGAACTGAGGAATACCTATCCATTTTGCATTTCTGAACACTTCATAATTCAAAAATGGTATATATTTGCCATTTGGGTAGAAAGAATCCAGAAGACCTGTATTCATACCTATCAAATCAAGTATATATGCAAAAAGATACCCACTTACAAGTCCGATCAATACAGGGATAACTTTAAAAAAACCTCTGAAATAAACCGAACCAAAAACTGCAACAAGCAATGTAAAAATCGAAACCCAGCAAACAGGGCTTTTAATGACGTTTACAGCAACCTCTAAAATCTGCCCATCCTTGATGATTTCTTTGAAAAGCCCTGCGGATTTGACTGCTGCAGCCCTTGCCAGCGAAAGACCTATTATCATAACTACCGGACCCACAACAACAGGCGGCAAAATTTTGTCAATCCATTTTGTACCAAATAGATATATCAGAAAAGCTACAATTAAGTATATAACACCTGAAGCAATACAACCGGCAAGTGCATATTCCTTTCCGCCAAGTGAAGCTGAAACTGTTATAATTGGATTTATATATGCAAAAGATGAACCAAGATAAGCAGGAACCTTGTTTTTAGTCACAAGTATATAGATGATTGTGCCAACACCACTTGTAAACAGCGCAACTGATGGGCTCAAACCAACCAATATTGGTACAAGTATTGTTGCACCAACCATTGCAAAAAGATGCTGAAGACTAAGCGGTAGTGTTTTTGAAAATGGGAGTTTCTCCTCCACCTGAACAATTCTGTGCATTTTTATTTCTCCTCTCTGTTAAAAAGTTTTCATATTTCTTTATCCAACTGTTCAATTATCACTCTGTTATCGTTGTCAAATTCATCAACTAAAACATGGACTATTTCACGCCTTGATGTAGGCACGTTTTTCCCTACGTAGTCAGCTCTGATTGGAAGTTCTCTGTGCCCCCTGTCAATCAAAACTGCAAGCTGGATCATTTTGGGTCTTCCCATGTCCATTAACGCCTCTATTGCCGCTCTTACAGTTCTGCCAGTAAATAGCACATCATCAACCAGCACAATCTTTTTGTTATTGATATCAAAGTCAATCTGAGTAGAGTTAACAGTTGGATGATCATTTAAAAGACTCAAATCATCTCTGTAAAAAGTTATGTCAAGGACACCTAACGGTAACCTGATACCTTCTATTTTCTCGATGTTTTCTCTTATCCTCTTTGCAAGGGTTACACCTCTTCTTTGAATACCAACTAAGCACAAATTTTCGACACCTTTATTTTTCTCAAGAATCTCATGAGAAATTCTTACCAGAGCTCTATTCATCTGAGCAGAGTCCATAATTTCTTTAAATTTATCCATATATTTCACCTCCTTATTTACAAAAAAAGCTTCCTGCCTGTGAATTGGCAAGAAGCTTTTTTTATACACACGTATCCCTTTTTCGTTTACAACCTTGCCGCCTCACAGGGCCAGCTTAAAGGTCTTATTTATTTTAAGTTCGTTATTCAATTTTTACTTCATTTTTCATCTCATTATAACACCCGGATGTACTGTTTGTCCATGTTTTAATGTTGTATTTTATCCTGTTTCTGGCTTCGCTTTCTCAATGCTTCAAGAATCTCTTTAAAATAGTCGGGCAGTTCAACTTTAAAACTCATTGGTTTATTTTCAACTGGATGAACGAATTCTATTTCGCCTGCATGAAGAAGCTGACCTTCTACTCCAAATTCATTTTTTGGTCTACCATAAAGAACATCACCAAGCAGAGGATGGCCAATGTAGGACATATGAACTCTTATTTGATGTGTCCTTCCGGTTTTTAAACGAAGCTTTACAAAAGTGTATTTGTCAAATCTCTCAAGTACTTCAAAATATGTTGTCGCTTCCTTTCCATTCGGCACAACTGCCATCTTGAGCCTGTTTACTGGATGTCTTCCAATCGGTGCGTTTATTATCCCGCTGTCTTCTTCCAATACACCTTCACAGATTGCAAAGTAAACCCTTTTAATCCGGTGATTTTTAAGTGCTTCAGAAAGCTTTATATGTGCCTCGTTTGTCTTTGCAACAATCAAAAGGCCTGAGGTATCCTTGTCAAGCCTGTGAACAATACCCGGTCTTATAACACCATTTATACTGCTCAGTTTTCCTTCAAACCTGTACAAAAGCGCATTGACAAGTGTGCTATCATAGTTTCCAGCTCCAGGGTGAACAACCATCCCTCGAGGCTTGTTTATAACTGCTAAGTGTTCATCCTCGTATACTATTTCAATATCAATATCCTGAGGAGTCAAATTTAAGGAAACTGGTTCTGGTATTACAACCCTTATTAAGTCACCACTTTTGACCTTATGAGAAGTCTTTACAATCTGTTTTTGATTCACCCATACATTACCGTTTTCTATTAACTTTTGCACAAAACTTCTTGTTCTGTCAAGTGCTTTTGTTAAAAATATATCCACTCTTCCTTCAAACTCATCAACAGTTACATATCTTTCTTCTGCAATAATTCTCCTCTCCTTTCATTTGTTAGTAATTCAAAAGCTAAGATACAAACACCTATTGTTATACATGTGTCAGCTATATTGAACACAGGTATTATCCTTATATCTATAAAATCAACAACATAACCTCTGAAAATTCTATCAAAAAGATTGCCCAGAGCACCCCCCAGGATAAATGCTATTGCAAATCTGCTTTTATTTGACAATTTCCTGGATTTTAACAGCAAAATCAAAAAAGAAATCAAAACCACAGAAACAAAAATGAATATAAATTGCTTTCCCTCGAGTATTGAAAAAGCACCGCCAGTATTTTGAACATGGGTCAGGTATATCAGATGGTTTAATATTTCTCGTGAGTATCCCAGTGGGAAAATTTTTTCAACAAAAGATTTTGAAATCTGGTCTATCAGTAAAGTTAACATAATAATAATCCAGTAAACCAAGGAAAAATCTCTCCTGCAATATTGAAATTAAATCAACATCTTTCTTTAGTATAACAAAATGTGAACTTTAAAAGAAGACAAAATTTGGTTTACTTTTATAGCATCTTTTTACCATCTTTATTTGAAAGTCTGTTAATATCTTCTAATGGATTTATCAATTACAGGAAAATTTTATTTTGTTGATTTTACGCTGTTTTATTTATATAATTTTTTTGAAATGCAAATCACAGGTGGAGGGAAGAAAATGGAATACAAAGCTGATATAGGTGTATTTGGCGGATCAGGTTTTTACTCGCTTGAAGATGGTGTACAGGAGATAGAACTTGAAACCCCTTATGGAAAGCCGAGTGATAAGATTTCACTGATAGAAGTTGCAGGTAAAAAGGTAGCTTTTTTGCCACGGCATGGCAAAAATCATCAGTATCCTCCTCATCTGATTCCCTACAGAGCAAACTTATATGCAATGAAAATGCTTGGGGTTAAAAAAATAATTGGTCCCACAGCCTCTGGAAGCTTGAAACCTGAGATAAAGCCCGGTGATTTTGTTGTGTGTGACCAGTTTGTGGACAGGACATGGGGACGAAAAGACACCTTTTTTGAAGGACCTGAAGTAAAACATATATCTGCCGCAAAGCCTTACTGTGAGTATTTGAGAAAGATTGCCATTGAGTCTGCAAAAGAACTTGGAATTACTGTTCATGAAAAGGGAACAGTTGTTGTAATACAGGGTCCGAGATTTTCGACAACTGCTGAGAGCAGATGGTTTTCGAGCATGGGCTGGGATGTCATCAACATGACACAGTACCCTGAAGTAATTCTTGCAAAAGAGCTTGGAATCTGCTATGTTAACATTTCTTTAATTACAGATTATGATGCAGGACTTGAAGGAAGAGATGATATAAAGCCTGTAACAGAGGAAGAAGTTTATAGAGTCTTCAGAGAAAATAACGACAAGGTCAAAAAGCTTATATACAGGATGATTGAAAAGATTGATGTAAACTATGTCTGTGAGGAGTAAGAAGGAAGATGAAGCACTTTGAATTTGAAAATGATAAACTAATTGTTCTTGACCAGAGAAAGCTGCCTTTTGAAAAAGAATATTTTGTTTGCAGTACGTATCAGGATGTATATATAGCAATAAAAGATATGATTATAAGAGGAGCACCGCTTATTGGAATTGTTGCTGCATACGGAGTTGTGCTGGGCTTTAAAGAGATAATTGAAAAAAACAATGACCTGTCTAAAATTTATGAGATTATAAACTATCTTGCAAGCTCAAGACCCACTGCTGTAAATCTTTTCTGGGCTCTTGAGAGGATGAAAAAGGTTTTTGAAGAAGTAAGAAATCTTTCTAAAAGCCAGATTTACAGTTTGCTGCTGCAAGAGGCAAAGAAAATAGAGGATGAAGACAAAAATATAAATAAAAAGATTGGTGAACATGGAAATAATCTTATAAAAGAAGGTGCAAATATTCTTACTCACTGCAATGCAGGAGCTTTGGCAACAGGTGGGTATGGAACAGCACTTGGCATTATTCGTGAAGCTCATTTTTCTGGCAAAAACATTCATGTTTACGTGGATGAAACAAGACCCTATCTTCAGGGGGCAAGGCTCACAGCCTTTGAGCTTTCTGAAGATGGTATTCCCAACACAGTTATCTGTGATAACATGGCAGGCTATCTTATGAAACTTGGAAAGATTGATTGTGTTATTGTGGGTGCAGACAGAATTGCTTTAAATGGAGATACGGCAAACAAGATTGGAACTTATTCTCTTTCTGTTCTGGCAAAGCATCATGGCATTCCTTTTTACATTGCAGCCCCAGTATCAACCATTGATTTTAACATAAAATCAGGCTCAGAAATTCCTATTGAAGAGAGAAGTGAAGATGAAATAAGATTTTTCAATGGGAAAAAGATTGTCCCGGATGAATCAAAGGTTTTCAACCCGGCATTTGATATAACACCAGCTGAGAACATTACTGCTATAATTACAGAAAGAGGAGTTATTTTTCCACCATTTGAGGAAGGTATTTTAAAACTCAATGAAAAATAGTCTTTAAAAAACGGGGTATTGCAAATTTGCGTACCCCGTTTATATTTTGCTTTTCATGATTTATAGTGAACATTTATATTTTTTGTAAAGAAAATAATTTTACCTTCTGAAAAAATAAACAGGTGGATTACATAGTCCTGTATTTTTTGCAAACTCTGTTACATTCCCTGTTAACACATCAGCAACTGAAACCCAAATATATGCCGGATCAGAGGAGTTGAAGTACTGATAGCAACATATCTACTATCCCTGCTCCATGCAACAGAGTAAATAATTCTGTATTATAATCTGTATTATAATTGGTTGTAAAAGAAGGTTATTTAGCTAATGTTATAATTGTTTTCACCCAAGTTAGAAACCTTTTAATTCTTTCATAAACTCATCAGCAGGCTGCCAAGTAGCCACTTTAAGAACATAGACATTTTTCTGAGATGGAACCAAAACATAAACATCATTACCTTCTATTAGAAAGCCTTTTTCAGGAATAACACTGTAAACATTTAAGGGTATTTTAACAACTCTATCTATCTCCCCAGTTTTTTTATCATACCCTGCAATAGTATAGCTCTTGCCATCTTCTAATTTCCAGTATATCGTCTTGTCAATACATCCTATATAACCATTTGTCCCCAATTGATACTGCAAAGGAAAAGCAACTTTTACAATATCTCCATCTGGTGTTATGACCTGACCACTTAACCGTTTCATATTTTGAATATTGAGTTTCCATGTAGCTTTATCACGTGCTAAACAGCCTTTTTTCTCCTCAATAACTGTAGCACTATCTGGTTTATCTGCATCAGGACTACCTGTCCTCCCTGTGGTATTTCCAAATCTTAGTGTCCTTATTTCTTTCAAATCTGCATATACAACATATGGTCCATTTTCATCAGAACCAAAACCTGAGATTGTTATACAATTACCTTTTTGCTGCCTATCTGGCAAGCTATTAATTCTGATTTTGTTATTTGTTATTGTTACAAGACAGTCTCCATGATAATTTCCACCCAATAAATATAAGTTTCCTTTTCCATCGGCAGATATATCCGACACCCATACTATATTTTCAGGAAATTTAACTTCTTCAATAAGTTGGCCAGAAGTTTTGTTATAGACTAAAATTCTGTGATGTGCATTATCGACAATATACACTTTATCACCTTTAATATCGAAAGCCTCTGGTCCTCCTGTTCCGGTCATGTCCGAAACATATTCAATCCCTTTTTCAGATACAGGAATAGTTACAACTTCTTCAAAATGCAAAAGCCAAACTTTCTCTTCATCTGGTATAGTTGATTTGATTGCTTCTGTCTCACTTCTATCAAAACCCAAAATATCCTTTGCCCAAATTTGAACAAATGCACTCAAAAATATTGTTGTTGATACCAACACCACAAGAAATACCTTGGTAATTTTGCTCATCTTCTTTACTTCCAAATTCATAATAAACCTGAATCTATCAACAATGCTTTCTTTTCTACCTACCAGACCAAATGCCGCACCTGCTCCACTGCTTATACTTACCAAAAGTGTATTATAAAGTGCCTCAGCATACCTTCTTTTGCCATTCTCCTTGAGCTTTCTTATCACCTCTTCGTCACATGAATATTCACATTCCCTACTTAGCTTTAAAACCGCAAAGTATACCAGGGGGTTAAACCAATGAAGTGCATTTATCAGTTTGCTAAACCACTTAATTAATACATCTTTTCTCCTGAAGTGAACAAGCTCATGTCTTATGATCAGTCTTAAGTCTTCCCTTGCTATGTCCTTTGCAGGCATTAACAAGATGGGCTTAACTGTTCCTATAAGCATTGGAGTTTGTATAATGTCACTTTCTAATACCTTTATCTTCCCTGAAATTCTTTTTAACCTGCAATATCTCCCAATTATCCTTCTGCAGTATTTATCAGAACATTCTCTTGAATTTCTTGTTACTATAACCTTAAACCAAATATACCTTATCAAAAACCTTACAAAAAACACAACAGCACCTATGAGCCAGACATAAGCTATAACTTCATGTAAAACTCCAGGATTAAAATAGCCAACATTTCCAGAAGGCAGGGCTTCTAAAGCCCCACCTTGCAATGAATTCTTTACTGATTGCAAGTTCAATACACTGCTTTGACTGAAGCTTGAAACTGTATAACCTCTACCGTCTAATATAACACTCTGATTTAGTACTTTAAGTGATGATTTTCTGTTAAATAGAACATTCCATGGAATCATGAAACAAAAAAGCACTATCAGCCAAATATAATATCTTGCCCTTGCACTCAAGTGCTCTTTGAAGATTTTACTTAAAACAGCAAATACCAAAACAGCTGCGCTACCACTTATTGTCATTGCCAAAATCCATTTGAATAAAACTTCTATATTCATCTCATCTCTACTCCTCTTTCGTATAATATGATTATCAAATCACTTAAAACTTCATATCTCAATTGGTACATTAAATTATTAGTACCAATTGATTACTGGAAACTGACCTTGATAACAAAGCTTTTCTTAACACATTCACTTCTTAAAAAATTGAATATTAAAATTGACTGCTACAGTTTAAATTTGCCCTTTATCTCTGGTAAACTAATATCAGAAAAAGTTTAAGCCTGATTTAGTTTATTTGGATATTTTTTGACCACCTCCTGCTGGACGTGCTTTGATATCTGCACGCCACAGCTTGAGAAAGACTGAACCCCAAAGGATTACATGAGTAATGTTTACTCGTTTGCTGTGCACGGTCAGTTTACCACATCTGATTTGAGCATGTCAGATGTGTGCACCCTGTAAACTGCTCCGTAGCTCTAATATCGGCGAGGCTGCATTACATGTAATCCCCAGGGATAAAGGGCAAAACTTTTTTCTAACACCACACACTTTAGAAAGGAGGCCTTTAAATTGCCAAATACTTTAATCGTGGGCATTGATATCAGTAGTCAGTCAAATTCTATCTTCTTCATCGATGATGCCGGAAATCACTTGATTAAAAAACCCTTTTCCTTGCCTAACGATCAAGAAGGTGCTAATGAATTAATCAAAAGAGTCATTGACTGCCTCAGCCAGTATAATCTGTCCTACGTTAAATTCGGCATGGAAGCAACTTCACATTACGGTTGGCATCTGCATTTGTATCTTGCTTCCTCTTCTGAATTACTACCTTACAAACCAACCTTTTACGTGCTCAACCCAAGCATCGTCAAAGGATTTAAAAAGATCTACACTTTCTTGCCTAAAACAGATAACATCGACGCTGTCGTTATTGCTGAATGCGTCAGGTTCAGTAAGCTAAATCCAACACCTTTGCCTGACTTCAAATATGCTGCACTACAACGCCTTACCAGAATGCGCTATCACCTTGTTCATAATCTAACTCGCGAAAAAAACAGAGCTCTCAATCTCATATACCTTAAATTCTCCACTTATTCTCAAGACTGCCCATTTTCTGATATCTTCGGTAAGGCATCTTGCGCTATCATCGAAAACTTCACCCCAGATGATATTGCTTCCATGCCTTTAGAAGATTTAATTAAATTTGTATCTGACAACGGCAACAACAGATTATCAGATGTCAATAAAATCGCTGAAATACTTAAAACCGCTGCTAATCGTTCATACAGATTACATCCTCTGTTGGCTGAGGCAAATGACTTAGCTTTGTCTATGACTCTTGAAAACATTAGATTTATGCAAGAACAACTTAAAAAACTCGACAAAGAAATCTCAAAACTTCTTAAAGCTTTCTCCCAAACCTTGACCACCATCCCTGGCATAGGAGATGTTCTTGCAGCCGGCATCATCGCTGAAATCGGTGATATCAAGCGCTTCAAAAATGAAGCTGCTTTAGCTAAATACTCCGGCCTTGTTTGGACTCAATACCAATCAGGCAATTTCAATGCCCAGGAAACCTCATTGGCTAAGTGTGGTAACCAATACCTGAGATACTATCTTGTTGAGGCTGCTAACTGTGTTAGGGTGCACACAGTCCGTTATAAAGCCTTCTACAACAAGAAGTTCTCAGAGGTTACCAAACATCAGCATAAACGTGCCCTCGTCCTCACCGCAAGACGATTAATTCCTCTGATCTTTGCAATGCTCAGCAAAGGTCAAATATATCAAGAAAGAGGTGATGTTTACAATACTTAGTTAATCCCATTTCTTAATTTAATAATCTTCTCAAAACAAGCTGCCAGTTAAATTTTTCCAGGCTGAGCGGCTCGGTATTCTATTGCCTTTTTTGCCCTAATTATCTAAAAAATTTTTTTAAAAAACCCCCTTGACATTATACCGTTTGTCTTTCTAATAGCTTTTTAATCTCCTCAAGCTCTTCTCCTTTTATGTTCCCACATTCAATTAAAGCTGCTATTAAGCTTTTTACAGAGCCATTGAATAGCTTATTCAATATCCTTGCTGTTTCTATCTTTGCATATTCTTCTTTGCTAATTGATGGGCTGTAGTAGTAAAGCTTATCTTTTCTCTCCTGCTTTATTGCCTTTTTCTTTGCAAGTCTATCAATCAAGGTGTATATGGTTGATTTTTCCCATTTGATGTTTCTCTCTTTTAATCTCTGTACTATCTCGGGTGCACTCAGGGGATTTCCTTCTTCCCACAAAACCTTCATAACCTCCAACTCTGCTTCTGATGGCTTCAATAAATCCTTGTTCATTTTTATACCACTCTCCTTTTACAATTGTAATTATATATATTTTACAACAGTAAAAAATACTTTGTAAAGAGGATTTTGAAATACTTTTTCAAATTCGCTTTTACCTTATCTGTTCAAAATATTGGGGCAAAATAAGCCAAAACACGATAAAATCAATTTCTCAGAAGAAATGCTGTTACCTGTAAAAAAACAAGTGAAAAAAAAAGAATGACTTATTAGCCATCTCTAATATATTTTGAGGATATCATAGCTTACCAAGCTCCCCTTAACTTTGAGTAACAGAATCACTTTTTTATTTTTTATCTTGTAGATTGAACATCCTTCCTCACCCGAAAAGTACCCACTTTTATCAGTAAAATATATTCCATCTGAGCTAATTACAGGCCAGTAGACATTTATATCTTCTGGATTCTGGTTTATATATTCTAAACCTTTACTTTTGATATTTAATAGCACCAATTTTGTTCTAAAAGGGTCCTTAATATTTGAATAGTCACCAAATTGCTTGTATTCCGGATTCCCCTGTGAGAAAATAAATTTATCTTCTGAAAAAGAGCAAACAGGCGGATTACATAGCCCTGTATTTTTCGTAAACTCTGTTACATTCCCTGTTAACACATCAGCAACTGAAACCCAAATATATGCTGGATCAGCAGGAGTTGAAGTACTGATAGCAACATATCTGCTATCCCTGCTCCATGCAACAGAGTAAATAATTCTGTAAACATTGTCAACTGGCATATCCCCAAATCTTTCAGAAAGTAGCTTCTTTTTACTGTTTTTGTTTAGGTCAATCACAACTAGAGATGTGGCAGCATCATTTTCTTTGTTATCCATCTCACCACAGGCAATATACTTTCCGTTCGGTGAAAGAACTGGCCAGCAAAATAAGCCTCTTGCAATTTGTTTCAGTGAAAAAGTATGTATTTTGTTTTTTGAAATATACTCTGATTTTAAAAGATATAATTTTTTTTCAGTGGCAATAACAAATTCATTTGTCTTTTTATTAGCACTGATATATCTTATCATCTCTGGCATTCGTTTTCTATAAACTTCTCTTTTTGTTTTATAATCAACTAAAATTAACTCTTTTAAGTCATTGCCACAGTAAGCTACCTGATTTTTTCCCCATGCAAATAAGCGTACTGAAAAATAATCTAAACCCTTTATTCTATTACGGCTTATTTTGACCTTGAAAAGCAAATCTTCTTTGCCACTGTTATGCCATAATTTCCCATAAAATAACGCAAAATAATCTCCATTTTCAGTCTTATCAAACCTTTCGATATAACCTATCTGTTCTGAAGTATTTTTTATTAGAGTATTTATAACAAAACAAATTATACCTATAATTATTAAGCATATAGAAACATATATAAAAGCATTTAACTTTCCTCTTTTTTTAACCCACATACTTAATTTTAACTTCATATATATTCCTCCAACGATAGTCTTATCAACTCGATTATAAATTAATAGGGCGAATACGGTTGATAACCATTATTAACTAACTCATTAAATTGATATACCATAGATAAGATATTTATCAATCTTATTTTACATTTGTAATCACATCTATATTATACATATGTAAAATTTGTTTGTCAATAAGTTTTAAAAGAGTTTCAGATTATGTTTGTTAATTTTGTTTGTTAATTTTATAATTGTATTGCTCATATTTTATAAAAAAACAAAAAAACTGAAGCTGTTTCTTTTTACAGCTTCAGTTATCTCAATCAAATAACACTGTTGATTTACAATTGCTGGTTATTTACTTCAAAATTAAATACTCACTATATTTTTCATTAGTATTGTTTTTAAAATAACTTCTTATGAATAAATTGGTAGAAGGATTTTCAGAGTAAAGCATGATATAATTAGAATATCCTTTTTGCGGTTTTAAATAAGGAATCCTGTAATATTTTAAATCATTTAATGAAAATATATAAATACCATCTTTCAAGTAGTTACCATACCAAGACAAATATCCTCCTGAAATATATGGATCTGCAAATGTAATCATATTTGAATTTTTCACCGAATACAACTCAGGGTAAACTATTATTTTCCATCTAATTGGTGTTTTTGATATATCACATAAAACTATTTGATCTTGAGAACTTATGCCATTTATATGGCGAAGAGCAATAATATAATTTTTATAAATTCTTGGCATTACAAGTTCGTTATTAGGAGAGATTTTTGTTTTTATCTTCTTCTTGATATTATATAAATATATTTCTCCACTTTCTGTCCTCATTGTATGAGTTTCGGTAATATTGGATATACACCAAACTATATTATCGCCATAAATAGATGGAGGATATATTAACCAATTTTCTTTTTCAGGTATTTTTTCAATTATAGAATATTTTTTTGTTTTCAAATCAAATAACTTTACAACTAAATAGATAATTCCTTTCTTATCCTTTTCATAGTTTAAGTAAACAACTTTGCCATTGTGGGCAAATATATCTCTCCACATAACATTTGCCTTGGCTTTCATATCGTCATTGGCCGAAATACTTGTTTCGCTACATTTATCAATAAAGTAGATAGTATTTGTACTAATATCATATGCATATAACCTCCAGTTACAACTTTGATATAAATACCCTTTTCTTCTTTCTCCTTCTATCCAATAAAAATATCTTCCATCAAAATTTTCAGCAATGCTCAGAAAGTTTTTTTCAGTAATTTTGTATATCAACTTTTTATAGTTTCTCTTGAAGTCTTTAATAAAATATGCATCTTCGTTGTTAGAAAGTCCAATAAATCTATCTGGGTCAATAGTAAAAATCAAATTTTCATCTGTATTCTTTTTAAATGTTTTCAAAAGAATATTATTAAAGTTTCCTTCGTTTTTAGGTAAATATTCAAAAAAGTCTTTAGCATAAACTATTTGCAAAAGCAGCTGACAAAGTAAAAAAGATATGACAAAAACAAAAGTAATGAGGTGTGTCTTTTCTGCCGATTTCGGTAATTTTAGTAAATCATGCATTTTCCCTTTTACTTTAATTTTATTTCTGTTGGCTTTAACAAATCTTTTTTTCATTTTCAAATGACTCTCCTTCTACAAATGTAATTACATAATATATTTTACAATAGTAATAATTGGCTTGTAAAGATTGTTTTAAGAATTTTTTTGAGAATCTCTATATAAAAAGATTCAAGTTTAAACATGTTTCTTTTATTCACCTATGCAGCAAATTAGCAGAAATTAGTTAATATCAATACATAAAAAGCTCCCTTTCTTGGCATTTATTTTTCAAAATTTTTTAAGCTATATAGCCAAGACAAGGGAGCTTCTTCTTGACTTTGTCAGACTGAGACAATTTTAAGAAAAAACAATTTTTTCAAACCTTCCAAGTGCTTCATATAAAATGTCTTCATTAACTTCACAACCCAAAATATAATCGCACACATCTTTTAATAAAACCATCCTTATAGAAGCATTTATGTTCTTCTTATCATGTTTCATAATAGAGATAATCTGGTTCTTATCAAACTTTTGAGGAAGTTTTATGTTATTTTTTTTCAAAATTGTTACTAAAAAATCTGCGTTTGACAAATCAAAATCAAATATCATATTTGAAAGTATCATCTCAGCAATCATTCCCAAAATAACAAATATCCCATGAGAAAAATGGTAATTGTAATAGGTCTCCAATGCATGACCCACTGTGTGTCCAAAATTCAAAACCTCTCGCAAGAGTGATTCTTTTTCATCCTTTTCAACAATTTTAACTTTACAGTTAATGGATTTTTTTATCAATTGCATGGCAAGCACTCTATCTTGAAATATCTCAAAAGCATCTTTTTCAAATCTTTCTTTCATATCCAATATGCTTCTGTCCAGAATAAATCCATATTTTATTATCTCGCCTAAACCAGATAAAATCTCGCTTTTCGGTAATGTTTTTAAAAATTCAGGACAAATTATTATCATTTCAGGCTGGTAAAACGTCCCGATTTGGTTCTTATAGGATTTATAATTAATCCCTGTTTTTCCGCCAATGCTGCTGTCAACCATTGAAAGAAGAGTTGTTGGAATGTGTATTAGCCTTACACCCCTCTTGTATGTAGAGGCAACAAATCCAACTACATCACCAACAACACCACCACCAATTGCAACAAACAATGCTCTTCTATCTATATTTTTTTCTAAAAGATCATCAACGGCTTTTAGATAGGATTCTGCCGATTTTGATTCCTCACCTTCGTCAAAAAGGTAAATATGATCGTGTTTTATGTTTGCAATAAAATCTTTATAAAGTGAATAGACAACCTTATCCGAAAATATTACAAGATTTGTATAGCTAAAAGAGGCAATAAACTCTGCAATTTCTTCTGCCTTTTCAGCAAATATAATCGGAATATTCTTTTCTTCCCTTTTTAAATTTAAATAAATCCTATCTTCCATCCTACCCATCCTTTTTGGCTGATTTTTAAAATAAAAGACAAGCCGGCATTTTGAATTACCGGCTCATCTTTTTTAACTTTATTTACCTTTTACAACTTCGTAACACCTTGGACATACATTTAAACCTCCTGCATTCTTTCCAACCATTGTATCAAATTTCCAACATCTTTCACATTTTGCACCTTCGGCCTTGTACACTTCTACTTTAATCTCTTCGCTATCACTTTCTGCTATTTCCATCTGAGATATAATTAAAACCTCTTCTAAAATATTTTTGTTTTCCTCCAAGAACTTTTTCTGTTCGCCTTGCGCAAGAATTTTCACTTTTGCATCCAGCGAACTTCCAATGAGCTTTTCATTCCTTGCAATTTCCAACTGCTTTGCAACAATATCTTTGATATCAATAATCTTTTCCCATTTTTCTTTAAGTTTTTCATCATTAAGAACTTGCTCATCTACCTTCGGCCAGTCTGTTAAGAAAACTGACTCGGCATTGTTTTCTTTATACTTCATAAACTGCCATATCTCTTCTGCTGTAAAGGACAAAATTGGTGCAATTAATTTTGTCAAAGCAACAAGAATTTCATACATAACAGTCTGAGCAGCTCTTCTGTCAGCTGAAGCACTGTTTGATGCATAAAGCCTATCCTTATTTATGTCAAGATATAGATTGCTCATATCAACAACACAGAAATTATGAATCAAATGATATACCTGATTGTAGTCATATTCCTCGTATGCTTTGGTGACCTTTTCAATTAAGATATTGAGTCTTTGCAATGCCCATCTGTCAATCTCTTTTAAATTATCATACGAAACTCTATCAGTAGCCGGATTGAAATCATACAAGTTCCCCAGTAAAAACCTTGCCGTATTTCTAATTTTTCTATAGATTTCTGTCAGCTGCTTTATAATCTCCCTTGAAATTCTCATATCCGTGGTATAGTCAGCAGATACACACCACAGTCTTAATATGTCCGCTCCAAATTCATTTATTATATCAAGCGGTGAAATTACATTTCCTTCAGACTTTGACATTTTCCTGCCTTCGCCATCAACTACAAAACCATGCGTCAAGACAATCTTATATGGAGCTCTTCCTTTAGTCGCAACAGCTGTTAAAAGTGAAGATTGGAACCATCCTCTGTACTGATCATTCCCTTCCAGGTACATGTCACATGGCCACTCTAAATCTTCCCTGCTCTCAAGAACATATGCATGTGAAGATCCAGAGTCAAACCAAACGTCCATAATGTCAGTCTCTTTTTCAAATTCCTCACAGCCACAGCCTGGACACCTAATACCTGCTGGCAGAAGTTCCTTTACATCTTTTGAAAACCATGCATCAGAACCTTCTCTTTCAAATATCTTTGCAATATGGTCAATCGTCTCGTCTGTGATAAGCTCTTTTCTGCAATTTTTGCAGTAAAATATTGGAATTGGCACGCCCCAGATTCTCTGCCTTGAAATACACCAATCCTGCCTGTCTGCAATCATGTTATATATTCTGTCTCGTCCCCACTCGGGCACCCACTTAACATCATCTACAGCCTTCAGTGCTTCTTCTCTAAATCCTTTTACAGACGCAAACCATTGTTCGGTTGCTCTGAATATAATAGGATTTTTACATCTCCAGCAGTGAGGATATTGGTGGGTTATCTTCTCAACACCCAGGAGATGTCCCGAAGCTTCCAGTTCTCTGGCAATTTCTTTATTTGAATCTTCATAAAAAAGTCCCGCAAATTTTCCGGCTTCTTGAGTCAAATATCCTTTATTATCAACTGGTACAATCACAGGAATATTATACCTCTGACACACTTCAAAGTCCTCTTCACCATGTCCCGGTGCTGTGTGAACACAACCAGTTCCTGCTTCAAGTGTAACATGCTCGCCCAGAATTACCAGTGAGGTTCTATTCAAAAACGGATGTTTGCATTTCATATATTCTAACTCTTTACCTTTAAACCTTGCAATCTCATTATAATGCTCAATTTTATTTGTTTTCATTACTCTTTCTACAAGCTCGGAAGCCATAATTAATATCTCATTACCAGTATCAACCAAGCTGTAATCAAAATCAGCATTTAAAGCAATTGCAAGATTACCCGGGAGTGTCCAGGTGGTAGTTGTCCAGATTACAATATAAACCTTTTTGCCTTTTAAATCTAACTTCGCAAACAATCCCCTGTCATCTATTACCTCAAATTTAACATAGATTGAATATGTCCTGTCTTCCTGATACTCTATCTCTGCTTCTGCAAGCGCAGTTTCACACGATGGACACCAGTAAACAGGTTTTAATCCCTTATAAATATAACCTTTTTTTGCCATTTTACCAAAAACACGAATTTGTCTTGCCTCAAACTTGGGGTCCAGTGTCATGTAAGGATTTTCCCATTCACCAAAAACACCCAATCGCTTGAACTGCTGTCTTTGAATATCAATATAGTTAAGAGCAAACTCTTTACATTTTCTTCTAAATTCTATGGCATCTATTTCATGTCTGTTGACACCAAGCTGCTTTATAACCTGCTGCTCAATTGGAAGCCCGTGAGTGTCCCATCCGGGAATATAAGGTGTATAGTAACCTTGCAGAGCTTTGTACTTATTCACAATATCCTTTAAAACCTTGTTAAGAGCATGTCCCAAATGAATATCTCCATTTGCATAAGGTGGTCCATCATGCAATATAAATTTCTTAGCATCTTTATTTTTCTTTAGCATTTTCTTAAAAATTTGCTTCTCTTCCCAAAACTTTAAAAACTCCGGTTCGCGCTGTGCAAGATTTGCTCTCATTGGAAAATCAGTTTTTGGTAAGTTTAATGTTTGACTCCAATCCATCTTTTGTTTCATCCCCCTGCAAAATAATTAGTCATTCTGTAGTTCTTTATCTACCATTTCAAGTGCACTGAGTTCAGTTTGTAGCAAGTTCCTAAATTTATTTAAAAAAAGCTGATACCTTTTTTTGAGTTCGCCATACTCATATGTGATTTGCAACACCTTACTGTTTGCCTCTTCAATCATTTTTGAAGCCTTCATTTCAGCTTCTTTTATTAAAGCTTCTGCCTTTTGGTAAGCCACTTTCTTTATCTCCTCAGCTGTCGACTGAGCGACAATTAAGGTGTTCTGCAATGTTTCCTCAATTGTCTTGTAATTCTGAATATTTTCATTAAGCAGTGCTATTTTGTCTTTAAGCTCCAAATTTTCTTTGTACAGAGCTTCATAATCCTTCAATACCTGTTCGAGAAACTCTTCTACCTCTTCAACACTGTAACCGCCAATATATACCCTTTTAAAGGTCTTAGACTCAATATCTTGGGGAGTTAGCATAAAAGTTTTACCTCCAGAATACAGAATTATGAAAATCTCAAAACTTCAATAGAAATTCTTCCCTTTTTTGTAGTTGTCAATACCTTTTCTATTTTTAATCTACCATGATGTCTTACAGAAATTAAATCACCTTCTTTAACTTCATATGAAGGCTTATCAATATACATCCAGTTTACAGCAACTTTAAACTGCCTAACAAGAGCATTTGCCTCTTCTCTTGAAATACCAAAAGCATGGCTGACAATAGCGTCAACTCTCATGGAAGGAACACTGCATACAATTTTTTTGCCACTATTCTGTATAAATTGTGAGATATCCAATTCATCCTTGTTGACAGTTTCTATTTTTACTCTATCTTTCCCTATCCTGTTTATGTGTGTAGCAATAAAAAAACTTACTTCCTCTTTAACAAAAACTAAAGCCCTGTGTTCTTTTACCAGTATATCACCAATCTTGTCACGTTTGAGTCCCTGACCTATAAATGTTCCCAAAATTTGTCTGTGAGAAAGCATTGTATCTGATTCAACTAAAATTATTTCGATCGGAAAATGAGAAGAATCTACTTTATCTGAGTAAATTGCGTCAAAAATTGCCAAAACTTTTCTCTCAGCCTCTTCATACCCGCCCCATGCCTGATAGAATACATGCTGGCTTTCATCCTTTAAAATCACATCAGTGATGTATCTTTGCGCAAAAGGAGAAAGAAAATCTGAGTATTCAATATTCCCGTAACATCTTTCCAATAGATTCTTAACTTTCAGGATTTCAAACTTGTTCTCCTCAGGAATGTAGTACATCTTCTTTATACAACTCCATTTAAATGCTATGTTATATCAGTATTGCATAAACTACCCATAACAGTTTTCTTGCAATCTCAAGTAAAATTATTGCAATCAGGGGTGAAAAATCAATAAACCCTGTTCTGATGTATCTAAACAAAATCGATCTTATAGGTTCAAGTATAGGATTTACAATCATACCAAGTACTCTTCTGTATTTGTTGTAGGGGTCATGAATTACCCATGATAAAATTGCATCCACAAAAATACAGAATTCAACAAACGCAAAAGCTTTATCAGCAAGACCAAATATTAATCTTAACATTCATATCCTCCAACAAGCAGGTAATTTATTTCTATTTCAGCCAGGCAAATACTCCCTTTGCCCTAAATTCTTCTTTTAACTGCTCATCCACCTCTAAATCAATGCTCCTTGGAACAACCACAAATATCTTCTTGCTCACTTTATGAATCTTTGCATCAAGAACATAAACAGCCCCGCTAACAAAGTCAATGATTCTTTGAATATGTTCCTCAGCCACCTGCTCTAAATTGAATACCACTATCTTGTTCTCTCTCAGTGCATCACAAACCTTTACAACCTCATCAAAAAGTTTAAGGTTATAAACTGTAACTTCTGTCTGGCTCGCCTTCCCTATTGTTACAACCTTGGGTGTTTCATGTTTTGGCTTTACATTTTCTTCTTTTGGTTTTGTACCTTCTTGCGGTCTGTCCTCATCCTCAATTTCAATTCCAATCAGATTTAAAATCTTTCTTTGAAGGTTATCAAACATAACCAAAACCTCCTTAAATTTTTGGTCTTTCACCAAATAGTTTTGTTCCTATCCTAACCAAAGTGGCACCTTCCTCGATTGCCACTTCAAAGTCATTGCTCATGCCCATTGATAATTCTTCAATTTTAACATTATTATAATTTAATTTTTTATAATTTTCAAAGATTTCTTTCATCTTTCGAAAATACTGCCTTAGCTTTTTTTCATCTTCCTCAATGGGCGGAATGGTCATAAAACCTTTTAGAATAACATGCTTACATTCACAAATCCTCTCTATCAGTACTTCTATATTATCCGGTAAAACTCCTCCTTTAGAAATTTCACCACCTATGTTTACTTCTATCAAAACATCTATCTTCCTGTCTTCTTTTGAACATCTTTTTTCCAATTCCTGAATTTGCTCTACTTTTTCTATTGAATGAATTAGCAACACCTTGTCGTAGATATACTTAATTTTGTTTGTCTGAAGTCTTCCAATAAAATGCCATTCCAGATGCGGAAGTTCATTATACTTTGGTAAAAATTCCTGAACGCGGTTTTCGCCAAAAATCTTTACACCAAATTCATTCGCAAGTTTGATTGTCCTGACATCTACACCTTTTGTTGCACCAAGTAACTTTACTTCGCTTGTTTTCCTTCCACTTCTCAAACAAGCTTTTTCAATTCGTTCTTGAATTTCCTCAATATTTTTCTTTAATTTTTCAGCATCTATCATAAACTCTCACCCATTTTCATTCAAATCTAATTTTTCCAAAATAACCACCCGCACCAAATTCTATACTGTATTGTCCTCTGAGGTACTTGTCCAATTTTCTCCAAATTCCCTCACCAACAAGAGATTTGAGATTTTCATAATCCTGACCTTTATTTAAAGCTTTTACAAAGTTCACTTCTGTTTTAAAAGACTCTATTATCTTTTCTCGTGTCCTTTTCCCAAATCCTTCAACCAGCTCAAAAGGAAATGTATAAAAATATGGCGGTTTTTTGCTTCTAATATCTGTCTTTTTAAGCATGTGGATTCTATCTTCAACTCCCGGCACTACAGTGGTCTTTCCACAAAGAGGACAAACAAACCGCTCCTGTTCAAGATTAAATGAATGATTACAACTTTTACAGTATGATTTGTGATATTTACCAAGTTTAGGATTCACACCATAATTTGCAACCAGCCCGTTTTCTTTTATACTCTCCAATACTTTATCCGTAGTTAGATGCGGAATTTCAATTTCATTAAATTCTCTTGCAATATTTCTCAGAGAATGTGCATCAGAGTTTGACAATAGAGTTCTTGTTTGTACATCAAAAACGTCTTGAACCATATAAGAATCAGCCGAGAGTCCAAGCTCAATTGTATAAATTTCAAGTGTTTTAAAGACCTCGTCGATTCCAGAAGCTGCAGAATAAAAACCTTTATAGGGCGTAAACGAATGGGCTGGTACCACAAAAAGATCAAAGTCCTTTGCAATTTTTTCAAAATCTTCAATATTCCCTTTAAAAACAGGACAACTAAAATTAAGCTGATTGAAATACTTTTTATTTTGTATTTTGAATTCTTTCAGCTTATCAATGCTTTCAAAATAAATAAGACAGTGAAAATCTTTTTGATTATATCTCAGTTCAATTTCAGCAGCAGGAATAATTAAAAGATCTTCGAAATATAAGTTGTTATCCTTGAATAATATTTTACCACAGTCAATAAGAGATTCTATTTCAAAAAGTACATCATCACACAAAAAATCGACAATTCCAACTACATGCAAACCCTTTTCATTTTTTGACACCCTTAAAATATTTTCTATTGTAAGATCCTTAGAAGAGGGTATTTTTATGTACCTTTGGTTTGAAAAGCCTATATGCACATGAAGGTCAGCATAAACTCTCATTTTTTATATCCATTCTCCTCTAAGATACATCTTTGCAAGAAGTAGCCCAATGATTGTCTTTGCATCTTTAATCTCACCATTTTTAACCATTTTAATGGCATCATCCAGGCCAACTTTAAAAACTTCAACAAATTCATCAATGTCTGTGTGTGAACTGCCCTGTTCAAGTCCTCTTGCTAAATACACATGTATAACCTCATTTGAAAATCCGGGAGTTGTATATATTTCTGTAAGTTTTACAAACTCTTTAGCACTATAACCTGTTTCTTCTTCAAGTTCTCTTTTTGCACACTCAAGTGGTTCTTCATCTTTGTCCAGCTTGCCTGCCGGAAGTTCTACTATAACCTTCTCAATTGGTTTTCTAAACTGCCTTATCAAAATTACATTCTCTTCATCATCGACCGGAACAACAACCGCTGCGCCTGAATGAACAACAATCGCTCTGTGCGAAGTTTTGCCATCTGGAAGTAAGACCTTATCTACTTTTAAACTAATAAAAGAACCATCATAAATAATTTGAGACTCCAAAGTTTTTTCATAAAGCTCCATCTTTTTATTTCATCTCCCTGTGTAACTTTTTTAAAATGTACTCTGCTGTTGCAAAAAGCTGCAAAAAGTATTCACTGTCTTCTTCAAATCCTCTTTCCATTGTTTTTAGCAAGAGTTTGTATTTTTCGATTATATTATCGTCTATTCTTTCTATAGGCGTTAATATATGCTTTGTTCTATAGTTATTCAAAATCTTAAAAACCTGAGTGTAAAAAATCCTGTCTTCAAACTGATAAATTGGAATCTCCACAGACGAATTCACATAACTTAGTATTGTAAGAGAATGATGACTCACCATTTTGTGTCTTTCTCTTTTTTCACTTTTAGAAACTCTTACAGGAAAAATAATTCTTCCTCCAAACCTTGATATGTCTTCTATAACACTGACAGCTTTATATGCACTAAATCCAAATTTGGTTCCTGTCCCGACAACTCCAGGAAGTGGAGATATTATTGCTACCTGAGTATCTAAACTTTTGGAAAATATAAGAGAGTTTATCTCGTTTATACACTCAAAATCACCGTTAAATGCTTCTTGACATGTTATTACATAGTCAATAAAATGGTTTTCTTTTAAAAAGAATAAATTATGTGAAAGTTTCGCGTTCAGCATCCCCCAGTCATTTATTATTACAGAAACTTTTATGTCTCTGTCACGCTCTTTAAGATACAAACAGATTGGCATCAACATACTGTGAAGTTCACATACCACAATAATCAAATCGTTAAAATCAGGTATCCTGTTGAAAAGCTCCGGGTTTTTTTCCTCCTCTGTTAGTACCGAAAATTGCAAAGGAGTGTATCTGAGTTTCATAATATGCCCCTTTGTGTGATTGGAAAATGGGGTAGTCGGAAGTATATAATCATAACCACCTGTTCCAAGTTTTAATTTTCTTGCTGTTACATTGACCAGCACATCCTGTCCAACAACCACCTTTTTGTTTATATCCAAAAGATTAATTGCCTTAGATACATCTTTATCATCAAATTCAACTTCAACAACCTGGTAGTCTTTTGTAACCTCGCATTCTCTTTTTACAATTCCCCTTTTTAACTCAAACACCCTTTGTATCTTCCCCTTTTTTTTATAAAATCATTTCCTCTCCTTAATCATGTCTCTTGCAATCTTATCACAAAGGTTATTTAACTCGTCAAAACTGTGTCCCTTTACCTTTTCAAATTTCACTTTGTGTATTTTGATAAGATCAATCAATTCCTTCCACAAATCAATATTTTTTACCTCTTCTTTTTCTGATGTTTTCCAGTTGTTCTTCTGCCACTTTTCAATCCGATTTTGATTGATAGCATTTACAACATATGCAGAGTCAGTATAAACTGTTACTTTACAGGGTTCCTTCAGAGCTTTTAACCCTTCAATTATGGCTTTAAGTTCCATCCTGTTATTTGTAGTATTTTCCTCAAAACCTTTTAACACCTTCTTGATACCTTTGTAAATTAATATAGCACACCATCCACCCGGGCCCGGGTTTTTACTGCAAGCCCCGTCTGTATATATAGAAACCTCTTTCATGTTTCTTTACCACACCTATAAAATACTTTTAGACCTTTCATATGCTTTAACAATTCCATCAATAATAGCACCCTTCAAAGCTCTCCTCTCAAATTCCACAAGTCCTTCAATTGTAGTACCACCCGGTGATGTAACCATATCCTTTATTTGGTGCGTAGTTAACATATTATTTTTCATGTTAACTATCGTGCCATAAAAAAGTTTTAAAACAAGGTCATAGCTTTCCTGTTTAGAAAAACCAAGTTTTACTGCTGCATCTATATAGCTTTCTATAAAATGCGCAACAAAAGCCGGACCACTTCCAAAAAGGGCTGTTATTGCATCTATGGATTTTTCTTCTACTACTATAACCTTGCCCATACTCTCAAAGAGTTCTTTTATTTTTTCTTTTTCTGAATCCACAATGCTTTCTGAAAAACACATTCCTAAAATACCCTCTTCAACGCTTATATTTACATTTGGCATGACCCTCACAATCTTTTTTTCTCCAATCATATCCTTTATTCTGTCAATGGAAATACCTGCTGCAATGGATACAATAATCTTATTATCCACAAGACCTTTTATCTTTTTCAATACGTTGAATATATCCTTGGGTTTTACTGCAATTATTATTATATCACAGCTTAAAACAACTTCACTTTCACTCATCAATATGGTTGCTCCATAAAGATTATTAAACTTCTCTGCCTTCAGGATATCCACATCGTAACAGAAGATCTGATGTTTTTGTCTTTTTGTTATCGAATATACAATTGAATTTGCCATATTGCCACAGCCAATTACTCCTATATTCATTATTCAAATCACCTCATAATAAGTTGTTTTATATTAGAAAGTTTGATCACACCAAAGATAAAAAGAAAGATTGTGTAAACTACAATACAGCAAATTATAAGAAGACTTCCCTGCAATACAAAAGAGCATTTAATGAAAATCCTGAGTATTACTTTTCCTACAGTAACCATTATAACACTTGAAGCTCCAATGTAAAACAATTTATTGATATTTAAAACATTTATATTCTGGTTTTTTAGCTCCAAGAAATTAATAATAAAGGCTATTGTATAGCTAAAGAAAAACCTGTCATGCTAAATGTCAGAATAGTAGTGTAAATGGGATAGGGTAGCTGATATAACCCTATCCCATAATCTCCAACGAGATTTATTAGCGGTACTTTTAAGAAAACACCTACAAACTTTGCAAAAATTGAGCCTATTGCCAGGATAGCAGCAGAATATACTAATCCTTTCTTCATGCAATTCCCAAAAAATTTGAGATTCTATTAATAAGTTTATGTATAATCTTTACCTTTAAAAACCTTCTTTAGTTTGGCTGAGAAAGTTTTTTAAGTTTGAGTCGCAGTTTATCACTTATCATAGCAATAAACTCGGCATTGGTGGGTTTTCCTCTGTCCTGCGAGGTTGAATAACCAAAGTATTTGTAAAGAGTATCTACCTTTCCTCTTGTAGACGAAATCTCAATAGCATGCCTTATAGCTCTTTCAACCCTTGTTGGGGTTGTATTATATTTTTCAGCAATTAGTGGATACAGTGCTTTTGTAATAGCATTTATCAAATCAGCATCCAAGGTTGCCGCAATAATCGCATCTCTTAAAAACTGATAGCCTCTTACATGTGCAGGAATACCAACCTCTTTTAAAATTTCTGACACCTCGGTCTCTAAATCAATCTCATTGATACTCTTTTTTGCAGGAACCTTGGTGACAGCACTGTCTTGCAAATCCTTTTTAGTAGGAAGATTCAATACAAGCTGTCTTACCCTTTCTATCATTACATTCAAGTCAAAAGGCTTAACAAAGTAATACAACGCACCCAGGTTAACAGCCTTTTGAGATATATTTTCCTGCCCAACTGCAGAAATTACAATTATATTTGGCTTAATCTCCTTTACTGATAAATTCTCAATCACCCCAATCCCGTCTAAGTATGGCATAATAATATCAAGCATTAAAAGGTCAGGTTTTAACTCCTCAACTACTTTTAAAGTTTCAATACCATCATAAGAGTTTCCCACAACCATAAAGTCTGGTTGAGAATTGAAAACCTCTGTAAGAAGCATATTGAATTGTCTGTTATCATCGGCAATAACAACTCTGAGTTTATCCATATTTCTCCCTCATTATTTTTTTTGATTATATTACTAATTTTATTTTGATTATATTACTAAAAATTCAACAGCTGAGTAAAACATCCTTCTGGCAATATTCAACAAATTTATTTTATCATATTTGTCATATTTATCATGTTTTCGATAAAAACTCCATAACCTTTCTCCGGTTCTTTTAAAAATACATGCGTAACTGCACCAACCAGTTTGTTGTCTTGAATAATAGGAGACCCACTCATACCTTGCACAATACCGCCCGTGACTTCCAAAAGTCTTTTTTATCAGTAATTTTAATTACAAATGCCTTTGTAGAATTCTTGTAGAGCGGCAGTATTTTCTCTATTTTCACTTTAAATCTTTTCTGGTTATCTAAAACATCTGTTATAATATAGGCATCACCCACATGCACATCCTGTATTCTTGCAATTTTACAGTCAATTGCGAACTTTAGCAGATCTTTATTTTCCAGTTTTCCATATACACCGAACTGGCTATTGATTACTATATTACCAATTACTGAATTTTCATCAATCTTTCCTATAACTTCACTAATTTCATGGCATTCATTCTTTTTTATATCGATTATATGCGCCCTATAAATCTGACCTTCTTTCAAATCAAGAAGTATGTTTGTATCAATGTCTGAAATTCCATGACCAAGAGCTGTGAATATCTTTTTTGTTTTGTCGACAAATGTAATGTACCTATGCCACTTGTTCCATCTCTAACCCATAACCCTATTTTATATACCCCTTCACTACTTAATAAAGGTTTTACCTTAACTTTCTTTTTGCACTCCTTTCTTTTTACCAAAAGCTCAACAGGTTTGCCATGAGATGAATTTATGATTTCAGATAGTTGTTCGCAGCTCCTCAATTCCTGCCCATTTGCACAGATTATCTCATCGCCAACTTGAATTCCAGCCTCCCTTGCTGGAATTTTGGGTTTTGAATTTTCTAAATAAACCTGTGAGTAACCTATCACCAGTATTCCATTAGTCATCAGTTTAATACCAATAAACTTACCAACAACACTTAAATTTCCCGGTTCTATTATGGATATCTTTACTGTTTTGAGGGGAATACCTCCTATTTTTAGCTGGAATGAAAAGGAATTTGATTTGTTTTTTAGATATATGGTGTTTGTCTTGAATAATAAATGATTTTTTGTCTTCTTTGATATATCACCATTTTTAAAAGTAATATCTACAAATACAGGAGTTTTTAATGTTATACACCTGTCTGATTTGTAATATGTTAAATAATCAGGAGTAACAATCAAATAAAAGAAAATAAGGATGTAATAAGCAAATAACAAAGAAATGCAAACCCAGCTATTCTTTTCACTTCAAGTCACCGCTTAAAATCAAAATCCTATTAAAATATCCTCTCCATTCTTCTTTGATATATTCTGAATATTTTTATACAAACTGATCTTTCAACTGTTTTGCATGAAGAATTGAGCTTTCTGTAATGTTCTCACCAGAAAACATTCGGGCAATTTCTTTGAAAGATTCATTTTCATCCAATTTTTTTACATTTGAAACTGTCATGTTATCTTTGACCTCTTTGAAAACATAAAAATGGTTATTCGCCGCTGCTGCAACCTGAGGCAAGTGTGTTATACAAATAACCTGATGTTTTTTAGAAAGATCCTTTAAAAGTCTTGCAAGCTTGCTTGCCGCAACTCCGCTAAGTCCGCTGTCTATCTCGTCAAAAATCATCAGCAAAATGTCATCCTTTTCAGCCATAATAGACTTTATGGCAAGCATTATCCTTGAAAGTTCTCCACCTGAAGCGATATTACTCAAACTTTTTAAATCTTGCCCGATATTTGTTGAAATTAAAAACTCTATCTCATCAATCCCGTCTTCATATAAATCCCTTTGTATAAATGCAACTCTGAAATTCACGTTTTTCATTTCAAGCTGTTCTAACACTTTTAATACCTTTTTTTCAAACTCTACTGCAGCGTTTTTTCTCAGGTTTGAAACTTCAGTTGCCAAAATTAAAAGTCTTTCTTCTATCTTTGATAGATTAATTTTTAATTCTTCTATCAATTCACTATTTCTTTCAATTTCTAACTTTTGCCTTAGCAACTCTTCTTTAAACTTTAATATCTGTTCAATACTGCCTCCATATTTTTTTTTCAACCTGTTTATTTTGTCAAGTCTGTCAATTATCCTGGTTACTTTATATTCATCTACCACATAAGAATCAAGCTTTTTTGAGGTTACAAAAGATATGTCTTCAATTTCATAATAAATATTATTTAATCTCTCGGCAAGTTGATTAAAATCTTTATCAAATCTTGCATTTTCATTTACATGTTTTATGCATACTTCCAGATATTCCATAATACTTTTGCTGAGATGCACTATCTTTTCAGCGTTGTATTTTAATTTAGAAAAGTTTTGAATAATTTCTCTTTCCTTCTCAAGTTCAATGTCTTCTCCAATGTGTGGAGAAATGCTTTCAATTTCGTTTATCTGATAGTTTAAAATATCCAATTTTCTTTCTTTCTCTTCCTCATTTTTGATAAGATCACTAAGTATCTTTTTTTTCTCCTGATACTCCTTAAAAAGCTCTCTGTACTCATTTTTGAGATCCTCAATACCTCTTCCACAAAACCTATCTATGTACATGAGCTGAACCTTTTTATCATTCAACAGATGTGTTTCATTCTGTCCATGGATTTCAAAAATATGTGTGGTTATCTCTCTCAAAGTAGACAGGGTCACAAAGTGCCCATTTATTTTGCACAAACTTTTCCCATTCGAATATATTTCTCGTGATACAATTAACTGCCCTTCTTCAAGTTCAATACCTTTTGAATTTATAAAATTTATAACATTCTCCTTCTCAATATCAAAAACTGCCGAAACTAATGCTTTTGTGCAATTTGATCTTATAATATCTTTTTTGGCTTTCGTTCCCAATAACAGAGAAAGAGAATCTATTATTATTGATTTACCAGCGCCAGTTTCACCTGTCAGTATGCTTAAACCTCTTTCAAATTCTATTTCCAGTCTATCAATTATAGCAATATTCTCAATGTATAGTCTTTTTAACATGATAATCAATCACCTTGATTCAAAATAGCTTTAATCCTCTCAACAATCTTTTCAGCAGCACTGCTTCCCTTCGTAGCAATGAATATGGTATCATCACCAGCTATAGTCCCTACTACCTCCGGCCAGTTCAATAAATCAATTGCAGCGGCAGCACCCTGGGCAGCACCAGTTATTGTCTTTATTATAACAAGATTGTCAGCCGTGTCGTACTTTACAATGGATTCAGAAAAAACTTTGATTAACTTTTCGGTGATGTTCGCCTCAGGTCCGGACAAAACTGCATATTTATATTTGCCTGTTTCTGTTAATACTTTTGTAAGCCTTAATTCCTTTATATCTCTTGAAACCGTCGCCTGTGTAACGTCATAACCCAATTCTCTCAGCCTTTCCACAAGTTCTTCCTGAGTTTCTATATCTTCATTTTGAATTATTTCCAAAATTTTTTGTTGCCTTTCAGACTTCATTTTTCAAATCAGCACCTCACTTTTTTAATTACTCTTTAATCTTCTCTCTTAGTACCTCATAGAAATTCTTCTTCTTGAGCCTTACAAGCTTAAGCTTTTTTGAAGAAATCCTGCACTCGATACATTCATCTTTGTTTAATGTAGCCACAGTCCTTCCGTCATTTACAATTAAAATCTCATCAGATTGACTTTTCACCCTGACAACTCTTGTATCACCTAACACCAAACTTCTGGAACTCAATGAATGAGGACAAATAGGGGTGACAACCATCACCCCTAACTGTGGTTCCACTATTGGTCCACCTGCAGAAAGAGAATATGCGGTGGAGCCAGTTGCAGTTGAGATAATAATCCCATCACTTCTGTACTCCTGTGCAAATACATCGTCTATAAAAAGACTTAAATCTACAATGTTGAATGTACTTCTTACCAGGCACACATCATTTAAGGCATAGAAAACTTGCCCTTTGAAATGGGCTTCAATAAGATGTCTCTCTTCAATAAAATAGTCACTGTCAATTATCTTTTTAATGGCAATATTAAAATTGGTAGCCAGCTCTTCGGTTAAATATCCAACCCGACCACAATTTATTCCAAGTACAGGAAGATTTTCTTTAGCTGCCTTCTCAACAACATTAAGAAGAGTGCCATCCCCACCAATTGTTACCAGGAAATTGACTTTTATGCTGTTTTTATTTTCTTCATTCACAAGTACCCATTCAATCTTTTCAATTTCAAGTATATTTATAATCTGGTCCAAAATCTGCCTGGTATGTTCTTTTTGAAAATTTGCAAATATTCCTAAGACCATTGTTTATATTTTTACTCCTTATTTATAAAAGATTTAGAAATTAACCAGCTGGCCAGGAGAATTTACGACCACCAAGTAAATGGAAATGCAGATGGTTTACTGTCTGGCCACCATCCTGCCCGCAGTTGACAACTATTCTGAATCCTTTTTCTTTTATTTCAAATTTGTCAGCCAGCAATTTGGCAACTATAAATACATGACCTATAAGCTGTTTGTGGTTATCTTCAATCTCATTTAAGCTTTCAATATGCTGCTTTGGTACAACAAGAATATGAACAGGAGCAGTTGGATTGATATCCTTGAAAGCACAGACCAATTCATCCTCATACACAAGCTCAGAAGGAATTTGTTTCTCAACAATCTTGCAAAAAATACAGTTATTCATTTCACGCTCCTCCTTCAACAGCACTTTTTACAAATTCAATTGCTTTTTGAACTGCCAATTCTAAATTTTCTGCGTTGTTTGAACCACCCTGTGCAAAATCAGGTCTACCACCACCTTTGCCACCAAGCACACCGCAAACCTGCCCCACTATCTTACCGCAGTCAATCCCTTTTTTTACTGCCTCCTTAGAACATGCCATCAGTACTATAACCTTATTTTTATCCTGTTTTATAATATTCAAAATTATTGCTTTTGAATCTCTTTCTCTAATTCTATCTGTCAAAAGTTTTACATAATTTGTATCCTGAGTATCCTTCTTATTTATAATAAATTTAAATTCTCCAAGTTGCAAGGCACTGCTGTAAAGATTTTTTAATTCATTATCAATCAGCAACAGTTTGTATCTTTCTAATTCATTTTCAAGACTGTCTATTCTATCCTCTAACTGGTCAAGTTTGGTAATAATCTCGGATTCATTGACAACCCTGAGCTTATTTTTTATTTCTTTCAGTATCTTTTGATTGTTTATCATAAATTCATATACTTTGTTACCTGTTATAGCTTCAATTCTTCTAACGCCTGCCGCAACACTTGATTCTGAGATTATCTTAAACATTCCTATCTGCCCGGTGTTGTCAACGTGCGTACCTCCACAAAGTTCCATGCTAAAGTCACCTATTTTTATAACCCTGACTATATTGGAATACTTTTCATCAAACAGAGCTGTTGCACCCATCTTTATTGCCGAATCCAAATCAGTTTCAATCTTTTCTACAGGGATAGCTTGTTGAATTACACTGTTTACCATTTTCTCTATCTGGACTATTTGTTCTTCACTGAGTGCTTCATAATGAGCAAAGTCAAATCTTAGCCTTTCTGGCTCAACAAGTGAACCACTTTGCGTTGCGTGCTCACCGAGTATCTTACGAAGGCTGCTGTGCAGAAGATGGGTTGCCGTATGGTTTTTCATTGTGGCAAGTCTTAAATCCTTGTCCACCCGGGCAGTAACAATTTCATCTACCGCTATCTCTCCCTTTGTTATCCTTACCTTGTGAAGAATTGTACCCTTTGGTCCTTTTCTGACATCCAAAACTTCAGCAACAGCTCTTTCAGTTTCCAATGAACCTTTGTCTGCTACCTGACCCCCACTTTCTGCGTAAAATGGAGTCTTATCTAAAATAATGTAACAGACATCTCCCTCTTTTGCATACGAAATTTCCTCATCTTCAGAAAACATTTTCAATATCCTGCTCTGTGTTTCAAAAGCTTCATATCCCACAAATACAGTCTCAATTTCATCTTCAATTGTTATGTTGATATCTTTCCAACCAATATTTTCAAGTTCTTTTTGCGCCATACGCGCCCTCTCTTTTTGTTGCTGCATCAGTCTGTCAAAGCCTTCCTGGTCAACCACTACTCCCTTTTCGGCAGCTATCTCTTTTGTTAAATCAAGTGGAAAGCCATACGTATCGTACAGTTTAAAAGCAACTTCACCTTTTAAAACATTTTCTTTGTTCTTTTTAATGCCATCAATCTCGTTTTCAAGAATTTCAAGTCCAACATCAATTGTTTGATTGAATCTGCTTTCTTCATTATATAGTACCTTTTTGATATACTCTCCTTTTTGGATAAGTTCAGGATATGGATTCTTATAGGAGTCTACAACTGTATCAACTATCAAGTGCAAAAAAGCTTCCCTTTTACCAAGCATCCTTCCATGTCGTGCTGCTCTTCTTATAATCCTTCTTAAAACATAACCCCTTCCTTCATTTGAAGGTAAAATACCATCACCTATCATAAAGACAGCACTGCGAATGTGGTCAGTTATAACTCTAATCGAAACATCTTTTTCATTGTCCTTACCATACTCATAACCGGTTATTTCACATATCTTTTCACGGATAGGCTTTACTATATCAATATCAAACAGAGAATCTACACCTTGCATAATTGCAGCAATTCTCTCAAGACCCATTCCTGTATCAATATTTGGATTTTTCAGTTTGTGATATACTCCATTTTCGTCCTTATCAAACTGAGTAAACACAAGATTCCAAAATTCAACATATCTGTCACAACTGCACCCAACGCCACATGTGGGCTTTCCACAGCCTTTGTCCTCGCCCCTGTCAAAATATATCTCCGAACAAGGACCACATGGCCCTGTCCCTATCTCCCAGAAATTATCTTCCTTGCCCATTCTTTTGATTCTGTACTCTTCAAGACCAACTTCTTTGTTCCATATTTCAAATGCCTCATCGTCCTCTTCGTATATTGTCACCCAAAGTCTTTCTCTTGGAAGTTTTAGTACCTCTGTTACAAATTCCCACGCCCATGTAATTGCCTCTTTCTTAAAATAATCTCCAAAAGAAAAGTTGCCAAGCATCTCAAAAAAAGTGGCATGCCTTGCTGTCTTGCCTACTCTATTAATATCAGGAGTTCTTATGCATTTTTGACATGTAGTTATTCTTCTTCTCGGTGGTTCTTCGATACCAAGAAAATAGGGTTTCAGTGGTGCCATCCCGGCGTTTATCAAAAGAAGACTTTTGTCATTTTTAGGAATCAAAGAAAAACTCGGTAATCTCAAATGTCCTTTGGACTCAAAAAATTGAAGGAATTTCTCTCTTATCTCATCTGTGCTCATGTACATCTTCAATCAGCCTTTCCACTTAGAATTTTAAAATTGTCTTTGATCTTTATAATTTTTCAATACAATCAAAATTTTATTAAAGCCAGAGAGCAAAGTCAACAAAATTTATTTCCTATCTTCCGGATATATCCTCTTGAGAATATTTATAAAAATTATCTTTATCACAGCAATTAAAGGTATTGCAAAAAACAGGGAAATAAAACCGAATAGTTTATTTGATACTATTAACACAACTATAATTGTCAGGGGATGAAGTCCCAATCTTGAACCAATTATTCTCGGTGAGATGAGAAAGCTATCTATTTGCTGAAGCAAAACTAAAAATACTACTACAAGTATAGCTTTTATGTAAGAGTCAGATAGTGCTATTACAACAGCTGGGATGCTCGCAAATATTGGACCAAAATAAGGTATAAGATTTCCCACTCCTGTGATTATACCTAAAAGTGCAGCATATTTAACCGAAAAGATTGAAAATCCCAAAAAACTCAGAATTCCAATTATAATAGCATCCAAAAGCTGGGCTCTTATATATTGATGAAGAACTTTGTTAATATCATTGAAGATAGAAATACCATCTTTTCTGTATTTCTCAGGTAATATCCATTTAATCCATTTTGCAATTTTTGTCCAGTCCTTTAGAATGTAAAACGAAATAATTGGTATTAAAAGATAATAAAGAATATTGGAATAGATGCTTTTGAGAATATTTAAAAAAGCAGTAAGCATTTGTTTTGATATTGCCTGAACATCTATTGAATTTGATTTTAAAATCTCCTGTAAGTCAATGTTTAACTTGCTGGAAAGCTTTGCATCCATCTCTTTGAACCATTTGTTAAATATATTAACGTATTCTGGAATATTTTGCGTAAGCTGCTTCATTTCTGTAATGAATAGTGGAATAAAATATACAAAAATTAAAATAGCAATGCTAAAGGCAAATATAAACGAAAGCAAAATTGAAATATCACGTGACTTGATTTTTGTCTCTAAAAAGTCAACCATCGGTTTTAAAAGGTAAGATAAAAAAAGAGCTATTATGAATGGAAGTAAAATAGTCCAAAATGTTTTGATATTAACAAAAAAATAAATGACAAGTCCAATAAAAGCAAGAAATACAATATCTAAAAAGTATTTTTTTAGAAATTTTCCTATTATCAATTGCAACACCTCAAATCAAAAAAATTCCAATATTTTATAAAAAGGAGGGTTTTCCCCTCCTTTTTATAAAAGCCTGTTAATCATTGATACAATCTTTTTTGCAATTACCTTTTTTAAGAACCTATTTTTCATGTTTTTTGAAGAAGACCTACTCAGTAACACACCAATCAACGCACCAATTATACTACCTGTAACCACATGTTTTGCAGAAACTACTTTCAATTATAACACCTCAGCTTAATATTTTGTTCTCTCTTAATATTATTTCCTCCGGGTTTAATATTATTTTTTTATTTTTAATATAGCTCCATATACTCGGTGATATCTCATAACCGAGAATTTCAAAATTTACAGAATCAAACAATATATCATTTACTATTCCCATAAGAAAACCATCTTCTGTAATAACCTCTTTGAAAAGAATTTCTTGTGCTTTTACAAAAGAAGCCATGTTAATATGAGAAACTATCTTTGTAGCAATTAAAAGTTCCTGGTTTATAGACTCAATATCCTTCGCAAAGACAAAAATATTAGTACAAATCCCAAATACTACGTTCTTCTGTATCTGAAACCCTTCAACTTTCAAATCTGAAAAAAACATATCACAAATAGTGCCCAGATTTTTACCATTAACTAAAATGGCAACCCTGTCTTTTATATTCCTAAATGAGATTTGCATGTTCTTTTAATTTTTCTTTTTATAAAAATTTCAATCTTCTAATTTAATATTTTTCGCTATATCAGCAATTGTTATAACAAAATCTTCTGTATATTGAGGTACCTGCTCTTCCTCTTCATAGAGATCTTTTAGGGAAAGACCAATCCTATGCCTTTGCTCATCAATTTCAATTATCTTCGCCTTTATTTTGTCGCCAACTTTGTATAAATTATGCAGCCGCTGGTTATAACCAAGCGGAATATTCGATATATGAATAAAACCATCAACATCATATTCTAAAATCCATACAACAAGACCAAAGGGAAGTATTTTTGTTACTTCTGCATCAACAAGCATACCTAAATACAAACCCTTTGCTTTTTTTATCCATTCATCTTCTTGAGACCTTTTTATACTCAAATAAATCTGCTTTTTTTGCTTGTCTACATCAATTACTCTAACCTTTACCTGCTCTCCTATCCTAAATAACCTTTTGATATCTTCTATTTTTTTCGAATAACTTATCTCACTTGCCGGCACAAAACCACGTAAACCTTCAAAATTAATGATAATTCCTTTTTCCTTTATTTCGGCAACTGTTCCTTCATAGTCTTTGGCAAAATCAAGGTTCTCCATAGCCTCCAAAAGTCTTTGTTCTTGAATCTGGCGCAGCAGTGCCTTTCTGCTGCCAAAAGCTATCTTTTTCTCGCTATCAACATCTACAATCTCAACTTCAAAAATCTTACCAATGATAGAAGAAGAAACCTCTTCTGCCCACTGCGAAATTGGAACAAATACATTAATTCCTCTAAATTCACCCACAATACTCTTTTCTCTGATCTGCTTTATTAAAATTTTAACGGGCATTTTACTCTTAAATTTTGACAGCAGCTCTTCAAAACCGTGGATATTATCAGCTTTTAGCTTGGATAAAACAACATTCCCTTCTTCGTCAGACTCTCTTACAACTACTGCTTCAATTATATCATTTTCTTTGAATATCTCTCTTAAGTTTACATTTGCATTCCTGAAAACCTCATTTTTGTACACTATACCTTCTGCTTTGTATCCAATATCCACAAGAATATAATCATCTTCAACCTTTACTATTTTACCTTTTACTACCTCACCTTTTTTAATATCTTTTAAACTTCTATTAAGTAGCTTTTCAAAATCAGAAGGATCTACCTCATTAAACTCTCTCTCAAGCATCTGTATTACTTCATTTATCTGCTCCTGTGAGGTAGAAGCACCAGCTGTTATTCCAATTACTTTTGCTCTGCTAAAGTCAATCTTCTTCAGATCTTCAAGAGTTTCTATAAAGTAGGTGGGCTTTATCCCTTTTACAGCTTCATAGAGTTTATTGGTATTAGAACTTTTTCTGTCCCCTATTACAAGCATAATGTCTACTTCCTGAGCAAGAATTTTTGCTTCCTGTTGTCTGTTTATGGTAGCTTTGCAGATTGTATCAAATACTTTGTAATCTGTATTATTTTCAATGTATTCTTTTATCTGTTGCCACTTTGCATTATCAAAAGTTGTCTGGCATACAACAATTGTTTTTGACCCCAGCTGAGCTATAGCATCCCTTGCTTTTTCTATGCTATCTATAACAATGCATTTTCTACCTTTATCAACATGCCCGATTATACCTTTCACTTCTGGATGGTTAATGTCTCCAACAACTACTATGTCGTTCCCATTTGCTGAGGCTTCTCTCACAATCTCATGAATTTTTTTTACATATGGACAAGTAAAATCATAAACTCTGGCTGCTCTCTTTTCAATTTCTAAAAATTCATCCATCGAAACTCCATGTGAACGAATAAACACAACATCATCTTTTTCTATTTGGTTTACATCTTCAATTACTTTAATATTCAACTCTTTCAGTCTTTCTATAACATAACTATTGTGTATAAGCATTCCATAAACTTTTACGCTCCTGTCTTTGTTCGCTTTGGCCCATGCAATAACCCCATCAACAGCTCTTTCTACACCAAAACAAAACCCTGAATTTTTGGCAACCTTGATAATCATTTCTGTCCTTCTTCCCCTTTTTATTTGTTTGTATTCATTATAAGATTTTTAACATTTTGCATTATTACATCAACCATCTCCTGATTATCATCATCCTTATCTGTAAATTCAATTATCCTGCCAATTCTCACTGTTATCTTAGAAAAAGGTCTAATTTTGCCACAAATTGCAACAGGCAAAACCTTTGCACCTGTTGCTTTTATAACTGTAGCAACTCCCTTTTCACCTTTTAGAACTATCTCATTTGTTCTATTTCTCTTCCCCTCAGGAAATATCCCTAAGATACCATTATTTCTTATAATTTCTATTGCCTTTTTGATTGCGCCAATATCGCTCTTGCCTCTTTTTACAGGAAAAGCACCAAATGCCCTTATGATTGGAGAAAGCCACCATATTTTAAAAAGTTCACTTTTCGCCATGAAATAAACAGGTTCATCAAATATCAAAATAATTAATACCGGGTCAAGATAACTTCTGTGATTTGCACAGATGATGTACGGTGCTTCTGGAATATTCTCTTTACCTTCCACTCTTATAGAGAAAATACATTTTAAGACAAAATATGCTAATCTTCGTACAACATTAGCAAAGAAATTATATTGCATTTCTTACCACCTTGTTAAAAAGCTCTAACACTTTCTCTAAAACTTCTTCTATTGTAAGATTGGTGGAATCTATCACAACCGCATCTTCAGCAACTCTCAAAGGCGCAAACTCTCTGGTCATATCATTGAGGTCTCTTTGCTTTATCTCATCAAGAAGTTCATAATAGTCAACATCATATCCCTTTTCTTTAAGTTCCAAAAATCTTCTCTTTGCTCTTTCTTCCGGGGTTGCTGTTAAAAATATTTTTAGTTCGGCATCAGGCAAAACATGAGTACCAATGTCTCTGCCGTCCATAATCACACCTTTTTGTTTTGCCAGCTCCTGCTGGATTTTAACAAGCCGCTGCCTCACTTCTTTTATTTTTGAGACATCTGATGCATACATAGATACATTCGGTTGTCTAATTTTTTCTGTAACGTCTTCCCCATCTAAAAATACAAGCTGATTACCATCAACAAGTTTGACTTCAATTTCTATGTGGTTTAAAATCTCAAGTATCCTGTCAACATCGTCGGATTTTATATCCTGGCTCAAAACCTTAAGCCCAATTGCCCTGTACATTGCACCTGTGTCGATATGGATATAACCCAGCCTTTTGGCCAAAAGCTTTGAAATTGTGCTTTTTCCTGCTCCAGCAGGTCCATCAATTGCAATATTTATTTTTCTCATCTATTTCCCCCTCGTATAATATGATTATCAAATCAATAAAAAATTCATATCTCAATTGGTACATTAAATTATTAGTACCAATTGATTACTGGAAATTCATTAAAATAAATTCCCATTCTTAAAACACTCACTTCTTAAAAATTGAATATTAAAATTGACTGCTACAGCTTAAATTTGCCCTTTATCTTTGGTAAACTAAAATCAGAAAAAAGTTAAGCCTGATTTTAGTTTGTTGGATATTTTTTGTCACCCCCTGCTGGACGTGCTTTGATAACTGCACGCCACAGCTTGTGAGAGACTGAACCCCAAAGGATTACATGAGTAATGTTTACTCGTTTGCTGTGCATGGTCAGTTTACCACATCTGATTTGAGCATATCAGATGTGTGCACCCTGTAAACTGCTCCGTAGCTCTAATATCGGCGAGGCTGCATTACATGTAATCCCCAGGGATAAAGGGCTTAACTCTTTTCCTAACACCACACTTTAGAAAGGAGGCTTTTAAATTGCCTAATACATTAATCGTGGGCATTGATATCAGTAGTCAGTCAAATTCTATCTTCTTCATCGATGATGCCGGTAATCACTTGATTAAAAAACCTTTTTCCTTGCCTAACAATCAAGAAGGCGCTAACGAATTAATCAAAAGAGTTATTGATTGTCTCAGCCAGTATAATCTATCCTGTATTAAGTTTGGCATGGAAGCAACTTCACATTACACATGGCATCTTCACCTTCATCTTGCTTCTTCTTCTGAACTACTACCTTACAAACCAACCTTCTACGTACTTAACCCAAGCATCGTCAAAGGATTTAAAAAAATCTACACTTTCTTGCCTAAGACAGATAATATTGACGCTATCGTTATTGCTGAATGTGTCAGGTTCAGTAAACTAAATCCAACACCTTTGCCAGATTTTAAATTTGCTGCACTGCAACGCCTTACCAGAATGCGCTACCACCTTGTTCATAATCTAACTCGCGAAAAAAACAGAGCTCTCAATCTCATATACCTTAAATTCTCTACTTATTCTCAAGAGTGCCCATTTTCAGATATCTTCGGTAAGGCATCTTGCGCTATCATCGAAAACTTTACACCTGATGATATCGCTTCTATGCCTTTAGAAGACTTAATTAAATTCGTATCCGATAACGGCAACAATAGACTCTCAGATGTTAATAAAATTGCTGAAATACTTAAAACTGCTGCTAATCGCTCCTTTAGATTACATCCTCTGTTGGCTGAGGCAAATGATTTAGCTTTGTCTATGACACTTGAAAACATTAGATTTATGCAAGAACAACTCAAAAAACTTGACAAAGAAATCTCAAAACTTCTTAAAGCTTTCTCTCAAACATTAACAACCGTTCCTGGCATAGGTGACGTTCTCGCAGCCGGCATCATCGCTGAAATCGGTGATATCAAGCGCTTCAAAAATGAAGCTGCTTTAGCTAAATACTCTGGCCTGGTTTGGACTCAATATCAGTCAGGCAATTTCAATGCCCAAGATGTCTCATTAGCTAAGTGTGGTAACCAATACCTGAGATACTATCTTGTTGAAGCTGCTAACTGTGTAAGGGTGCACACAGTACGCTACAAAGCTTTCTACAACAAGAAGTTCTCAGAGGTTACCAAACACCAGCATAAACGTGCCCTCGTCCTCACCGCAAGACGCTTAATTCCTCTGATCTTTGCAATGCTCAGCAAAGGTCAAATATATCAAGAAAGAGGTGATGTTTACAATACTTAGTTAATCTCAAATTTTTAGTTTAATAATTTTCTCTGAACAAGCTGCCAGTTAAATTTTACCATGCTGTGCGGCCAGGTATTTTATTGCCTTTTTTCGCCTAATAATCTAAAAAATTTTTCTTAAAAACCCTCTTGACATTTTACCGTTTGTCTCTGTTAGGTTAAGTCTTCTCTTAAAAACCTGGCATCTTTTAAATAAACATGCCGCGGAACAAAACCCGACTCCTTTTGAACAAGTACAAGTACTCTTATACATCTCTCAAGTGCACCTTCAATGTCAAGTTCCTGGGCACATATCAAAGGCACATCTGTAAAACCCATTAGTCTTGCTGCGTATGCCGGAAATGCTGACTTCAAATCTTTTGTCATCGTAAACAAAATAAATACAATTTCCTCTTTTTTAAGCTGGTTTTTTGTCAAAATTTCACTTAAGAGCTCCTGCGTAGATGTGATTATTTCATCTTTTGTATCAATTCCAACTGTAGTTGCACCTCTTACAGCATAAACCAAATTACTTTCCCCCTACTAAAAACCTTTTATATGACCCTGTGACCAAGTCCAATTGCTACCTCATTGAGATGTAAAAGACCTATTCCAAAAAAGATGGCAACCGCAACATGTTCATTATACCTCGCAATACCAATTTTGCCACCTACATTCAATCCTATTGCTTTTTGCATAATCTGGGAAATTGCTTCTCTTGTGGCGCCAGCCACCGCTCCTTCTTCCTGATGTACCTCATTTATTACTCCTTCCCTCTTTGCTGCAACAACTGCTCTTTCAATTATCTTCATCACCGATGTGATGAACTCTCCTCCAAAATCAACAGCTGCACAGCTTATCCCAATCTTGCTAAAATCATCTTGAATCCTTTTCTCTTCCTGTCTGCTCTGACTCAATGCCATTAAGATTGCAGCTCTTGAAACATCTTTGCTACCAAATTCTTTTTTGTCCATATTTTTTACCTCGCTTATAAAATAAAAATTTATTAGCCTTTTGCATAAACGCTCAAGATGAGCGTTATCAAGCTTTTCAAAACTTTTAAAAAAGTCTTCCTTCCTCCTCATAGATAGTAAAAAATCTATCTATATAAAACATACTTTCTATGAGGAGGAAGATAAAATGTTCAAAAACCAAAACAAACAACTATCTTTTTTAGATCTCTATGAGCACGTTAAAAACGTTGCTTCTTAGTAACCCACACACTTTGCTCGGCTTTTTCAGCAATTTCATTGATTTAAACCAGTTCATACCTACATCCTTCTTCAAAACTTACTACAAACACTTCGGAAGACAAAGAGATTTCTCTTTGCAATCTATGCTCTGTGCTTTCTTTGTACAAAAAATACTCAAACTCCCTACATTAACTCAGCTGCGCGCTATCCTACTCAACTCTTATGAACTCAGAATCTTTTGCAACTTCAATAAAATTCCTTCTATCTCTACCTTCTCAAGATTCAGAAAAATCTTCTGCCATGAGATTGAAAAACTCTTCTACAATATCGCAAACTATGCCCATAATATCGCCCTTAAAATAAACCCTGACCTTGCTTCTACTATCATCTTCGATACTACCGCTTTAGAACCCAGGGTCAGAGAAAATAACCCTAAATTCATTCAATCACAACTTAAAAAAACTAAGTCACAAAACCCTGACCTACAATCTCATCTTGTCTATTCCCTCACATATTCTAACCTCCCTCAAACTGCTTCTGCTTCACCATATATCACTCGTATGTTCGCTAACGGTCATTTCTGCTATGCTTACAAATTCTCTATACTAACTAATGGCTTTGGTATCCCTCTTGTAATCTCACCTGCTTTTACTTTCCCTCAAGCTGATACATCTGATCCATCCTTTGCTAAAGCTATCTCCGATTCAAAAGCTCTTATCCCTGCTCTGATTACTTTGAATAAAAACTTTCAATACTCTTTCTCAACCTTCATTGCTGATAGTGCTCTTGACTCATATGCAATTTACTCTACTTTAATCAATAACTTTAAATTCTCTAAAGCTATTATCCCTATAAACCCAAGGGGCTCAAAATCAAATTCAACCTCACCCACTTCCGACCCAAATATCTCTATTTCTCCAGAAGGTGTGCCCTTTTGTAATAAGCTTAACAAACCTTTTATCCGTGAAGGCTTTTGTAATGGCAAAAATCGCTCACCACGTATCAAGTGGCGTTGTCCTTGCTCTCAAATTAAAGATGGTAAACGCTTTTGCAACTGCCCTCATCCCTGTACTTCTTCTAAGTCTGGTAGAATGTTTTATACCTACCCGGACTCTGACCTGCGCAACTTCCCTGGCATAGACAGAAATTCTAATAAATTTGAAAAACTCTACAAATCACGAGTTACTATAGAACAAACTATCTTCCAGTTAAAGTCTTTCCTCGGTCATGATACATTATTTTCCCATGACCATACTTCACTTTTTTCTGACCTCTTGCTCTCCGCCATCTGTATGCTTTTGATTTTTATTCTCTCTTACTTTATCTTAGAATCTCATAAAAACATTACTTACAAAAAACTTCAAAAACTTAAAAAACTTATAGCATAAGCCTATCTTCAGCTTCTAACACAAATTCCTTTTTGCTTATTCTGCATAAACTTTCCTCTTCATCTAAAAGCCCTTTAGCAATCACTTTCAAAAGGGTTTAGGATTACTTTGTCTTCTTTTAGTTTGGTATCACTTACCATTTGTCTGGTATATGCTTTTATTGTTTGCAATGCTATATATTGGCATCTGTAAATACTCTTATCTATCATCTGCCTTGTTACTTATTACTTCATTTCCATTTTATTGCTCACATTTTCATCTATTTTGCAAACGCCTAAATAAAAATTTATATTATTGGACGCTTTTGAATTGATTGCAAATGTGACATATCATTCAAAAGGCTGAGCATTCGTCTATTTTCTTTTATATCTACAATACTGAGACTCGCATTACCAATCCAGCATTTTTTATAAAAGTCAAACGGTAGTTCTAAAAGATATATAATGGAAAGTTTGATTATACCGCCATGTGTAACAACCACAATGTTGCTATATGATTCATTCAAAACCTCTTCAAAAAAACTCTTCACCCTTTCCATTACATTGTATAAGCTACCTTCACCTGGAAAAGTAGCTCTGTCAGGATTTTCCTTCCATAATCTATAAGTTTCTGAATACTTTTTCTCAAGTTCATCGAAACTCAAGCCTTCCCATTCGCCAAAATTCATCTCATTAAGCCTTTCTGTTAATCTCAAGGGTATTTCTGGATGAAAAGCTTTAATTTCATTTGCTGTTAAATAAGCTCTCTTTAATGTACTTGAAAATACAATATCAATCTTTTCGTTCTTTAACCGCTCAGCAAGTTTTTTTGCTTGCTGAATACCCGTCTCATTTAAATCTGTGTCAATAGAACCCTGGACTTTATTGTATCTATTCCAATCAGTTTCGCCATGTCTTATTAGATAAATTCTCTTCAAGCTACATCACCTATTCTCTTTTTCATAAACCTGAAACTCATCCCAAATCTCTTCCAATTTTTCAAGTGTTCTTGCAACATCATCCTTTTTACGAAGTCCTGTTGCCACAATCAACGCATTGATCACACTGAGTGGCGCAACCAATGAATCAGCAAAAGAGACCATGTCACTTCTGCATATCAAAACATAGTCACTGTATTTACAAAGCGGAGAGATTTTACTGTCGGTAAGTGATACAATTTTTGCATTCTGCTTTTTGGCATACTGCAATACCTTCAAAGTGCGTTTGGAATACCTCGGGAAGCTAATTCCTACTATCAAATCTTCAGATGTAATCCTGAAAACCTGTTCAAATATATCACTTATCCCACTTGTGGTTATCACCTTAACATTGTCCAAAATCATATTCAAATAAAAACCCAAAAAATCCGCAAGAGCAGCTGAACTTCTAATTCCAATGATGTATATTCTCTTTGCACTAACTATCTCATCAACCACCTTATTGAAGGTTTGCTCATCAATCTGCTCGAGTGTCTGTTTAATCTTGTCCATATCAGAAAGAAGCACACTTTTTAAAACCTCATTCTCATTAATCCTGCTTGCAGAAAGTTCTATCCTCTGAACCGATGTGAGTTTACTTTTCATAAGTTCCTGTAAAGCCTTCTGGAATTCAGGGTATCCATCAAAACCAAGTCTCTCGGCAAATCTAACAACAGTAGACTCACTAACACCAACCGAGTTGCCAAGAGCAAGTGCTGTCATGTACGCAGCCTTTTCACCATGTTCCAAAATAAACTGGGCGATCTTTTTTTGCCCTTTGCTGAGCTCTGGCATAAGCTCGATAATCCTTGCTTCTAAGTCATTACTCATCTTTTCATTTCTCCTTATGTTTGGTAAATACTAATTACAATTTTATTGTGATTTTTTGAAAGACCCACAATAATGTTTTTGTCTTTAAGACTCTTGTTCATAAAATCTACTATTTTATAAAGCGGAGCATCTTCTTCAAATTCCATTGATGATATCAATTCGAGTTTTTCATTCTCCATCTTATATTTTAGCCCTTCTTTCTTAAATTTGTTTTTATTCTATGTTATTAATTATATCACAACAATACGTTTGATTAATAAGAAATTTTATCAAAAAAGAAGAGGAAAGCACACCATAAGATGTATCTTTCCTCTACACTGGATATACTTTGTTTTCTTTTACAAGACCAACGTCAATTTTATACTTTTTTGCTGCTCTTAACTTAAAATAGTTTTCAGCAAGCTGCGGAAACAGGCAATATGTCACAACATCTGTGTCGGTTTCAATAAATTCTTTTATTTTCTCTTTGCTGCTTTCAAGCTCAGGTGAAAGTAAATCGGCCGGCCTTGTTTCAATTTCTCTCTCATCACCGAGAATCTTTAATTTTACCTGCTGATTTACTTTTGCAGGAGGTCGCCCATATTCACCTTTAAAATACGCTTTTGTCTCCTTTGTAACAAGCTTATATCTTTCGCCAGCTATGACATTTAAAACTGCCTGGGTTCCAACAATCTGGCTTGTGGGTGTAACAAGTGGAGGAAAACCAAAATCTTCTCTTACACGCGGAACTTCTCTCAAAACCTCATCAAGCTTATCTTTCTGCCCCTGTTCTTTTAGTTGAGATATGAGATTGGAAAGCATTCCACCCGGAATCTGATAATGTAAAGCATTTATATCCACAATCAGTACTTTTGGGTCAAGAAGTCCTTTTTTCAAATACTCTTCACGAAGTACTTTAAAATATTCACTTGCCTCATTTATCTTTTCCAGGTCAAGCCCAGGATCATAAATTGTTCCAGAAAGAGCATATACAATTGATTCAGTTGGTGGCTGAGATGTTCCAAGTGCAAGGGGTGAAAGTGCTGTGTCAATACCATCAACACCTGCTTCAATTGCTTTTAAGTAAGTCATAGAGCCAAATCCGGTTGTGTAATGAGTGTGAAGATGCACAGGGATAGAGATCTTCTCTTTTAGGGCTTTAACAAGATCATAAGCTTCAAATGGTGAAAGAAGACCAGCCATATCTTTAATACAAAGTGAATCTGCGCCCAGATCTTCTATCTCTCTTGCAAGCTTTACGTAATTTTCTATTGTATGATAGGGAGATATTGTGTATGAGATTGCAACCTGAGCATGAGCACCTTCAGTTTTTGTGGTTTTCAAAGCTACTTCTATATTTCTGAGGTCGTTAAGAGCATCAAAAATTCTAATGATATCAATCCCGTAGTAAATGGCTTTTTTAACAAATTCAATTACAACATCATCCGGATAGTGTCTGTAGCCTACAAGATTCTGACCACGCAAAAGCATCTGCAACTTTGTCTTTTTAAAAACCTGTTTTAATTTTTTCAATCTTTCCCATGGATCTTCATTGAAAAATCTCAGGCATGCATCAAATGTAGCTCCACCCCAACACTCAATTGAATAATATCCAACTTCATCAAGTACAGGGGCAATTTCTAACATTTGCTCTGTTGTCATCCTGGTTGCAATTAGCGACTGATGAGCATCCCTTAAAATTGTTTCTGTTATCTTTATTCCCATGATATTGCAAGCCCTCCAAAAATTTTATTCAACTTCAAATAGCAAATCACCTTTTGAAACCTTCTGCCCTTCTCTGACGTATATCTTCTTTATTTTTCCCTCCATTTGAGGAAAAACCTCATTCTCCATTTTCATGGCTTCAAGCACTAAAACAGGATCTTTGAGCGACACCATTTCACCTTCATTTTTAAGAATTTTCACTATTGTACCGGGAAGCTGAGCACATACAACATTTTTGTCAGACAGAGAAACAGATTCCTGTAAAGGTTCTCTTTTTGGCTGTGTAACAGGTCTTTCTATTTCAAATTTTGTTTTTGGAGGAGTAAATGTATTTTTTGTAGATGTTCCGATTTCTTCTACTTCAACTAAAAACTCCTGGTCATTTATTTTAACCTTGAATTTTCTCATTTGCAATTTTACCTGGTCAACCAAACTGTGCAAAATTGCACAGTATTGGCAGCTGGGGTATTTGTTATCCGCCATTTCAAGACTTTCCCAGCCCCAGCAGGCGGTATTTGGGAAAGCCATAGCCCCTACCCCAAGAAGCAGGAACTTGCGCCGATTTTCGGTCCCCCCACTTGCCCTGAAACCAATACCCATTTCAGGACAGACATGTCTCGCAACACCCTGTCAGGGGAGAGTGGTGTTACCACCGCTACCCTGAGAACTCGCCAGAGATTGTAGCCTTCACTACAGCTAATCGCACTTGTTCCATCCAGAGGTGCAAATAGCCTCCCTGGCTCACTCCCAGGGCTTTGTATCTTACGCATTACATATTCAATCTCTTTTATCTGTTTCCTTCTCAAGTGTATATTCTTAACTTCTTTGCTTACATACCCTTTTAGCTCTTCTAAACTACTTACATCAAGACTATTTAAAAGCTTCATGTAGTTTGCAGGTATCCTCTCTTCTTTCCCAAGTCCTCTTCTTGCTATCACATATGCGCTTGCAACATCTTTGCTTACCATAAACTGCGGTGCGAACTTCAGCATCCCTATCACTGATGTATATGCAGGATTTACTTCTATAACCTCTATCCCTTCTCGTTTTGCTAAAATCTTGATTTTGTCAAGAAGCGACCTGTAGCTGAAAAAGTGCCTTATCCGTCTTGATTTTCTGAAAGAAAAATCTCCTCTTTGCCCTTTGTCTTTTATATCAAGCCTCTCTATCACAATAGCTTTTCTTTTCTCTTTTGCAATCTTCACAATCTCATGCGCATACTGCCATCTGTAATACTCTCTTTTGTCAGAGTTTCCACTGTCAAGCTCCGGCATTGGAATCTTGCCATGGCTTATAAACTGTCCGCTTCTGTCCACCTCTACCCATGCCATGTGATTTGGATATGCATTTGTATCTATCCCTATACCACCATTTTCCTTGGTGATTTCTGTCGCTGGAAAGAGTTCTTCTACTGAAAAGTAAGCATACACATTCCCTTTCTTGAGTTTTAGCTCTACTGAATAAGGCACTTCAAGAATAGCAATCTCCTGTAAAATTTCTTCTTTGTTTTTGTCTTTTTTAAAACCGGCTGACAATCTGGCAAATACATACTTTCTATCTCCTATATTTATCCTCAAAAATGTGCCTCTTTCATTTGCCACAATCCTTGTGTTTAAGTTCCCTTTCTTACTCCTGTCTCCTCTTGAATATAAATTCCCTTTCCTCTTTTCCTGCCACTCAGTCTTGAGCTTTTTATAAGGCTTGCCGTTTATATGTCGCTTTTTGAGCTTTTCAAAAAGCTGTCTGCCACCAAAGATAGCTTTCCTTGGGTCTTCCCCTCTTTGCTTGCAGGATTCTAAAACAGCCTTTGCTTTCATTATTGCATCATCTACATACCTTGAGTTCAAATTGAAAATCCCCTGCAAATCTTTTTTGAGGCTATTTCTATCATAGCCTTCTAAAAGTCTTTTGTATGCAAATCTCATGCAGGATGACCATCTTCTCATAAGCTCCAATGTCTTTTGCCTGTCTTCATAACTTTCAAAAATCAGCTTAGCCTGAACTGTTATCAAGTTTTTTACACCTCTTATTAAAGCTCTTCTGCTGGTAGCACATATATTACCAACCTTTTGCACACAGAATAACTTTTAATGCTACCCAGTCAAAATTATACCTTTTTTGCATTGTAATTCTCAACTGTTGCTCACCTCCACCTAAAAAATAATTGTCTTTGTTCAATTGCCATCTGTCTTGCAGCTTTTTTCCATTTGTTTTGCTGTTTTGTCACATGTGTAATTTTGAAATTGCTTTCCTCCAATATTATAGCAAGGCATGCACATATACTTGCGAGTTCTTCTTTTGTAATGGTTGTTGTACTATTTGTAGAAATGTACATTTTAAGCAACCCTCCTTTTTTAACAGGATATCAAAGCGGTATATTTCCATGTTTTTTAGGTGGCCTTGACTCTCTCTTTGTGGATGATACATTCAAAGCTTCAATAATCTTATCTCTTGTAAACCTGGGTTCGATTACATCATCCACATATCCTCTTGCAGCAGCAATATAAGGATTTGCAAATTTCTGGGTATATTCTAAAATTCGCTTTCGTCTCTCCTCCTCAGGGTTAGGAGAAGCTTGAATCTCTTTTCTGAAGATAATATTTGCAGCACCATCCGGACCCATAACCGCTATCTCTGCAGTTGGCCATGCAAATACAAAATCTGCACCGATATGTTTACTACTCATTGCTATATAAGCTCCACCATAAGCCTTTCGCAAAATAACATTAATTTTAGGAACAGTTGCTTCTGAGTAAGCGTATAAAATCTTTGCTCCATGGCGAATTATTCCATTATGTTCCTGGTTAACACCCGGCAAAAAACCTGGCACATCTGTAAATGTAACAATCGGAATGTTGAACGCATCACAGAATCTAACAAACCTTGCTATTTTGTCTGATGAGTCATAGTCTAAAACACCAGCATTCACCTTGGGCTGGTTTGCAACAATCCCAACACTAAAACCGCCTATTCGCCCAAATCCCACCACTGCATTTTGAGCAAAATAAGGCTGAACTTCTAAAAATTCTTCATTATCTACAACTCTGTATATAATATCCTTTACGTCATATGCCTTGTTTGGCTCGTCAGGAATAATTTTTTCAAGTTCTGGCACAGCTCTTTTCCCTGAATCCGAAGATACAACATAGGGTGGATCATCCATATTATTTGAGGGCAAGAATGACAACAGATACTTTATCATATCAAGCAAGGTGTGTTCATCTTCTGCTATAAAATGTGCAACACCACTTTTGGTATTGTGAGTCAAAGCACCACCAAGTTCTTCTAAGGATATTTCTTCACCCGTCACCGCCTTTATTACCTGAGGTCCTGTGACAAACATCTGACTTGTCTTATCAACCATAAAAATAAAGTCCATTATTGCCGGAGAATATACAGCACCACCTGCACAGGGTCCCATTATAGCTACTATTTGAGGAATTACACCAGATGCCATGGTGTTTCTAAAAAATATTTCACCATAACCAGCCAGGGCATCCACTCCTTCCTGAATTCTTGCACCACCGGAGTCATTGATGCCAATTACAGGACAACCGTACTTCATAGCTAAATCCAACACTTTGCATATCTTTTTGGCATGCATCTCACCAAGCGATCCACCTATGGATGTAAAGTCCTGAGCATATATAAAGACCTTTCGACCGTTTATTGTACCATATCCTGTTACAACTCCATCTGACGGTATATATGTGTCTTTCATATCAAACTCCTGGCATCTATGTTCAACAAACATGTCAATCTCATTAAAACTGCCTTCGTCAAGCAGATATTCAATTCGCTCCCTGCATGTAAGTTTTCTGCTCTCATGTTGTTTTTTTACTCTATCTTCTCCTCCAAGCTTCAATATCCTCTCGCGTCTTTGTCTGAGATCTTTCAACTTGTCAATCATTAAAAATCCTCCTCGAAAATAGTTTATTATGTAGTATTAATAGCTGGTATTAATATATTATGCTAATTTCTATTTTATAACACAAAAAGGTTTTTAGCAAGAAATTTCTATACAAAAAAAGGTGCGGTTAAGCCTGTGTTTGTTTTTGAAATAGAGTGCTTAACCACACCTTTTTTATTATCTCTTTCAGTCAACCAAAAGTACAAGTTCCCTTATAATCTTTGCAGCAAGAAGAGTTGTCCTGTCTGAAATATCATAATAGGGAGAAACCTCTACAATATCAGCACCTATAATATTGAGCTTTTCCATTTTTAAGATTATATCTATCAATTGCATAGATGTAAGTCCCCCTGGTTCAGGTGTTCCGGTGCCAGGGGCAAATGCTGGATCGACAACATCAATGTCAATTGATAAATATACACTTTTATTTTGAAGCTCCGAAAGTACTTCAAAAAACCTCTCTATTTCGTAAATAAAAAATACATGACCGTTCTCTTTTGCAAAAGAGATCTCCTCTTCTGAGCCAGACCTTATACCAAATTGATACAAGTTTTTAAAACCTATTTCTTCGCCAACCCTTCTCATAACTGTTGCATGCGAAAGTTTCTCACCCATATAGTCATCTCTCATGTCTGCATGTGCGTCAAAATGTAAAACAACAAGGTCATCATAAGTTTCTTTTGCCGCCTTTATAAGAGGAAAACTTATAAGATGTTCTCCTCCCAAGAAAATAGGAATCTTATCATCTTTAAATACCTTTTTTCCAAACTCGAATATCATGTTAATACATCTATCTACATTTCCAAATGGGAGTTCTAAATCCCCCATATCATAAAAAACTTTATTGAATAGATTTTTGTTCTGATATACTGAATATTCTTCAAGTCCAACTGATACTTCTCTTATTTTGCTTGGCCCAAAACGCGAACCGGGTTTGAAACTTACCGTAAAATCCATAGGCACTCCAGCAAGTACAACTTTGCTGTTTATATAATCCTCAGTTGCACACAGGAAAGAACTTTTATATAGCTTAAAGTTCATTCATTTCCCCTCTATTCAATGATTTTTTTAACAAAAGTGGGTAAAGCAAAAAGCGCTTTATGAAGCTCTGGATTGTAATATCTTGTGTCAATTCTTTTAATCTTTGAAATATCAACCTCAAGCGGATCATATTTTTTAGAACCCATTGTAAAGCTCCAGAGTCCGCTCGGATATGTTGGAATAAAACCAAGGTAAAGTCTTGTTATTGGGAAGATAGACTTTATTGAATGAAATACATTTCTTATTAATTCCTGGTCATAAAAAGGTGACTCTGTTTGGGCAACAAATAGTCCATCTTCCTTGAGACACTCATACACTGCCTGATAAAAGTTAGTTTCAAATAATCCAACCGCTGGTCCAACAGGATCGGTTGAGTCAACTATTATAACATCGAACATATTTTTGTTTTCTGATACAAACTTTATCCCATCTGTGATTATAACTTCTGCTCTTTTATCATCAAGTGCACAGCTTATTTCAGGAAGATACTTTTTACTTGCTTCTATTACCTCTTGGTCAATTTCTATTAAATATGCTTTTTCTACCTCTTCATGCTTTAGAATCTCTCTAATGACCCCACCATCTCCACCGCCAATAACTGCAACCTTTTTGGGATTAGGATGAGTAAATAAAGGCACATGTGCTATAAGTTCATGATAACAGAATTCGTCGGCAATTGTTGTCTGCACAGCTCCGTCCAAAACAAGCATCCTACCAAACTGTTTTGTTTCAAGTATTGCCAAATCTTGATACTTTGTCTTAGCTGTATAAATAGTCTTTGTTATCTTGCATGTAAACCCTAAATCTGGAGTTTGTTGCTCGGTAAACCATAATTCCATCTCAGCCAATTTTTTTAACCTCCTCACTTTAAACTTTAAACAACAGTGAATATATTACAATATCCCTCCGGAGAATTCAAGTTATTATTTTTTTCTTCCAAGTTCATCAATAAATTTTAATACTTTACTTCCTTCAATAACCTGGGAAAATGATATATACTCAGAAGCTAAGTTCAAAAGTAGCGCACTAAATAATGTAATCCATAGCAACATATTGTCAGTACGGATAGTGTAAATCTGGCTTATGATTAAAAAGAATACATAACCTATCAGATTTGAGCCCGCATCACCCAACATATATATTTCCTTAATGTCACCAATGAAAATGGGCATTAACAAAATCAGAAGCGAAATGTAAAAGGGAATCCAATTTATAAAAGATCCAATCAGAACTATAAAAATAAATAGAATTTTTATGCACCTGCCAGGTCGCAAATCAAAAAGGTTAAACAAATTAATACAGAGTGCACCCAAAATGGTGTATATGAAAGATTTATAGATATCCTGGGTTATATGGGCACTTCCAAGAAAAAGTACAATAGGAATTAATATCATCTTTACAAGTCCGGTTGAAATCTCCTTATCCTTCCATAGCCTTTTAATATGTCCTTTAAATCCCTTGCTTTTATCATCACCGAATACATCGTCGATTAAACCTATCACTGAGATTGCTAAAAAACTAAAACAAGTGATTAAAAAATTGGTTTTTCGAACATTTAAGTACTCCAGAAAGGCATAAAGGGCTAAAACAAGCCCCAATATTATTCCCATACAACAAGGAATTTTTTTACCTTTATAATTTTGCTTGAGTAGCCTGTTTTTATTAAACAAATATCCTGTCAAAACAAATAGCAACAAAATCTCGATTAAAATTGACAAAAAAAGATTAAATATATAAATCTTTCTACAACCTCCATCTCTTGTATATGTAGACTTCAAATATATCCTTTAGCTGACGCAATTTATGTAAAAGATCCTTTGCACTCTTTCCTTTTTCATCATGTGTGAAATCAAAAGGAACTTCTATAATTTCATAACCCTCTTTCAGAAAATCAATCAAAGTTGAAACTTCTACCCCATATCCTTTGGGAATAGTTTTAATCTTCTCAATTGCAAAAAACGGTATTATTCTCTGGCCGCTCAGAGGATGTTCTACTGTTTTGCCGGTATAAGATTTTACAACATGCCTGGCAAAAGCCTTAACAATACCAAAACCTCTTTTTCTAACGTTTACGGGATACCCTATAATAACAGCATTATAGCTCAAAAATATATTATCCAGGAATTTCTCAATGTTCCTCTTTTCAACCTTTAAATCACTGTCCAATAGCACTACTCTGTCATACCTTTTGCTTTTCAAATATTCAAATGCAGTTTCCAGAGCTGCACCCTTTCCTTTGTTCTCAGAATGTCTTAACAGTATACATTTATTATTCGAAAGTTTTATTTTACTGTCGGAACCATCATCAACTATTACTATCTCTTCTACAAAAGAAAAACCGGATAAAACTTCTATTAATTTATAAAAAGATTCAGGAGGATTATAAGCAGGAATTACAACAACTACTTTCAAAACTTCATCCTCTCTTTTCTCTTAAACTCCAAAATAAATACTATGGTACTGCTAAAGAAGCATTTTGATATTTCTCAAATTCAACAAGTAAGCTTGTCCTTCTATTTTCTAAAGCTTTTTTAGCATCCTCAATGCCAACAAAATTAGATGGAATTATAGAAGTTGCTTCTTTTTTGGTGCCGTAGTTTCCATTGTTACCTCTGATTAACTCAATCAAGGATATTCTGCCGCTTGTTTCATCAACATTGTCAACCGTATTTAAACCCATGTTTTTATAATATTCACAGTAATTCACTTCACTGTACGATTGCTGAACTCCTATTACATTCAAATTGTTTATGTCAACAAAAAATTCGACCATTTTTCTATCAATTTTATTAAAGTTATTGTTCTGAAGAGTATTGCCACCAGCTAAAACAACAGTATCCGATATCCCCGACGAAAGTTTATTTACTTCTATATATCTTTTTTCGATAAGCATTTTTATCAACTCGCTTTTTATGTCAAAGACAGAGTACACAGTAATGTCTTTTATAGCATCATCAGGGAGTTTATAACTGCCAAATTCATTAGAATTTTCGTTGACTATGTTTAGAAAAGAACTTTTTATTTTTATAATTCTATTAATCTTGATCCCAATTTTTCTTAAAAAATCTATCAAATCATTGTATGAATAATCTGTAGAGGTAATTACAATAGTCACAGCTGAATCAATTTTCCCCAATTTAAGATAAGCATTTACAAGTGAATTATTTATCTTGCCCTGCTGAGCAACTTGATTTTTATACTCATCAATTTCCTTTAAAAGTCTGTCATTTTCCTTCTTTAAGTTTATCAAATTTTTGTCAATCACATTCAATTGCTGTTGAAACTGTTTCTGAACAAACTTCTCGCTATTTAGCGAAAATCCTATTATGATTCCCACACCCAAGGCTATAAAGATAGAGGCAATGGTTATTATAAAATATTTTATCCCTATTCCATTCATCTCATTCTACCTCAAGATTACCCTTAATTTTAACTGGATCAAATAGAAAAAGTACTGAAAAGGAGGAGTAATCATCAAGACTGCCAGTATAGGAATTAAAGCAGAAATTATCAAAATACCTATATATTTAAGACTTACCCTTTCTGTGTAAAGCTTTGATACACCCCTTGCATCAACAAGTTTTGGACCAATTTTTAACCTGACCAAAAATGTGCTGGACATACCTTTGCGACCCTTTTCCAGAAAGTCAAGCATACTGCTATGTGAACCCACTGAGACTATAAGCTCAGCACCTTTTTCATAGGCCAGAAGTAAAGCTACATCTTCACTTGTTCCCGGACATGCAATAACTTTAGCATCAAGTCCCAAAGTTTTAATGCGTTCCAAACCTGGTGCATATCCGTTCGGATACGAATGTACAATAATCTCATCGCATTTAAACAGGCTTTCCTCTGAGACACTGTCCATATCGCCAATTATTATATGAGGTTTAATCTTCTCCTCAATAAGTGCGTCAGCAGCTCCATCAACTGCTATTATCACAGGTTTTACTTCCGTAATATAGCTTTTTATAGCTTTTATGTCTTTTTTAAAACTACTACCTCTTGTTACAACAAGAACATGCTTCCCAGCTATCTTTGTTTGTATTTCAGGCATTTCAAATTGCCCCAGTATAAAACCTTTTTCTTTTTTAGCATATTCCAGGGTATTTTCTATAAAATTCTCCAATAGCTTTTCCATTTCTTTAAAGCTTTTTTGGTAAAAATACTCAAATTCCTCTTTTGTTAAATATTTTGCTTCACACAAATATTTACCATTGAGATATATCTCATTTTCTTTAACTTCTAAAAAATCTCCTTCCTTGATCTGGTTGAAAATATCTTCACCCAAATCATCAATAATTGTAATATTATGAGAAAGAAGGATCTTTACCCCCTGGGCAGGAAATCGCCCTGTAAAAGATTTAGCACAATTTATAATAACTTTTACTTTTTTTTCTAACAGTGAATAAGCAGCAACTTCATCAATATCCTCATGCAATATCACCGGTATATCATCAGATTTAAGGCGTTTGACCAAATTTTTTGTTTTCCTATCAATTTTGACCTTTCCTTTTATCATTATTTATCACTCTTGTTTTTCTGGAGTTTTGGATTAACAATCTCACGCCATGACAAATCTCCTCTATCCAGCGCCTTTATTAAAAGCTCTGCTGTAGCTATATTTGTTGCAAGTGGGATATTATGGACATCGCAAAGCCTCAAAAGAGCATTCACATCCGGCTCATGTGGTTGTGCTGTCAGAGGGTCTCTTAGAAATATAACCATGTCTATTTGGTTATAAGCAATCAAAGATCCAATTTGCTGGTCACCACCGAGCGGTCCTGGTAAAAATCTGTGAACTTCAAGCCCAGTTGCTTCCTGGATTAGTCTTCCTGTTGTACCTGTCGCATATAGGGTGTGTTTGGATAATATAAACTTGTACGCTATTGCAAACTGAACCATAAGTTCTTTCTTTTTGTCGTGCGCAATAAGTGCTATATTCATCTTCTTCACCTCAAAACATAGTTTTTATATTTTCTCTATAGATGTTCTGAACTATTCCAAGTGATGCCATGGAGGTCAGCATTGAGCTTCCACCATAGCTAATAAAAGGCAATGGAATTCCTGTTACAGGCATAATAGCAAGAGTTATCGCAATATTTACAAACATCTGGAAACCAAACATACCCGCAATTCCTGCCACAATATATGAAGCTATTTTGTCTTTGCAATCAGAGGCTATCTTGATCAGATTTACAATTAGTAAGGTATAAAGTATTATTATTATCACACAGCCAACAAAGCCTATCTCTTCGCCTGCCACACCAAATATAAAGTCTGATTCTTTAACTGGTAGATAATCTAATCTATTTATCGTACCCATAAAAAGTCCTTTCCCAAGCAGTCTACCCGACCCTATTGCAATCTTTGAATACATAACTTGCCAGCCCTTACCCAGTGGGTCCAGTTCAGGGTTAAACAGAATTCTTATTCTATCCTTCTGATAATCAAGGAGTATAAATTCCCATGCAATAGGGATGAATGTAGCAAAAGCTCCAATTGCAATATAGAAATACTTGAGATTTAAACCTGCCACAAACAGGATTGTGACAATTATTGCAATAAAAACCGAAGCTGTTCCCAGGTCAGGTTGCTTAATAACAAATATTATCGGTATTAGGGCAAAAGATAATACCTTTATAAGATTTTTGAATACACTTATATTTTCCTGCATTGAAACAGCTTTTGCAAAAAAAATAACCATTAGAAGCTTGGAGATTTCAGACGGCTGAAACGAAAAAGGTCCAATTTTAATCCATCTTTGTCCACCCAATATACTTATTCCTTTTATATCAACATAAAGAAGAAGCCCCACCATTACCAAATAAATAATAACATAAAAGTTTGTCAAAATTCTATAGTCAATCCTTGAGAATATGAAAAATAGAATAAGTCCTAAACAGAACCAAATAAACTGGGATACCACCAGTTTATACTCACCTGTATCAAGTACATGGGTTGCACTTGCAATCAAAACAAAACCTATTGTGCAGAGAAGAATCATCAATACAATGAGAAAAATATTGTACCCTTTCTTTATTGGTTCTTCATTATTAATAATCATCTATTCTTCAGCCTCGTTATTGGTTATTTCTGACTTTTTAATTGATTTAATGGGAATATTGGCGATTAAAGCAGGTACAAACTCGCCTTTCTGTTCAGAAGGAGTTCTTGTTATCTGAATTTCAAGTAACTTATCATCAATTACTATATATTTTTGTATTGCTTTCAAGATTTCGTTTTTGATAAGCTCTAACAGTTCTGGTGAAACATTTGCTCTGTCATGAATCAAAACAAGCTTTAGTCTCTCTTTTGCAATATCCTTTGAAGACTGCTTGTTAAAAAATCTATTAAAAAACTCAAACATTCACAATTCCTCCTAAGAGTTATTTAAGCCAAAAAATCTTTTTAACCTTTCAAGCCATCCTAAATTCTCTTCATTGCTAACAATAGGAATATTTTCACCAAGTATCCTTCGTGCTATATTCCTATACTCTTGCCCTGCCCTTGATTTTTCATCTGTTACAATTGGCTCGCCTTTGTTGGTAGAAATGATAATTTTTTCATCATCCGGAATAATTCCTAAAAGATCAATTGACAGTATCTCCAGTATATCGTCTATGTCCATCATGTCGCCGCGTTTTACCATGTCAAACCTGATACGGTTAATTATAAGCTTTGGATTATGTAACTCATAAGCCTCCAACAGCCCAATTATTCTATCAGCATCCCTGACAGCTGAAACCTCGGGTGTTGTCACAACAATTGCTTTATCAGCACCGGCAATGGCATTTTTAAAACCCTGTTCAATCCCGGCTGGACAATCTATTAGAATAAAATCAAAATCTTTTTTTAGCTCATCACAAAGACTTTTCATCTGCTCGGGTTTTACAGCAGTCTTGTCCTTGGATTGAGCAGCTGGTAAAAGATAGAGTCCTTCAAACCTCTTGTCTTTCACCAATGCTTGCTTAGGTTTACATCTTCCTTCAACAACATCGACTATGTCAAATACTATTCGATTTTCCAATCCCATCACAACATCAAGATTCCTAAGACCAATGTCTGCATCAATCAAAAGGACTTTTTTTCCCAGGATACTCAAATATGTACCCACATTGGCAGTAGTTGTTGTCTTGCCCACTCCACCTTTACCAGATGTTATGACGTATACCTCTCCCATTCCCCAAAACTCTCCTTTTCGAATAATTATTATTAAAACTCACTTACAGGCTTTATTACGATCACATCATTCTCAATGTATGCAACCTCAGGTACCTTCTCCTGATCCTGATTTTCTTCGTCAGGTGCCCGGGCTATTATGCTGGCAATTCTGATCTGGACAGGATTCATTTCAAGCGCAAACACAACTGCATTCTTGTTGCCTGACGCTCCCGCATGTGCTATCCCTCTTAAAGCTCCCAATATTATAATATTGTTTGCTGAGACAACCTCTGCACCCGGATTGACATCTCCAATTACAATCAAATCTGTGTCAGATTTTACGACCTGCCCTGAACGCAAAGTTCCCTTAAATATTTTAGCATCTTTGGGTGCTTCTGTTATTGTTATTTTATTTTCATCCTGTTCATTTGCCGAAGGTAAAAGATGATTAAAACTGATTTGGTCCCATGGAAATATTATATCATGTACACCTCCAAATGTCTTCATGATATCTATCAATTTTTGCAATTCATAACTGTTTAACTTTCTTCCTATAAATTGGATGGGAATCTCATACCCCGAAAAAAAATTTTTCCCATTGATAACCTTTTGCTTAAAATGATCACAAATAATTTCAAAATCACAGCTACTGTCTAAAATTACAGCTATTCCTTTCCCAAATCCTTTTAATACAACAGGCTCACTCAAAGCTACTTCCTCCTTTTTTAATTGGAGCTACCATTTTGCGTATTTTGCAAGTTAAAATAACTATCTATTATATCTCTTGCAACGTACGCAGGGTACAAGCCATGCCCACCATTTTCCAACACAATAGCAAACGCAATCTGCGGGTCATCATAAGGAGCAAAGCCAACAAACCAGCTATGTGCATCTGAAGAGTAGGAGTATTGCGAAGTACCTGTCTTTCCTGCTACAATAAAAGGCAAACCTTTAAATGCCTGTGTTGCTGTACCTCCTTCTTCACTCGTAACACTCTTCATCCCTTCAAATACTGCTTGCTTTGTAGCGGGCAACATATTGACCCTGCTTAAAACTTTTGGCTTTGATTTATAAACAACCTTGCCATTTGCATCAACAATTCTATCTATTAGGTTTACCTGATACCTTGTCCCGCCGTTTGCAACAGTTGCAATAAAGCTGGCCATTTGAACAGGAGTAAAAGCGTTAATTGATTGTCCAATTGCTGCTAAAACTGTATCACCAGGGTACCATGGCTGATTGAATATCTTCTTCTTATTCTCCTCATTTGCAAGAATGCCATTTGATTCCCCGTCAAGTTGAATATTTGTTTTACTACCAAGTCCAAACAAATTAGCATATTTATCGATTCTATCAATACCGAGCCTTCTACCTGTTTCATAGAAGAAAACGTTGCATGATACTTTTAAAGCATTCACCACATCTACCCATCCATGCGTTCTGTGATACCTGTTCCATATCCAACATGCCGGCATAAATCCAGACTTTGCATAGTACATATATCGACCTGTATCAAGTATCTTCTCAGTTGGTTTTATAACACCTTCTTGCAGACCAGCTATTGCAGTTAAAATCTTAAAAGTTGAACCCGGTGGATATACCCCTGCAATAGCCCTGTTAAACATTGGTCTGTTGGGATCGTTTATCAGTTTATTCCACTCACTCATTGTGATTCCTTTTATAAATACATTCGGATCATAAGAAGGATAACTTGTGAGTGCAAGAACATTTCCTGTTTTTACATCAATTACAACAGCCGCCCCTGCTGTTGCTTTCGGAAATCTTTCACCAAATTCTCCATTTCTTATTTTTTCCAGTACTTTTTTAAGGGAATTATAAGCAACCTGCTGCAGTTTACTATCAATAGTAAGATATACATTTGACCCTTTTACAGGTTCTTTTTCAATTCTTATATCATTAATCCTTCCAAACTTATCAACCTCTATAAGCTGTATACCATCCCTGCCACGTAGATATTCTTCGTATTTTTTTTCTATTCCTTCAACTCCTATTATACTATCCACTGAATACCCTTTATCTTTTAATTCTTCATACTGTTGCTGTGTTATTTTACCAACCCTTCCTACAACAAATGCATTGTATATGGCATCCTTGTAGTTCCTGACTGCTTTAGCTTCTATGTTTACAAAAGAAAATTCCTTCCTTCTTTCTTCTATTTGGGCAATTGTTTTCATTGAAATATCTACAGCTATCGTAACAGGTTGATACATCTGGTAGTAATTATAAAAAAGCATATCCTCAACTGCCATTACCTGAAGAGTTAAATTTAAATCAAGGTTGTCAGGAATATAGAATCTTTTTTTAAGTAAATTAAATGCTTGTTCAGCAGAATAATTTAATGGAATATTTCTGTCCTTTTTCCATTGTTGTTCGACTTTTTTAGAAAGTTTTTCGTCTTTTATACCAAAGTCAAATCTTATAGGATTTATATCTATCTTGAACTGGTTTAATATCTTATCGTTGTTTTTATTTAAAATCCTGACAATTTCAATTATCTTCTTTGTAAATTCTTTTTTATCTTCCTCTGTCCTGAGTTGCTGGGTTTTTAATATCTGTAAGACATAAGCAGGTCTGTTGTCAGCAAGAGGTCTTCCTTCTTTATCAAAGATTATTCCTCGTGGAGCCTCTAAATTTGCTTTTTGCATAATTCTTTTTTCTGAAATTTCATAGTAATAGTCACCTTTTAGTATTTGAAGATATGCAAGGCGAATTATAAGAATACTACTCAAAGCTATAAAAAATATGTATAAAAAAGTCCATCTATTAAATACATTTTTCTCTCTCAACTTCTGAATAAATAATATCTTCATTCTTCTTTCAAACTTCTCCCCTTTTTAAGTCTCAGAAGATATTTACTTTCTCTTTCAATAATAAAGTAAATAAATATTCCAAATATGGAATCTAAAATAAACTGAATCACCGCGGTAGTCAAAATCAACGACATATTAAGCAAAGTATTATTTAAATAGCTCTCTATCAGATAGTACAAGAAATTTAAAGATATTAAAAAACCAAAAAGATATGATAAAAATACCTCTATTCTTTCCACATAAATTTTTTCTTTAAGTCTTCTGTTTATAAATAAGAGCAAAATCATCAAAAATATATTTATAAAAAAGCCATTTGTAAATAGTGTACAAAACACAAAAATTAGAATCAAATTGGCAAACAGGGCATCCACAAATTCAAAGAAAATTACATTGCAAATAAGAAGAGGAATGTAGAGCAACACAGAGTTTCCTTTTATATATACAAAATCTTGTGATAACATCTGGAAAAAAACTGCCCCGATTATATTTGCACAGTGTAACATAAACTTATTTTTAAACAACTCATCTAACACCTACCGAAAAATTAATACCTTTTACTTTTTTTAAAACCATAACATATTCTATATTCTCTATATCTACTGCAGGTTTTATCAGTATATTTTTTGTAAGTTCAAATTTATCATTTTTTATCTGGATAATCTTCCCAATAACAATACCCTTGGGAAATATTTCCCCCATTCCGGAGGTAATAACAACATCATTTTGTCTCACCTTTGAATCCTTTGAAATATATCTGAGTTCACAAAGTCTCTTGCCCATAAGGTTAAGATTGCCTCTCACAACTCCAATATCCCTTGTTCTTACAACCATTGCCGATGCCGAAAAATCTGGATCCAGCAATGTTTCTACTTTCGCCCAATTTGCACCACAATCAACAACATTGCCCACAAGCCCTTGATTGTTCACAACTACCATATTTTTTCTTATACCATCTTTCAAGCCCTTATCTATGATAAAGTAACTGAGCCATGCTTCAGATGATCTTAAAACAACTCGAGCAACTTCATAATCAGAAAACTCCCCAATCTGATTCTTAAGCCCCAGAAGTTCTTTTAGTTTTTGATTCTCGCTTTTTATCTCTTCAATTGTAACTCTATCTGTTTTTAGCTTTTCCAGTTGCTCTTTTAACCTTTTATTCTCATTGATGATTTGATTTAAATGGACTATTCCATTCACATATTCTTTTGCATTCCTGATTATTTTTGTAAACTTAGAACTAACAGGAATATAGCCATCCTTCATCTTTTTTGAAATTATATTGGAGTCATAATTCTGGAGAGATATTATGGTCGCAATAATACTGAATAAAAAAGAGACTACAATAATTGTTATAACAAGAATATTCTTCTTCAAAACATTTCATCCTCCACTACCTTGAGCTCCTATTGATCATAACCTTTTGCAATGTTTCTAACTCCTCCAGCGCTTTTCCTGCTCCAAGTGCCACACAGTCAAGAGGTCTTTCTGCTATATGAACAGGCAAGCCTGTCTCCTGTTTAATCAGTTTATCCAGTCCTTTCAAAAGCGCTCCCCCGCCAGTCAACATTATTCCTCTTTCCATAATATCTGCTGCAAGCTCAGGTGGGGTTCTTTCAAGCGTTTGTTTTATAGCATCAACAATTGCCATTACAGGCTCTTTTAAAGCATCCCTTATTTCAGATGATGAGACCTTGATGGTTTTGGGAAGTCCGGTTATCAAATCTCTTCCCTTTATCTCATACCATTCTTCCTTTTCCAGTGGATACGCTGAGCCAATGTTTATTTTTATCTCTTCTGCCGTTCTGTCACCTATCATAAGATTGTATTCTTTCTTGATATAATTTGATATAGCTTCATCAAATTCATCCCCGGCTATCCTCAAAGATTTGCTGGTTACAATACCACCAAGTGAAATAACTGCAACTTCAGATGTCCCACCACCTATGTCAACCACCATGCTGCCTGCTGGCTCATCAATAGGAAGCCCAGCACCAATTGCAGCTGCCATCGGCTCTTCCATTATATAAACCTCTTTCGCACCTGCTTTGTATGCTGACTCCTCCACTGCTCTTCTTTCAACCTCAGTAACACCCGATGGAACACAAATAACCACTCTGGGTTTAAGACCAAACAAGGATTTTTTGTATGCTTTTTCCATAAAGTATTTTAGCATAACCTGGGTTGTATAAAAATCTGCAATTACTCCATCTTTTAGTGGCCTTATAGCTACAATATTCCCGGGCGTTCTTCCAATCATTTCTTTTGCCTCGTTACCAACCGCTAAAATCTTGCCTGTATCCTTTTGAACAGCAACAACAGAAGGCTCGTTTACAACGATACCTTTCCCACGTAGATGCACCAATGTATTTGCTGTACCCAGATCAATTCCTAAATCTCTATAAAATGACTTTATTAGCCCCATCATAATTCTCCTTTCATTAAGTCATATCCTAATTTTTGTAGCATAGTGTTTAGTTTGTATAAAGGAAGACCAACAACATTATAAAAACATCCTTCTATTTTTTCAACTATTAAACTTCCAAATCCCTGGATTGCATAAGCTCCTGCCTTATCAAAAGGCTCTCCTGTTTGTATATACCTTAGTATTTCTTCATCGGTCATATTTTTTATATAAACATAGCTCTTTTCAAAATCAGACAAAATATGATTTTTAGAAGTATCGATTACACAAACACCTGTATAAACTATATGGGATTTACCACTTATTTTCTTTAACATGTAAAAAGCCTGCTTTTCATCCGATGGCTTACCAAGAATATCGCCTTCTACAAAAACAATTGTATCTGCTGAGATTATCAAAGAGTCTTTTGCATCTTCACCCAGCCTATTTAAAACCTCTTCACCTTTTTTCTTAGCTAGAATAGTCACATTTTCTTCAGGTGGCAAGTCATTGGAAATTACTTCATCTATGTTTGAGGGAAGTACTTCAAATTTTATTCCAAACTGCTTTAAAAGCTCAATTCGGCGTGGTGAAGAAGAAGCAAGTATTATTCTCTTCACTGTATTCTGAATAACCCCTTTCCAGTATGTTATTTTAATGTTCAAAATTATTTAAAACAAAAGCCTCTGATATTTTATTATATCATTTAAACATAGCAAAAAAAATAACTTTTGATAAAAAAAGAAGCTGGCAAATTAGTATACCAGCCCCTTGTAAATAAAATCTAATATTTTTTTGAATGTATTTCAATACAACGGTCTTCTCCTGTAGTGAGTATGAAGCAGATGGTGTGCTTTTTCACTATTTGGATGTCCCAAGAATTCATCATAAAGTCTCTTTATGGTTGGATTCTCATGAGACTTTCTTATGGGCAGTGATCTATCTTCGTCATAAATAGCACTTGCTCTGAGCTTTGCAACATCCACCTTTTCTTTTACCTTAGCTGGAACAATTGGCTGACCTCCACCCATTATACAACCACCAGGGCATGCCATTATCTCTATAAAGTGATATTCTTTTTCACCGTTTTTGACCATTTCAAGCAGTTTCTTTGCATTGGCAAGCCCGTGTGCAACTGCAGCCTTTATTTTCATTGTGCCAATGTCAATTTCTGCCTCTCTTATTCCTTCTAAACCACGAACCTGTGTAATTTCTATGTTTTCAAGTGGCTTTCCTGTCAAAATTTCACACACCGTTCTGAGTGCTGCTTCCATAACACCACCTGTTGTTCCAAAGATTACACCGGCACCTGTTGCATCACCCATTGGGTCGTCAAAATGGCTATCCGGCAGGTTAACAAAATCTATTCCTGCTTCCTTTATCATTCGTGCTAGTTCTCTTGTTGTGAGTACCGCATCAACATCCGGATAACCACTTGCTGCAAGTTCTTCTCTTTGTGCTTCAAACTTCTTTGCTGTACATGGCATTATAGAAACTACAAACATGTTGGCAGGATCAATTCCCATTTTTTGTGCATAATATGTTTTTAAGATTGCTCCAAACATCTCATGTGGTGATTTACAAGTTGATAGATTGTCTAAAAATTCTGGAAAGTAGTGTTCACAGAATTTAATCCATCCGGGTGAGCACGATGTAATAAGTGGAAGCTTTCCGCCATTTTTAATCCTATTGATAAGCTCTGTACCTTCTTCCATAATTGTAAGGTCTGCAGCTGTGTCAGTGTCAAATACCTTGTCAAACCCAAGCATTTTTAGAGCAGTTACCATCTTGCCAGTCACACGTGTTCCAATAGGAAGACCGAACTCCTCACCAAGTGCAACTCTCACAGCAGGTGCAGTTTGAACAACAACGTACTTGTTCTTATCAGCCAAAGCTTTCCATACAATATCAGTAGAATCCTTTTCACGAAGTGCCCCAACAGGGCAAGCCTGGATACACTGGCCACACATTGTACATGCAACCTCGTTCAAACTTCTGTCAAAGGCAGTAGAAACAACTGTTCGAAATCCCCTGTAGTTTGCATTTATGACACCAACTTCTTGAACATTTCTACATACATTGATACATCTTTTGCAGAGTATGCATTTGTTTGGATCTCTAACAACCGAAGGTGAAAAGTCGTCAAGAGGTCGTCTTATATTTTCACCTTCATATCTTATTTGCTTTACATTCAAATCCTCAGCAAGTTTTTGAAGTTCACAGTTACCACTTCTTACACATGTCAAACAGCTTCTGTCATGGTTGGACAAAATCAGCTCAAGATTGACTTTTCTTGCTCTTCTTACCCTTTCACTGTTAGTGATAACTTCCATACCTTCTGATACAGGATAAACACAGGCTGCCTGCAAGCTCCTCGCACCTTTTACTTCCACTACACACATTCTGCAAGCACCAATTTCGTTTATACCTTTCAAATAACAAAGAGTCGGGATTTCAACTCCTGCTTCACGAGCTGCCTGCAGAACAGTATAATCTTTTGGTACTTGAAATTTCTTGCCATCTATTATTATATTTACTTTCTCCATCTATTGTACCCTCCTTTTTAAGCCTTCTTGGAGATTGCCTTGAATGGACATTTTTCTATACATACTCCGCACTTAATACACTTTTCTTGGTCAATCTCAAACGGCTTTTTGATCTGTCCGGTTATAGCATTTGCAGGGCAGTTCTTAGCACAGATACCACAGCCTTTGCAAAGATCCCTGTCTATTACAATTCTCAAAAGTGCCTTGCATGCACCGGCAGGGCATCTCTTTTCTTTGACATGTGCTTCATATTCATCTCTGAAGTATCTTAATGTACTCAAAACTGGATTTGGTGCAGTTTGACCAAGTCCACAAAGTGCACTATCTTTAATAGAATATGCAAGCTCCTCTAACTTTTCAATATCTTCCATAGTGCCATTGCCACTTGTAATCTTTTGTAAAATCTCAAGCATTCTTCTTGTTCCTATTCTACATGGCGGACATTTCCCACATGACTCATCAACCGTAAATTCTAAGAAAAATTTTGCTATATCAACCATACAGGTATCTTCATCCATTACAATCATTCCACCCGAGCCCATCATTGTCCCAAGAGCTGTTAGTGAGTCAAAGTCAATGGGTGTATCCATCAAAGATGCAGGAATGCATCCACCAGATGGTCCACCTGTCTGAACAGCTTTAAACTTTTTGCCACCAGGTATTCCACCACCAATGTCTTCAACTATTTCCCTTACAGTTGTTCCCATCGGAACCTCAATAAGCCCTGTATTGTTTACCTTTCCAACAAGTGCAAACACCTTCGTACCTTTGCTCTTTTCTGTTCCGATTGAAGCAAACCACTCTGGTCCTTTGAGAATTATAACCGGAATGTTTGCATATGTCTCAACATTGTTCAAAAGTGTTGGCTTTCCCCAGAGTCCCTTTACTGCAGGGAATGGTGGTCTTGGTCTTGGCTCTCCACGATGACCTTCAATTGATGTCATCAAAGCTGTCTCCTCACCGCAAACAAACGCACCGGCACCAAGTCTTATTTCAATATCAAATTCAAAATCTGTCCCCAGGATATTCTTGCCCAAAAGCCCATATTCTCTTGCCTGGTTTATTGCAATCTCAAGTCTCTTGACAGCCAATGGGTACTCAGCTCTGACATAAACATAACCCTGTTTTGAACCAATTGCATAACCAGCAATTGCCATAGCTTCAATAACAGAATGTGGATCTCCCTCCAAGATACTTCTGTCCATATACGCACCGGGGTCACCCTCGTCAGCGTTGCAGACAACATACTTTACATTACCTGGCGCTTTTGCTGCAAACTCCCACTTGAGACCTGTTGGGAATCCGCCACCACCTCTTCCTCTCAAACCAGATCTTTTTACCCAGTCAATCACCTGCTCCGGAGTCATCTCTGTCAGAACCTTTGCTAAAGCTTTGTATCCGTCGTATGCTATATACTCTTCAATGTTTTCTGGATTTATAACACCACAGTTTCTAAGGGCAATTCGCATCTGTTTTTTGTAAAACTTGACTTCATTTAAAGACTTTATCTGACCCTCTTCAAGTGACTCTTTATATAAAAGCCTCTTTACAATCCTTCCTTTAAGAAGATGCTCTTCTACAATCTCTTTTACATCAGAATCTGCAACCCTGCTGTAAAATGCTCCTTCTGGATAAACAATAACAATTGGACCTTCTGCACAAAGCCCAAAGCATCCTGTACATATTACCTGAACTTCATCTTTCAAGTTGAAACTTTCTATTTCTTTCAAAAATGCATCATAAATCTTATCTGACCCGCCTGAGGTACAACCTGTCCCACCACATACAAGAACATGTGATCTGTATAATGGCATAATATACATACCTCCTTTTTATTTGTTTGCCTCTTTAGCTTCTTCATATCCAATTGTATATTCATATACTGGTTTTCCGTTCACAATATGTTCAGCAACAACTCTTGAAACCTTTTCAGGAGTCATTTTCACATATGTTACCTTCTCTTTGTTTGGTTCATAAACCTCTACAATTGGTTCATATTTGCAAAGACCTATGCATCCTGTTTGAACAACCGTTACATTTTGAAGGTTCCTCTTTTGAATTTCCTCTACAAACTTTAACATCACAGGTCTTGCACCTGCTGCTATTCCACATGTTGCCATACCAACAACTACTCTTATCCCTTCTCCTTGTTGTTTTCTGAACTCAAGCTCTTCTAAAGCCTTTTTTCTTATCTGTTCAAGTTCCTGAATAGATTTAATCATTTATATTTGCACCTCCAAATAAATTTGATAACCCATCCGAAAGCTCCCTTTTAATAAACTCCAAAACACTTGGCAAATTGAGAGGTACATCTTCCCCAAGAATATCTTTTAATTTTTTTGTATCAAAAGCAAACACTCCTTTGTCAGTTTTGTGTATATAAACAAAATCTACCTGGGGCGCAGTTGCTATCAGAGTCAAGAGGGTATCAATAATATTCCCAAGTGGTGGTCTGTCAATATGAGAATTTTGCAGCTCAATTTTTACCTCTGTCCCTTTTCCTGATGAGTCAACAGAAAACTTTCCATTGCAATCTTTTGCAAGCTGTGAGGCAAGTGCTAAACCAAGTCCCACTTTTCTTGTCTTCCTTGTGGTATAAAAAGGATCAGTTACCTTAGTTATTACATCCTTTGGTATACCTTTGCCATTGTCCTTAACTGAAATTGAAAATTTATCATTGACCAAATCTTCAATAATCTCAATCTTTACAATTGTCGCTCCTGCCTCGATTGAATTTTGCACAAGGTCAAGTATATAAAGTGAAAGTTCATTCAACAAAAACCACCCTGCCTGTAATTACCAAAACCACAGTTTGTTAAGTTAATATCTTGACAAGATATTTTCAATATCTTCGGGCGCCAATTTCCCATAAACAGTATTGTCAATTACGACAACCGGTGCAAGCCCACATGCCCCCAAACACCTTGTTGCTTCTATTGAAAATTTACCATCTTCAGTTGTGCCACCAACGTCTATCTTTAGAAGTTCTTTTAGCTTATCTAAAATTTTGTCTGCACCTTTAACATAGCATGCAGTTCCCATGCATACACTAATCTTGTGGTCACCGGTTGGTTTTAATGTAAATCTGGTATAAAATGTTGCAACACCATAAACCTCTGCCATTGGAATGTTCAAACCTTCTGCAATTCTCTTTTGCACTTCATATGGTAAATATCCAAACAGCTCCTGTGCTTCGTGTAAAACTGGAATCAAAGCACCTTTTCTTGATTTGTTTCTTTCAATAATCTCATCAAGTTTTTTAAAATTTTCCTCAGTAAGGTTTTTGCCCTGGCAACAAGACATTAATTTGCATCCCCCTTCTATTGTTAGAAGTTTAACATATTCAATTATACTTTACTTTCAATATTGTAACACACAGTGGAGGATAATTGAAGTAGAAATTTCGAAAAAATTATTTGAAGAATATTGTATACAGTATATCACTTTCAATAAAAAACTCTCTTTCGTTAATTTCCCACAAATGATGTGCATCTGAAGAATGCAAAAAGATGCAGTTATTACATTTGGGTAAAAACTTCAAAAATTCGAATTCGTTGATTTTGGAAACTTCAAAAACAAAAACATCTTTCAGTTCTTCCGGCAATAGCCCCAGTCTCCCAATTATTCCGTAGGACTGTCTGTTGATATGGGCCGGCACAAAAACGGTGTTGTAAAACTGTGAAATCTCATAAACTTGAGATATGCTCAAATTTAAGGGCTGAAGCAACAGTTTTTTGTAATTTCCAACAACATTATCCTCACTGTCAACCAGCAATTGATTTCCATATATATCCTCTCTGAGAGCCATATCTGACAGGTTTTCTTCTATAATCTTCTGAAACTCTTCTACTACTGAGAAGTCTTTGAAATACAAAAGAACATGAATCTCTTCACATGTTTCTATCTCAACACCTGGAATAAATAAAATATCAAGACGTTTTGCAACCTTCAAGAACTCCTTCAAATTTAATGTAGAATTGTGATCTGTTACAGAAATCACATCCAGTTTCTTTATCTTTGCCATATTTATTATATTGTTCGGTGTCATGTCGTTGTCAGCACACGGCGAAAGAGCAGAGTGAATGTGCAGGTCATAGTAGAGTTTCATTTCGACCTTCCTTTTCTTGAAGAATGAGTAGTTTTGCTGTCTCAAAATGAGACAGCTCGGTTGTAAAAACAGGAATGCTTTCCTGTTTGGATTTATTAAGCATACTGGTATCCGGCTTTACACCTTCTGTCAATATAATAGCCTTCACGTCCCTCAAAGTGGCAATTGCAATTACATTTACATTGTTTTGAATGGTAATCCAGATACTATTGTCCTTGATATGCGAGATTGCAAAACTCAAAATATCTCCAATGTATACATTTTCATATATATCATCCTTGACAACATCATTGACAAGATTGAAATATTTTTTAAGGTGTGAAACTCTTGGCATTTAACCTTCATCCCTTTCAAGTGATGGTGGCAGTTTATTAGAAAGCTCTACCATTTTATTTGCAAGCTCTTTGATATTTTCACGCAAAATAAATATACAATCTGTATCGTTTGCCAGACCTCTGACTATGTCCTCCGCCAGGGTTTTACATGTTGGAGAACCACATGCACCACAGTCCAGTCCAGGTAAAATCTTTAGTATTTCATTTACCCTCTCATACTTTTTCATGGCCTCTTCAATATCAGAGTCAAGCTCCAATACTGGATTTGCTTCCAGCTCTCTTGTGAATAGCAGGTCTTCAATAGTTACATCAAGGCTATTTATAAGTTGATGAGTACTCTCTTCAAATGTTCCTGCACTGTCGGCAAGTTTGGAAGACCACTTTTTAATTCTATTCTTGGCAACATACGGATTTTCTACGGTAAGCGGACCACCCACACAACCGCCGCTGCATGCAAGCCCTTCAAAATAAACAATATTGCTCAGCCTTCCATTTTCAATCTCTTCTAAAACCTTTATCACATTATGAATTCCATCTACATTTACATATTCATCTATTCCAAGGGCTAAGCTCTCTCCTCCAGAGGCTGCCCAGCCAATACCTTTTCCAGATGCAATAGAAAGAGGCTTTACATCTTTTATACTTTTCAATTTACTTCTAACAAGCCCGTAAATGTCTTTGATAGCTATTACTCCATCCACGTATGACCTCTCAAACCCAAGAGGCAGTTTCACGTAAGTCATCTTTGCCGCACACGGTGAAATAAAAAATGCACCTATTTTATTTATATCAATGCCTTTTTGCTTATTTATCTTCTTTTTTGCAAGATATGCAGCCATTTCCATTGGAGAAGCAAGAGGAAGTATATTGTCAATCAAATCAGGAAACTTTGTCTGAATAAGCCTCACTACTGCAGGGCATGCAGAGGAAATTACAGGTTTTTTATCTTTATGGTGTAGAATAAAATGCTTTGTAAACTCTGTGACAATCTCGGCTGCTTTTGCAACCTCAAATATATCGTCAAATCCTATTTCTAATAAAGCTTGTAAAAGTTTATTAATGTCGTCTGTCTCAAACTGGGCATAAAACGAAGGAGCTGGCAATGCAACTTTGTATTCATATTTTTTTATATCATCCAGACTATTTGTAACAGCATATTTTGCATGATACGGACATGTCCGTATACACTCACCACAGTCAATACATCTCCTGTCAATAATTCTTGCCTTTGAATTTCTTACCCTTATCGCTTCTGTGGGACATTTTTTAATACAATTTGTGCACCCTCTGCACTTTTCTCTGTCAAGCATTATTGAATGAAGATTAAAAGGCATCTCTTTTTTCACTTCCTCAAAATAAATGAATACTTATTTGTTATACACCACCATATAAACCCGTGTACCGCTTCCCTTTTGTGATTCTATTTCAAAATGGTCAGAATACTTTTTCATGTTAGGAAGTCCCATTCCTGCACCAAATCCCAAGTTTCTTATTTCTTCAGGTGCAGTAGAATATCCTTCCATCATCGCAAGTTCAATATCTTCAATTCCTGGTCCTCTGTCTTCGGCGATTATTTCAATTTTGTCCTTTGAGATTATCGCTTTTAAAACTCCACCAACAGAATGTATTACAATATTCATTTCTGCCTCGTATGAAACAATAGCAACCTTCTTCAAAATCTCAGGTTTTACACCAAGTTTTTTTAAAGTCTCCTTAATCTTACTTGAAGTTTCACCTGCTAATACAAAATCTCCGGCTTTGATGTCAAATTCCATAGTAAGCAGCATACCTTAGCACCCTTCTTTACCAAGTCCATTTTCATACAATATTCCGCATGCTTGAAACATCGGATAATCAGTCGAATAGAGGGCAATACATTTCTCTTTTGCCAGCCTCAACATTTCATCCGATGGCTGTTTCCCGCGAACAATTATGATTGCCTTTATATCCATCATTTCTGCTGTACGAATAACCTGAGGATTGACAAGACCAGTAAGGAGTATCACCTTTTCCTTTACAAATGCCAGGACATCGCTCATCAGGTCCGAGCCACAGGCATTCAAAAACTCCTCTTCTGAAAGCCCCTGAGGTTCAAAAAAAATTTTGCATTTGAGCAGTTCTTTTATTGTAGATAATTTCATATACCAAAAACCTCCATCTCGGTTTATATGTCTTCAGTTTGCTAACTCTTCAAACGCTCTGTTGACAATCTCCTGAATATCATTATTTTTCAAAACGTTCTGGGGTAATTCTTCATATCCAATGTAAAGTAAATACTCAATGTTACCTTCTGGTCCTTTTATAGGAGAGTGCGTCAAACCTTTTATACCAAGACCCAAAGAAAAATAACAATTAACCACTTTTCTAATTACATTTACATGGGTCTGTTTTGATCTCACAACCCCTTTTTTACCAACCTCCTCTCTTCCAGCTTCAAACTGGGGCTTTATCAATAAAATTCCTTCGGTACCTTCTGTCATGAATTCTTTTATTTTATTCGCTATAAGCGTCAGTGAAATAAATGAAACATCACACACAACAATGTCAATTTCATCCGGTATTTTCTCCCTCTCAAAATACCTGAAGTTTGTCCTTTCAAAATTTATAACTCTGGGGTCTTCTCTTAATTTCCATGCAAGTTGACCATAACCAACATCAACACAGTATACTTTTTTTGCACCATGCTGCAAAAGACAATCTGTAAATCCACCGGTCGAGGCACCTATATCTAATGCAATCTTATTAGTAACGTCTATCTTAAAAAAATTTATTGCTTTCTCAAGTTTTAAACCCCCCCTGCTCACATACCTCAGAGGTTCTTTCACCTCAATTTGAGCATCACAATCAATCAACTCTCCTGCCTTCTCAACTTTTTGGTTATTTACATACACATTCCCACTCAAGATAAGTGCTTTTGCTTTTTCACGAGACTGTGCAAGCCCTTTTTCGACAAGCAAAATATCCACCCTTTTTTTCAATTTTTTATCAACTCCATAATTACATTTTTCAAACTTTTTCTATCCAATCCTAATAAAGAATAGAGCTCTCCAACAGTCCCATGCTGAACAAACCTATCAGGAAGACCAATATGTTTTATCAGATTTGAACTATTTTTTTCAGCAACAATACTTTTTATCTTTTCTCCAAGACCACCAACAATAGTATTGTCCTCAACAATCAGAATTTTTTTGTGCGTTTTTACTATTGCTTCTATAAGTTCAATATCCAGAGGTTTTAAGAATCTTACATTTATCAATGTTATATCTAAATTGTTTTCACGAATAATATCATATAATATTGAAACATGTCTTCCAACAGCAAAAACAGCCAAATCTTTGCCCTGTGTTAAAATTTCAGCTTTTCCAAACATAATTGGATTATAAATACCAACAACCTTTGCTGTCCCTCTTGGATATCTTATTGCAACAGGTCCTCTGTCATACACTGCTGCAAATTCCAGCATCATCTCAAACTCTTTTATATCTTTTGGAGCAATCACAGTTAGATTGGGTATCAGTGTAAGATAAGATATATCAAAGCTGCCATGATGAGTTTCCCCATCTTCACCAACAAGCCCTGCCCTGTCTACACAGAATACCACGTTCAAATTTTGTATACACACATCATGAATTATCTGATCAAATGCACGTTGCAGAAAGGTAGAATATATTGCAACAAACGGCTTTAAACCCTCTTTGGCAAGTGCTGCAGCAAATGTCACGGCATGCTCTTCTGCAATCCCAACATCAAAAAACCTTTCAGGATATATCTGCGCAAATCGACTCAAACCAGTTCCATCAGGCATGGCAGCTGTTATTGCAACAATTTTTCTGTTATTCTTTGCAAGTTTGCAAAGCTTATCTCCTAACACCTCGGAAAAACTTTTTGAATTTATGTCTATTAAATGATTACCGGTCTCTATGTCAAATGGCGGAACACCATGATACTTTTCAGGAAATTTTTCTGCATGTTCATAACCTCTACCTTTTTGAGTCACAACATGCACCAATACAGGCTTTGTTATATTTTTAACATTCTCAAATACCTCACACATTTTCTTTATATCATGTCCATCAATAGGTCCATAGTATTCAAAGCCAAGTGCTTCGAAAAGTGTACCAGGAAAAAGTATATATTTAAGACCACCCTTTAGCTTTCTTATTAAATCATAAAGCCTTTCTCCTATCAATGGTATATTGGTAACAAATCTATCAGCCATCTTTTTCAATTTAAAATATTTGGGGCGGGTTCTAACCTGCGACAAATACTTAGCAATTGCACCAACATTCTTTGAAATCGACATCTCATTGTCATTCAATATTACAAGAAGTTTTCCATTATATCTTCCCGCATTGTTCAGCCCCTCATAGGCAAGTCCACCTGTTAAAGCACCGTCTCCTATTACAGCAATTACATTGTAATCTTTATTATTCAAATCACGTGCAATGGCAAACCCAAGCGCCACCGAAATAGAAGTAGAACTGTGTCCTGTGTCAAACGAGTCATAGTCACTTTCTTTCGACTTTGGAAAGCCGCTCAAACCGCCAAACTTTCGCAAAGTAGAAAACTTTTCTTTTCTTCCAGTTAGAATCTTATACACATAACACTGGTGACCCACATCCCACACAATCTTGTCGTGCGGGGGATTGAACGTATAAAGCAGTGCCAATGTCAACTCTACAACTCCTAAATTTGCTGCCAAGTGTCCACCGGTGTTAGCTATATTATACAATAAAAACTCTCTGATTTCTTCAGATAAAACGTATAACTCTGAGAGACTGAGCTTTTTTATGTCTTCAGGGTAGTTTACCTTCTCTAATATACCCAAACCCTCTCACTTCCCTATATCTTCATAAATAAACTGAGAATTTTTCCGGTTACTTTAACTATATCATGGCTTTTTTTAATTGCAAAATATTTTCCTATTGCTTTACCTGAAATGGTCATCGCAGCAACAGTTGCTGTTAAAAATAAAGATAAAAATACAATATCCACATGAATATTTCTCTTTGATATATAGAAAACTATACTCGCTGAGAGTGAACCACTCAGTATTCCACATATGTCCCCTATTACATCGTTACAGATTGAAGAAACTCTACTTGCATTTTTAATAAGCCATATACTGCTTTTTGCCCCTCTTACCTTTTTAGCTGCCATCGCATGAAAAGGAACCTCATCTGCTGCAGCAGTTGCTATTCCTATTATATCAAATAAAATTCCTATTAGCATTATCAGCAGCAAAAGTATAAATGATATTGTAAGTGGTAGTTTTGCCGACACAATACTCGAAATGTAATTTAAAGAGGCTGATAACAAATAAGATAATATAAACAAAAAAACAACCCATTTGAAATAGTTTGATTTCCTGTTTTGTGATTTTTTATTCCCCATTTTCCCTCTCCAGGTATCTTACAATAATTTTCATTTCATCTCTTTCAAACCATACAAATTTATGGGATAGGGTGATTTTACGAAGGGTAAATTTTGCGGCTTAAGGTCTGGTAGGATTTCCCCCAAACTTACCTCCCGTCGCCAGGAGGCGGTTTCCCTTTAAAAGTTTGGGTGTGCGGTTGCCCAGCACACAACCAGATCGCCACTTAGTCCGCACTTTAATCCCCTTCGTAAAGCCGAAGAATCGGCACAGCCTAGGAGCTTTCCTCGACAGAGGGCCTGCTTTCTAGCCTCTTTTGCGAAATAGATTTCAGGCCTCAAGACTCTTCTAAAAACGGGCCCTATTTTTAGAAGAGCCAGAAATTCAGCCATCCGTCTATTTCGCTCAAGGCAGGCTACACTACCCCAAGCACATCTGCTCATCATAGATGTACCTGGCGGTAGGTTTTACTAACGCACAAAAAGCAATTAAAAAAGCTTCCTGTGCGTTAGCCTCCGCGGGAAAAGGGTTCCATCCTGCATGCCATTGCAGGACTCCCTTATCCCTTACTCCCAGCTTCAACCCCTGACTGGGCGTCAGAAGCCGAAACCAGGAACTTCATCGGTGTGCCCTTTGGCGGATTTTTAGGCCCGCCTTCGAAAGCAGCCACTCTGACTAGGATACTGCATCACCCTATCCCATTTTACTTCTTTATTCAATTTACAAATTAATATTATATCATAGCTTATTTTCAGTTTCAAACCAGCAATGTGGCAAGTACAATCCCAAGGAGTGCTCCAACAAATACCTCCGTTGGTTTGTGCCCTATCAATTCTTTCAATTTATACTGTGGCTTGTAGTGTGGAAAAAAATATATCTCAATCAACTCATTCAACGTCTGTGCCTGTTTACCCGCCTCTCTTCTCACACCTGCCGCATCGTACATAACAATTAATGTAAATGTCAGTGAAATGGCAAAATTTGTTGAGTTAAACCCATCAATGAGCCCTACAGCTGTTGAAAGTCCGCATGCAAATGCTGAATGTGAGCTTGGCATTCCACCCGAGCTAATAAATTTTTTAAAATCAAGCTTTTTTGTTATGCCAAAAGTTATTATTATTTTTAAAAACTGAGCTACAAACCAACTAATTACACTCACTTGCAAAGCCTTGTTTGTGATTATCTCATATATAACCTGTTTCATCTTCCCTCAACCAATCTTTCTGAGATTTGCATATGACAAAAGCAATCTCTTTTGACCATAATTTTCAAACTCTATTAATACCTCATTTAAGTCCTCTGACAAAGATAATACCTTCCCAATACCAAATCTGTTGTGCTGAATTATATCGCCAACAGCCAAAGAATCTTTTGTAACACTTTGCTGATTTTCATTAAAACTCATATCAGAAAAATTTATTTTCCTCAGCGGTGTATAAACCTGCTGAATATAATTTGCAGGAATTTCATCAAGAAAACACGACCTCTGTCTTGATGAAAATCTACCAAAAACTCTTCTGTTGTTTGCATAAGTCAACACCAAAAACTTCTTTGCCCTTGTTATTGCAACATAACAAAGTCTTCTTTCTTCTTCAAGTTCTTCCTTCATCCCATTTATGTCCTCTGCTCTCAAAAGAGGAAACAGTCCTTCTTCAAGTCCGGTTAAGAATACAACATCAAACTCAAGCCCCTTTGCTGCATGAATGGTCATCAACAAAACCCTGTCTTCTTTTTGAGCTTCATCTTCTTCAAAGCTCAGAGTAATAGAATTTAAAAAGTTCTGCAGGCTTTTGTCTTCATTTTCTTCTTCGAATACAGCGGCCGCACTGATTAGCTGTTCCAGATTCTTTACCCTCTGGAAATCCTCTTCGTTCTTGCTTGAAAGTAGAGTTTCCATATATTTTGTTTTATCCAGAACAAGCTTTATTACCTCAACCACAGATTTTGAATCAGCTTCAGCCCTGATATCTTCTAAAAGAAAAATAAATTCATTTAACTTGAGATATGTTCGTCTGTCAAACTCCATAGCTCCTCTTTCTTTTAATAAGCTGTAAGCAGATATTCCATACTCATCACTTAAAACCTTTATTTTCTCAACTGTGCCTGGACCTATTCCTCTTTTGGGAACATTTATTATTCTGAACAAACTCAAATTGTCATGCGGATTGGTCACAAGCCTCAAATATGCAATTATATCCTTTATCTCTTTCCTTTCAAAAAACCTTAAACTTCCCACAACCTTATAAGGTATAGCGTGAGACGAAAGAGCATTCTCAAAGTTTAACGATTGAGCGTTTGTTCTATAAAGAATCCCTATTTCAGATGGTTTAACTCCACTTTGAATAAGATTTTTTATCGACATTGATACAAAATTTGCCTCATCAATTTCATCAAATGCTGTATAAAGATAAATTTTTTCACCTTCGTTATTTTCTGTCCAGAGTTTTTTTTCTTTTCGGGAAGTATTATTTTTAATAACTTCATTGGCGACAGACAAGATTGTCTTGGTAGAACGGTAATTTCTTTCAAGCTTTATCACTTTTGCATCACTGAACACATTTTCAAACTCTAAAATATTTCTTACATTTGCTCCTCTGAAGCTATAAATACTCTGATCATCATCTCCCACAACACAGATATTTCTATGTTTTTGTGCAAGCAAATAAATTAACTTAAATTGTGCATCATTTGTATCTTGATATTCATCAACCAAGATATATTTAAACTTTTGCTGGTATCTTTCCAAGATATCCGGGTTTGTTCTAAAAAGAGTTATTGTATGGTAAATAAGATCGTCAAAGTCAAGCGCGTTATATTCTTTTAAAAGTTTGTTATAGAGCCTGTAAATTTCAACAATCCGTGGATCTACATCTCCCATCTTATGGGTATCTGATGGAGATATTAGCATGTTCTTGAAATTACTGATCTGTCTTGACACATACCTGAGTTCAAGTCTGTCCTGGTCTATATTTAGCTTTTCAAAACACTCTTTTAATAACTGATGTCTATCCTGCATATCAAATATTACAAAATTGTTTGAAAATCCTATGCTATGTGCTTCCATTCTAAGTATCCTTGCGCACGCAGAGTGAAAAGTGGATATCCACATCTCTGAGAAAGACTCTATGCCTACAAGTTTTTTTATACGTTCTTTCATTTCATCTGCTGCTTTGTTAGTAAATGTTATAGCCAGTATATTACCTGGTTTTGCCAATCCCATATTCAATATATATGCAATTCTGTATGTTATTACTCTTGTCTTCCCTGAACCTGCTCCTGCCAATACTAAAAGCGGTCCTTCTGTAGAAAGAACCGCCTCTAACTGTTGCTGGTTTAATTCCTTCAGCCATTCCATTTTATCTACTGCTCCCTCAGAACAATATTGTATTTTTTCAAATCATCCAGGATTCTCTCTTGAATGATCAGAATATCATCATCCGACAAAGTCTTTTCCTTTGACCTGAACACTGCTTTGTATGCATAGCTTTTAAACCCTTCTTTGATTTGTTGACCTTTATACACATCAAACAGATAAAACTCTTCCAAAATTTCTGATGCATACTTTTTGAATATTTCTTCAATTACCCTGCTCTCAATTTCATCGGGTACCAAAAATGCATAGTCTCTTTCAACCGCAGGATACTTGGGAAGAGGCGTATATTTCTTATCCTTCTTTTCAACTTCTAAAAGCGCGTCAATATACACCTCAGCAAATATTGCTCTTGTTTGAATATCAAACTTTTCCAGAATATCAGGATGTACCTCACCAATATATCCTATTAATATATCTTTTGATACAATTTTAGCTGATCTTGTTGGATGCAAATTCAAATTCGCATGATCAGAGGAAAATTCTATATCTTTAATCCTTAGCATATCAAAAAGGTTCTCCAGGATTCCTTTTACAAAATAAAAATCCTGCCCTGCGTTGCCCAAAGCTAATACAAGTTTCTCTTCTGGAAGTTTGTCAGCAGATTTTTTGAAAACAGGTGCAATTTCAAATATCTTAATATCCTTTATATTCCGTGAAAGATTTAAATAAAGAGTTTTAAGAATAGAACTCAAAAGCTGCATTCTCATGATGGAAAAATCCTCGCCAAGAGGATTTAAAATTTTAACTGCATCATCCAATTTGTATCCTTTCAAGATTTCATATATTTTGGGTGATTCAAATGAATAAGAATAAACCTCATAATAACCACTGTTTGCAAGAAAACTTCTGATATCACTTACCATCTTCTGCTTTTGAGTAAGACCTGAAGAAATTGCATTTCCCATATAAACCCTTGAAGGAATTTTATCATAACCATAGATTCTTATTACCTCTTCAGATATATCAGCCATATCTGCTATATCAACTCTAAAGGGCGGAACCACAAAAACTCCCTTTTCCTTATCGTAAGAAATTTCCAGTCTATTTAGAATATCTATAATTTCATCCTGTGGAATACTCACTCCAAGCAACCTTTCTGTATAGGAAAAGTCAGCTTTTACTGTTACTTGCTGCTGAATATCCAAATAAGTGTCTATAGCTCCTTTTACAACCTCGCCTGCACCTATTTGTTCAATTAGAGCACATGCTCGTTGGATTGCAACCTCTGCAAAATAAGGACTCAGGCCTTTTTCAAACCTATTTGAAGCTTCTGTTCTGAGCCCCAAATATCTCGAGGTTCTTCGTACCATTGCAGGATTGAATGTGGCAGCTTCAAGGAGTACTGTAGTGGTATTTTGGTCAACCTCTGTGTCCAAGCCACCCATTACACCAGCTACTGCAATTGCCCTGTCTTCATCTGCAATAACTATATCCACTGTCCTCAGTGTCCTTTTTACACCGTCAAGAGTGGTAATCTCTTCACCATCTTTTGCAAGCCTTACAAATACACTTCTTCCATGAATTTTACTTAGATCAAATGCATGAAGAGGCTGCCCTATCTCAAGCATAACATAGTTTGTAACATCGACAATATTATTTATTGGTCGAATACCACAGGCAACAAGCCTCTTTCTAAGCCACTGTGGAGATGGTCCAATTTTGACATTCTTTATAACTTTACCTATATATCTTTTGCAGATATTTCTGTTTTGAATTTCAATTTTATCAAGATAATTCTCAATTTTATCTTCAGTCTCATTATAGGTTATGCTTGGAAATTTCAAATCTGTCTTCAAAACTGCTGCAATCTCCCTTGCCAAACCCACAATGCTCAAGCAATCAGGTCTATTGGAGGTTATTTCAAAGTCTATGATAATATCATCTATCCCCAAGGCTTTTTTGATGTCAGTACCAAGTTTTTCATCATCCATACCCTCAAGAATAAAAATACCACTTTCATCTGCATAAGGAAACTCAGCACTTGTTAGCCCCAGTTCATATAAGGAGCAAAGCATACCTTCTGAAACAACACCCTTGAATTCCATTTTGTTAATCTCTTTGCCATTTGCAATGGTTGCGCCAATTTTTGCAACAGGAACAAAAGCACCCCTGTAAACATTTTTAGCCGCCGTGATAATTGTCAAAACTTCATCTTTTATATCAACCCTGCAAACAGACAGGTTAGGGTTTTCTGGGTGCGAAGATATTTCTATTATTTTCCCTACAACTACATTCCTAACAGAATCAAGTCTTTTCTCATAACCTTCAACTTTTGTTCCGGTCATTGTGAGATTTTCAACAAGTTTATCTACTTCGCAGTTTATATCCACAAGACTTTTCAGCCACTCAAGAGATACCTTCAAAACTCTTCACTCCTTTTGTAAACTTTTTATGCTTTTATCTAAATTGTCTCAAAAACCTAAGGTCATTCTCATAAAAGAGTCTAATATCTTCAATTTCATATTTCAAAAGAGCTATTCTTTCAACACCCATACCAAATGCAAACCCGGTGTATTCATCCGGGTCAATCCCACAGTTTGCTAAAACCTTCCTGTGCACCATCCCTGCCCCCAATATCTCAATCCATCCTTCTCCTTTGCATGTCCTGCAACCCTTTCCACCACAGAAGATACATGATATATCAACCTCAGCAGAAGGCTCTGTAAATGGAAAATGATGTGGTCTAAATCTTATTCGTGTTTGTTCACCAAAAAATCTCTTTGCAAAGACTTCAAGTGTCCCTTTCAAGTCAGCCATTGTAACCCCTTTATCAACAAAAAGCCCCTCTATTTGATGAAATATAGGTGAGTGTGTTGCATCAACCTCATCGGACCTGTAAACCCTTCCAGGAGAAATTATTTTGATCGGAGGCTTCTTGCTTTTCATAACTCGAATTTGAACAGGTGAGGTATGTGTCCTTAGCAAAACATCATCTGAAATATAAAAAGTATCCTGAGTATCACGGGCTGGATGGTCAGCAGGGATATTCAAAGCTTCAAAATTGTAATAATCAAGCTCTACTTCAGGTCCTTCGGCAATCTCATATCCCATATTCAAAAATATTTCACTTATATCTTTCTGCACCTGAGATAGTATGTGAATTGATCCTATTTCCACTCTTTTCCCGGGAATTGTAACATCAATTCTCTCTCTCTGTATTCTCCTTTGTTTTTCTTCTTCTTCGAATTTTACTCTCAAATGTTCTATTTGTTCTTCAATAAAGTCTTTCAATTCATTCAATTCTTTTCCAGCCTGTGCTCTCTTGTCGGGTGGAAGGCTGGAAAGCTCCTTTAACATATTCTTGACAATACCTTTTTTCCCTAAATATCTAACCTGAAATTCTTCAAGCTCTTTTAAATTCTTAACGTTTTCCATCTCATTCATACACTGAGCCTTTAAATTGGAAAGATCAAAGTTCAAATCAAACACCACCTTTTTCAAATTATTATCTTACCTATAACATACTCATCAAAAACCTGCGTTACCTTAACTTTGTAGATTTCATTTAGCTTAATCGAGTCCTTTTTAGGAACAAGCGTGCGAATATAGTTGCCTGAGTATCCTTCAATATACCCTTCAATGCTTGAACTTTCTTCTACTAATACATCCAGTATTTTCCCCTCAAACCTTTTGTGAAAATTCAACGAAAGTTGCTTGGCTATGCTTTTTAAAATCTCACTTCTCTTATCTTTTTCTTGACTGCTCACTTGATCTGGCATATCATATGCCTTTGTACCTTTCTTCGGAGAAAATCTAAAAACATGAATTCTTGAAAATCCTATCTCCTGCACAAATTTTACTGTAATGTCAAAATCCTCATCACTCTCTCCTGGAAAGCCAACAATAATATCTGTTGTAAAACCAACATCTTCCCAATAATTTCTCACTGTATTTACAATTTTTCTGTACTCCTCAGTTGTATAATGCCTGTTCATCAGTCTCAAAATTTTATCGCTCCCGCTCTGAAGAGACAGATGCAGATGATGGCATAGCTTCTCTATATTTACCAGTCTTCTTATAAAATCCTCTTTCATAACAATTGGCTCAAGTGAGCTCAGTCGAATTCTTTTTACTTTTTCGATCTTACTAATTTCTTCCACTACGTCAAGAAGTGTAATCTTATAATCCAAATCCTTACCGTATGCAGATATATTGATACCTGTGATTACAAATTCTTTATAGCCATTTGATGCAAGCCTTTCTACTTCTTCTAAAATGGAATCCAGACTCCTGCTGACAACAGAACCTCTTGCATATGGAATTATACAGTAAGAACAAAACTGTTCGCAACCCTCTTCTATTTTTATAAACGCTCTTGTTCTTTCACTAAATCCAGATACTTTTAACTCTTCAAAAATATCTCTTTTGTATTCATTGTTCACATCCACAATCTTCTTCTTTTTCCTTAAATATTCAGTTACATATTCTAAAATTTTTTCCCTGTTTCTTGTACCAACAACTATATCAACTCCATCAATCTTTTGAACTTCCTGCGGATAGACCTGCGGATAACAACCCATAACCACTACTATACTGTCTGGGGAGATTTTTTTGGCTCGTTTTATTGCCTGCCTGGATTTTCTATCACTAATATTTGTGACTGTGCACGTGTTTATAACGTAGATATCTGCCTGTTTATCAAAGTCTACTATCTCATAGCCAGCTTTTTTAAACCCTTCAGCAATTGCCTGTGTTTCGTATTGGTTTACCTTGCACCCAAGTGTATAAAAAGCTACTTTCAATGTATAGCTTTCACCTCCATATTTAACTTATATTATAATATTTAACTCACAACAAATAAAGAGTCTCTGTTATCTTTCAGTATTTTTCACGAAAGTCGAAATAGATTGTTAGTTTTTAATGAAAAATGGGTATAGAAAATGTGTAAGAGGATTATTGATTTGCGCTTCAAAAATATGTATGATAATAAATGTGAGTCTTATTTTAGCTTTGAAGGGAGGAATTTAAAATGAAAACAGTAACAGTAAGACTAAACACAATCGATGCTGTTAAGAATTTTGTGAACATTGTAAGCAAATATCCATTTGACATTGACTTAACATCCGGCAGGTATGTGGTTGATGCAAAGTCAATTATGGGTATTTTCAGCCTTGACCTCAGCAAACCCATTAAGGTAGAAATCCATTCGGACAATTGCGAGGACCTTCTGAAAGAACTTGAACCGTTTATGGAAAAGTAAAAATAAATTTAGCGTGGACTTGTTGCCACGCTAAATTTATTTCTTTATTATTTTCTTTTTTTAAAGAATTTTTTGAGTATATCAAAGAATGTATTTTTATGAAATTCTTGCAGAATGGCAATGGGAGAATATTAAAATTAATAAATATTAAAATTAATATCTGTCTTAATAACTTCAGCCTCTTAAATATAAGCTAAGCACCTTATTTTGTTCTTCAAAATTTTGCTATATTATTAGGTAGACCAACTTATTTATTTTTATTTTTTGTAATAAATAGCTTGACCAACCTGAACATTTATAAAATTACTCCCCCCAACAATTCTACTCTGAATCTTAAGTAGATATGAGTAAGCTTTCATTGTTTTCATTCTTTATACAATCTTTTGTAATTATCTACCATAACATCCAACGAATCGCCTGACAGGCGCTCAATCAAACTGTTTGCCAATACATAGGCAACAGCTGCTCTCATCACAACACTTCCGGCCGGCACAGCACAGGTATCAGACCTTTCAACTGCTGCTTCTTTTTCTTTTAAATCTTGTAAATCCACACTTCTAAGGGGCTTATACAATGTTGGAATTGGTTTGAAGGCTGCTCTTATTACAATATCCATACCATTCGAAATTCCACCTTCAATACCACCTGCATTGTTTGTCTTCCTATAAAAGCCTTTTTGTTCATCGAAAAAGATTTCATCATGTACTTCACTGCCAAATCTTCTTGCTGCTTCAAAACCCATTCCAATCTCAACACCCTTTACAGACTGGATGCTCATGACAGCCTGAGCAATAAGTCCATCAAGTTTCCTATCCCAGTGTACATGACTTCCAAGCCCAAAAGGTACATTTTTGCAAATTACTTCAGCAACACCTCCAACACTGTCCCCCGCTTTCTTTGCTGTTTCTATTACTTTTTTCATATCATTTTCAACCTCTCTGTCAATACAAAAAAGTTCTGAATCCTGTGCTTTTTCAAATAAACCTATATCATCAAAACTGTACTCTTTTCTTATTCTAACCCCACCTATCTCAATAACATGATTGTAAAGCTTTATTTCAAACACTCTTAAAAGCTCTTCACATAAAGCTCCTATCGCAACTCTCATAGCAGTCTCACGTGCACTTGCCCTCTCTAAAACCGGCCTTGCATCATCAAACCCGTATTTAAGACACCCCGGCAAGTCAGCATGACCAGGTCGAGGTATTGTGACTTTTTTGACCTCTGTGTCACACGAAATTGGATCCATGTATTGTTGCCAATTTACATAGTCTTTGTTTTCTATCATTATTGTAATAGGTGCACCTGTTGTGTACGAGTTTCTCACACCTGACAGAATTATGGCCCTGTCTTTTTCAATCTCCATCCTTTTACCTCTACCATACCCTCGCTGGCGAAGTTCTAACAGCCTATTAATATTCTCAATATTTATTTTCACATTTGCAGGGAATCCTTCGAGAATTCCTATTAGACACTTTCCGTGTGTTTCGCCTGCATCCAAAAATCTCATTTTTTTCACCTCGAGAAAAAATAATTTTACTTTTCTGCAAAAAAAGAATTTGCAATAAATATAATATTAAATGAACACAGTTTTTCAGAAAAAGCAATCTTTACAATGAGAAGAAAATTATTAAGCTCAATTTTTGTTATATCAGTTATTTACATTATTCTCACTATCTTTGTTATGAAAAGCTCAAATCAGCATATATATGTCTATCATGAACCTTCACTGTTGAAAACAAATTTTGGACAATCCAAATATTTTTCAATCGTCGGACATCTCAAGGTAAGCCTTGAAAAGGTAACAAAAGAAAAATACTTTATAACCTATTCCCAGGTTGCAGGAAATCAAAGCTATTTTGGTTTAACACTTATCATTGAAGACTTAGCAAAAAAATATTGATAAATCGGAATTTGAATATATCTACATTCAAGATGCAAACACACTAAAAAAGTTTTACCCTATTCCGTACTATGAAATTGAAAATTCCCTTGTTGATAGTTCTATTGGATACAAAGCAAAATTCTATGCCAAATTTCTACCTCTAACCTACCAAACATCATCTATCAACATTTATTTTAAATTTTCTGGCAAACTCTTTTTATTAAACAATGTGAATATAAGATGAAAACTTAATAATCATTCAGTGCTAAATTAATAAGATATCTCAGTTCTTCAAGATTGTTGTTCAGAAGATTTAGTCTCTCCGGTGATATAGAGGCACTTTTTATATGTTCTTTTAGCCTGTACAATTCATCTTCAATGTCTTCAATCTGAGCCAAAATGGAAAGATTGATAAACGAAGGTGATGGAGAAAATAGTCTATCCTTTGTCACAATCTGATCTGGACCTATTTGGTAAAATTCGCCTCGTGCTGGAATATGAACATCAACACCAAAGAGTCTTTCAAGTTCCCTGGCAAACTCAATCTGTGATTCTTTTTCACCATGCACAACAAAGATTTGTTTTGGTTTTTCTTTCATCTTATCAATCCAGGTAATAAGTCCGTTTTTATCTGCATGTCCGGAATATGCTTCAATATACTCTATTTTTGCCCTGACCTCAATTTCTTCGCCAAATATCTTCACTCTTTTTTGACCATCCAAAAGTCTTCTCCCAAGAGTGTTTGGCGCCTGATAACCAACAAATAGTATTGTGTTATTTTCTTTCCAGAGATTATGTTTTAGATGATGCTTTATCCGTCCCGCCTCGCACATTCCACTTGACGAGATTATTATACAGCTTTTTTCATAGTCATTTAGCATCTTAGATTCATCAGATGTGCAAACAAATTTCAGATTTTCAGGTTCAAGCGGATAAATTCCTTTTTTTATAAACTCTACAGCCTCTTCATCAAAGTAATCTATATGTCTTTTGTACACACTACTTGCAGAAGTAGCTAATGGACTGTCAACAAAGATTTCAACATTTTGAATCATTCTTGCTTTATCAGAACCACTACTTATCTCTTTTGCTATCTCATATAAAATCTCCTGAGTCCTTCCAACAGTAAATGAAGGAATTATAACCTTACCGCCTTTTGAAATAGTATCACAAATTATACTTATCAGCCTTTTTGATTTGGTTTCCACATTTTCATGGAGTCTGTTGCCATAGGTACTTTAAATAAAAAGATAGTCACATCCATCTATTGTCGATGGATCTTTTAAGATAGGGACATTTCTGTTTCCCAAATCGCCAGAAAATACTAACTTATATTCTTTTCCATCTTCATTTAAATAAAGTTCAACTATTGCCGAACCCAGCATATGACCTGCATCTTTTAATACAAAGCGAAGATTATTATTTATTTCAACTACCTGATCATATTTTACACCTTTGAATAGTTCTAAGCATGAATAGGCATCTTCAATGGTATAAAGGGGTTTTAATTCCTCTTTCCCTTCTCTTTTCCTTTTTTTATTCTTCCACTCTATTTCACTTTCTTGAATATGAGCACTATCCGGAAGCATAATACCGCACAAATCCGCAGTTGCATCAGTTGCATAGATTGTCCCTCTAAAACCATCTTTATAGAGCTTGGGAATTCTTCCACTGTGGTCAATATGAGCGTGAGATAGAATCATAAAGTCAATATCCGAAGGATTAAAAGGAAATGTCTCAAAGTTAAGTTCATCTTCAGTACGTCCACCCTGAAACATACCACAATCAATCAAAAAATTCTTCCCTTCAAACTCAAAATAGTAACATGAGCCTGTCACACTCTGAGCAGCACCTAAAAAGGTTACTTTCAAAGTATTCTCTCCTCCTCATTTAATTTCAATTTTACCATATTGAGGTACTATTTCAAACCATGTATTACCTTTCAAAAGTTTAACTTCTTTGTTATCACTATCTTTTATTGTAAATGAGTTTTTCAGATCGAATGTATAAATAACTGGAATAGTTTTCCCTTCCTGAAGCAAGTATCCCTTTCCTTTTGAGAAGTCCACTTCCTGTCTTCCTTTATCATCATTTTTTATTGTGGCGTATTTGGCAACTAATATTATTAAATTTTTTGCAAAAAGCTGCAAGCCTTTTTCTTTGTCAGTATGAGGTTTGTCTTTTACAAATCTCATATATACTTTTTTAACAGGGTCATACTCATACCTGACATAATACCAGCCTGAAAATTGTATTTTAACTTCTGAATTTTCTGAGGTATATTTATTTGTTACCTCTTCAGCCAAAGAATAGTACTTATAACTTTGCTGCTTTTTGTAACCTTTCTTTTCAAAATATTTAACAAGATTTTCCATAGTTGAGTACAGATTATGTGGAGCTTTCCTGTCAGATGTCCTGTAAAAAATTCCTCCACCTGTATAAATAGCATCAATGTGTGGAATATAATTTTGTTTAAAAAGTCTATAAGCCTGAGGGCTCCCCCCGCAGTGAACATAATATGCATTAAGTGACTTTGCTATCTGCATAAAATAAGGTCTGGCACTTCTGATTGGTCCCACTTTTTTTGGATATGTATGATGGTAGATTGCCATTATACGTGTTGCTCCACCTTCTATTAGCGCTTCATATAAATACTCAGCCTGGCTTAACGACGATTGAGGAATTGCACCAGGCTCATTGTTTATCATTACTGCAATAATCTGATGTTCATCTCCTTGATATACCGCCTCTCCAGTGAGTTTGCATGTGTGAGTATTAAGCTCGCTGACACTTGAAATCCCCTGTTCTTGTTTTTTAGGTTGTGTAGCCTGTGATATATCAGGGCTTGTAGAAATAGAAGCTTTTTTCTTGCCACAGCCTGTTAACAAAACTAAAAGCAAAATTACCATGATTACAGTTGTAAAGACTTTATACAAAAAAACTTTTGAGCAACTACATTTCATGCTTTCCCTCTTTTCTTTTTATTTTATCTTAAATATCAAAAGTGTAACCAGAATACCAATAATCGCTCCTACAACTGTCTCCCAAATGCTATGAATCTTTGCCTCAACCCTGCTTTCCAGAACTAAAAATGCTATAAAAAGAGCCAGGGTCACTACAATTAAATTGTTTGTAAGCATAATTATGGCAGTCGCTGCCGCAAAAGCTAAGGCTGTATGTCCACTGGGCATGCCACCCTGCATAAATTGTGTTCTATTGTTAATAGCTTTTACAACAATTATTACCATTGCTACTATAATAAGTGATAAAAATACTATGTGAAAAGAAATTCCTCTTATATGTTTTAATGTTATTTCCAAAGGCAACCTCATCTTGTCATAAAACAGAAAATACCCAACAGTCAAAGCCAAAAGGGCGGTTACCAGAACAGCTCCAGCTGCTACATCCTTTGCAATCTTTGCCTTTGGCTCAAAGTCTTTTGCTATAAGGTCAATGGTGGCTTCTATGGCAGTGTTTATAAGCTCTGCTGTAATAACAAGTCCAATACAAAATAGAACTATTATTGTCTCAATTTTGTTTAATTTGAATACAATAGTAAACAGCAGAATTAAAAAAGCTATAAGAAAATGTATTTTCATATTTCTCTGTGTCTTGAATGCAATAATTATTCCATTTATTGCATTATCGAAACTCTCAAGAAGTGTTCTTTTTGTCCTCATCTTGTCAATCCCATACCTTCTAAAACCATCTCTTCATATTTTCTCATAAGTTTTCTATCATTTTCTTCTAAATGATCAAAACCTAACAAGTGTAAAACCGAATGAACAGTCAAATATGCTATTTCTCTTTCCACCGAATGTCCAAATTCCTCTGCCTGCTCATAGGCTTTTTCAATCGAAATAACAATATCTCCAAGTGGAATTTCTTCCTCTACAATTGTTATGTCTTCTTGTAGAATACCATTTTTAAACTCAAAAATAGGAAAAGACAGAACATCGGTTTCTCTGTCTATATTTCTGTAGTTTTTGTTTAACTCTTTTATGAATTGATTGTCCACAATCATTACGCTAATTTCATAATTGTCATCATCCATAAAAATTTTTAACGTGTTTAGGATTGAATCTTCTATTATCTTTGAAATACTTTCATCTATTAGATACTTATCCTGCTGATTTTGAATGTAAATTTTCACTTCTCTCTATCACCTCTTCTTTATTTATACCATCATCAATTAAATTGTAATTCACTCTTTTATGGAAAACACCTGTAAGAACTTTAATAAAACTCTCACAAATAGTCTCCAACTCCTTAAAGGTCAAATTGCTATTGTTGAGTTGCCCATCCATAAGTTTTTCGTAAATTATGTTCCTTATTGTACTTTCTATAAGCTGTGGAGTTGGCGACGAAAGTGCCCTTACCGCAGCCTCGACAGAATCTGCAAGCATTACTATCGCTGCCTCTTTGCTTTGAGGAATTGGACCTTCATACCTGAACTTTTGTTCGTTTACCTGCTGATTTTGTGACAAAGCCTTGCCATAAAAGAAAGCCACTTTTGTTGTACCATGATGCTGCTTTATAATGTCAAGCACTTGTTTAGGAAGCCTGTATTCTTTGCCTATCTCCACACCATCTTTGGTATGCGAGGTTATAATCAGTGCAGAAAGTGTTGGAGTGATTTTATTGTGTGGGTCTTCTTCTATAATCTGATTTTCTTTAAAATAAAACGGTCTTTTCAATTTACCAATATCGTGATAATAAGCCCCTACTCGCGCCAGCAGGTAATTTCCGCCAACAGCTTCACAGGCTACTTCAGCTAAATTGCCCACAATCAGACTGTGATGGTAGGTGCCAGGTGCCTCCATCAGCAGTCTTTTCAGGAGTGGATGGTTAGGGTTCGAAAGTTCCATTAATCTTATTGGTGTTGCATAATCAAAGATATACTCCCAGATTGGGAGTGTACCATATGCAAGTACAAACGAAAGTGCTGTTCCAGCAAAGGAGTTTACTGCACTGTACAAAACCATGTCACCCTGAGTCTGGTAAACAAGTTCTATTGATAGAACAAATAGGGATGAAATCATACTTGCTAAAAAGCCATGGCTTATAAATTGCATCCTGTGTTGAATTTTGTGTGAAACAATTGAACTTAAACTTCCACCCATAAAAAGATATAAGACAAAATTAAGATTTTCCTCACCCACCAGTAACAATATAATAATTGACATAAAAATGTTAAAAATAATTGCAATTCTTACATCAATTAAAAGTGAAATCAATACAATTCCCATAAAAACAGGTAATGCAAACACAGGTATGGGAAGAAGAAATTTTATTAAAAGTAAATTCAAAATTAAAATCGAAGTTACAGTAGCCATACTCTGGCAGCTGTTTATGAATTCTCTTTCAACAAGATAGAAATATATGCTCATAAACAGAAGCAATATTAGCAGGAGCAACAGTATTCCTATAAAATCTCGAGAAGTTTGCATACTGGCATAATAATTTGCATTGATGTTTAAAAGTGCCAGAATCTTTCTAATAAAAAGATTGCGCTGTTTCCCGTTTGAGCTCAATATTAAACCAATTGAGATAACAAAAAAAGCAAAGAGTGACACTGTGCGACAAAAATACATCTTTTTCTTATCATGCCATTTTTGATAGTTTTGTAACATTTTAGATTTTTTGTTTCTCCTTTCGTCTTTCTTCATATCTATTGTATGCATCTATAATTTTTTGGACAAGTTGATGCCTTACAATATCTTGATATGTCAAAAACACAAACTCAATTCCTTCAATGTCTCTGAGTATCTTTGTCACCTGAACAAGTCCTGATTCAACACCACTTGGAAGGTCAATCTGAGTTATATCCCCTGTTACTACTGCCTTTGAACCAAATCCCAGTCGAGTCAAAAACATTTTCATCTGCTCAGATGTTGTATTTTGAGCCTCATCCAAGATAATAAAAGCATCATCCAGGGTTCTTCCACGCATATAAGCAAGCGGAGCAACTTCTATAATTCCTCTCTCCATATATCTCTGATAGGCTTCTGTGCCAATCAAATCATGCAATGCATCATAAATTGGTCTTAAATAGGGGTCCACCTTTGTCTGAAGGTCACCCGGTAAAAATCCTAATTTTTCCCCTGCTTCCACAGCTGGTCTTGTCAGTATAATCTTGCTTATCTCTTTCTTTTTGAGATAATAGATAGCCATTGCCATCGCTAAATATGTCTTTCCTGTGCCCGCCGGACCAATCCCGAACACAATTGTGTTGTTCATTATAGCTTCAATATACCTCTTCTGCCCAAGTGTCTTGGGTTTTACCTGTTTACCCCTGTGAGTTATAAATATAACTTCATCCTCTAACTTTCTCACCTCTTCGTCCTCCAGTGTCTCAATAACATACCTTATTGTGTGCTCATCAATGTCCAATTTTTTCTTCTCCATATCATGTAATATTTTTATTGTTTTTTCTGCCCTTCTGATGCTGTCTAAGCTACTTCCAATAATTTTAATTGCATTATCCCGGAAAACTATATTCACATTCAATAATTCTTCGAGCGTTTTTACCTTAGAATCAAATTCCCCAAAGATGTTCCAGAATTCTCTTGTATCTTCAATACTCACTGTTGATATTAATCTTTCTTCCAACAAATATACCCTCCTGAGTTGTATTTTATTTTTTCAGGGTTATGTCTTCTAAACATTCATAATCTCTCATACATACTATACTTTTTATTTCGCTTTTCACTTTTTTAATCCTAAAATGCGTCCTTACTTTCGAAATAGCAAGGATTTTCTTATCTTTTGTTTTTCTTTTAAAATCTTCATCACAACTTCTTACTAATTCTTTCTTTACCTTTTCTAAATCAAGTATATATCTTTTAAATTCAGACTTTTTTATCTCACATATACCTATCCTGAATAAAAAAAGTTTATATTCTTTTATTTTAATTTTATCACAATTCTCATCATTAGTAACCATAATTTTAGGTATAAACTCTCTTTGTCCAATTACAACAAACGGTACCTTTTTTTGGAGATGTAGACCTTCTGATATGCTGGCAAAGAAAAGCTTTTAGAAACTGAATAAAATGTATTCGCAATTACCTCTGCTATGGCATCTTCATAATACTCATTTCCATCTTTTGTAACAACCCTGTTATCAACAAGCAGCTGTCCTTCAACAACAGTATCCCCTTCTTTTACAAGTGCATTTCCTGATTTTAGAGTAAGTTTTTGTATAACTCCACTGCTTTTTGCAAAAATTTTTTCCTGTTTGTTTTGCAGATTGTCTTTTTCTCTTTTTACATACTCTACTACTAAAAGCCCTCCTTCCTGCTTTACTTTCACCCACATCAAATCTTCCAACTCAGAAAGAAGCAGCTTTGATACTTTTTCCCGGTCAATATTACTCTTTAACGTAAATGGTTTTATTTTGTAGTTTCTCAACTTCTCTTCTATCATCCGTGGATACTTAATGTATTAATTTTAACTATATTTTCTTCATACATAATGAGTCCTTTATGATTCTCTACTACTGCCTCATCTTCTTCAATCACTGTAATTTTTGGTTCATTTGTGATTGCTTCTACTGGAAGCTGTGAAACCTGTATCATCTCTTTTAAAACCTTGTGCTTTTTCATTTATTAAGAATTCACACCATAAAACAAACACTTCCACCTTTATTCTATTTATACTTGCATAATTTTATAACAAAAAAGTGGTCCCCCTTTTTGGAGAACCACATGTGCATTCTTTATTTACAATCTTGAAAGGTGCTTTTTCACAAATTCACTCACAACCTTACCTTCTGCCCTGCCACTTACCCTTTGCATTACCTCCTGCATAACCTTGCCCATATCTTTCATACCAGAAGGCTTTATTTTTTCTATTACCTCAAGAACTATCTTCTCTATTTCTTCATCTGTCAGCATAGGCGGAAGGTATGATTGCAATATCTCAATTTCTCTATTTAATTCTTCAATCAACTCCTGCCTTCCACTTTTTATATACTCTGGCAGGCTGTCTTTCCTCTTTTTTATTTCCTTTGCAATTACATTTAAAACTCCACTGTCATCAAGTACAGTCCTGTTGTCCTTTTCAAACTGCAATATTGCAGCCCTTACCATACCAACAACATTTTTTCTCACAACATCCTTTTCTTTCATAGCAGATTTGTAATCTTCCAATAACTTTTCTTTAAGATTCAAATTCTCACGCCCCTACAGCCTATCTTCTCTTTCTCCTGCGTGCTGCTTCAGATTTCTTTTTCCTTCTCACGCTTGGGCTTTCATAGTGCTCTCTTTTTCTAAGCTCTGCTAAAACTCCTGCCTCTGCCAATTTCTTTTTAAATCTCCTGAGGGCACTATCAAGTGACTCGTTCTCGCCCACTCTTACTTCCGACATCAAATTCCCTCCCCTCAAACCAGGCTCAAAAACACCCGCACGGAGTTTATGGTATTATTATAACTCACCTATTTCAAAGATGTCAAACTATTTTGAGTATTACTAATATCTTCTTCAAATAGCTTCTGAAATAAAACAAAAAGCTCTTTGTTTTTTTTCTCTAAATTTACTGGCTTGAAGTTCTTATCAACAAATGCATGTTCGGTATATCCGGTTGCACACACAATATCATTCTTTAAGACTTCATAATAAAATCTTATTCTACTTGGCTTCAAACTATGAATCTTTGTCCTAATTTTTAATCTATCTTCATAAAAACAGGGCTTTTTGAAATCACAACCACAGCTTATCAAAGGCAGGTACACACCCTCACTTTTTTCTATCTCAGAATACGAAATTCCCGTTTTTCTAATAAGTTCGGTCCTTCCAGCTTCAAACCATATAAAATAGTTTGAGTGGTGAACAATTCCCATTTTATCTGTCTCTGCATACCTTACAACAATTTCTGTTTCTACCATTTTTTGATTACCCCAATAAATATTCTTATCCTTTAAGCTTTCCACTGAAGACAAGTCCTTTTTGTGCATCCATTGTGACAACAATACCATTTTTGAGTATCTCCACAGCATTTTTAGCATCGGTGATAACAGGAATATCCAATGCAGCACCGACAATTACTGCGTGTGAGTTTTGACCACCTTCTTCTGTTATAATACCCGATGCTCGTTTAATATATGGAATAAAATCATTGTTTGTCTGGACTGTTACAATAATATCTCCATCTTCAAAATTTTGCTTTATTTCATTTAGATTTTTCCCAACACATACCCTGGCTGTAACCTTTCCAGTACCCCAGCCTCTTCCTTCAACCAGCACATGACCAACAACATGAACTTTTAGAATATTTGTTGTCCCGCTTATACCAACCGGCACACCAGCAGTGATCACCACTAAATCGCCATCTTTAACAATTTTTGACTTTACAGCAATCTCCACCGAGTGGTCAAATATATCATCAGTAGAATCTTTATACTCAGCCAAAAATGGATAAACACCCCATGAAAGATTGAGCTGCCTTCTTACTTTCTCACATGGTGTTGTTGCAATAATTGGGCAAGCAGGTCTAAATTTTGACACCATTCTTGCTGTGTTTCCGGATTTTGTGACAGTGATAATTGCCTTTGCTCCAAGGTCATGCGCAGTGGTACATGTAGCGTGAGATATAGCATTTGTAACATTAACCGGCATATCAAATACCTGAGATTGGAACCTTTTAATATAATCTATCTGGCTTTCTACCCTTTCAGCAATCTTTGCCATTGTGGCAACACTTTCAACCGGATACTTTCCCATAGCTGTCTCGCCTGATAACATTATAGCAGATGTTCCGTCAAAAATGGCATTTGCTACATCGCTTACTTCCGCTCTTGTTGGTCGTGGATTTCTTATCATTGATTCTAACATCTGCGTTGCTGTAATTACTGGCTTACCAGCTTTATAACATTTCTCAATGAGCATCTTTTGCACAAGTGGTACTTCTTCAAATGGAAGCTCAACACCCAGGTCCCCCCTGGCAACCATAATTCCATCAGCAACTCTTATAATTTCATCACAGTTTGCAACGCCTTCTTGTGTTTCTATTTTTGCTATTATTAGAATATCTCTGCCACCGTGTTTATTTAAAAATTCTCTAATCTCCAGAACATCGCTTGCCTTTCTTATAAAAGAAGCTGCTATAAAGTCAACATCGTTTTCAATTCCAAAGAGAATATCTTCCTTGTCTTTCTGGGTCAATGCTGGAAGTTTTATTGGTATGCCTGGAACATTTACCCCTTTTTGATTTGTCAAAACTCCTCCATTTTTTACCTTGCAAATTATATTCTTGTCGGTCTTTTCTTCGACAATTAGCTCAATCAGACCATCATCAATTAATATCTTATCACCAGGTTTGACATCATTAACAAGTTCTTTATAGGTTATACTTACGATTTCTTCGTTTCCCAGTATCTCCTCTGTTGTGAGTATAAATCTCTGTCCTTCTTTTAATTCGATCCTCCCATCCTTGAAAAAACCAATCCTTATTTCTGGTCCTTTTGTATCAAGCAAAATAGGAATGGGCCTGTCAAGCTCTTCACGAATATTCTTTATCATATCAATTTTTCTTTTATGCTCTTCATGTGTCCCATGGGAAAAATTAAGTCTTGCAACATCCATCCCATTTTCAATGAGTTTTTTTATAATCTCTTCGGAGTCAGTCGCTGGCCCCAGTGTACAGACTATCTTTGTTTTTCTCAATTTTAAAACCTCCAAAACTTCTTATAAAGACAGGATTGTAGCCAGGTTATACATATACTCATCAATGCTCTTTTGCATAGACAAAGCCTCATCAATGTCATAGTCAACAATCTTACCATCTTTTAGAGCAATTATTCTATTCTTCTTTCCTTCTCTGATTACTTCAACTGCTTTTGCCCCCATAAGACTTGCCATTACTCTATCATATGCGGTTGGTGATCCACCTCTCTGGATATATCCCAGAATGGTTGCTCTGGTTTCAATACCTGTTGCCTCTTCTATCTCTTTAGCAAGCTCTGTTGCTCCACCGATTCCTTCTGCCAAGATGATTAAATTGTGAAGTTTCCCCTTGTTTTTGCCATCTATAATTCTCCTTATTATCTCATCCTTATCAAGACCCTTTTCAGGTATTACAATTGACTCAGCCCCACCAGCTATACCACTGTAAAGGGCTATATAACCTGCATGTCTTCCCATTACCTCTAAAATGCTAACTCTTTCATGGGAGGTTGCTGTATCTCTAATTTTATTGATTGCATCCTGGACAGTGTTTAAAGCAGTGTCAAATCCAATTGTATAATCTGTGCATGCAATGTCATTGTCAATTGTACCAGGAATACCTACTACATTTATTCCAAATTTGCTCAAATCTCTGGCCCCTCTAAAAGACCCATCTCCTCCAATTACAACAATGGCATCAATTTTGAATATCTTACACATTGACGCTGCTTTTTTGAGTCCATTTTCTGTCATAAATTCAGGAGAACGGGCAGTAAGGAGAATTGTTCCTCCGCGCTGAATTATATCAGACACCGACCTTAAATTCATCTCAAATATATCGCCTTCTATCAAGCCGTTATATCCTCGTCTTATACCCATTACTCTAAAACCATAATAAATTCCTGTTCTTACAACAGCTCTTATCGCTGCATTCATTCCCGGTGCATCTCCGCCGCTTGTGAGAACTCCTATAGTCTTCACTTCTGGCATATACAATACCCCTTTCCGTAAATTTTAGAATCCTTTTTCAATAATTATATTGTGTGCTTCATTGACATCAGTTTCTGGCACAATAATTTCAAAATAGCCTTCCTGTCCTTCTTGAGAAATTGCCTTTACTTTTGCGAGAATTCCTACTTTTTCTAACTCTTCTTTTATTTTGTTGGCTATCTCACTATTAGATGTAATATACACAACTTCCCACATAAAAACACCTTCTAAATTCATTTATTTTGGGATTCCGAAATTATAACCCCAAACTTTGTATAAATCTCTGCCTTGCCTCTTACCTTTATTGCAGACGTCACCTCGGTAAACTGGGCAAGCAACACCTCACCGCTGTCTAATTTCTCGGTGTGATGAAGCTTTGTATCCTTACCTCTTGTAAGCCCTATTACATTTACTCCATTTTCCAAAGCCTTTACTACTACATAGTCACCATTTTTGTACTCGTATGCATTTTCACTCATTATCTTTCCTCACCTCTTTTCAAATATTATAACAAAAATGCCTAAAAATCAAGAATCTAAATCTTCAAGCCATACATTTTCCTCGCCAAACCACTCTTTTAATTGCTCAAGTACAGTGTCATTTATATTTATGCACATATTTGATTTAGAAACAAGCCTTTTTTGCCTGTAATAAAGAATAATTTTGGAATTACCTGTAAAGAATTTGATAAAAGATACAAACTTTTTGGATTTTAAAATAGAATGGTCATCTGTTTTTATTGCTATTGCTTTATTGGACTGTTTTGTAGAAGATAATCCAGCTTCTTTTTCACCAAGTCTATCTATTTTCTGTGCAATAATCTTTACTCCCTCATCTTCTCTGTATGTAGCTTTTGCCTCTATCAATAAAATTGAATCTTCTTTTATCAAGTGCGAATACCTTTCATAAACACTTGGAAAGAAAAGAACCTCCAAAGAATCAGTTAAATCCTCCAGTTTTGCAAATGCCATTGTTTGGTTGTTCTTGGTCAGTTTTATTTTTACCTCTTTAAGCACTCCACATACAATTATCTGCTGGTACTTGTACTCTTCCTCCTCTGTCATATTAGAAAGTTCAGCCAGATTCACAATGTTGTACTTAGAAATCAAATCTGCATATTTTTCCAGTGGATGACCACTTATATAAATCCCTATTGCATCTTTTTCCATCTGCAAAAGTTCCTCGGGACTGGGCTGGGGAAGGTTTTTGTATGAAAAAAGCTCTATTTCATTGTTAGCTATTTCAAAAAACGTAACTTGATTTGCATTTTTCTTTTGTGATTGTTTGATTGTGAGAATATCTTCCACAGAAGCTAAAAGTGAATTCCTGTTTATTTTTGTAAAATCAAAAGCTCCACTTTTTATCAAGTTCTCAATAATTCTTTTGTTCACTGTATTAGTATCCACTCTCATTATAAAGTCATACAAATCTTTAAACTCTCCATTTTGTTCACGCTCTTTTAAAATATGAGAAATCACATTTTCACCCAGGCTCTTTATTGCTCTTAAACCAAACCTGATACTATTCCCCTCGATTGTGAAGTCATAGCTACTTCTGTTTATATCGGGTGGAAGAACCGAAATTCCAAATCTTCTACACTCTTCTATGTACATTCCAACTTTCTCATTCGAATTCATTACGCTTGTAATTAAGCTGGTCATAAACTCAATGGTAAAATACCTCTTCAAATAAGCTGTTTGATACGCCAAAATAGCATAGGCTGCTGCATGAGACTTGTTAAACGCATAGCTTCCAAAGTCCTCAATTATTGCAAATATCTTTTCTGCTATGTGTCTGTCAACCCCACCTGCTACAGCTCCTTCAATGAATCTATCTCTCTCTTCCATCAAAATATCTGCCTTTTTCTTTGCCATTGCGCGCCTGACAAGGTCTGCTCTGCCAAGTGAATAACCTGCAAGCTCTCTAAAGATCTGCATAACCTGTTCCTGGTAAACTATACATCCATACGTAACATTCAAAATTGGTTCAAGCTTTGGATGCAGATACTCTATCCTTTCCTTATTATTTTTGTTCTGGATATACACCGGAATCTGATCCATTGGACCTGGTCTGAAAAGAGAAATTCCGGCTATCACATCCTCCAAATTCTCTGGTTTTAATTCTCTCATGAACTGTTTCATGCCACTGCTTTCAAGCTGGAATACTCCATTTGTGTTTCCTTCAGAAATAAATTGATAAACATTTTTATCATTGTAGTCAATTCTGTCAAGATCAATCTCTATGTTCCGATGTTTTTTTATAAGCTCTAAAGTGTTTTGAATAACTGTAAGAGTCCTCAAACCCAGAAAATCCATTTTCAAAAGTCCCAGCTCTTCCAATGTAGTCATCGGAAACTGAGTAACTATAGCATCCTCTGTTCTTGCCAGAGGAACCAGTTCGGTAATTGGACAGTTTGATATAACAACTCCTGCTGCATGAACCGAAGTGTGCCGTGGCATTCCTTCAAGATTTCTTGCAGTGTCAATTATTTTTCTGACAGTATCATTTTGATCATATAATTTCTTAAGGTCATAATTTATCTCAAGTGCTTTGTCAATTGTCATACCAGGTGAAAATGGTATCATCTTTGCAATTTCATCAACCTGGGCATATGGTATGCCAAGAGCCCTTCCCACATCTCTTATAGAGGCCCTTGCTGCCATTGTACCAAATGTTATTATTTGGCTAACCCTGTCTTTACCATATTTGTTGGTAACATAATCAATTACTTCCTGCCTTCGCTGATAGCAAAAATCAATGTCAATATCAGGCATGGAAATCCTTTCAGGATTTAAAAACCTTTCAAAAAGAAGATTATATTTAATTGGATCAACATTTGTAATTCCAAGACAATACGCAACTATGCTTCCTGCCGCAGAACCTCTACCGGGTCCTACCATTATATTATTTTTCTTTGCAAAGTTTATAAAATCCTGAACAATCAAAAAGTATTCTGTAAAGCCCATATCCTTTATTACACCAAGTTCCATTAAAAGCCTGTCATATGCCATTTTGTTATCTTTTGAATATCTTTTTTCAAAACCGGACAGTGCCAACTCTTTGAGATATTCAAACGCATCAGATTCTCCTTCTGGTAGTTGAAATTTGGGAAGGTTAATTTTCCCAAATTCAAATTCAACATTACACCTTTCAGCAATCTCCAGAGTGTTTTTGAGTGCCTCCGGAACATAACCAAATATTCTTTCCATCTCCTCGGGAGATTTGAGATAAAACTCGTCTGTAGGAAACTCCATTTTATTGCTATCATGTATTGTTTTTCCTGTCTGAATACAAAGCAGAATGTCATGAAGTTCCCTATGTTCCTTTTTCAGATAATGCACATCATTTGTTGCTACAAGAGGAATTTGGTATTTTTTAGAAAGTCTGATAAGTTCACTATTTACAAACCTTTGTTCATCAATTCCATGGTATTGAAGTTCAAAATAAAAGTTGCTCCCGAAAGTATCTTTGTAAAAACTGATCGCATCAATCAATTTTTCTTTTTGGTCTCTCAAAATCAATTTGGGTATCTCTCCAGCAAGACAGCTTGTCAGTGCAATTAAACCTTTTGAATATTTTGAAAGGATTTCCCTGTCCACCCTTGGTTTATAATAGAATCCTTCAATAAACCCCAGTGAAACAATCTTTGAAAGGTTTTTATATCCCTCATTATCCATTGCAAGAAGTATTAAATGATGAATATCATTATCAATATTTGGTTCTTTATCAAAACGCGAACGAGGAGAAATATATACTTCACATCCGATTATTGGCTTTATCCCATGTTCTTTTGCTACCTTGTAAAATTCAACAACCCCATACATCGCTCCATGGTCAGTTATTGCAATACTTTGCATATTGAGCTGTTTTACCCTCTCAAATAAACTCTCTATCCGAACAGCTCCGTCAAGCAAGCTATACTCTGTGTGTACATGAAGATGTACAAAACTCATCTTTTTATAACACCTTTCTTGTTTTTCAGAGTTCTATGTCTTCCAAAACATCAACTATATAATAATGAAAATTCAATGCCAGATCTATATCCCTTTTGTATGGAAGTTTCCTGCCTTCGCTATCATAAAGAATTCTTACAATAGGTCGAGATGGAAATCTCGGATTATTATGTACAACAATTCCCTTTTCTCTTGTATTCAACAGCACCGGTGTCCCTACCTGAAACAGCGAGATAAATGTAACAAATTTGGATACTATATAACTGTCAAAATGAGTGGAACACGAATTTAAAAGGTATTCTATTGCCATATGTGGTTTTAAACGCTTTCTAAATTCCCTGTCACTTACAAGCGCATCAAATACATCTGCCACTGCAACTATCTTAGCTGTCTGCGGTATTTCATCTCTCGTTTTACCAAATGGATATCCGCTCCCATCCAGCCTTTCATGATGATAAAGAGCAATTTCAGCAACCTGCTGTTCAAATCTGTATTCAGAGTTTAAAATATCATATCCAATAATTGTATGCATTTTTATCATTTCATATTCTTTTTCCTGCAACGGGCCCTTTTTGGTCAAAATAGTTTTAGGAACCTTTACCTTGCCTACATCATGAAGCAATGTACCCATTCCAAGATCCAGCAGTTTGTCATAGTCGTAATTTAGCTTTATTCCAACCAGAAGTGCAAAAATAGTAGTATTAAGTGAGTGAAATAGAGTATAGTTCCCAACCGTTCTAATATCGCAAAGGTTCAGAATAATCTCTTTTTGTTCAAGAAGCTGGGAGATAGTTTTGCTAACAAGAGTTTTTATCTCGGGAGTAATCTCCTGTGAATTGATATAATCTACATTGAATGCAGTGTTTACAACTTTGAATGCTTCCTCCTTGAGTTCCCTGGTGATAACATCTTCTATTTCAACTATGTCTGTGTTATCGTCTATGATATAGATGTCATAGACACCAAAATCCTTTAGTCTTTTAATTATATTCCCTGTGAGTTTTTGCCCAGAAGCGATTAAAATTTTACCATCTTCGCTATAAATGTCCTTGGCAAGAATCATATTTTCTTTAGCATTTTTAAGTAAAATCCTTCTCATTGTATTCTCCCCTATACTTTTTTCTTCTATTTAAGATGATTTTATCAGTCACAATAATATCAAGCTCAACATCATGCATCTCGGCAAAAATTTTTGGTACTCTCTGGAAGTAATATGCAATACCTGCTTTCAAACAAGAAGGACTTACCTCTTTTAAAAACCTGTCATAATATCCCTTGCCAAAACCTATTCTATTTAAACTTCTATCAAAAGCCAATAGTGGAACTATACAAATGTCTATATCAGATGGCTCTACCTCTAATGTTTCCTCAGGCTCGACTATCCCAAACCTGTTTCTTTTTAATTTACTGTCTTTTCTGTATTCTGCAGCAATCATTTTTTCTCTGTCAACAACCTTGGGAACACAAATCCTCTTACCCTTTGCTATGAGGTAGTTTATGATTCTACTTGTATCAACCTCATCCGGTAAACTCATATATATAAATACAGTAGAAAAATCTAATTCTGATAGTAAATTTTTCAATTTGTTATACACCATTATATCAAGTTTCAATTTCCGCTTACTTTTTACAAGTTTTCGTTTTACACCAATTATTTTCCTTATCTTTTTCTTTTGCAACTGAAATTTCACCCTTTTCAATTTAATTTATCACATTTTTGAGAAGAATTAAAATACTTTTAATAAGTAAAAATAGCCCTGAAATTTTTATCAGGGCTATTTTTCTTATATTAGTCTTCATTTACTACTTTTCTATTTTTATAGTATCCGCAGTTTGGACATACTCTGTGTAAAAGCTTCATCTCATGGCATTGAGGACATTCAACAAGGTTTGGAGCTTCAATTTTCCAATTTGCTCTGTGTTTATGAGTTCTCTGCTTTGACCATCTTCTTTTTGGTTGAGCCAACTTTCACACCTCCTTTTCTTCATCTGTACCAAGCATATTTTTTAGCGTTTTTAAAATACTGAGCCTTGGATCAATCTCATCTCTTTCACACGAACACGAACCAAAATTGAGATTAGTACCGCAAATAGGACATAGACCTTTACAATCTTCTCTGCACAAATATTTCATCGGAAGATACAATACAATAGTTGCAATAACATTTTCATCAAACTCTATTATATCGTCCTCAAATTGAATTACTTCATCATCTTTAATCTCAGCATTGTTTGAATACTCTTCATAAAATGGAACATCAACATCAACAAAAGCATCCTCTGTACATCTGTAACAACTTGTCTTGAGCTTTGTTCTGATATTGCCACTTACTTCAATAACGTTGCCTTTCTTTGTAGCAACACCGTAAAAACTAACAGGTTCAACAAAAAATAAATTATCACCTCTAAATTCTATACTTTCCCAATTTTCACAAAACTCAAATTCTTCTGAATCGCCATTTGATTTTAGTTTGGATACATCTAATCTCATCTTTTTGTCACCTCATATCATAACGGTTGTATTATAAACCTTTATTTGAGTTTTGTCAATTCATTATTGAACTGTGATAGAATCCTTAATAGCTTCAAATATCTTATCTCCTATACCATTTACATTTTTTATCTCTTCTATACTTTTAAAAGGGCCATGTTTTTGCCTGTACTCTATTATCCTTTCTGCAAGTTTGTCACCTATTCTATCAAGAGTTTTTAGCTCTTCCTTGGATGCAGTATTAATATTTATCTTACCACTTTTGACAGATAGATTGCCAGAAATTTGTTCAGTCTGAGATGCCAGCATTGTTTGATTTTGCATCTCACCAATTTTAGGAATATAAATTTTCTGACCATCCTGCAGCTTCTCGGCAAGATTTATAACATTCAGGTCGCTGTTTGGTAAAACACCTCCTGCTTTCTCTATTGCATCGTTTACCCGACTGTTGCTCGGAAGCTCATAAACTCCCGGATTTTTTACATTGCCACAAACGTATACCACGTAGTTTTGTGGCCCGGCAATTTGATCTTGTTGCGTATTTTCATTTTCCTGAAGTTGCACCTGTTCATTCTGCGTCTCAAGTATTAACTGGTGACCATCATCTTTACTACCTGAGTTTTTAAAGTACTGCAAAATATTCAGGACAACAAGCAGGGCAATTATGACAATCATTATTTTTTCTCTTTTTGAAAACGAAAACATAATTTTTTCACCCTTTCTTTCTAAAAACTGAGACACCGGCAGGATTTATAATTGACTTAATTTAACTGTATAATATATACTTATTTTATCATAGACATCAAAAGTTTTTGAAGGAGGCAAAATATTTTAATGACAAAAAAGTTAAAACAACTCTTTTTCGGTTATTTAAAAATCATATTGCTGCTAACTTTTTTAATTCTAAACACTCCAGTACCAATTTATGCAACACAGGAAAATAATAATCTATTACCCGATATAAGTGCTAAGTCAGCAATTCTTATTGATGCATATACAGGACAAATCCTTTATCAGAAAAATCCGGATTTGAAATGTTTTCCTGCAAGTACAACAAAGCTCCTGACAGCTCTTGTTGCAATTTCTAAAGAAAAGGATCTTAACAAAATTTTTAAAGTCTCTAAAACTGCCATAATGATAGAACCTGGTGGCAGCAGTTACTACCTTAACGAAGGTGAAACAATATCTTTCCAGGATGCTCTTTATGCAATGCTTTTAATCTCAGCAAACGATGCCGCCAATGTAATCGCTGAAAATGTCTCTGGCAGTATACAAGAGTTTGTTAAAGAGATGAATTCATTTGCTCAAAGCATAGGTGCAAAAGATTCTCATTTTGTAAATCCAAATGGTCTTCACAATCCCCAGCATTACACAACAGCTCATGACCTGGGTTTAGTTGCTCGGGAAGCTTATAAAAATGAAATACTGCGAAAGATTATGTCAACTACTGAATATAAAATTACAACAGCTTCAATGCATAAAAAACCTGATTGGCAAATTATATACAATATTAACAAACTTTTGAGAAAAAATTCAAAGTATTATTACCCTTATGCAAATGGTATGAAGACAGGCTATACTGCTCAGGCAAAAAGATGCTTGATTGCTTCTGCTAAAAAGGATGATATAGACCTAATTGCAGTGATCTTGGCATCTGATGATGCTTTTGCCGATGCAATTAAACTTTTCAATTATGGTTTTAATAATTTTAAAAAAGAAGAATTGTTTAAACAAAATCAGATTGTCGGAAAGATGATGGTAGACAAAACTAACAATAAATGGATTGAAGGATACATTAAATCTTCGTTTTTTATTCTAAAAAGTCAAAGCTCTAACTCGCAGAAACAGGATATTACTTATCAAGTGGACTTTCTCAAAGATATAAAACCACCAGTACACAAAGATACTGTAATTGGAAATGTATACATTTATAGTAGTGGGAATTTGCTAACTTCCATTCCTGTGCTCTCATATGAAAGCTATATTCCTCAACCAGAGGTTTCAACACTTATAAATAGTGCAAAAAAAGGATTTGTCAAAGGATTCAAATTCTTGCTTTATTTTCTTATCATTGTTGTGATGATGACGGTTATTTTTATAATAGCAACTATAATAAGGCTGAAGAGAAGAAAAGTAAAACTCAGACTGAGATCAACCAAGACAATAGACTTTTCATCATTTATAAGCAAAAAACTAAAGTAAAAAAAGAGGGTCGGTTGACCCTCTTTTTTTACAGTTACTTCACCACTATATTAACAAGTCTATTTTTAACATATATAAACTTCACAATCTCTTTTCCACCTAAAAGATCTTTTATCTTGTCATCATTCAAAATCTTTTCTTTTAGCTCATCTTCAGAAATATCAGTAGGAATCTCAAATCTTGCTCTTATCTTGCCATTTATCTGAACAGCTATTTCTACACTTTTTCTGACAAGTGCATTTTCGTCATACTCTGGCCATGAAACATCTTCAATATCTCCCTCAAACCCCATAATCTCCCATAACTCACATGCAATATGCGGAGTAAATGGGTATATCAAAATTAGAAGATTCCTGAGTGTTTTTAAAACCAATTCTTCATTTAAAACTCCTTTTTCTTTGTAATCGTACAAGAAATTTAAAAGCTCCATAATACTACTAATTGCGGTGTTGAAGCTAAACCTTTCTCCAATATCCTCTGTAACCTTTTTGATTGTGTAATTTAGCCTGTAATTCAGTTCATCATCAAGTTCGGACTGACCTGTTAAATCTTTATTAGAAAGTTTATCTTTCAGCTCAATATAAAGTCTCCAAAGCCTGTTTAAAAATCTAAAGCAGCCTTCTACACCTTGATCTGACCATTCTAAATCTCTTTCAGGCGGTGCCGCAAAAAGAATAAATAACCTTGCTGTATCAGCACCATACTTTTCCACTATATCTTCAGGACTTACAATATTCCCCAGAGATTTTGACATTTTCGCTCCATCTTTTAACACCATACCCTGCGTCAGAAGATTCTTAAACGGCTCTTCAAATGGCACATATCCCAGGTCATAAAGTACCTTGGTAAAGAAGCGTGAATATAAAAGATGCAGTATTGCATGCTCCACTCCACCAATATACTGGTCAACAGGAAGCCAGTAATCCACAAGTGACTTTTCAAAAGGTTTTTCAGTATTCTTAGGGTCTGCATACCTGAAATAGTACCACGATGAACATATAAAGGTGTCCATTGTATCAGTTTCTCTTTTGGCTGGTTTTCCACATTTTGGACAGGTTGTATTTACAAACTCCTCACAGTAAGCAAGCGGTGATTGCCCAGTGGGTTTGAACTCAACATTGTATGGTAAAAGTACTGGTAATTGTTCCTCTGGCACAGGTACAATCCCACATTCATCACAGTACACAATAGGAATTGGCGCTCCCCAGTAACGCTGACGAGAGATTAACCAGTCTCTTAGTTTATAAGTAACACAAGCTCTGCCACAACCCTTTTCTTCAAGATATTCAGTAATCTTTTTCATAGCCTCTTTGTTGTTCAGCCCATCAAATTTACCCGAATTAATTAATACACCTTCTCCTTCATAAGCACTTTGAAGATTTTCTGTATCAACTTGATCTCCTTTTATTACAACCTTTATGGGCAAGTTATATTTTTTGGCAAAGTCATAGTCTCTCTGGTCATGAGCTGGAACGCCCATTACTGCACCTGTTCCATAGTCTACAAGTACATAGTTTGCAATCCAAATAGGCACCTTTTCTCCTGTCAGCGGATGGATAGCATAACCACCTGTGAATCTACCTTCTTTTTCTGTTTCCGTCGAAGTCCTTTCTATTTCGTTTAAATATTGCATCTTTTCAATAAACTCAAGACATTCCTTTTCCTGTGGTTTTCCTGCAATTATCTCTCTGGTAAGTGGATGTTCAGGAGCTAAAACCAAATATGTCACACCAAAAAGAGTATCAGGTCTTGTGGTGAACACTTTGACCTTTTTATTCAGTCCTTCTACTTCAAATTCTATTTCTGCACCTTCGCTTTTTCCAATCCAGTTTCTCTGCATAACCTTGACTTTTTCTGGCCACCCTTCAAGCTTTTCTATATCACGAAGGAGTCTTTCTGCATAATTGGTTATTCTGAAAAACCACTGCTCCAAATCTTTTTTGCCTACAAGAGATTTGCATCTTTCACATCTTCCATTTACAACCTGCTCATTTGCCAAAACTGTTTCACAGGATGGGCACCAATTGACATAAGATCTTTTTCTGTATGCAAGTCCGGCTTTGTAAAATTGCAAAAACATCCATTGTGTCCATTTATAGTAGTCCGGGTGACATGTGGCAATTTCCCTGTCCCAATCGTAACTAATACCAAGTTCTTTTAGCTGTCTTTTCATATTTTCAATGTTTGACCATGTCCAATCAGAAGGATGAATTCCGTGTTTGATAGCAGCATTTTCTGCGGGAAGTCCAAAGGCATCCCAGCCCATTGGATGAAGCACATTATATCCTTTGAGTCTCATAAAACGTGCAAACACATCACCAATTGAATAGTTTCTCACATGTCCCATGTGAAGTTTTCCAGAAGGATATGGAAACATTTCCAGCACATAATACTTGGGTTTTGGACTATCTTCTGTAACCTTGTACTTATTTTGCGAAAACCATTTTTGCTGCCACTTCTTTTCGATTTCTCTAAAATTGTATTCCATAAACCATACCCCCATCAAATTTATCTTTTGAGTACCCCAAAATATTACATTGCTATCTCAACCTTTTGTGCATCTATCCATAACCTTTCTAAATTGTAAAATTCTCTTTCTTTTTCATGAAATATATGCACAATTATATCACCATAGTCAACAACAACCCATCTATAGCTCTCTTTCCCTTCAATTCTGAGTATCTGAGCAGGAGATTTCTCTTCAATTTCATCAACAAGTGCTTTTACATGCTGAATATTCGAAGCGCTGCATATTATAAAATAATCAGCTATTATCGTAAGTTTTGATATATCCAGTACCACAATATCCTGCGCTTTTTTCTCACTGAGAAGTCTAACGATCTGAAGTATCTTTTCCAATTTAATTATGTCACCCCTTTTTACTTTACTTTAATATAAACATCAAACCTATCATTATAATCAGGTGAATACACAATCTCGTAAGTAGAAAGATCAAGGTCATTTTTTAGCAGCTGTAAATACTTTCTATTCACTCTCTTAAGTTCAACCTGATTATTTTCAATCTTATTTGTCCTCCCAAGCTCAACACTCACATACCCTTTATTCTTAAGGTCATTTTTAAACTGGATTATCCTTTCGTCAGTTGAAGTTGATAAGATTTTAATCTTCAGCTCATCTTTTGATACATCGGGTTCATTTAGATGGTCCACCAAAGCTTTACATTTTTCTTCATCCAGAATATAATAGGAAATTTTGTCTATATACTTGGGATAACCAGGTAGAATTGTCATCATGATACTTTGCATATTGAATTTACCTATGTTTTGGATAAACCACATAATTTCATTTTTTGTAAAATTATGATCTGTATATTTAGAAACTGTTTGTACTATTACCGGGAGTCTTACTATATTTTGTGGCTTTAATACTTTTTCAATTAAAGCATACACAAACTTTCTTTGCATTTCAATACGACCTAAATCTCCACCTTTTCCATATTCTTTACCATTGGAATTATGCCTCCATCGCAAAAATTCAACAGCTTTCTCACCGTTCAGGTGCTGAAGACCTGCGGGAATGTCGATATAAAGCTCTTTTCCGGGCGTGGTGTCAACATAGTAAAGATGAAACGGTACTTCAACATCAACTCCACCCACCAAATCCACTATTCTCTTAACAGCTTCATAATTTACAGCAACGTATTTGTCTATCTTTATACCAAGAACATCTTCCACTGTTTTTACAGCAAGCTTTGATTTGCCATAGGCATACGCAGCATTTATTTTTGAGTACCCTTTTATGCCCTCAATTTTAACTCTTGTATCTCTTGGTATTGAAACTACTACTATCTGAAAGTCTTTTTGTATACGAACAAGCATTATGGTATCTGATCTTCCACCCTGTTTTTCATCACTTCCCAGCACAAGAATATTTATAGGAAGCTTGTTTTCCATATTGGCACTTTCAGTATTTGTAACCTTTTCAATAATTTCACCCAAAAAAGGTGGTATGGTTTTTGTTTGTTTTATATACAACCCAGTTGCCAAAATTCCAACAAGAATAACAGCTATTGTAACTAAAAAAGAAATCAAAAATACTTTTGCTTCTTTTCGAAGTTGGATTTTTTTCAATTGCCCTCCCCGCTTTCTTTGAGAATTAATTGATTCCTTGCAAAAATAGTAGAAGGATGAATAAGACCACCTTTTTCAATTACATATTTTATTGTATTGTCCATTGCCATAACCACTGCCCTATCAAGATTTTCAAAAGACTTTTCGCGCAAAATTTCCACTGATTTGAATTTTCTTGATGGCTCAATTAAATCAGCAACATAAATAATCTTTTCCAGCTTTGTCATGTTCTCTCTTCCAGTTGTGTGATAAGCTATGGCATTCAATATTTCAACATCGTAAATCTTGAAAAGCTGTTTAGCAAGATAGCTTCCTGCCGGACCATGTAAAAGCTCTGGCTGATTTATCATTATGTTATCTATAACTATACCAGATTTGAAAGCACAATTCAACAACTCTTCTCTATCAAGACACTTTGCACAGTCATGAACAAGCCCTGCAACCATAGCTTTTTGGATATCCTCTCCAAACCTTTGAGCAAGTAAAATTGCATATTCCATCGTTCCCAGTGAATGGAGAAACCTTTGCTCATCCAAAAGGTCTTTTAGTTTTGCTTTGATTGCATCAATATTCACTCTTTATAAAGCCCCTTTCTTATTATATATTCTTCCACCTTTGGATGCACCATATATCTTATACTCCTGTTCTCTTTTATCAATCTTCTGATCTCGGTTGAAGAAATATCGATAATTGGCATATCTATCAGAATTATTTCTGCATTGTATATACAAAAAAATTTTTCTATTTGTTTTCTTATCAAATCCCTTTCCCTTTCTCTTGGCAGAACAATGATGGGGAATTTTTTAAGTATCTGCTCTGCTTTGTACCACTTTTTTATCTCAAAAAGGTTATCACTTCCTATAATAAAGTATACCTTTTCATAAAGGATTGAAAAATATTCCAGTGTGTTTATAGTAAAACTCGGTCCTTCTTTTTTAATCTCAAAATCACTCACTTCAAAGTCCGGGTTATCTTCAATTGAAAGTCTTACCATTTCAAATCTGTGCTGTGGCAATGCAATCTCAGAGTTTTTATGGGGTGGTGTACCATTGGGTACAAATATAATCCTGTCAACATCCGTAAAATTTTTAACATACTGTGCCATAATCAAATGTCCTATATGAATTGGATTAAATGTTCCACCAAATATAGCTACTTTCATCAAACAACTCCTTGAATTTATCACCATATCTAAGATATTATAATAAAATAAATCCTCTTAAATCTCAAGAAAATTTAAAGAATCACCATTGCATATTTATTCATTTGGGTGTATAATTTTATAAAAAACTATAAAGTGAGGGGAAATGCAAATGCAATTTGATAAGGTAGTACTTGCGTATTCTGGGGGCTTAGATACCTCGGTAATAATACCCTGGCTAAAGGAAAATTTTGGATGTGAAGTGATTGCAGTAGTAGTAGATGTTGGTCAGGAAGATGATTTTGAGGCTATAAAAGAAAGAGCCTACAAAACCGGTGCAGCAAAAGTTTATATAGAAGATGCTAAAGAAGAATTTGTAAAAGAGTATATATTCCCCACTTTGAAAGCAGGCGCAGTGTATGAAGGAAAGTATCTTCTTGGCACATCAATGGCAAGACCGCTTATTGCAAAAAAGCTGGTTGAAATTGCTAAAAAAGAAAATGCTGATGCTATTGCTCACGGTGCAACGGGTAAAGGAAATGATCAGGTAAGATTTGAAGTAACAATAAAAGCTCTTTTGCCAGATATAAAAATAATTGCACCGTGGCGAATTTGGAATTTAAAATCACGCGAGGACGAATTGAATTACCTTGCCCAAAAGGGTATAGACATTCCTTTTAAAAAGGAAGAAAGCTATAGCATGGATGAGAACATATGGCATCTTTCACATGAAGGTCTTGACTTAGAAGATCCATGGAACATGCCAAACTTTGATAAGGTGTTAAAGATTACAAAGAATCCTATTTCATTGGATGACCAGCCAGAGATTATTGAAATAGAGTTTGAAAAAGGTATTCCGGTAAAGGTAAACGGCCAAAAAATGAACTGCGTTGAGCTTTTGAAGTATCTGAATAAAGCCGGTGCTGAACATGGTATAGGAATTGCTGATATAGTAGAGAACAGACTTGTGGGAATGAAATCACGCGGTGTGTATGAAACACCTGGTGGCACAATTCTTTACTATGCTCATAGAGAATTAGAATACCTCTGCCTTGACAGAAACACATTACATTTCAAAGAATTTGTTGCAATAAGATTTGCCGAACTTGTGTATGATGGACTCTGGTTTTCACCTTTAAGAGAAGCACTTTCTGCATTTGTTGACAAAACTCAAGAAGTTGTTAATGGTACCGTGAAACTTTTACTGTACAGGGGAAATATTTATTCTGCTGGTTCAAAGTCTCCAAATTCTCTCTATATTAAAGACCTTGCAACATTTGAGGAAGATCAGATGTACAATCAAAAAGATGCAGAAGGGTTTATAAACTTATTCGGTCTTCCATTGAAGGTATTTGGAATGGTAAACAAGAGAGAAGGTGATTTAGATTAAGCTCTGGGAAGGCAGGTTTTCAAAAGATACAGCAAGGATATTTGATGAATTCAATGCCTCTATTAAGGTTGATATCAATCTTTTTGAATATGATATTATGGGCTCTGTTGCACATGCGAAGATGCTTTCAAAATGTGGTATTATATCCGAAGAGGAAGGTAAACTAATTATAACTGCACTTAACGATATTCTGAATGATTACAGAGATGGTAAAATTGAGTTTGATGTTTCTGATGAAGATGTCCATATGCTAATCGAAAAAGAGCTTATAAAAAGAATTGGACAGGTAGGAAAAAAGGTCCATACGGCACGAAGTAGAAATGACCAGGTTGTACTTGACGAAAGACTTTTTTGCCGTGAGAAAAATATTTATTTGCAAGAGTTGATAAAAAATCTGATAAACACCATTATAAAATTGGCAGAGGAAAACACAGACGCAATTATGCCAGGGTTTACTCACCTTCAAAAAGCTCAACCGGTTTTGTTTTCACATTATATATTAGCATATGCTCAAATGTTAAAAAGGGACCTTATCAGATTTAAGCAAAATTTTAATTCAATTAATATAAATCCTCTTGGCAGTGCTGCACTTGCTGGAACCTCCTTTGACATAGATAGATTCTTTGTTGCAAACCAACTTGGATTTGAAGGAGTTACAGAAAACAGCATTGATACAGTTTCTGATAGAGATTTTATTCTGGAAATGCTATTTAATATTGCAATACTTCAAATACACCTTTCACGCCTTGCAGAAGATTTTATTATATTTAACACTGACGAGTTCAAATTTATTGAACTTGATGATGCATATTGTTCGGGTAGCAGTATAATGCCACAAAAGAAAAATCCTGATGCACTTGAGCTGATACGGGGCAAGACAGGGAGAACAATCGGCAACCTTGTTGGACTATTGACAGTTTTAAAAGCCCTTCCACTTTCTTATAATAAAGACTTACAGGAGGACAAAGAATTTTTGTTTGATTCTATTGACACTGCTGAAAAGAGCTTAATTATTATAAACGAAATATTAAAAACTTTGAGAGTGAACAAAGAAAATATGCTCATGTCCTGTAAATCTGGATTTATCAATGCAACAGACCTTGCCGATTATTTAGTTTCAAAAGGAATTGCGTTTAGAGATGCACATTTTATTGTAGGGAATATTGTTAAGTTCTGTATAGAAAGCAAAAAAACATTGGAAGATGTTTCTTTGAAGGAGTACAGACAATTCTGTGATAAAATTGAAGAAGATGTTTATGATTTTATAGATATTAGAAACTGTGTACAAAGGCGCAAAAGCTATGGTGGTACTTCCCAAAAAGCTTTAATGGCTCAAATTGATAATTTAAAAGAATTTTTAAAAAGTTTTGAATAGAAGATTGATATTCAAACAAAAGGGGGCTGCACAGTATTATGTGCAGCCCCCGACTTTTTAGCCATTTGATGAAGAGCCTTCTTCTTTCTTCTCTTCTTCTGGCTCTTCTTCAATCTCACTTACATCAATTACAGCAACAACCTCATCCAGATCCTCTGTAATTTTAATACCAGCAGGAAGTTTTATATCCTTCAATTTAATAGCTGCTGGTTTTTCGTATTCCATAAGATCAATTACCAAATGCTCAGGAATATCTTTCGGCAAGCCTTCTACCTCTACAGTATCCATTTGCCTTTGCAATACAAGTCCTCTTGACTTTAATATCTCTGCATTTTCGAATATAATTGGCACCTCAACATATATAGGCTTGTTTTCAGAAAGTATCTGAAAATCCACATGAATAATGTTCCCTTTTACATAATGAGTTTGTACCTCTTTTATAAGCGCAGTCCTCTCTTTCCCATCAATGAAGATTTTTATTTTTCCAGCTAATCCTTTTTGTTGATATAATTTTTCAAATTCTTTCTTAGAAACATAACCTGGAAGGCTCTTTATGTCATCACCATATGCAACAGCGGGAATATATCCTTCACTTCTGAGCCTATTTAAAGTGCTCTTTTTAAATGTATCCCGTCTGTTATAAACAAGTACCGGTTCCATAAAGATATACCTCCCTTCTTTGAATTATGCGTGACATATTTAATTATAACTGATCATCCCCGGTTATGTCACCATCTTTACCTTCTGCTTGATCTTCTTGCTTCTGAGGATTCAAATATTGTGCAAATACATAATTTGTATAAAAGTTCTGCATAAGCCCCAAAATGCTTACCCAGATAATAGGATAAAGCAACAACACAAGAAGAAAGCCGGTTGTAAGCAACAGTAAAAATGGAATTAACCAAACACTGAGCATTAACAGGAACATTCCTATGGTGTGTGGAAGTTTTATAACTGTAAAAATAAAAGCATTTTTATATATATGTCTTACCTTTAAGTTATAGGTTACCATCATGGGATAGATATAAATATGCATCATAACATATACAATAAAGGTAAATATCAAAAAATATTTTATAATACCCACACTCGGGTATTTAATACTCTGGTATGAATAAAATCTTATAGCAATAGAAAAGACAAATATGATTAACAAGTCTGCAATAAATGCTATAAAGCCCTCTTTTATATTCTTCTTCAGATGTTCAAAAAAATCACTTGTCACCCACGCGTGCTCTTCTCTTGCAAAGTTTCTGACAACATAAGTGAAACCTGCAGTGGTCGGCCCTATCCCAAAAACCATAAAACCACTTAAAAGAAGCAAACTTATTGCATTGATTAAAAATGATTGTACTGTCTGTATATCTTTTAAGTTTTGTACTCCCTTTGTTGCAGACTCCATTACTGGAATCAAGTAACTCCCAATTAAAAGATACAACACAACCAGCACAGGCAATGATACAAGAAAATAGAGAATATTCAACCAGCAGAGTTTCCAAAACTTTCTTGCCAGTACCTCAAAGAAAACTATAAATTTTGACTTTGGCGGGAGATCTTCAGGTACACCTGGTCCTGGTTTTGTATAGTCGAAAAATCCAAAAAAGCCAGCCACAAACAATAGCCCCCTTATTCTGCTATTTCAAGTTCAAAAAGAATACTATCAACCATCTTTTCTACCTCTTCTATGTCAAGACCTTTTGCAAGTCCAAGTTCGCTTACCAAAATTTGTTTTGCATTGTTGAACATTATCTTCTCGTTGGTTGACAATCCCTTTATCTTCTCTCTTGCTGCAAGCATCTTTAAAACCTCAACAACGCAGTAAATATTGCCACTCTTCAGTTTTTGCTGATTTTCCCTGATTCGTTTATTGTAATTCCCACAGTTATTTATGTCAATTTTGAAATTATTATCTTTTAAAAGTTCAAACACTTTGTTTGCTTCTTCTTCAGAAATGACATTGCGAATGCCAATCTCCTCGGCACTATTAATGGGCACCAAGACTTTCATACCGTTGTACAGAATTTTTACCACATAATATTTCTGAGTACAGTCAAATACCTTTTCCTCTACTATCTCAACTATCTCTCCTGCTCCATGCAAAGGGTGTATTATGGTATCTCCCACCTTATACATCTTTGCCACCCCATGACATCTCAATAACTTTACATAATAAAGTATATCTAATTGAAAAGTTTTTGTCAAAAATATCTTTTTCTATTCTCCCTGTTTGTAAACATCTGAATTCACATCCGGTAAAGCAAATGGTATATTTTCTTGACTCTGTGCATTGGTATCCATTTGCTGTTGCTGTAAAGGATTTTGAAGAGTTTGACCAGAATTTGTGGGTGGCAATGTCCTATCATTAATACTTTCTGAATTCTGCTGATAACTTGTCTGAGTCTTATAATTTTCATTTAATGTGCCCGGTAAAGCTTGAGAGATTTCATTGCCATTATTTTGACTTTTATAAGTAATACTTTGATTTACCTCGGGGTTTGTATTATTATTCTCTTTTTTGGCTCTTACAACAATTTTTCGTGCATATTTATACTTTTCCGGCAGTTTCAGGTCAATTTCTACATCATACCCGAGCAAATCCTTGATAAGCTTTTTTATCCCTTCATAATCAGGTTTCCAGTAACTTATACCCATGTAATTAAAATAATCACCTGGCAGGCTCTCAAATATCATATCTTCCTTTCTCATATGCTGAGCAAAATAAGCCAACGACGTTATCTGCTGAAGAGTGAGGTTTGTATAAAAATGTCTTCTTATCTTCCAATATATCTCCGGCAAAACAATTATTTTGTTGCTTGCTTTTAACTGTTCAAAAACAGAAAGTATGAGCTCTTTATCCCTCTTAATGCGGTCAATGTCTCCACCCGGTGTTTTTCTCCAAAGAGCATAGTACAGCGTTTCAATGCCGTTTAATTTTTGATATCCTGGCTTTAAATCTATGTCAACCCATTTTGTTTTTACCCTGACAGGTGTCTCAACATTAACATATACTCCACCTAAAATATTCACAACCTTTCTTACTGCATCAAGGTCAAACCCCACATAGTACTCAATTGGTATTCCACCTAATAGTCTACTCACGGTTTCCATAGTATAAAAAAAACCCTCCTGTTGCTCTCCTCCACCATAGCCAAAAGCACTATTTATTTTGTCCAATTTTCCAATTTTATATATTTCAGTTAATGTATCCCGGGGAATAGATATGCCCTTTACTTTCCTGTCCTTAAAATTAATATTTAAAAACAAAATAGTATCTGTCCTGTGAAGATCGTAAGAAGTACGATTGCTTGCTTTATCAAGTCCAATAACCAGTATATTTACACTATTTTCATCAAATGGATATTTAACCTGTTCCAGCTTGCCATGTGATGATTTCTTTTTTTCAAAGACTTTCTCTATATACTTTGTGTCAATTAAAAATATTTTATACAAATACCCCAGAACACCTGCAAGGACTATAATTATAGTCAAGACAATAACTAAAACTTTGCTTTTGATTATCTTTCCCATATTTTTAGTCTATCTCCTTCCCCGCCATTTTAAGAAATTTTGCTACTGTCCCATAATATCTCTGTAGAAATCAAAAAGTTTTTTCTCCTCTTTTGACCAGTTATAGATTTCAGAAAATGCTTTATAACCATTTTGTCCTTTCTTTATAATTTCATCTCGATTCTCGTAAAAATATAAAATTGCTTCTTTAATTTGCATAACATCAGTTGGGTCAATGGTAATTCCACAGTCACTACCTTCAATTATCTCTTTCCAGAGCTCAAAATTTGAAGCAATCACAGGCATCCCTGCTGCCATATATTCAAATAGTTTCAGAGGAAGTGATGTCTTATACCTTCTCAGTGGCAACAGAGTAACAAAACCCACATGCGCATTTTTCAGAATCTCCGGTATGTAGCCTTTGGGAACTCTTCCCCATATCTTTATTTTTTCATTCTCAAACTTTTTTATCTCTTCAAAATACTCAGCACTTTCGGCAGGTCCTATAATATCCAACTTTATGTTAAGCTGTAGCAGCTGATTTACTGCCAAAATTAAATGTGTAATCCCCCTGTGATAAGACACATTTCCAATATACACAAGATTTATTGTATCATCAACATTGTAAATCTCTCTTGCCTGCCACTGCTCAATGGTGGGAAAATTCCTTAATATTACCCTGTTTTTGCAGTTAAATTTTTTAAAAATATCTTCGGTTACAACAGTCACGCCATCCAACAGCTTACTTACGCCCTTTTCAAAAAAATTAAATGCAAAAGAAAAAGGAATTTTCACAATTTTGGGCCAATACTCCCTGTCCCGGAATGCCAAAAAATAATCCTCATGCACATCATATATCACTTTTTTTCTGAGTATAAGCTTAAAATACAAAGCCAGAGGCAGTAGGTCAGGGTCATGAAAATGAATCAAATCAGGTTTTTCTTTCTTTACTATTTTTATAATCTTTATATAGTTCTTATACCTCTTTGTTCTTGATAATTTTTTTAGACCATAAATTTTAATATTATCTACAATCCGAAAATCATCATCTGCAACAGCACACAAAACTGTCTCATATCTTTTGCTAAGACTTTTTGTAATTTTGTTAAATACCCTTTCATCATCCCATGGATGCGCAGATGACAATACCAATACCTTTTTCAACTTTTTTGCTCTCCCTTGCTTTTTTGAATATTTGATATTATAAACACTGCAAGTGCGAACAGAAACCACATAATTCTCATTTCTATCATCTTTGATGAACTAATGCTCGAAAAACCAAATGCAGCAATTGAAGAAATTATTGAAATAGCGGGTAATCTAAACTTATTTTCTGTACACTTTATTTGTAATAGCTTGTATACTATATACAAAATCCAAACTATGTAAAAAACAAAGACAATAATACCATAACAAACAAGCACATCCAAAAACCAATTATGAAGCTCTACATTTATAGTATATTGTTTTACCTTTTCCATCAAGGCTCTACTATTGCCCGAACCAACCCCAAAGAAAAGGTAATCATATAAAAATGAAAGTCCATACACAATCAAAAGTTCTCTTCTTACATTTGATGAAAGAGTACTGTCTGAAAAATCAAAAAGTGACAATAGCTGCGTAGAAATTATTTGTCCTGCTTTGCTAAAAAGTCCAAAGTCCAATCTAAATCCTATGAGAATTATTAAGAATAAGAAAACAGCAAATGAATATTTTAAATATTCTCGTTTTTCAGATTTTTCAATCAATAAAAAGTATACTGTCAAAACTAACACAAAACCTATATAGTTTGCCCTGCTTGTAGTAAGTATTAAAAGAGGTACTGATAATATAATATCAATCAAAGCTGTAACCTTTTTTGCTAATATTCCCTTGTTTATAACAAAATTTAAGATAAATGGTAAATATAACACCAAAAAAGTGGCAAAATCGTTCGGGTTTGAAAAGAAAGTTGATGGTGTCCTGTGCAAATTATATAGAGAAACTTTGGATGTCCAAAGATGCTTATCAGTTATAACCTCCCAGTAACCCACCAAGACGTTTATGGTATAAGAAAACAAAATAATGTTCTCCAGTATATTCCATTTGATATAGTTTGAATAGTACATAAAAATCAAAATAACCAGAATATTCCCGGTCAAAAACACCTGGTCGCGAAGAGCACTTTTTATATCCTGAGCCCATAAAAAACTGAGCAGCGAATATGCAATCCAGCCAGCTAAAAAATACGATGAAAAATTTAAAAATTTTTTAATTTCAACGCCATTTAAAATCATATCTATAAAAATTAGCATAAACAACAAACCCAAAAATATCCTGTATAAAAAAAGATAACTCAAACGAGGATATGCAAGTGTACTGCCAAAAAAACCAGTTAAAAATGCAAGGTATATGATAAATGGAAGATATCTTTCTTTTATTTTAAGATTAAATGGCTTTTCCATTCTTTTGTCTCCACCTTTTAAATTTTCGTAAAACCAAAGCCATATAATAAACATAAATTAAATTTACAACCACCATTCTTACATTTGTTATCTCTGCCATATCGAACATTTGAAATACTGTGATACAAATCAATCCAACAAACACTGCCCAATCAGAATCCTTTTTTGAGATAAGCATATTAAACGTAGCAAAAAAGACAAGAAAATATACCAAAAACACAATCATCCCATATCCTATTATACCATACTCTATAAGAACATTTAAAAACAAATTATGTGCTGAGTGAAGAGCTACAATACCCGGAGCTTTTAAGCTTTTGAAAAAACTTTCAAACTGAGCAGGACCAATGCCATCAAATAAGCTCCTGTGTTTAAAATAGTTTAAAACAAACTCTATAGCAAAGATTCTCTGCCCCACGGCATTTTTTACACTGTATATATCAGAAAATTTCGGTATTCTATAGGCAATTTTGGGGAAAAATAGCGCAGATATAACACTCAAACCTATCAGAATCTTAACTATGTTCTGTCTAACAAACCTTATATTAATCAGCAATGACTCAATGAGATATATCAAAAATCCTGTCCTTGAACCAGTTAGCAAAATCTCTAAAAATATTATAAGTGTGGCTGACATCTTTTGCCTTTCGTTTTTCAAAAGGTCCAACACGAAAGGATAAACCATTACTAAAAAAAATGCAAATGTATTTGGATTAAAAAATATTGATATTGTTCTTTCTTTGTATGATCTGAACAGTAAATAGTATGAATACTCAACAGTACAAACCAAAAGCGCAATAACAAATACAAAAACCCATATTTTTTTCAACTTACAAAATAACCTGCTGTCATACAGGACAAATACAATATAGAACAAAGCCGGGATGAGAAAAGCATTCACCATCCCTAAAATAGCTTTATTTTTGTCTATGACATTTTTAAAAAAAAGCATACTTAAAGTAATCATTACAATGTAATAAAAAAGTGGTACTAAATCAACTGGTTCAAGCTTCAATTCTGGTTTGTAATAATAAAATATCAAAATCAAAGCACCAAACAAAAAAAGATAAAAAGGTACACTGGAAAACCTGACAAACTGAAATAAAACTACTCCAACTATACTTAAAACTATTTCAAATTTATTGATTTTCAAGAAGCTGTTCAACCGGTACATCTTTAAGCTCCTTTGCTGGATTCCCCACCACTATCTTGCGAGCCGCAACATCCTTTGTTACCACACTACCAGCTCCTACAAACCCTTCTTCACCAATTACTTTTCCAGGCAAAATGGTAGCATTTGCACCAATCCTGCCACCACGTTTTATGGTTACACCCTTAAAATACTTTGCCCTGTCCTTTCCCCTTCCCGCAAAGTTGTCATTTGAGGTAACAACACCCGGTGCAATAAAAGCCCAGTCTTCAATTTCTGAAATTGCCGTAATGTATGCGTTTGTCTCTATCTTGCAATTACTTCCAATATTGGTCTTATTCTCAATGCTGACTCCTCTTCCAATAATTGTGTTGCTTCCTATTTTAACATTTTCCCTAACTGTTACCAGGTCAGCGATAAATACGTTCTTGCAAATATGCGCGCCTCTGTAAATAATAGAATTTGCACCAATTTTTACACCATCTTCTATCAAAGCAGGCGGCAAATTAGTCTCCTCTGTTGTCTTGCTCATAAAAGCTTTTTGAGGAAACTTACCTATAATTGTCCCATCTGATATCTCCACATTATTGCCTATCACACTTCCTCTTTTTATAACAACATTATGTCCAATCCTGCAGTTATCTCCAATAATAACATCATCCTCTATCACCACAAAATAGCCAAATTCAACATTATTCCCTATCCTGGCACTTTCACTTATATACCTCATTTTTCATCCATCTGCCTTTTATATTTTATTTTCATATCAAGTGTTGAAAAATTTTTAAGTGGAAGTTTAACAGGCTTTTCTTCCACTGAAGATTTATATATTCCCAGGATTATCTCAAGTGATTTTCTTCCTTCTTCGCCCGTTACAAGCGGGTCACCATCATTTTTTATTGCTTCAATTACATTCCTAAAAAGAGGTATATGCCCAAATCCATAAACATCATCAGGATTTTCCACAAATTTTTCTATTACCTCTTTTTCATCTTCTTCTGGCACACGCCAAACTACAATCTTATTAACTGACTTACCACCAAGCACAGCTGTACCTGTTTCACCAAAAATGCTGAGAGTCTCCTCCAAATTAGACGGCCAAACACATGTTGTGCCTTCTATAATGCCCCGTGCTCCATTTCTGAATCTCAACAATGCAAAGCCCGTGTCTTCTGCTTCAATTGGTCGTAAAAATGTTTCAATATCTCCATAAATCTCGTCAACATCTGAATTTATAACCCATTGCAAAAGATCTATATTATGTGAACACTGGTTCATAAGCGCACCGCCATCCTGTTCCCATGTTCCTCGCCATGCGTCCTGTCTGTAGTAATCGTCATTTCTGTTCCATCTTATGTTTGCAACACCATAAAGGATTTTCCCAAACTTACCGCTTTCTATTGTTGCCTTTAATTTCTGGACACTTTTGTTGAACCTATTTTGCAAACAAACTGCCAAAACCTTTCTTTTTTCTCTCGCCTTTTGAATCATCCTGTCCGCATCCTCAATAGAGAGCGCCATGGGCTTTTCAACAATCACATGCCTGTCAAAATCCAGGGCTACAAGCACCTGTTCAGCATGAGATCCACTGAATGTAGCAATATCAACTATATCAGTGTTTTGCTCTTTTAGCATCTTGATATAGTCAGTGTATATTGGAATTTCTCTCTTTACCTCAATTCCTTTGGCCTTTAAAAGATCATAGTATTTTTGCCGGGTCCTCAATGCTCTTTCTTCAATAAGGTCACAAAAACCCACAACCTCCAGGCTATCAAAGTTGTTTGCATAAGCCTCTGCATGTTTGAACGATATTCGTCCACATCCAACCAAGCAAACCTTTAGCTTGTCCATATTCTGCCCTCCAAAAATCACAATTTATACACCTTTTCAGATTTTATTCCTTTTGTTGCATTCCTTGTATCAAATATGAGTTTTGCATGCTCCACTATAAACTGATAGTCATATTTGGAATGATCGGTTGTTATTACAACTATGTCGTATTGTCTCAAACTCTCGGCTGAAAGGTCAACAGAAACATATTGTTTTCCCCTATAGATGAAACTTGGCACATACGGGTCATTGTATTCTACAATAGCATTCTCTTTCTCAAAATTTTCAATCACTTTTAAGGCAGGTGATTCTCTGATATCATCTATGTCTTTTTTATATGCAACGCCTAACAGCAGGACCTTTGAACCATTTAGTGGTTTTTTGAATTTGTTCAGTATCTTCATAACCCTTTCAACAACATACTCTGGCATATAGTTATTTATCTCACCGGCAATCTCAATAAGCCTGGTATGATAGTCATATTCTCGTGCCTTCCAGGTAAGATAAAATGGATCAATGGGTATACAATGTCCACCAAGACCAGGTCCTGGATAAAACGCCATAAAGCCATAAGGCTTTGTCTTTGCTGCCTCAATCACTTCCCAGATATCAATATTCATTCTTTCACACAAAATAGCCATCTCATTTACAAGCGCAATATTTATGTTCCTGAATGTATTCTCTAAAATCTTTTCCATCTCTGCAACCTTTGGCGAACTTACTTTAAAAACCTCACTCTCTAAAACATTTTCATACAATCTTGCAGCAATCTGAGTACAAACTGGCGTAACTCCCCCCACAACCTTGGGTGTATTTTTTGTCTTGTACATCTTATTTCCCGGGTCAACACGCTCGGGTGAAAATGCAAGGAAAAAATCCTGCCCGCATATAAGCCCGCTTTGCTCAAGGATCGGTTTTACAACCTCTTCTGTTGTCCCTGGATATGTTGTACTTTCCAGAACCACAAGCATACCTTTGTGAAGGTACTTTGCAATCTCCTTTGTTGAATTGACAACATATGAGATATCTGGCTGTTTATATTTGTCAAGGGGAGTTGGAACACAGATAGCCACAGCATCAACCTCTGCAATCTTGCTGTAATCGGTTGTGGCAAAGATTCTACCTTTTCTGACAAGTTGTTCAAGTTCCCCGTCAACAACATCTCCAATGTAATTCTGCCCCTTATTTACCATATCAACTCTTTTTTGCTGTATATCAAAGCCAATTACCTTATAGCCCGCCTTGGCCTTCTCAACCGCCAGGGGCAGTCCAACATATCCAAGCCCAACTACACCAATTATTGCTGTCTTATCCTCAATCTTTTTTAATAACTCTTTCGCAACATCATTCATTATAGCTTACCTCCCAGTTCATTTATCGACGATATTATATACTCAATCTCTTGATCTGTAAGCTCTGGAAACATAGGAATAGCAAAAGCCTTTTTAGAAACTTCTTCTGATACTTTAAAATCACCTTCTTTATATCCCAAAAACTGCAATGCTTTTGTCAAATGTAACGGCACCGGATAATATATACCTGTTGAAATTCCTTTTTGGGATAAATATGAAATTATCAAGTCACGTTTTTCATGCTGTAAAACGTATAAATGGTATATATGTCCTCTTTCATAATCATTTGCTTTGGCGGGCAGAGTTATTCCCTCAAGTTTCAAACCTTGATTATACTTTTGAGCAATCTCAGTTCTTTTTTTGTTCCAATGGTCTATGTATTTGAGTTTTACAAGCAACATTGCCGCCTGAATTTCATCAAGCCTACTGTTAAAACCAATAATTTCATTGTAGTATTTTTTCTTTGAACCGTGCTGGCGAAGCATTCTTGCTCTTTCAGCAACCTCATCATTGTTTGTTACAATCAAACCCCCATCTCCAAAACCACTCAGGTTTTTTGTTGGAAAGAAGGAAAAACATCCCACATCACCAATTGTCCCTGCTTTTTTACCCTCGTATTCTGCTCCAAATGCCTGACATGCATCTTCTATTATATATAAATTGTAATTTTTAGCTATCTCAACTATTCTACCCATGTCACATACCTGACCAAATATATGCACAGGAATAATAGCTTTTGTTTTGGAAGTAATTTTCTTCTCTATCTCCTCAGCATTTATATTATAAGAAAGCGGATCTATATCAACAAAAACAGGTTTAGCACCAACTCTCACAATAGCTTCTGCTGTTGCAAAAAAGGTAAACGGCGTTGTTATTACTTCATCACCATTTCCTATTCCCAGACTCTCAAGTGCTATCACAAGGGCATCCGTTCCGTTACCAACACCTATACAGTGCTTGACATTTAAGTATTCACTGCATTCTTTTTCAAACTCCAAAACTTTCGGACCAAGTATATACTGCCCACTTTGTAACACCTCATCCAAAGCATGCATAATTTCATGTGAAAGCATTGTGTACTGGCGTTTTAAATCAATTAGAGGTATCATCTTTTTTTCATCTCCATTCTTTTATTGTATTTTTTTATCAAAGCTTGGAAAGTATATATCTTCTTTCTCTCAGGATTACATACAAAATTGCTACTATAACTCCTGCAAAGGTTCCGGCAACAACTCTTACAGCCTTTTCAAATTTGCTGCCTGCTGACTCGTATATCTTGATTTTGCCATATTCAGCTATAGCACTTTTTAGATCAATTACCTTGTTATAATTTTCATTAAACCACTTGATAAGATTTATGGCTGAAAGAATCTGACTGTACTGTTCCTGTTCGGCTGCTGTCAATTTTTGCATATCATACTTCTGCTTCTCCTTTAAAAGCTCATCAAGAAGCTTCTGAGCAGCTTCAGATCTATTTTTCAGATCCAGCAAAACCCTGCTATTTAAATCTTTCATATACTCGTCAAGCATCTTCTGTGCCTCATCAGAAGAGTTTGCAACAGCTTTTACAACCACATAGTTAACGCCACCTTTAGAAGCCCTGGACTCAATAAATGCACCAAACCTCTCATCTTCTCCATACCTACTTGTGACATAGTCCAAAAAAGGAGGGTTCAGTGCAACCATTTCCAAATATTCTTTGTTCAGATCAATAGAGGACATATTTGAATAAAGCCCCTGGATAATATTTGAAACAGAATAAGAAGTCATATTAAAACTCAGAGGGTTTAAAAGATTGTTGTCAAGCCTCAGGTTTATCTCCGCTGTCCAAAGAGTCTTTGTAAAAAACTGAACAACAGCAACTGATAGTATTACAAAGACAAATATGATTAACAGCATTTCTTTTATTCTTTTTTTCAAAATCTCAACCATTTGGTCTATTTCTCCTTTCTACTTTTCTGTTAAGACTTTTACATTTCCATCAGGTGAGATTATAACTGCAATATTACCATTGTCCATGGTTGTCAAAACCTTTATGTGATGGTCATACAACCTATTTAGTGTAGATTTATGTGGATGTCCGTATGGATTGTCTTTGCCAACACTTATTATGGCAAGCTGGGGATGCACTTTCTCAAGAAACTCATTACTTGTTGCAGCATAGCTCCCATGATGAGAAACTTTCAGTATATCAGCGCTAACATCCTCATTTGCACTTAGCATATCATATTCTACATTCTTCGAAATATCAGCTGTCAGAAGTACTTTTTTGTTTGCAAACTCTAATTTTAAAACCGCACTCGAATCATTCAAATTTTCATACTCTTTCAGTGGAGACAGAAAAGTAAACAATACATTATTTATTGAAATTCTGTCATAAGCTCTTACAATACTTATCTTTAAATTTTTTTTATCCAAAGCTTTGAGCATATTTTCAAATGCCTGAGTATTTGCTGTCTTTTCTACAGTATAAAACTTTTTAACATTAAATTCTGAGATAATTTTGTCCATGTTGCCAATATGGTCTTCATGAGGGTGTGTGGCAACTACAAGGTCAAAAGTTTTTATATCCAAGATATTAAATACTTTCAATATCGTACTTTCAGCAGTGTTTGGTCCTGAATCTACCAATACAAATCTATTTTCGGGAGTTTTTATTAATATGCAATCCCCCTGACCAACGTCTAAAAATAACAATGTACATACATCTCTTGCTAAAAACTCTTTTAAATGATCCTGCCAGAATTTATCTTGCGTATCCAAAAAAGAACAAGAAGTTAAAAACAACAAAACAAAAACTAACAATAAAGAAAGCAATACTTTTTTCTTCATCGGCTGCCTCCACTATACAACCTTAACAGTTTTCTAACCTTTGTTTAAATATCCTTATAAAAGATTTTATGGTCTGAGTGGCATCTGCTACAATCCCATAGTTTGCAATTTTAAATATCTCCGCATCTTTATTCTTATTGACTGCAATCAAAAGCTTTGGCTTACCAATTCCACATACGTGATGAGCCGCACCTGATATACCAAATGCAAAATAAATATCTGGGGAAATAATCTTGCCACTCTGTCCAATCTGAAAATCTTTAGAAGCCCATCCCAAATCAACAAGAGGACGTGTAACACCCACAGCACCACCTAAAATGCTTGCCAGCTCATATGCATATTTGAGATTCTCTTTATCTTTTATTCCCCGTCCAACACCAATAACTATTTTAGCACTTTCAAGTCTGTTATCAATATCTTCTTGTATAGTTTTTTCTATAAAATTCACATGACTGCTTTTTTCCTGAATTTTTATTGTCTTTTTCGAAATTTCAAACTCTTTTTTGATTTGATACAGACATTCAATACCAGCTTTCGGCTTGACTGTAACAAATGTAATTGGAGAGTCCTTTACAGAAATTTTTGCATTTATATTTGCACCGTATGCTGGTTTTATAAAAATAAGCTTTCCAGAGGACTCATCAAATTTTATATCAGTGCAATCAACAACAAAACCCGAAGAAAATTTAGCCGCTACACTTGCCAAGATCGACTTTGTAAATTCATTTGAAAAAGCTAAAACTATCTGGGGTTGTATCTCTTCTACACTTTTTGTAACTGCTTCAATATATGGTCCCTCATAAAAAGAAAAACTGTCATCTGTATAAACCACAACTTCACAGCCACCAAAAAGCTTTAACTTGCCAAAAAAACTTTCATCAGGAAATTTCTTTGAGTATATCCCTATCACTACCTTCTTGGGTTCTGCAATTTGGCTTTCAATAAGGGCCAAAAGTGGGTTAATATTTTGATATTCATCTTCCACAGGAATGACAGGTACAAATATTGTATATCCCATTTATTTCTTATAACCTCCCCTGATAAACTAAACTTTAGAATATATTATATTAATTTCAAAATTATATCTGCTAAACATTCAATCTCGCTTGCACTTGCCTGCTCATAAATCTTGCAGCTGGTGCTTTCCATCATTTCCTCTTCAAAGCCATCCACAGCCGTTTTTGAGCCTTCAAGCCCTACTTTTTTGACATCTATGTCTTTCAAGTCATCCAGAGTCAAAACCTTGGGCTCATACGAATGTGCCCTTATCATGAAACTCAGTTTTGGAAATCTCACTAAGTTACTATCTTTTTTAACCGATAGCAATACTGGTAGTTTGACTTCAAATTTTGCCATTACATTTTCAATCTTCTTTACAACCTCAAGAGTACCTTCATCCTTGGGATTTATATCAACCACCGAAGCGATGTGACAAATTCCCAAATACTGAGCAATCTGTGGGGGAACAATAGATGTCTCTCCATCAAGCGAATGCTCACCGCAAAGGATTAAATCAAACCTCCCCAGAGTTTTAATGGCAAAAGAAAGTGCATATGCTGTAGATGAGGCATCAGACCCTGCAAGTCTTTTATCGCTCAATAAAATTGCATCATCCACGCCCAGTTCAACAAGCTCTTTTATTTTTTCCCTGCACTCCAAAGAACCCATGCTAAGTGTATATATTTGGGAGTCAGGGTATATATCTTTTAACTTCAAGGCAAACTCAAGCGCATTCAAATCGGCAGGGTTGTTCATCAAATGCTGCAAACTTCTCTTTATTGTTTTTGTAGTTGAGTCATATTCAATTTTATCTGGATTTACTATCTGTTTTACACAAACCAGAATATTCATACCACTTGCCACCTCTTTTTTACAAATCTTTTACAATCTCAGATGCAATAATATTTCTCTGGATCTGATTGGCACCTTCAAAAATCTGGGTTACTTTTGCATCTCTCATCATCTTCTCAACCGGATAATCTTTTACATATCCATTTCCACCCATAATCTGAACGGCATCAACAGTCACTTTCATAGCAACATCTGATGCAAATACCTTGCAAGCTGAAGACTCTTTTGTATAGTTTTTTGCACCATTGTCAATCATCCTGCATGTGGAATACAAAAGGGATCTTGCAGCCTCGATATTTATGTACATATCAGCAAGCATATGCTGAATAGCCTGAAAAGATGTAAGAGGCTGACCAAACTGTATTCTTTCTCTTGCATACTTAAGAGCGTGCTCATAAGCACCCTGAGCAATCCCAACCGCCATTGCTGCAACACCCGGTCTTGTCCTGTCAAATGTCTTCATTGCAACAATAAATCCTGTGCCTTCTCTGCCCAGTAGATTCTCCTTTGGGACTTTGCAATTTTCAAATATGAGCTCTGTAGTGGAAGATGCTCTGATTCCCATCTTATCTTCTTTTTTACCAAAGTAAAAACCTTCATAGCCTTTTTCAACAATGAAAGCAGAAATACCTCGCGGACCCTTTGATTTATCTGTAACTGCAAATACAACATATATATCCGCTTCCGCACCATTTGTTATCCAGTGTTTGTTCCCATTTAAGATATAAAAATCTCCCTGCTTCTCGGCTACTGTCTTTATATTGCTTACATCACTTCCTGCATCAGCCTCTGTTAACGCAAATGCAGCAATTGCTTCACCTTTAGCAATTCTTGTTAGATACTTTTTTTTCTGATTTTCTGTTCCATACAGCATTATTGGATATGCACCCAGGGCAGTAGCTGCATATGACACAGCTATCCCCGCACAGTTCCTTGAAAGTTCTTCAACAACGAGACACATCTCCAACACACCGCCGCCAAAGCCGCCATATTCCTTGGGAATATAAACACCGGTAAGTTCAGTATATGCCAATAAATCCAGTATATCTTTTGGAAAAATCCCTTCCCAGTCATATTTGCTGGCAACTTTTGATATGACCTCATCTGAAATCTTTTTTGCCAATCTTTTTATGATTTTCTGGTTATCTGTCAAAAAGTAATCCACCTAAAATTTCGCCCCCTGTTTTTCAAAATAGCTTTTTTTGATAGTTTATCAGATGAAAATCTTTATTGTCAAACCAGAGCCTTTTTATAAAACTAAAATGCATACATCAAAATTATACTCTTAAAAGCTTTCTTGTTTGAAAAAATTTTTTCTGGTATCATTTTCTTAAGAATTTCTTCTCAAAATAAAAAAAAGGAGTGCTGAAATTAAAATTGAAGGTTGCCGGAATAATTGTTGAATACAACCCGTTTCACAATGGACACCTGTATCATTTACAAAAAACAAAAGAAATAACAGGTGCAGACATTATTGTTGCTGTAATGAGTGGCAATTTCATCCAGAGAGGAGAGCCTGCAATTGTAAACAAATGGGCACGGACCAAAATGGCACTCTTAAATGGCGTGGATGTTGTGTTTGAGCTTCCATTCGCATATGCATGCAACAGTGCTGAAATCTTTGCATATGGTAGCATTTGCATTCTGGACACACTGGGTGTGAATTGGCTGGTATTTGGTTCTGAAGCTGGAGATATAAATCTTTTGAAAAAGATAGCTATGCATCTGGCTTTTGAAGAAGAGAGTTTCAGGAAATATCTTAAAGAATATTTAAAGAAAGGAATTTCATTTCCAAAAGCGCGTGAGCTTGCATTAAAAAAGATGAACAATGATAATGTGAAATTTTTGCCAAACAATATACTCGGGATAGAATATATAAAGTGGATTTTGAGGATGAATTCAAAAATACAACCAATCACAATAAAGAGGATAGGAAGTTCTTATAATGACCCAGCCTTAGAAAGTAATTTCTGTTCGGCAACCGCAATCAGAAAAAATATAAATAATATGGAAGCTATAAAAGAAAAAATGCCTGAAGCTTCTTTTAAAGTTCTGGTTGAAGAAATTGAAAGTGGAAGAGGACCTGTCACCATTGAAGATTTTTATAAAATATTTGTTTACAGGTGGGTGATAGATAAAGATTTCCTGACCGATCAGCTTGATGTAAAAGAAGGAATTGAAAATAGGTTTTATAAATTCCTCCCTGCTTCAAAAGGTGCTCAGGACCTTCTTTCAAAAGTTAAAACAAAAAGATACACTCTAACACGACTTCAACGAATATTTATCCATTCTGTTGTGGACAGTAAAATAAATCAAAAAGAGCTTCTTTCTGAAAAACCATATATAAGAGTACTTGGTTTTAATAATAAAGGGAAAACTTTTCTCAACACCATCAAAGAAAAAATTGAGTATATTACAAAGCTTGACAGTTATGTTGTAAAAAATACTTTACACAGTCATTTGCTTGAATTAGAAATCAGAGCTTCGCAAATTCATGCACTAATGTACAAAGATTATTACAATTATTTACAGCTCGAGTATAAACAAAAGCCAATCTATATTTCCTCTTAATTAATCAATCTCTTTATTCTGGGCACTTCCTCTTTTGCTTTCTCTTTTCCTCGTTGATATGCTATTTCTATATCAGCAAGCGTATAAGGATTTATATCTTCAAGGTCAATCTTTATAAGATAATCAATATAGTTTTGTTTCAACCTGAAAATCTCCTCTCCCATGATATCTATTGTAGTCAATATCATCTCTAATATATTTTTTGGCTCTTTGGTTGTACTTTTTCCAGAAACGTCAACACCTATTATAAACTCGTACCCGTTTTCCTTTAAAACCTTTGCAGGGACCTTATCAACAACCGCCCCATCCACCAAAATTGTATTATCCAATTTTACAGGCGGGAGAATACCTGGAATGGATATACTTGCTCTGACTGCTTCATATAAATTTCCTTCACTGAAAAAAACTTGCTCGCCTTTTAAAAGGTCTGTTGCTACAACATAAAAAGGATACTTTAAATCACTAAATTTTTTATCTCTCAAAAATAGCTTTAATATCTCCTCTATATTCTTGCCAGATATAAGAGCATTCTTTTTTATCTTGAAGTCTATTAATACGTCATTCCTCATTTCCCTGGCTATTTTATAAATCAACTTCAAGTCATATCCTAAGCAATAGAAAGCACCTATGACAGCCCCCATACTACAACCTGAAAAAGCCTCAAATTCAAATTCTTTCTCCAAAACTTCTAATACCCCTATATGTGCAAAGCCTCTCATTGCTCCAGAACCAAGAGCAACCGATACTTTTTTCATAACTACCTCCGGAAACTAACAAAATTTTAAATAGCAGTATTTAGGTTTTAAAGAAATAATTTTTTAATAACGATATATAATTTTACCATAATAATTTTATGTCTACTTAACTTTATATGTGTATTGTAATTTCTCGCTCAATCATAAAAACAACCAAAATGGTAAATCATTGATGGGCATAAAAAGTTGATACATCGCTTTTAGTCGTTCTCTAAAATTATAAATTCATTTCATCTTAAAATTAGAAAATTTAAGTGCTGTCAGGCCTATAGGTTATGTATTCTTCTGCCTTATTTGATCAATATTATCATTCAGCTCTTTTACTATATTCTCAATTGTCTTTTTAGTTTGCTCCAAAAGGTCTATTGTATATGTCTGTGCCATAATTCTGTACTCCTTTGCGTGCTCTTTTGCCTTCTGGATAATCTCCTCAGCTCTTTTCTCTGCCATTTTGACAATCTCTGTCTCATCAATCAATCCTTTAACCTTGCTCTCAGCATCACTTATAATAGCCTCTGCCTCTTTTTGTGCTCTTTCCAGAATTTTCTTCCTCTCCTCTTTTGCCCATTTTACCTGAGAAAGCTCCTGTGGAAGAAGAAGCCTTATCTCTTTAATAATATCAAGAAGCTCATCTTTTTCAACCATAACCTTTGATGTAAATGGAATCGACTTGCTATTTTCTATTATTTCTTCCATCCTCTCCAAAAGTTCTAAAATGCTGAGCTCACCCATTATTTATTTTCCTCCGTTTCAGCATATTTCATATTCAATTTCCTCATAACTTTCCTGGCAATTTTTTCAGGTACCAGATCTTCTATACATCCACCAAACCTTGCAACTTCCTTGACCATACTTGAGCTTAAATATGAGTATTTACTGTTGGTCATCATAAAGATTGTCTCAATTGAGGGCTCTAATTTTTTGTTCAAAAGAGCCATTTGAAACTCATATTCAAAATCAGAAACCGCTCTGAGCCCCTTGACTATTACCCTTGCATTCTCCTGTTTCATAAAATCAATTAAAAGCCCTTTAAAAGCTTTGACTTCAACATTGGGCAAATGCTCGGTGGTCTCTTTTAAAAGCTCAACACGTTCATCTATGTCAAAAACTGGTGTCTTGTTGGGATTAACAAGTACCGCAACAATCAATTTATCAAAAATTTTAGAAGCTCTTTCAATTATATCAAGATGACCGTTTGTGACCGGGTCAAAACTCCCCGGGTATACCCCTATCTTCAATCTGACTACCCCCAAAAGTGAAAATTGTAATCTTTGTGTCTCCATATTTTCTTTCTCTAAAAACAGAAAGCCTTACATCTTCAAAGTGAAAGTTTACATTTGACTCAACTATTATAAGTCCACTTTGCAATATTTTATTGTATTTCAATATCTGCTCTATACATTCTGTTGCATAACCAGATTTATAAGGTGGATCTAAAAAAATAATATCAAAAACGGGACAATATTTTGAACTTAAAAACCTCAAAACATCCATTTTGTATACCTTGGCTCTTTTCAGCAAATCTAAATTCTTCAAATTATCTTTTATAAGCTGTACACATCTTTCGTCCCTGTCAACAAATATAACCTCTTTAACCCCGCGGGACAAAAACTCAATTCCCACATTTCCGGTACCTGCAAAAAGGTCAGCAACCTTTGCTTCTTCATTCAAAAAAGGAGATATCATATTGAAAAGAGCCTCTTTTACCCTATCAGAAGTTGGCCTCAGACCTTGAATGTTTAAACTTTTTAACTTTCTACCTTTGCTCTGTCCACTGATAACTCTCATCTTTCAAATTCCACAATTTATTTATATATTGATTATTATATAAAAATCACTCTAAAAAAACAACAACGAAGAGACTCAAAAAGTCTCTTCGTTGTTGTATATCTTTGTAAACGTATCTGGTCCTTATTGCTTTCCTGCAGCTCTGTTTTCATAATCCTGAATCATTCTCTTTACCATATACCCACCAATCGACCCAGCCTGTCTTGCTGTAAGGTCTCCATTATAACCAGGTTTGAGCTGAACACCAATTGAGCTTGCAACCTCTGTTTTTAACTGATCCAACGCCTTTGTTGCCTCTGGAACTAATTTTCTGTTTCTTGCCATGGTCTTTAACCTCTTTTTTTTTCAACAGATTGATTTTCTCTTTGCACTATTTAATATGCACAGTTTTAAAACTAATATAACAAGAAATTTTTGTGAAGGGCTAAAGACCTATGTTTTCTATATTATTGTAAAAATGTTTGTTAATTTTTTCAAGCAAAGATTTATCAATAAGATTAAGTCTTATGGTTTCTTCAGCAGCTCTTCGCGCTTCTTTTAAAATTTCCATATCATTCACTATATCCGCAATTTTAAAATTCATAAGCCCATGTTGCCTTGTCCCGAACAAATCACCGGGTCCTCTCAGTTTTAAATCCATCTCTGCTATCTCGAAACCATTCTGGCTTCTGGTTATTGCAAGCATTCTTTTTTTTGCTATCTCAGAATCACTCTGACTAAACAATATACAGTATGACTGATGCTCTCCTCTGCCAACTCTACCACGAAGCTGATGAAGCTGCGCAAGACCAAACCTTTCTGCATTTTCTATCACCATAACAGTTGCGTTTGGAACATTTATCCCAACCTCAACCACTGTTGTTGACACCAATATATGGATCAAGCCCTCTTTAAATTCTTTAAGGACTCTATCTCTCTCTTTTGAAGAAAGTTTGCCATGCAGGCAGCCTATGTTATAATCTTTAAAAAATCCCTCTTTCAATAGTTTTGCAAATTCAACAGCAGATTTTGCATTCAAAGTTTCTGATTCCTCAATCAAAGGACAAATCCAGTAAACCTGTCTTCCTTCGTCAAGCTGCTTTTTGATAAATCTGTAAACACGCTCCCGAAAACTCTCATCAACCGCATATGTCAAAATCTTTTTTCTACCAGGTGGCATCTCATCTATTATTGATATATCAAGGTCGCCATACAGCACAAGACTCAATGTCCTCGGAATTGGAGTTGCCGTCATAACAAGTATGTTAGGAGAATCACCCTTTTTGGTAAGTTCCACCCTTTGTATTACCCCAAACCTGTGCTGCTCGTCAGTAATTGCCAGGCCTAAATTTTTGAATTTAACCTCTTCCTGAATCAGTGCATGAGTTCCAATCACCATGGGGCAAAGCCCATATTCCATTTCTTTTAAAATTATCTCTTTTTCCTTTTTTGGTGTAGAACCAATAAGAAGTCGCACATTTATTCTCTCTTTGAAATATTTTTTGCACTCATTATAGTGCTGAATGGCTAAAACTTCAGTCGGCGCCATGAGTGCAACCTGATACCCACCTTTAATTGTAGCATATGCAGCGGCTAAAGCCACAACCGTTTTTCCACAGCCCACATCCCCCTGTATGAGTCTATTCATTTGTTTTGAACTTTCCAAATCATCCGCTATATCATTCAAAACCCTTTTTTGGGCGTTTGTCAGGTCAAATGGCAAAAATCTTTTAAACTCCTCTATGTTTTCTTTTGCTTTTTCTATCTTCACACCCTCATTTTTTTCTATGTTTTTTTTAAGAAGTAAAAGTGAAAGCTGTAAAAGATAAAATTCTTCAAACACAAGTCTTCTTCTTGCAAGGCTAAGGCTTAACATGTTATCTGGAAAATGAATATTCTTCATTGCAAAGTTTATTTCGCTCAAATGATACTTTTGTCTTATGTATGGCGGAATGGCATCTTCAAGCTGTCCTTCAACCTGACATAGCAGGTTATTTACAATATTTCTTATTACCTTTTGAGACAAACCTTCTGTGGAGTTATAAACAGGAACAATCCTTCCTGTGTGAAGAAGATTTTGGTCATACTTTTCAAACTCGGGATTTTTAACTTCAATGTAAAAACCCTTTCTCTCTATTTTGCCCGAAAAACAAAATACCTCTCCTTCTTTTAAAACATTCTTTATATAGTCCTGATTGAACCAGATGGTTGTGACAACACCGGTTCCATCCTCAACAGGTATTTTTATTATCTTGACACTCCTTGTTTCTACTTCTACTGGCTTTCCACAAACAGTTCCTACGAATGACTCTATTTCACCATCTGATAGGTCTTTTATCTTTTTTAGTTTACTGTAATCAAGATATTTTCTCGGAATATGCCAGAGCAAATCTTCAACCTTTTTGATACCAAGCTTTTTAAAAAGCTTTTCTCTATTTTCGCCAACCCCTTTTAGGTATCTTATCTCTTTTTCAAGCAGCTTCATTTCTTCATCACATCTCAGCAACAATTATAAAATGATAAAGTTCATTTCCACTCTCATAGGTTTCTATATCAATTTCCGGGTATTCAGCTCTTAATTTATTTACAAGCTTCTGCAAAACCTCATCGGTTACATTTCTGCCATAGTAGATACTCAAAATTTGAGTACTCTGGTCGACAATCTTTTTGGCACACAGGAAAGCCACTTCCATCAGGTCTTTGCCAGATTGTATTATCTCTTTTTTTGATATTCCTATAAAATCACCTTCTTCTATCTCAAAACCATTTATCTTTGTGCTCCTTACAGCTTGAGTTATTTCAACAACTTTTATAGAATCTATTGCTTCCTGCATAAGCTGCAGATTTTTTTCAACATCCGAGTTTATATCAAAACGTATAAGTGCTGCAATACATTCTGGAATGTTATTAGTCTTTATCACTTTTACGTTTTTCTTTGTATTTATTAGCTGAAGAGCAAGTTCAGCTGACATTATCACATTTTTATTATTGGGAAATACAAATATATTCTTTGCCGGAACACTTTTTATAGCACTTATAAACTCTTCGCTGCTCGGGTTCATTGTCTGTCCGCCTTCTATAATAAAGTCAACTCCCAAACCTTTTAAAATTTCATTAAATCCCTCGCCCTGCGAGACAGCCACAAACCCATATTCTTTTGTAATTATTTCATCCTCAATGTTATTATCTTTCATTTTGTTGACTTCAGCCTTCACAAACTCCTGGTGCTGGTATTTCATATTGTCAATCTTAATATTTATTAGTTCACCATATTTCAAAGCCTTTTCTATTACCCTGCCGGGTGAATTTGTATGAACATGTGTTTTTAAAATTTCTCCATCCTGAATTACTATGATTGAATCACCAATTGACTGAAGGTATTCTTTGAACTCATCCTCTATATTCTTTTTCAAACCTGTTATAAAAAACTCTGTGCAATAAGTAAATTTTATCTCCTGAGCACTAATAGCAGAAGTTTTATCATAAACATCCTCTTGCTGCAAATCTTCAAAAGTCATTCCTTCCTTTAAAAACTTATACATTCCTTCAAATATTACAACAAGTCCCATACCGCCACTGTCCACAACATTTGCTTCTTTAAGGATAGGTAGCATCTCCGGAGTTTTATTGAGCCACTTTTTACCACTCAAAACACAAAGCTCAAGAAGATCTTCTATTTCGCTCACTATATTTTCTGAAACTTCCCTCTCAACATCTTCAGCTATCCCTCTGGCAACAGTCAGCATTGTACCCTCTGTCGGTTTCATTACAGCTCTGTAAGCACTGGCAGCTGCCGATTTAAGACAGGCAACAAATGTTGGAATGTCCAATACATCCTGCCCCTTTAGCTGCTTTGCAAAGCCCCTTAAAAGCTGCGAGAGTATAACCCCGGAGTTCCCTCTTGCACCTTTAAGGCTACCAAAAGCCACTGCGTTCATAAGTTCGTCAACACTCTTAAAAACCTTGCCATTAATCTCTTTAATAGAACTTGCAAGTGTGGCGGACATGTTTGTACCTGTATCTCCATCCGGTACAGGAAAAACATTTAAAGCATTTATCTTCTTTATGTTCAGCTTCAAATAGTTATTGGCTGCTTTTAGCATATCTTTTAATACATCCGCTGTTAAAAATTTCATACTGCATCCTCCTTAAGCTTCCTACAAGCGAATACCATCTACAAAAATATTGATGTTGCCCGGTTTTAACCCGGTGTACTTTTCAATTGCATATGAAACCCTTTCCTTTATATTTTCAGCAACTACAGGTATTCGTGTTCCATACTCAACAACTATATGGATATCAGCATTTACAATGCCATTTTTTGCTGTAACCTTTATTCCCTTATGCAAATTTTCCCTGCCAAGCAGGTTTACAATTCCATCTGTTATATTTTTCGATGCCATTCCAACAACACCATAGCTCTCCATACTGCTAAGCCCTATTATGGTAGCGATACAATCATTTGTTATCTCTATCTTGCCAAACTCATTTTCAAAATACACACCCATATCTCTCCATCTCCTATCTTTTTACAATCTTTGAAAGCCTTTTATAAAGGGCAAATGTAACAATAGAAATTACTGCTCCCTTTACAAGATTAAATGGAATAATTGAAAATAATATCAAGGTAAATTTATCAGTAATAAGTCTGTTGAACTTTGCTGCAAGTTTTACTACTTCTGTTACAGGGAATTTCAGCACCTTTTCGTATAAAGGAAGAAAAACAAAATAGTTTAAAATACCTGCCCATATAGAAAAAGCAATAGTAGAAACTATTAAAGATAAAATTGCTCCTTTTCTGGTTTTATTATAACTGTATATGTACCCTGCTATAAATACAAAACAACCGCCCACCATAAAGTTAGCAAATTCACCTATTCCAGCTGTTTTTGTAACAAAAAGGTGAAGCAGATTTTTTAAAAGTTCAACTGCAACCCCAGATAAAGGTCCCAGAGCAAACGAGATAATTAGAGCTATTGAATCACTGAAATCAAGTTTCAAAAAGTCTGGAAATATCCCAAGCGGAAATTCAATCAGCATTATAACAAAAGCAAGTGCACCAAATATAGAAATCTTAATAAGGTTTTTTGTTCCTGTTTGGCTCATTTCTTTTTAATCTCCTCCTTTTTAATGAATACCTGTCACTCAAACACTAAAAAAGCCTCAAGCTCATCTAACACTTTGTATTTGCCGGGCTTTAAATTTTCATCCAATCTTAGCTTACCTATTCTAATACGTTTTAAATACACAACTTTATTTCCAATTGACTCAAACATTCTTTTTATTTGATGATATTTCCCTTCATGAATAGTGAGACTAACTGTAAAATCATCTATTATAGTATATTTTGCCGGCAAGGTTTTATAACCATCATCCAGAACAATACCATCTTCAAACACCTTTATCTTTTCTTCGCAAAGCTCTCTTTCAAGCCTGACAATGTATTCCTTTTCTATGTGCTTTCTCGGTGATATAACCCTGTGTGTATATTCACCATTGTTTGTAATTATCAAAAGCCCTTCAGCATCCTTATCAAGTCTACCAACTGTGTGTAAATTTCTATATTTCAGAGTCTCAGGAATAAGTGAAAAAACAGTAGGTGAAAACGGGTCATTATTTGAACAAACATACCCTCGCGGCTTATTCATCATGATGTAAACCCATTTCTGAAGTCTTACTATTTCCTCGCCCACCTGTACAATATCCCTGCTCTCATCAATTTTCAGATTCGGACTTTTAGCTTCTTCCCCATTTACCTTTACAAAACCTTCTTTTATCAACCTTTTTACCTCGCTTCTTGTTCCAAAACCGCTGTGTGCCAAAAACCTGTCAAGCCTCATATTACTCCAATCTCCATCCTCTTGGAAAGTAGTTTTTTATTATATTCCCTTCTGCTTTTCCCCAGCCAAGTGTAAAACCATCCACACACATAGCAACAAATCCTTTTAAATTCTCTATATTTTCAATAGTTTCACCCTTCAGATACCTGATTAACCTCTCATCATCCACTGAAAAGTTGATTACTTTTTTTAAATTCACAAACTCAAGACTTGAGACAAGGTGGGCTGATGGATAAAATCTTCCTTTGTAAATCTCTCCAAGCAAAAGCCCGTTTCTTATTGGCGTAATCCTGTCAAATGGTCCTTCATATCCCAAATAAAGTTTGTCAGCCTTTTTATAAAATACCCTGTTTTCAAATTTCTTTAAATCCATGTCAAAATGATTCTGGGAAAATCTCTCAAAAATCTCCAAATCACTTCTGTCAACCTGGCATTTTTGCGGTTTAAAAACCCACTTATTGCCACTTTCTTTAACTTTCCTTAGCTTACATACAAAATGTCCTTCACCTTTAACTTTGTGAGGATAAATTCTAACAGCTTTTTTAAGTTCCACATTACCATTTATTGTGATACCTTCAGAAAATCCCGGATATTTCTTTATCTCAACTACTTCATAATTTTTATGCTTCCTCAAAAACCAGTCAATTATCCCTTCATTTTCTTCTATTTCAAATGTACAGGTAGAGTAGACTATCTCCCCTCCTACTTTTAAAAGCTCATCTACTTCTGTCATAATACTCCTTTGCAAGTTGACATATTTCTGCGGATGATTGGAGGTCCATTTCCTGGCAGAAGCAGGGTCTTTTCTAAACATCCCTTCACCAGAACAAGGCGCATCAACCAGGATTTTGTCAAAGTATGCACCATAGCTTTCAGCTATTTCTTTTGGCTTATTATTCAAAATCACAACATTTGTAAGTCCAAGATTCTCTACATTTTTAACAAGCGCCTTTATTCTTGCAGGTTTTATATCATTCGAAACAAGCATACCTTTTGGTCCAATCTTTGCTGCAATCTGGATTGTCTTGCCGCCAGGCGCTGCGCATAAATCCAGAACCTTTTCGCCTTCCTTCACATCCAAAGCCTCAACAGGAAACATTGCCGACGGTTCCTGGATATAGATAAGTCCTGCAAAATAGTAAGGATGTTTGCTCAGTCTTATTTCATCCTTTATATAAAACCCATCCTCACACCATGGAACTTTCTCAAATTCTATACCAATACGTTTTATGAATTCATCAACCGAAATCTTTGCAGTATTTACCCTGAACCCTTTGTAACTATCAGAATCATACACTTTTATAAAATCCTCAAATTCATCTTTCAGAATCTCTTTCATTTTTGACAAAAATTCTTCTGGCAAGTTCAATTTATGCATACGCCTCCTCTTGATGCTCTATAAAACCTGGAATATAAAGCACTTTAGATATAACGATTCCTCATAATTTATGAGATACGGATGGTCCTTTGCCTGCGTTCTGTATTCAATCATTCTCAGAGTCTTTCTGGCATCCTTTGCTGCATCCTTTATAACCTCAAAGAACAAATCCGGCTTCATATAATGTGAGCATGAACATGTGATGAGAATTCCACCTTTTTTGAGTATCTTCATTGCTCTCAAGTTTATCTCCTTATATCCCCTCTTTGCATTTTCAATTGTATGAATACTCTTTGCAAAAGCCGGCGGGTCCAATATCACAACATCATACTTTTCCTTTTTGTCATCAAGATCATTCAAATAGTCAAATACATTTGCAACCACAAACTCACATTTATCTTCAACACCGTTTAATTTTGCATTTTTCATTGCCTGTTCAATTGCTGTCTCTGAAATGTCAACTCCAATCACTTCTTTAGCCCCAAATTTGGCAGCATTCATTGTAAAACCGCCTGTATGACAAAAACAATCAAGAACAGTCTTGTCCTTTACAAAATTTCTGATTGCAACTCTGTTTTCTTTCTGGTCCAAAAAATACCCTGTTTTTTGCCCATTCTCTATATCAACAATCATTCTTATACCATTTTCTTCTATTTCTACCTCTGTTGAAGACTTCCCATACAAGAAACCTTTCTTGAGCTCAAGTCCTTCAATTTCCCGTACTTTTGCGTCATTTCTCTCATATATTGCTTTTGGATTTATCACATCAACCAATATATCTACCAGCTTATCCTTGTACCTGTCAACTCCTTTTGAAAGTGTTTGCATAACCAGAACATCGCCAAATTTGTCCACAATAAGTCCAGGCAAAAAATCAGCCTCTGCAAATATGAGTCTGCAATTATTAATATACCCTATATTTTTTCTATATTCCCACGCATCCTGGACTTTTTTTCTAAAAAAATCTATATTAATTTCCTCATTTTTTCTTGTGAGAATTCTGACCAGAATCTGTGACTTAGAGTTTATAAAACCTTTCCCAATAAACTTATTTTTGAAATTATATACATCCACAATATCACCATCTTCAAACTCTCCGTCTATTCTTTCCACTTCATGCCTGAATACCCATGGATGTCCATTTTCAACTCTCAAACCCTTTCCTTTTGCTAAGAATACCTTTGCCATCTTGATAAAAACACCTCTTTATTTTATTCTCTTTTGTGTCAGGTATTCGTATACAAGATAAGTAGAAGGGTACCGTAAATTCCCCCAATCCTTCCAAAAACCGCTCTGCTGCTTGATAATATCACAATAGTATTTTATTTCTGGTATCTCAACAGCCAGAACTTCAGAAATCTCTCCATCAGTGTCCACACAGTCATTTTTTCTATAATCATCTATCAAAAAGACAAAAGAAAAAAATTTATATGATTTTAGCTTATAAGATAAATTGTACTCAATGATACCTATCATAGAAAATTTCTCAACATCAATTGCAAGTTCCTCTTTTACTTCTCTTTTTAAAGCATTAACAACCCTTTCACCAATTCCAATTCCACCCGATGGTATTCTATATAAACCGTGCGGGTACTCACTCTGTCTTACAAGCAATACTGAATCACCTGTTTTAACAGCAAATACAACTTCACCAATTCTGTCAATATTTATCTTGGAACTTACATATTCAAAAAATTCCTGAGTTTCAATCTCTATATCAACCTTTTTTTCTATCAAATTTTCGGATACATCTATCCCATTTAAATCAAATATGTCTGGTAATGATGTTTTTAAATATTTCATTGGTCTCCTCCAGATCTTGCACAGTATTTATATTTTTAAAACTTATCAACATGTTGTCAAATTGCAATATTTCATCTAAAGATATCTTTTTTATGTTTGAGTTTTTCAAAGCAAAGCTAAGAGATAATATTCCTCTGTTAAGACACTCAATCGCATTTTTTAAAAATGTTTTGCTGTATACACAGCACAAAGGTTCAAAATAGCCATTGTAAAAGGGCACAACAGCATCATACCCTTCAAACGAGAGCATATATTCTACCAGATCTCTACTTATAAACGGCATGTCACACGCACAAATAAAATTTTTACTACTTTGTGAATGCATTAAACCTGTGATAACACCTGCTAAAGGCGCATCAACTGAAATTACATCTTTTATTACCTCATAATCCTTTAACTTCAAGTCTTTCTCTTCTTTCACTACAATAAATTTTTGATCAAACAAATCCCCTATGTTGTTGTCTAATATTCTTAAAATGTTCTTCCCGCAAATGGTTATGTTGAGCTTATCAAAACCCAGCCTGCTTGACTTTCCACCTGCAAGTATAAACAAATTTTTCATGTTGCCACCTTTCTGACAAATACAAAATTCGAATTAAAAGCAGCCTGTGAGCCTTTTTCAGCTGTAAAAGCAAAAAGACAAGAATTTATTGTTTCAATATTTTCATTTTGAAATCCCTCTTCAACAACTATAAATCCTCTACCCACATTATCACTTATACAAGCCTCTAAAATAAACCCTCCACATCCATTGTATATCAAAATCTTATCCCTGTTTGAGATATTCAATCTCTTTGCATCAAGAGGATTAATATAAGCAAGCTTTTCCCTTTTGAAAAACTCCTGAGAGTGCAGGGTCTTGTCAGAATGAATTGTAACAACTCTCAGCTGATCTTTCAAAGGCTTTTGATCATGGTCCAAAGCCGGTACAGCTACTCCCAATTCCTCACTTTTAAACTCAAATTTCCTGCTCTTTGTTGAAAACACCCTGTCTTCCCATGGTACATCAATCGCACAGCCCCTTGCAAAATGCCCATCAAGCCTTATATTCAGGTTTTTTTCAAGGTGCTGTTTTACAATATCTATCCACTCGCTCTCAGATTTTACAGGAAAATCAAGACCTAACCTTTTGGCAAGTTCATTTATTATCTCAACCTCTGACTTAGCTTCACCTATCTTTTCAATAGCCTTTTCTGAAATACCTATATAATCATGCCACATATTCGGGATGAATACATCTTCCTTCTCCAAAAAACTCGCTGCTGGTAAAATTAAGGTAGAAGCATAAGATATTGCTGTTAAAAACATATCCACATTGACTACAAACCTTTTCTGCAGTTCTCTAAATATCAGGTCAGAATCAGGACATTGTGAAACAGGATTTCCTGCCGAGATATAAACAAATTCAATTGGCGGTTCTGATAAACTCTTGAGATGCTCTCCAAGTTTTGCTCTGTTATAAAAACGTTTATTCACAGCTCTGCTATCATCTTTAAACAAAGGTTCAAGATTTTGTGTAAACCTGTGAGCAAAATTTGCACCGCCACCTTTTATTCCTACATTCCCAGAGATTGCAACCAAATAGTCAATTGCCCTGATTGTATTAACACCATTTGTATATCTCTGCGGTCCATAGCCAATAAATGTTGAGACAGGTCTTTGCAAAAAAATTTCTGCAACCTGTTCAATTACCTCTTTCGATACTCCGCAGTTTTCTGCAATCTCATCATAAGAAAGACCTCTGGCAATTTTCTCTACCTCTTCAAAGCCAACAGAATAATTATCAATAAAACTCCTATCCTCTTTACCGCTTTCTATTATATACTTAATCGCTCCATAAGCAAGATAAGAATCAGAAGATGGTCTTATTAAAATTCCTGCATCAGCTATCCTGAAAGTGGGCGATTTATAAACATCAATTACCATTACTTTTTTGCCCTTATTTTTAGCCTTCAAAACAAGATAATAAAGGTGCAGGTTTGTCCAGAGTGCATTTCGCCCCCATAGCACTATCCAGTTGGAATTGAATAAATCAAAAGGTGAATGGCAGAGCGAATTTCCAAAATCTGCTTTCTGAGCAAGAAGACCTGCACCCCAGCACAGGCTACCTTCAGAGTATGTGGCCCCGCCCAGATAGTCAAAAAATAGCCTTTCTATATTCTTTAAATATCCTTCATAGCCATCGCCACTGTAATACAAAATAGCACTTGAGCTGTATCTTTTCAAAACCTCATCAAGTTTTTCTGCTATCAGATCAAGTGCAGTATTCCAGTCTATCTCATGAAAATGGTTTTTAACTCTCAAAAGAGGTTTTTTTATTCTATTTTCAGAATAGACCTTATCAAGCAGCCTATATCCTTTTTTGCACAAAAAGCCCTGAGTAACAGGATGGTCTCTGCTACCAGAAAGTTTTAAAACTTTACCATCGCGTACTTCTGCCAAAATTGCGCAGCTGTCAAAACAGTCAAGCGGGCAAAAAACTTTTTTAATCATTGTATAGCCCCCAAATATTTTTCACATTTGTGTAAAATCAAGACTAATATCAAGACTTTTTACAGAATGTGTAATGCTACCAACCGAGATAATGTCAACCCCTGTTTTTGCGATCTCCACAATATTTTCAGGTGTTATATTCCCAGAAGCCTCAAGCAAAACCTTACCTGAAGCTCTTTCTACAGCCTTTTTCATATCATCTATTCCAAAATGGTCAAGCATGATAATATCAGCACCTGCTTCAAGTGCTTCTTCAAATTCACTCATTGTTCTCACTTCAACCTCTATCTTCATTGTATGAGGTATGCTTTCTCTTGCCCTTTTTATCGCTTCTCTTATACTCCCCACAGCTTTTATATGATTGTCCTTTATCAAAACTGCATCAGATAAAGAATACCTGTGATTTTTACCACCACCAACAAAAACCGCATACTTATCAAGCATTCGCAAAAGAGGGACTGTCTTTCTTGTGTCTGTTACAACTGCCCTGTAACCTTTCACAAGCTGTGAAAGTCTGTTTGTTGCAGTTGCAATTCCACTCATTCGCTGAAGGAGGTTCAATGCCAATCTTTCACCTTTTAAAATAGCACGTGTATTCCCTTTAATCTCTGCTAAAATATCGCCTTTCTTTATAATCTGTCCATCCGATTTTGTCTTTCTAAATTCTGTCCTCTCATCCAGTATCTCAAAAACCCTTCTGGCAACATCAATACCGCATAAGATTCCATCTTCCTTTGCAAGAATAATCGCTGATGATACACTGTCTTGAGGTATCAACAGATCTGTTGTTATATCTCCATATGGCATGTCTTCTATCAATGCTTCCTTAATAAGCTTATCAAGCGCCAAGAAATTGAGCATTTACTCCATTACCTGGTCAACCAAACTGTGCAAAATTGCACAGTTTGGCGGCTGGGGTATTTGTAATCCGCCATCTCAAGACTTTCCCAGCCCCAGCAGGCGGTATTTGGGAAAGCCATAGCCCCTACCCCAAGAAGTAGGAACTTGCGCCGATTTCCGGTCTCCCCACTTGCCCTGAAACCAATACCGATTTCAGGACAGACATGTCTCGCAACACCCTGTCAGGGGAGAGTGGCGTCACCACCGCTACCCTGAGAACTCGCCAGAGATTGTAGCCTGCGCTACAGCTAATCGCACTTGTTCCATCCAGAGGTGCAAATAGCCTCCCTGACTCACTCCCAGAGCTTTGTATCTTACGCATTACATATTCAATTTCTTTTATCTGTTTCCTTCTCAAGTGTATATTCTTAACTTCTTTGCTTACATACTCTTTTAGCTCTTCTAAACTACTTACATCAAGACTATTTAAAAGCTTCATGTAGTTTGCAGGTATCCTCTCTTTTTTCCCAAGTCCTCTTCTTGCTATCACATATGCGCTTGCAACATCTTTGCTTACCATAAACTGCGGTGCGAACTTCAGCATCCCTATCACTGATGTATATGCAGGATTTACTTCTATAACCTCTATCCCTTCTCGTTTTGCTAAAATCTTGATTTTGTCAAGAAGCGACCTGTAGCTGAAAAAGTGCCTTATCCGTCTTGATTTTCTGAAAGAAAAATCTCCTCTTTGCCCTTTGTCTTTTATATCAAGCCTCTCTATCACAATAGCTTTTCTTTTCTCTTTTGCAATCTTCACAATCTCATGCGCATACTGCCATCTGTAATACTCTCTTTTGTCAGAGTTTCCACTGTCAAGCTCCGGCATTGGAATCTTGCCATGGCTTATAAACTGTCCGCTTCTGTCCACCTCTACCCATGCCATGTGATTTGGATATGCGTTTGTATCTATCCCTATAGCACCGTTTTCTCTGGTGATTTCTGTCGCCGGAAAGAGTTTTTCTGCTGAAAAGTAAGCATACACATTCCCATTTTTGAGTTTTAGCTCTACAGAATAAGGCACTCCAAGAATAGCAATCTCCTGTAAAATTTCTTCTTTGTTTTTGTCTTTTTTAAAACCGGCTGACAATCTGGCAAATACATACTTTCTATCTCCTATATTTATCCTCAAAAATGTGCCTCTTTCATTTGTCACAATCCTTGTGTTTAAGTTCCCTTTCTTGCTCCTGTCTCCTCTTGAATATAAATTCCCTCTCCTCTTTTCCTGCCACTCAATCTTGAGCTTTTTATAAGGCTTTCCATTCATATGCCGCTTTTTGAGCTTTTCAAAAAGCTGCCTGCCACCAAAGATAGCTTTCCTTGGGTCTTCCCCTCTTTGCTTGCAGGACTCTAAAACACCCTTTGCTTTCATTATTGCATCATCTACATATCTTGAGTTCAAATTGAAAATCCCCTGCAAATCTTTTTTGAGATTATTTCTATCAAAGCCTTCTAAAAGCCTTTTATATGCAAATCTCATGCACGAAGACCATCTTCTCATAAGCTCCAGTACCTTTTGCCTGTCTTCATAACTTTCAAAAATAAGCTTGGCCTGAACTGTTACCACGTTTTTTTACACCTCTTATTAAGGCTCTTCTGCTGGTAGCATACATATTACCAACCTTTTGCACACAGAATAACTTTCAATGCTACCCAGTCAAAATTATACATTTTTGCATTGTAATTCTCAACTGTTGCACTCCTCCCATCCATTCAAAGAAAACACAAGATGCTTTTTCCAATTAACATCGTCCTGATAGGGAAAATCTTCTCTGTAATGAGAGCCTCTGCTTTCTTTTCTCATCAGTGCACCAGATGCAATTACGTATCCAATCATAAGCATGTTGTAGTATTCTATTTGCTTTGCTGTTTGAAGTTTTACTTCATTCAGAACAGATAATTTATTTAAAATATATTTAATTAAGCTTTCAAGTCCTTCTTCATTCCTAACAATTCCAGCAAACTCGCTCATCTTTGACCTTAAAATTTCCACCTCAGAAATTACATCTTCTTTAAACTCTTTAAAATTTTTGCCGAAGTAACTGAAATCATTTTCTTTTAACTCTCCAATATTGCTGTTATTGATATAGTTTGCTATCCTCCTTCCAAAAACCAGGCCTTCTAAAAGTGAGTTTGAAGCAAGCCTGTTTGCACCATGTACGCGCGTTCCTGCAGCTTCACCACATACAAACAAGTTCTCAATTGTAGTCCTTCCAAATTCATCTGATAAAACCCCACCCATACTGTAATGCTGAGCAGGTGCAACAGGAATCCTCTCTTTTGTTATATCCAAACCAAGACTCAGGCATGTTTTATATATGTTTGGAAATCTCTCTTTAATAAACTGACTGTCAAGATGGGTTATGTCCAGAAAAACATTCTGCGAGTTTGTTTTTTTCATCTCAAAATATATGGACCTTGAAACAATATCGCGCGGTGCAAGCTCTGCCTGTGGATGATATCTGGGCATAAATCTTTCGTTATTGATATTATAAAGAATCCCGCCCTCGCCTCTCACAGCCTCTGAAATCAAAAAACTTTTGTTCTTTTCATGGTATAACACTGTTGGATGAAATTGCACAAATTCCATATCAATCAGCTTTGCACCGCACCTCAAAGCTGCTGCACAACCATCCCCAGTTGTCACTTCAGGGTTGGTAGTGTATTTATATAAATATCCATAACCGCCAGATGCAAGCACAATGTATTTCGCAAGTATTATGAGATTTTTCCCATTCTTCTTAAGCAAAACTCCAAGTGCTTTTCGTTCGCCAGTTGTCAGAATGTCAACAAGAAAGGCATTTTCAAAAACGGTTACATTATCATATGACCTCAGTTTTAATCCAAGGTGTTCAGAAATTATTCTCCCGGTTGCATCACCGCTTGCATGGACAATTCTTCTTCTGCTGTGTGCACCCTCCTGACCCAGCACAATTTCTCCTTCATCATCTAAATCAAATGGTATGTTCATGTTGAGTAAAATATTTATGTTTTCAATCGCCTCATCAACCAGGATTCTTACCATGTAACCATCGCAAAGCCCTGCTCCTGCCTTTATAGTGTCCATATAATGAATGTCAGGGCTGTCATCCTGACTGAGTGGCGCTGCAATTCCGCCCTGAGCCAGGGTTGTGTTACTTATCTGAATACTTTCCTTTGTCACAAGAGCTATATTTAAAGACCTGTCAAGGTTAATAGCCGTATAAAGTCCTGCAACCCCCGTCCCTACAATAACAACATCAAATTTTAGAACTTCATCACTTTTTGTATCAAAATCAACACAATATCTTTTAAATTCAATCAAACCAACCATCCCCAATTTTTTGACTTAGCTGAGCTCAAGCATTTTCAAAAGCGCTTTTCTTGCTCCTTCCATAATATCTTTCTCCACATCAATCACATATTTCTCTTCTAAAAGTGCATTCCTTACAGATTCCAGAGTATTCTTCTTCATATTAGGACATATCATCCCTGGATGAAGAATATAGAACTTCTTATCAGGATTTTTCTTTTTTAAAGTGTATAATACTCCCATTTCAGTTCCGATTATAAATTCTTTTTTCTCTGAAGATGTTGCAAAATCAATAATCTGCTTGGTACTCCCGACAAAATCAGCAAGTTCAACAACTTCAGGTCTGCACTCAGGATGAACCAAAAGCAATGCCTCTGGATGAGCATTTTTTGCCTTTAATACATCTTCTTTTTTTATCCTGTAATGTGTAATACAAAAGCCTTCCCAGAGGACTATATCTTTTTCAGGTACCTGTTTTTTCACAAAGCTGCCCAAATTTTTGTCCGGCAAAAATATAATTTTATCATTCGGAAAGTTTTTTACAATCTTCACCGCATTTGACGAAGTACAGACCACATCAGACTTTGCCTTGACAGCTGCCGGAGAATTTATATAGCACACAATTGAATAGTCAGGGTACTTTTCTCTCAGGCTATCAACGTCCTCTTCGGTTATCATATCAGCAAGGGGGCATCCAGCATCTATTTCCGGCAAAAGAACATTTTTTTGTGGTGATAGAATTTTTGCACTCTCTGCCATAAAATGCACTCCACAAAATACTATCACATCCTCCGGTCGATCTGCGCACACCTTGCTCAGATAAAATGAATCGCCTACAAAATCGGCAATTTCCTGAATTTCGTCAATCTGATAGTTATGAGCAACAATTACTGCGTTTTTTTGCTTTTTCAAATCTTCTATCTCTTTTTTAATTTTCTCAATATCCAAGAAAATCACTCGCTTTTCCACTTAGATTTATTACTAATATAGCATTTAAAACTTAGAAAATCAACTTCTCAAGGGTATTCTAGGAATTCATAAAGTCAAGATATCCTTGCAAGATGTACACAGCAGAGAGTTTGTCAATCACATTCTTTTTCTTTTTCCATGATCTATTTTCTTCTGCTAATACTCTTTCAACAGCTTTTGTGGAAAACCTCTCATCCCATTTAATAACTTCTACCTTATATCTTTTTTCAAGCTCATTACATATTCCATCAATCTTTTTGAGATTCTCGGTTTTCTCATCCGGGTGAAATTTACTCAGAGGATACCCCACAACTATTTTAGCTATTTGATATTTTTCAAACAGCTTATCCAGGGCTGAATATAAATCTTCACTTTTAAGGTCAACAGTACAAAGAGGCTGAGCGGTTATCATAAGAGGATCAGAAATAGCAATCCCAACCCTTCTTGTTCCTACGTCAAGACACAAAATCCTCAAACTCAAATCACCTGCACAATTTTTCTAAATTATCTTGAGCGCAAACACGTTGCAGTACCTGCTACAGTATCCACAGCATAAGCATTTTGTATAATCAACAGTAACTTTGCCATCCTTCAGTTTCAGTGCTTTTTGATGGCAATACTTTACACATCTGCCGCACCCTTCACACCAGCTTTCTACATGAAGCCTTTTTGTTTTTATATTTTCAAGCAGCTTTTCATCTAAATACACTTTCCTTTCTTCAAAACATTTTATGTTGTAATCAATTTCAAATCTGCTTTGCATCCCAACAGCAACAGAGTGAAGATATGGAAAGTCAAATACAAACTCAAGAGCATTTTTGAAATCCGAAAGAAGATTTCCACCACCAAATATTTTCATTGCAAAAATTCCTTTACCTAACCTATATGCTTCTTTTACAGCCTCAATCATCTGGTAAATTGTGCCATCCACAATCCCAATTCCTTTGAAATTGAATATTGGATGTATTACTTCAATCTCAGAATACTTGAGTGAATCTTTTACTGCTTTGATATAATGTGTGGATATACCAAAATGCCTAACATATCCTTTTTCTTTTGCCTTCAAAAAGTATTCTATCGCCTCATAGTGCCCTTTAAAGGTGTGATCACCTTCCTGTTCATGCAACATAAATAAATCGATGTAATCAACATTCAACTCTGATAGTGCTTTTTTCAAAGATGCTTCTGCAGACTTTTTATCATAAGCATATGACTTTGTTGATATCACCGGTCTTTTCCCACCTATCTCAATAGACCTTCTTATATATTTGTATGTATCATAGAGTTCAGCCGTATCAACAAAGTTAATCCCTCTTTGATAAGCATATGCTAATAGCTCTGCTCCTTCGTCAACAGGAAGATTTTTCTGAAGAGGTCCTATGGTCAGTGTCCCAAAACAGAGCTTACTTACAACAAGAGATGTGTTTCCCAATTTAACGTACTCCATACCCATCCACCATCTTTGTATAATATATACCAAGAACAAAAAAACCCATAAGCAAGGCTATAATTATTGTGCCAGAATCGTTGACCAAAAACGAAAACAGTCCGATTATAAAAAATAACACAAATTTGTCTTTATGCGCTTTTACCGATGGCAGTATATCAAATCTATTTTGAATAACAATCCACAATAAAATCACAAAACTCAAAAGCACCGGTATTGTTAAAGGATAGCGGAAAAGATATGATAAATTCATTAACATCTTTCTTTTTAAAATAGAAACAAAAGTGCTATAATTTGCAAACGCATTGTATATGTAGCTATTTTTAAGAATCAAAACCATTGCAAGTGGAATAAAGGCAAATATAACTGCCAGTGTTTTAATTTTATGTTTTTCTTTGATAAATGCAAATACTGCAATGCCAGCTACAACAGAAAAAAATGCTCCAAAATTTACACCATAGTATGGAATTACTAAAACAAGAGCAACCAGGAATAAAGTTGCAAAAAGATTTCTAAAAGACATATTGCTGACAACTGATAATACAAATACAAACCCCATCAAATAGGCAAAAAATTCATTTCCAATCCCATAGAACCTGTTAGCAAGTGAAGGATGATATCCGGCTGTTGACAAAAGCTGGAGAATATTATCCATTAAAAATGCTTGCCCTAAGATTGAAAATATACCAAAAAGAGCACAAACAAGCTGTGAAATTTTCAAATCGAAACAAGAAGTGATGATTACTGTTAAAAAGAATATCAATAAAAATAAAAAAATATTGTTTACTTTCAGGATGAGCAAAGGAGAATAAATCACAAATATATACCCCAAAATTATGCTGGCTGGTATAAACCTCAAAAAGAACCTATTATATTTTCTATCAGGTTTCGAAAGAAAAACTACAGCACCTATCGCTGAAAAGATAACTATAATAACATACATTAATATTAAAAAACGATTTAAATACATAAGCTGATAATTTAAAATCCAAAAAAAATCCCATAACTTTACAATAAAATCTTTTGAAATAGCAAGGTTACCAATTTTCTCATGGTTTTTTATCAATTTTAAAAACTCTTTATCCAGTAAAAGTCCTTTTCTTTTTGTTTCAACTGATTTTTCTGTCCAAAAGCCATCTTTTAAATTGCTGCCAAAAACAAATGCAAGTTTGTTATCACCGCTGTACAAAAAAAATAAGCCTTCTTGTTCAGTATTAATAGCCACCCTGTTTTTTTCTAAATCCATACCATTTTTCTCAAGATAATGTTTAACACTCAAAGAATCCTTTGAATCTTTAAGCACAACAATTGTTGCAAATCCATTTTTCTTGTTCTTCAGTGCCCCTTTTACATATTCATAAAACTTGGAATTGCTGAAAACCCTGTTTTCAAATTTATAAAAATTCATCGAAAGACAATTAGCAAAAAAAACACTACTCAATATTATTGTCAATATAAAACTTAACAATCTCCTCCAGTATTTCATCTTTTTCAATTCTCCTTATAATTGAACGAGCGTTTTTATGGTTGGTAATATAGGTGGGGTCACCGGATATCAAATACCCAACAAGCTGAGCTATTGGATTGTAGCCCTTTTCTTTTAAAGCACTGTAAACCTCACTTAAAATCTCTTTGACTTTTCTTTCCATGCCATCGTCAAATGAAAAGTATTGTGTCTTATCATTCATTTCAAAATCCCACCTTAAATTAATTTTTAAGCCCTCATCCACCTAAAAAATCCGGATGAAGGCTTTAAAGATTTATTTTTTTCTGAGCTCATACAGCACAATTGCAGCTGCTATTGCAGCATTTAAAGATTCTGCTTTGCCAATCATAGGAATTTTAACCTTCCTGGTTGCATTTTCTAAAAAAAGTTTATCAGCACCTTTCGATTCGTTGCCAATCACCACTGCAAACCTGTCATCAACACAAAACTCAGAAATATCCAAATCTGCATACGGTGTTGTAACATACAAATAAAAACCTTTCTTTTTAAAAGCATCCAGAAGCTCTTCTTTTTTTACTTCTCTTATTATATCTAAATGAAACATAGACCCCATGGCTGAGCGAACTACCTTGGGATTGTACACATCTGCTGTGCCATCTACGGTAACAATACAATCAAATCCAAATGCATCGGCACACCTTATGATTGTTCCCAAATTGCCAGGGTCCTGTACAGCATCAACCACAACCACTCTTTTATACCCATCCAGGCTATCCAATTGTCTGTCAAAAAATGAACACTCTGCCAGAACCCCCTGCGGTGTTGTGGTGGTGCTTATGTGTTCAAAAACCCTCTCCGGCACCTGGACAATTCTTGGTATTTTCCCCGAATTAAAAAGATTCACACACCTGTTAAAAAATTCATTGTACTTTTTAACTGCTTCTTGCGAAAATACCAGAAGATTAATTTTCTCAAGGTTATATTCTATAGCTTCACTAACTACTTTTACACCCTCAACCAGAAAAGCTTTAAGCTCTTCTCTGTGTTTCTTTTCATGAAGTTTTCTCAATCTTTTTACATTCTCATTCTCTTTACTTGTTATAACCTCAATCCTTCTATTTTCGGACATCTTTAAATTCTTACCCTTTTGCACAGGTTATCATCATCAGCCGTTTATTTGCTTTTTAGCTATTTCAACAAGCTCTGCAAAAGCCTTTTGATCGTTTACTGCCATGTCAGCTAATACTTTTCTGTTAAGGCTAATTCCTGCTTTTTTGAGACCATTTATAAATTTGCTATATGAAAGACCATTCTGTCTTGCAGCTGCATTGATTCTTGTTATCCAGAGTCTTCTGAAATCTCTCTTTTTAAGTCTTCTGCCAACATATGCATATCTCAGTGATCTCATAACAGCAATATGAGCCTGTTTGAATATCTTACTCTTTGCACCCCAGTAACCCTTTGCAAGCTTCAACCACTTTTTATGTCTTTTACGTGCCCAAACACCGTTTTTGATTCTCATATGTCAGTTACCTCCCATTTGATATTTTATTTGGTTTTTCTTATAGATAAGGTAAAAGCTTCTTCACTGCTCTTACATTTGTAGAGTCAACAACAACCGTCTTTTTTAAGTTTCTCTTTCTTTTTCTCGATTTACCACTCAAAAGATGGCTTTTGCCAGCTTTCTTTCTAAGATATTTCCTGCTTCCACTAACTTTAATCCTTTTTGCAAGGCCTCTGTGTGTTTTTAGTTTTGGCATTCTGTTTACTCCTCCTCATCTAAAATTTTTATTGCTGTTTTGGAGCTATAACAGCTGTAATATTTTTGCCATCAAGTTTTGGCTTTTTTTCAACAATTCCATAATCTTTGACCATTTCAATAAACCTGTTTATTATCTCCTCACCAATTTCAGGATGTAAAACCTCTCTACCTCTGAAACGAATGGAAACCTTTACCTTGTCGCCATCCTGCAAAAACCTGATAGCATTCTTAACCTTTACATTAAAGTCATGGTCCTCTATTGTGGTTGTAAGTCTTACTTCTTTTACATTGATAACCTTCTGATTTTTCTTCGCCTCTTTTTCTTTCTTGGCAAGTTCAAATTTGTACTTTCCATAGTCCATTATTTTGCACACAGGCGGGTTTGCATGAGGAGCAATCTTAACAAGGTCAAGTTTTTTCTCCTCAGCAATCCTCAGTGCTTCCCTGATGCTCATAATACCAAGCTGAACTCCGTTCTCATCAATCACCCTTACTTCTTTGTCTCTTATCTGCTCATTAATTGGCAAATTTTTATTATTTATATCAAAACACCTCCTGAAAAATAAATAACATATACTAATTTAAACAAAAAGTGGATAGAAGCATAGTCTATCCACTCAATAGGCGTACTTTGAGCCCACCTCTGGCTCAAACTCCTATTGACCTTCCGACATCACAAGCGTCGGATAGGTGAGAAGCGATAGACTTCTACTTCTTTTTTACCTCTATAAGAATATCACAAGTAGCAGGATAATGTCAATACATTCACTTTTACTAAATGTTCTCTACTTAAAGCAGGAAAGATATGTATACAAAACTGCTATCCCTTCCCGTAAATAACCACGAATCTCCTCATGAAGATACTGACCCACATAAACTCCGGACAGGCTTGCCTGTATTCCAACCCTTCTTGCAATAATACTTGCCCTTTTCAAGTGAAACTTATTTGACACAATCACTGCACTTTTCAAAGCGTATCTATCCATAAGCTTTTTGGAAAATAACAAATTTTCATAAGTTGAAAAAGATTTATTTTCGATAAGAATAACCTCAGATGGCACCCCTCTTGTCACAAGGTATTCTTTGCCAGCCTCTGCTTCAGAAATATATTCCCCCTCTCCTTTTCCGCCTGAGACTATTATATATCTGCCAAAACCTTTATTATAAAGCTTCAGTGCTTCATCAAGACGGCTTTTAAAAAACGGACTTGGAAAGTTTCCATACACAGCACACCCCAGTACAATGATAGCATCAGATTTTTTTGGTTTGCTAATCATACCAAAGTAAATTATCATAAGCTCCACCAAAACAAATATTAGAATTATACTGCTAACTGAAATTCCCAAAAATTTTACAACCCGTTTCATTATCTGCCTCCCCATACTGTATTACTACCAATATATAAAATTTTTCCATTAAATATTTTCTCTGCTCTCAAAGTTAAAATCAAGCGCTTGTAGTTATTCAATTCTATTTGCAAATTTTAAAAATCTGTGCTATAATAAGTACTGCTAAAAGTAAATAATAACCGGTGGGGATATAGCTCAGTTGGTTAGAGCGCTTGCTTGACATGCAAGAGGTCATAGGTTCGAGTCCTATTATCCCCACCATTTTATTTTCCCAAATAAGAACTACATGCGTTCAGTAAATGACATCTACAAGATAAAGCCCCCATGGTGGAAGAGTTTTACCGGCTCTTGTTCTATCTTTGCTCTCTATTATAAGTGGAATGTCAGTGGGTTTTATCCTGCCAGCACCCACATCCAAAATTGTCCCAGCAATTATTCTTGCCATATTGTAAAGAAACCCATTTGCTGTAATGTATATGGCAATACATTCATTCTCAAATGTCAGATAACAATCAAAAATTTTACGCACCTTTGAGCTTGTTTCACTGCCACTTGAGCAGAAGCTACTGAAGTCATACTCACCTATAAAATACTCACAGGACCTTTGCATTGAGACTATATCAAGATCATATGGAAAGTAATAAGCATAATTTCGTAAAATGGCAGGTCTTGTTCTGTGATTATAAATGAGATACTTGTAAGTCTTTTGCTTTGCACTGTAGCGTGCTGAAAACTCAAGCGAAACCTCAATTGCATCCTTGATTGAAATATCATTTGGAAGAACTGAATTGAGCGCAAAAGGAAATTTCTCTACTGGGATTTTGCTTGCTGTTTTAAAATTTGCCTTTTGAGCAAGAGCATGTACTCCTGCATCTGTACGACCTGACCCCACAAGGTTTACCTTTTCTCCAGTTATATTTTTTATCGCCTCTTCAATAACACCCTGTATTGTTTTCTTATTGGGCTGTCTCTGCCATCCAAAATAGTTTGTTCCATCATATTCAATTGTTAGAAGAATATTTCTCAAAAAGTTCTCACCTCACTATTATGGCTAAAGCTATTAAAATTGCTGATATCAAAAACGAAATATAGTCGTCCTTAGAATACTGGAGCTTTTTGAGTTTTGTTCTGCCCTCTGAACCCCTGTAGCATCTTGCCTCCATAGCAATTGCCAGCTCATCTGCTCTTTTAAATGCCGATATAAAAAGCGGAATCAAAAGCGGCAAAAGAGACTTTGCTCTTTTTACAAGTCCTCCACTTTCAAAATCAGCACCTCTTGACATTTGAGCCTTCATAATCTTGTCTGTCTCTTCATAGATTGTAGGAATAAATCTAAAGGCAATTGACATCATCATTGAAATCTCATGAACAGGAAATCTGAGCTTCTTTAAAGGTCTCAGTAACTCTTCCAAAGCATCTGTTATCTCTATTGGAGAGGTTGAAAGTGTAAGCAGGCTTGTAGAAAACACAAGCAGTAATAGCCTTATTATTAAAAAAAGTGAAAGAATTATTCCTTTATCGGTAATGGTCAAAGCCCAAAATTTTACTACAGGTTTCCCTTGAGTCAAAAAAAGATTAAAAATAACAGTTATCAAAATTAAAACAAACACTGGTTTGGTACCGCGCAAAAGTAACATTGGGTTTGTCTTGGAAAAGATGGTCCATAATACTATCAAAGCAAACAAAAATACATATCCATAAAAATCACTAACTGCAAATATCGAAATACAGAAAAAAATCAAAATTATTATCTTTGTACGCGGATCAAGCCTGTGCACAAAAGAATCCCTTTTGATATACTGACCAATTACAAAGTCCACCATTATCTCCTGTCACCTTCTTTTGTAATGTTTCCCGCCAAATTTTTTACGATTATGTCTGCAACCTTTTCCACCTTGTACTCAAATCTTTCTATCTTAAAGCCTCTCATCTTCAGTCTGTGCTGAAGATACAATACATCCGGAGCAATTAAACCACTTTTCTCTAAAAGCTTGATGTTTTCAAACACCTCATGTTTTGGTCCATCAAAACTGATCTTTCCATTATTTAATACAATCACTCTCTCGCACAAATTAGCAACATCTTCTAAATTGTGTGAAATAAGGATTACAGTTTTACCCTTTTCTCGATGAAGTCTTTCTATAATATTGAATATCCTCTTTCTTCCCTTCATATCAAGCCCAGCAGTGGGTTCATCCAGAATTAAAACTTCGGGGTCCATTGCCAAAATTCCGGCAATTGCAACTCTGCGCTTCTGCCCACCAGAAAGCTCAAACGGTGATTTTTCCAGGATAGACTCGGGTATCTCTAAAAGCTCACAAACCTCTTTGACTTTTCTTTCGATTTCCTTATCAGAAAACCCCAAATTTCGGGGTCCAAATGCAATGTCTCTATACACTGTCTCTTCAAAGAGTTGATATTCAGGGTATTGAAAAACAAGTCCCACCCTTTTTCTAATCTCTTTTATCCTCTTTTTATCCTTGGTATTTATTCCATCAACAATTACATCCCCCTGCTGAGGCAAAAGAAGCCCGTTCATAAGCTGAACAAGAGTTGATTTCCCCGAACCAGTTTTTCCTATTATACCGATAAACTCACCTTTAGAAATTGTGAGGTTTACCCCAGATAATGCTTTTTTTTCAAATGGTGTTTTATCTCCATATATAAATTCAACATTTCTCATCTCAATGAACATAAAAATCTCTCCATTTCATCAACTGTCCAGATTTCTTTTTCTATATTGATTCCCCTGTTTTTAAGCTCATAAGAAAGCTTCAGGATCTGAGGCATGTCAAATCCCATTTCATAAAACCAGTCAAACTTCAAAATCTCTTCTGGAGTCCCCACATATTTTATTCTTCCATTCTCCAAAACAACCACCCTGTTACCATATACCATCTCATCAATATTATGAGTAACCATGACTATAGTCTTTTTCTCTTCTCTGTTAAGTCTTAAAATAGTCGAAATGACCTCTTTTCTACCTTTCGGGTCAAGCATAGAAGTTGGCTCATCCAAAATTATGCATTCCGGTTTCATTGCCAGAACTCCGGCAATTGCAACCCTTTGTTTTTGTCCACCGGAAAGCTTGTAAGTTGCATGGTTTCTGTACTCTGTCATTTCAACAGCTTCAAGTGCTTCACTTACATTTCTTATTATCTCTTCACGTGCAAGCCCCAGATTCTCTGGACCAAAGGCAACATCTTCTTCAACTATTGAAGCAACCAACTGGTTGTCCGGATTTTGAAATATATAACCGCACTTTCTTCGTATATCCCAAATTCTATTTATATCCTTAGTACTAATACCGTCCACCAGAACGTCACCTTTTTCAGGTATCAAAAGCCCGTTTATAAGTTTTGCAAAAGTCGACTTCCCTGAACCGTTGAGTCCCAATATTACAACAAACTCTCCCTTTTCAATTTCAAGGTTTATATCTGTCAATGCAGGGCTTTTATTACCATCCGAACCTGTATATGAAAAATAAACATTCTTAAATTCTATGAAGCTTCCCATATTTTTTATCTCCTCAAAATTTTTAGAATATTAGCATTAAAAATTTTTCCACAGGCCAAGCTACTCTTTATTATAGCAAAGATTTTGAAGTTTAAATATACCTGTATTTTTAAAGTATTCGTGCATACATCGAACATATTGATAAGAAAAGGGGTATAATATATAGTAGAAGGGGGGATGAAAAATGTTTGCTCCCAGATGCGATATATTTTTTGATACAAACCTGGTAAATTTAAAAGAGTTTTCTCTTCCAATCGAAACAAAAAATGCGCTGTTAGAAGAGTTCTCGAAAATTGAAGATGTTTCAAAAGCAAAAAGTCACCTAATAGATGAATTAAAAGAACTTGATGAAAAGATAAAGGAAATTCAGTAAAGCATAGAGTAACAAGCAAATAGAATATTAGAAATAAGGGGATGCAGGCTGCGCATCCCCTAAAATACTTTATACTATTTTGGTACGCTACTTCTTTTTTTGTATGTGTCCTTGAATATTTCATAGTTTCCGAATGATGCCATGCAAATTAAAACTGAATTAATCAAAAGCAGCAGTATATCTTTTACTGTATTTTTATGAGGTATAAATACAAAAGACAGTATAAACGCCACGAAAAATGTGTAAATTCTGATTACATAGTCTTTACATCGTTTTTTGAATATATCTTTTGTAAACTGAACAATAACATTTGTAGCAACTGTAATTCCCGCAAATGTGCCAAGCTCCTGAGCTGAGAAGTAGCTATCCAAAGTTTTCTCACCCTATAAAATTTTATGTCCACTTTCATGTTATTCATATGGACCCAAATTTGTGAAAAACCTTACTTCAGCTTTTCAGGGTTTAAATCTTCAAGTTCAGGTATTACAAACCTTCCATCTTTTCTTATAAGTTTTCCATCAAAATAAATCTCCCCACCACCATATTCAGGAGTTTGAATAAGTACTATATCCCAGTGCACGGCTGACCTGTTTCCATTGTCAGCATCTTCATAAGCACTGCCCGGTGTAAAATGTATGCTCCCGGCTATTTTTTCATCAAACAGCGTATCTTCCATGGGCTTTGTAATGTATGGATTAAGACCAATTGAAAACTCTCCAATATACCTCGCACCTTCGTCCGTGTCCAATATCTTATTTAGCTTTTCTGTATCATTTGCAGTAGCTTTTACAATTCTCCCATCTTTAAACTCAAATCTGATATTTTCAAACCTAAAACCTGCATAGTTTGAAGGTGTATTATAGGTTATATAGCCATTGACAGAGTTCTTAACCGGCGCAGTGTATACTTCACCGTCAGGTATATTCATATGCCCATCACACTTGATAGCCTTCATACCTTTTATGGAAAATCTGAGGTCGGTATCCTTTCCTACTATTCTTACTTCATCTGTTTTTTCCATAAGCTCAACAAGCCTGTCCATCGCCTTTGACATTTTTCTATAGTCAAGATTGCAAACATTGAAATAAAAATCCTCAAATGCCTCCTTGCTCATCCTCGCTTGCTGTGCCATGGAATAATTGGGGTATCTTAAAATACACCATTTTGTCTTTGGCACTCTTACCTCTCCATGCACTCTGTGAAGCCAGATTTTTTGGTACAAAGCCATCTTCTCATCCGGCACATCACTGAGTTCAAACGGATTCTGACTTGATCTAATACCTATATATGCATCCATCTGTTCCATAAGTTGTTTCTCGTTTTCAGCAATAACCTCTATTTGTTTTTCATTTGCGTTCAAAAGAAGCTTTCTCAGAAGACTTTGATTTTTAATCCACAAAAACGGAGTTGCACCTTTTTGATACGAAACCTTTATAAGTTCCTTAGCCAAATCAATTTCCTCACCGATTAGCTCTATTAAAATCTTCTCGCCAATTTTCAAATCAACAGAATACTCAATGAGATTTTTAGCAAGGGTTTTTACTCTTTCATCAACCAATCTCACCGTCTCCTTTCCAAAATCTTCACTTTTCAAACACCTTGTTTGCCATATTTTCATCCAAAAAAACAAATTCTCCTTCTTTTAGCCTACCAAGCTTAAGCTTACCTATTGCAACTCTTTTAAGGCTCAACACCCTGTGCCCAATTGCATCGCACATCTTCCTTACCTGCCTGTTTCTACCTTCATGAATTTTTATCTCAACAAGTGAGCTCTGTTTGAAAACCTTCAAAACTTTAAGCTTTGCTGGTGACGTCAGCTTTCCATCAATCACAAGACCCTTTTCAAACCGCTCAATTTCATCTCTGGTTGGCACACCAGAAATTAAAGCAATATACGTCTTTTCAATATCATGCTTTGGATGTGTAACCTTATATGCAAACTCCCCATCATTTGTGAGAAGTATAAGCCCTGTTGTATCAAAATCAAGTCTTCCAACCGGAAACACTCTAACATCCACTTTGTCTTTTACAAGGTCTATAACTGTTTTTCTGCCTTTCTCATCCTTTGCAGAAGATATAACACCAAATGGTTTGTTTAGCATTATATATATCTTTTTCTGTACCGGGACAAGTTTTTTACCATCGACAAAGACCTCATCCTTTTGAGGGTCAACTTTAAATCCAAGCTCTGTAACCGTTCTTCCGTTTACCTTTACTCTTCCCTGGAGAATAATCTCTTCACATTTTCTACGTGATGCAACGCCACAATCAGCCATAAACTTCTGAAGACGAATCAAATCACCTATCTTCTATCACCATCCATTCAGTATTTGAGATGGCATTTTCTATTAACAGTTGAATATCCAATTTTTCCTCTTCTTTTATAACTTCCTCAAGCCTTGGTTTTGTCTTCGGATGTTTTGGAACAAATACTGTGCAGCAATCTTCATATGGCAGGATTGAAATATCATATGTGCCAATATTTTTTGCAATCCTTATTATTTCCTTTTTGTCCATACCAACAAGAGGTCTTAAAACCGGCACTGATACAGCGGCATTTGTGCATATAATGCTTTCCATTGTCTGGCTCGCAACCTGTCCAATGCTCTCACCGGTAACAAGTGCCATACCACCGTTTAATTTGGCAATCCTTTCTGCAATCCTCATCATAAACCTTCTCATAATAATTGTGAGGTATTTTTCATCACATTTCTCATAAATAGTGGTTTGTATTTCAATAAAGGGCACAATATAAAGTTTTAGTTTATCTGTGAACTGTGCCAAAACTTTGCAAAGGTCAATCACCTTTTCTTTTGCCTTTTCACCTGTATATGGAAAGCTGTAAAAATGCACCGCCTCTATTTCAACACCTCTTTTTGCTATCATAAACCCTGCAACAGGGCTGTCTATCCCGCCAGAGAGCAAAAGATGCGCCTTTCCACCTGTGCCAAGCGGCATACCACCAATACCCTTCTCTTCCGATGAGTATACATATGCCTTATCTCTTATCTCTATCTTTACTTCAAAATCCGGATTATGAACATCTACCACAAGCCCATACATGTCAGCAAGATTTTTAAGAAGATGTGCTCCGACAAGCCTTGAAATCTCAAGTGATGTAAGCTTGAATGTCTTGTCAGCCCGCTTTGTTTCAACCTTGAAGGTCCTCTTACCTTTTTTAATCTCATTAAGAGCTGCATTTAAATCTGCAGATTTTATAGCCTCTATCTCCTTTTCTGCAACCTCACAGATGGTAAAACCCACAAGACCGAAAACCTTCTTTAACCTTTCAATTGCAAAATTGAAATGGTCTTCAGAAAGATTTTCAATAAATATTCTTCCCTGTTCTTTTTTAATTGAGATATTTTCAATATTTTTCAGTTTTTTTCTTATGTTTTTTATAAGCCTTTTCTCAAAAAAAGGACGATTTAATCCTTTCAGAGCAAGCTCTCCATATCTTATTAAAATAGCCTTCATTGCGTTCATCCTTTGCGTTTTATTTCTTGCAAAAACTTGAGTGATTTTTTCAATACTTCAAGGACATAGTCAACCTCTTCAGGAGTATTTAAATAAGAAAAACTAAAGCGTATGCTGCTCTGTGCAATTTCCATTGATTTTTTCATGCTGTAAAGAACCCTGTTGTATGTTCTACCTCTCGATGAACAGGCAGAACCAGAGGATGCAAAAACACCATAGCCTTCAAGAGTATGAAGCAAAACCTCGGATTTAATTCCCAAAAACGATACATTCAAGATTGCATCCGATGTCACATCAAGTGGGGAGTTTATAAAAACATCATCAAAATCCTGCAGTCCATCAATAAATCTTTGTTTTATCATCCTCAGTTTATCTGGCTGCTCATTTTGCAGTTTTTCATACACTTCCATTGCCTTGTAAATTGAAAAAATACCCGGCATATTTTCTGTCCCAGGTCTTATTTTATTCTGCTGCTCCCCACCAAAGATTATAGGCTGAATATTAACTCCTTTTTTGATATACAGCGCTCCAATTCCCTTCAGTGCGTGAATTTTATGTCCGCTCAGCGACATCAAATCAACATTCAAATCTCTTACATCTATCTTTTCCTTCATAAATGCCTGAACTGCATCTGTGTGAACAAGCACATTGGGATTTTTTCTTTTTACAACTTGAGCTATCTTTTTTACATCAAAAATATGCCCTGTTTCATTATTTACAAGCATCACACTTACCAGAATGGTCCCTGTGTCCACTTCATTCTCAAGTTCTTCAAAATCAATATTCCCATTCTGGTCAACCTTCAAAAAGCCAATCTCAAACCCACAACTTTTCAGGTAATCAAGCGTACTTGACACCGATGGATGTTCAACAGGGCTTGAGATAATCTTATTGCCTCTTTTCTTATTGGCAAAGGCAACACCAATCAGCGCCAGGTTATTTGCCTCTGTGCCACCCGATGTAAAATAAATCTCATCAGGAGTAGCACCTACTTTCTGGGCTATTCTGTGTCTTGCTTCCTTCAATACTTTTTCTGCACTTACACCAAGCCTGTGCAAAGATGAGGGATTCCCGTAATTCTGAAGCAAAAACTCCTTTAAACTTTCCACAACCTCATCAAATGGTCGCGTTGTCGCCGCATTGTCAAAATACACAACCACCTTCTATCCTTCCTTTCATATCTCACCAAGAAGATGCATAACAATAGAAATCGTAGAAATAGCAGCAGTTTCACTTCTTAAAATGCGCTTTCCAAGCGAGACAATCTTTACCTTTTGCAGTTTTTTAAAAATCTCTATTTCCTCCTCTTCAAAACCACCCTCCGGACCAATCAATATACCCACTTTGCTTGTATCAGAATTAACAGCCAAAAAGTTTTTTCTTTCCTTTTCATATGGAATTATAAGAAGGTCAAGATCATCAAGAAAGTCTTTGACTCTATCAATTTCAACAGGTTTTTGTATCAGTGGAGGGTATGGTCTTAGACACTGCTTTTGCGCTTCTTTCGCGATTTTCTGCCAGCGTTCTAACTTTTTCTCTTCCTTTTCACCGATATCAATGACAACTCTTTTTGATATAACAGGGATTATGCTCTTTACCCCAAGTTCTGTTGCTTTTTGAATTATAATATCCATTTTTTGATTCTTTATAATACACTGAAATAAAAAAATGTCTTTTTTCGGCTCGCGCTGATTTTGCACTTTTTCTTCAATTGCTACTTTAATACCATCCTTTGAAATTTCTAATATCCTGGTTCTGTAATCATATACACCATCGCAAAGATTTAAAACCTCTCCTTCTCTCTTTCGCAAAACCTTCACTATGTGGTTTATATCTTCTTTATCTCTTATATATGCAACGTCATTGACAATGTCCCTGCTATCAATAAAAAAAATAGGCAATGTCTATCACCCTGTTTTTTATTTTCTCTTCGCCACAACAAGGCACCAGCTGTTAAGTTTTTTGATCTCAATTACATCTAAAAAACTTTCTTTTAAGCTTTTCAACACATCATCAAGTCTATCTTCAATAATACCAGAGGAAATGAAAAGTCCACCTTCCTTTAAAACATTTTTAACCTCTCCTGCCAATTTCATTATTATATCAGCTATAATGTTTGCAATTGCTATATCAAACTTTTCTTCAATTCCAAAAACCAGATCATTTTGTTTAACTTCAATATCAACATTGTTCATGGCAGCATTTTCTCTTGCAACCTTTACAGCAACATCATCTATATCCACTGCCACAACCCTATTTGCACCAAGTTTTTTGGCTGCAATTGCTAAAATCCCTGAACCTGTGCCAATATCAATTACATCAACTCCAGGTTTTATATACCTTTGAACTGCTTCCAAACAGAGTGCTGTGGACTCATGCGTACCCGTACCAAATGCCATGCCAGGGTCAAGCTTTACAACAATCTTTTCACCGGTAGCCTGGTAACTTTCCCAAGATGGTACAATTATAATGCTCCCTATTTCAACCGGCCTGTAATACTTTTTCCACTCCTCCGCCCAGTCTTTTTCATCAACCTCAGAAATTTCAATCCTTCCTTCGCCAATATCAAGGTACTGTGAAACATCTTTTAACCTTTCTTCAATGTTGAAAATAAGCTCAGAGATATTTACACTTTCAGGAAAATATGCACGGACAATTGCAAAGTTTTGTTTGACAAATTGATTTTCGTCTATATAGTCCCACGAGTTTGGATATTTTACAATCTCATCATCTTCTATCACAACACCATTTGCTCCAAGATCATATAAAACATTTGAAATGGCATCTTCTGCCTCTTGAACCGTCTTAATTGAAATCTCAAACCATTTCATATTCCTGCATTTCTCCTTTTTGCAAGTTTACGAAAAAGCCTCTCTTATCCTATCCCAAAAATGTTTTTTCCTTTCATATCCTTCTTCAGATGAAAGCTCTTCAAACTTCCTCAAAAGCTCCTTTTGCTTTTCAGACAGCTTCTTTGGCACTTCAACAATGAATTTCACAACCAAATCGCCTCTGCCTCTGCCCCTAAGATACGGCACACCTTTGCCCTTAATTCTTACTTCATCACCATTTTGTGTCCCCGGTTCAATTTTAACTTTTGTTCTGCCATCCAGTGTAGGTATTTCTATCTCACCACCCAGTGCTGCATTGACAAATGTAATTGGTACTTCCACATAAAGGTCCTGCCCGACCCGTTTAAAAACAGGATGAGGTGCTATTTTGATTCTAATGTGCAAATCACCATTTGGTCCACCTTTGATGCCACTTTCTCCTTCGCCCCTTAAAGTTATTACCTGTCTATCGTCAATTCCAGCAGGGATGTTTATCTTAACCCTTCTCTGGCGTCTGACATTCCCTGTACCACCACATTCCCTGCATGGATCGGCAATTATTGTTCCAGTACCACCGCAGGCATCGCATGTTTTTATTGTAGTAAACTCACCAAAGAATGTTGACTGCCTTGATCTTATCTGCCCGGTACCCCCACATTTTTGACATCTAACAGGTGCTGATCCTGGTTTTACACCACTTCCACCACAGACAGAACATTTCTCTGTTCTGTAAATAGGAATCTCTTTTTCACAACCAAATACTGACTCTTTTAATGTCAGTTCTAAATCAACATATATATCAGCACCTTTCCTCGGTGTTTCTTTCCTTCTTCTTGATGACCCAAAGATATCAAACCCTTCAAAAAGGTCTTCGAATATGTCTCCAAAACTTCCAAAGTCAAAGTCGGCAAAACCACCAGAAAAACCACCAGAAAATCCTCCACCCTGAGCACCATATGTTGGGTCGAATGCTGCATGACCAAACTGGTCATACTTTCTTCTCTTTTCAGGGTCGCTTAAAACTTCATATGCCTCATTTATCTCTTTAAATTTTTCTTCAGCTTCTTTGTTGCCCGGGTTTGCATCAGGGTGATATTGCTTTGCAAGTCTTCTATATGCTCTTTTTATTTCCTCCTGTGTTGCATTTTTAGAAACACCCAATATTTCATAGTAATCCCTTTTCTGTGTCATTTTTAATCACCCACTTCGCTTACTGAATATTATTATATACACTTTTAACAAACTATTAAAAAGGACCAAAGCCACCTTTCAAATGAATGACTTTGGTCCCTCTTTTCAAAGAGAGTAAACTTATTAATATACCTTATAATCTGTATTATCATTGCCATCAGTTCCAGCCTGCCCTCCAGGGTTTGCATTGCCCTGAGGTCCAGCCTGTGTATAGCCCTGCTGATACAGCCTTGTTGAAACATCATAGAATAATTTGGTTAATTCGTCAATTGCCCTTTCAATTCGATCTTTGTCCTCACCATTCATAACATCTTTGAGTTCTTTGAGTTTTGTTTCAATTTGCTCTTTTTCGGTTGCTGTCATCTTATCGCCAAGGTCACGCAATAGCTTTTCTGTCTGGTATATGATGGAATCTGCTTTGTTCCTTGCTTCGATGAGCTCTTTTCTCTTTCTATCCTGTTCTGCATACATCTCTGCCTCTTTGATTGCTCTTTGAATCTCCTCCTCGCTAAGGTGTGTCTGGGAGGTTATTGTTATCTTCTGTTCCCTACCTGTGCCAAGATCCTTTGCAGAAACGTGTACTATTCCGTTTGCGTCAATGTCAAATGTGACCTCGATCTGCGGAACACCGCGTGGAGCAGGTGGAATTCCGTCTAAGATGAACCTGCCAAGTGTCTTGTTGTCCTTTGCAAGCGGTCTTTCACCCTGCAAAACGTGAATCTCTACCTGAGTCTGTCCGTCTGCTGCGGTTGTAAATATCTGGCTCTTTCTTGTCGGGATTGTTGTATTTCTCTCAATTATCTTTGTGAATACACCACCCAGGGTTTCAATACCAAGTGAAAGTGGTGTCACGTCCAGCAGCAATATATCTTTTACCTGCCCTGCCAGCACACCTGCCTGGATTGCTGCACCAATGGCAACACATTCATCAGGGTTTATACCCTTGAATGGTTCTTTGCCGGTGAGTTTCTTTACAAATTCCTGAACATAAGGTATTCTTGTTGAACCACCAACCAGAATTACCTTGTCAATCTGTTCGGGTGTGAGCTTTGCATCGGAAAGTGCTGTCTCAACAGGTTCTCTTGTCTTTTCAACAAGGTCTTTTATAAGCTCCTCAAATTTAGCTCTTGTCAATACCATGTCAATGTGCTTTGGACCGTTTGCATCAGCGGCAATGAATGGAAGATTTATTGTTGTCTGAAGCGCAGACGAGAGTTCAATTTTTGCTCTTTCTGCTGCATCTTTTAGCCTCTGGAGTGCAACCTTGTCTTTTCTCAGGTCAATTCCGTGCTCTTTCATAAACTCGTCTGCTATATAGTCAATAATCCTCTGATCAAAGTCATCGCCACCAAGCCTGTTGTTACCAGATGTTGCCAGCACCTCAATGACACCATCGCCAATTTCCAGGATTGAAACGTCAAACGTTCCACCACCAAGGTCATATACCATTATCTTCTGATGTCCCTCTTTATCAAGCCCATATGCCAGAGCAGCCGCTGTTGGCTCGTTGATAATCCTCAAAACCTCAAGTCCCGCAATTCTACCTGCGTTTTTTGTTGCCTGTCTCTGGGAGTCAGTAAAGTATGCAGGAACAGTAATAACAGCCTGTGTGATCTTTTCACCAAGGTATGCCTCAGCATCAGCTTTCAGTTTCATCAAAATCATAGCAGAGATCTCTTCCGGTGAATATTCTTTGTCATCTATCCTGATTCTTCTATTTGTACCCATATCTCTTTTGATTGAGATAATTGTCCTCTCAGGATTTGTAATTGCCTGCCTTTTTGCTGCATGACCAACAAGTCTCTCACCAGTCTTTGTAAAAGCAACAACAGACGGTGTTGTTCTGAAACCTTCTGCGTTTGGAATAACAACAGGCTGACCGCCTTCAATTACCGCCATACAAGAGTTTGTTGTACCAAGGTCTATACCTAAAATATGAGCCATTGTTATCAACCTCCTTTTTTATTTTTAGTTTGCATTTGCGACCTTAACAAGGCTGTATCTTATAACCCTGTCTTTTATCTTATAACCCTTCTGGAATTCTTCAATTACAATATTTTTACCGTACCTTTCATCCTCCACATGCATAATAGCATTGTGAAGGTACGGGTCAAACTCCTTATTTAAAGCCTCAATGGGCTCAACCCCGAGCTTTGAGAAGATATCATCAATTTGCTTTTTTATCATCTCAAGCCCTTTTATGAACTCTTCGTTTGTATTTTCTGATTCCCTGGCAGAGCTAATGGCTCTTTCAAAATTGTCAACAATGGGAAGAAGTTTTCCCACAACGTCGGCAACAACCTCATAGTACATATTTTCCCTGTCCTTTGCAATTCGTTTTTTGTAGTTGTCAAAGTCAGCGGCAATTCGCTGACACAAGCTTTTGTATTCTTCAACTTCCTTTTCCTTCTCTTCAAGCTGCTTCTTTAACACTTCAACCGGGTCTTCCTGGTCCTGAGTGCTGGTATCCTGCCCGGCATTTTCAGCCTGATCATTTTCACTCTGTCTACTTACATCCTGCTTCTGTAAAGCTTCCTTTTCTGTGTTTTCAGCATTCGGAGGACTTTCAGAAATGTTTGTCTCTTCATTTTTCAACTCTTTGTTTTCCATTTCACACATCCCAAAAAATCACCTCTTTATTTATTCTGTGAAAAGTCTTGTCAAAATATCAGATAGCTCATCGCAGATATAATCAATCAAAGAAACTGTTTGTGAATACTTCAGCCTCTTTGGTCCGATAATACCAATCGAACCTGCAATATTCTCTCCTATTCGATAAGTGGAAAGAACAATACTGCATTCTTTCAGGTCTTCAATTGGATTTTCTGTGCCTATGCGTATGGTTATATGTTCGTGCATTGAAGAGTTTATAATTTTTCTCAGCATGTCCTTTTGCTCGAATATGTGTAAAAATATCTTGGCTTTTAAAACATCACTGAACTCCGGAAAGTCAAACATGTTTTTTATGCCACTTAGCACAACCTCTGTACTGTCTGCTGCACTGATTGTCCTAAGAACACTGTCAATAATTGGAGAGAGTATTGCCTTGTTCTTCCCCAAACTATTTTCAATGTCCAAAACAATGTTTTCATCAATATCTTCAAGCTTAAGTCCGCTTAGCTTCTCGTTGAGGACATTAGAGATATATACAAACTCCCTGGTTTCAATGTTCTCCGGTTTGTCCAAAAGTATATCCTTCACAAGCCCGGTATTTGTCACTAAAATCAGTATATACTTCTTGCTATCCACCGGCAGAAGCTGCAGATGTTTAATATAGCTTTTCTTCACATTCGGCGTTGAAATCACAGCTGTGTAGTTTGTAAGATTCGAAATAATCTTGGCTATATTTTCCATGTACTCATTTATCTCGTTAAATTTTATATCCAGCTGGGACCTTATAAACGCAATCTCCTGAGGCGAAAGCCTTGTTACTCTCATAAGTTCATCAACATAATATCTATAGCCTTTATCAGATGGAATTCTCCCAGCCGAGGTATGTGGCTGTTCCAGATACCCCATCTCTTCCAGGTCAGACATCTCATTTCTGATTGTGGCAGAAGAAATACCAAAGATGTACTTTTTGGCAATTGTACGTGAGCCAACCGGCTCACCCGTGTTTATATAATCATCTATAACTGCCTGAAGTATCTTTTTCTTTCTTTCATCCAGCATTTTCCTCACCTTACTGTTAGCACTCTCATTTGATGAGTGCTAATTCTAAGATATAGGATATCACCTCAGTAGAAAATTGTCAAGTAGATTTTTTGACTTTCTTTGACCTTTTTAGATAAACTCCTGCCATACTATATTTGCAAGATCTATACCTTTTTTTGTAAGTTTAAAATGCGAGTTTATTTCTACAAGCCCATATCTTTTTAGCTTTTCTATTTGAGTTTTATATTTCTCAGTGAAAACTACATTGAACCTTCTTTCAAACTCTGAAAGTTCAAAACCTTCAATCTTCCTTAGACCCAGAATGATATATTCTTTTTCCTTCTCAAAGTCATCTATAAGTTGCCTATCCTCCCATGCAAACTCTCCATTTTTTATTCTACTTATATAATCTTCAAGGGAAGCTGTATTGAAATATCTGTATCCATCAAAAAAAGAATGAGCAGCACAACCAATCCCAATGTACTCTTCATAGTCCCAGTATTTAAGATTGTGCTTGCATTTAAAATTCTCCTTTGCAAAGTTTGATATTTCGTAGTGATGTATACCGCTGCTGTAAAGTGTCTGAACTGCAAACCAGTACATGTTTCTTTCTTCTTCCTCAGAAGGTAAATGACTTTTTATAGATTCATATCTATTATAAAAATGTGTGCCCTCTTCAATCTTCAGAGAATATACAGAGACATGAGGAGGATTAACTTTCAGTACCTTTCCCAGAGTATCCGAAAAACTTTCTATACTCTGGTGCACAATCCCAATCATTAAATCAACACTGAAGTTTTCAAAGTATTTTGTAACAAGCTCTAACATTTCCAGTGCTCGCTTTGATGTGTGGATTCTCCCAAGTGCTTTTAACTCAACATCATTTAAGGATTGAATACCAACACTCAGCCTGTTTATACCTGAAGAGCAGTAAAATTTGATCTTCTCCTCATCAAGGCTCTCCGGATTTGCTTCAATTGTAGTTTCGCAATAGTTTTCAACCTTGAAATTACAATATACAAATTCAAGCAAACTTCCTATATGCGAGATAGCTACTACAGACGGAGTACCACCCCCAATGTAAATTGTATCTATCTTAATATCATAGTTTTCTTTGTAAAAAATAAGTTCTCTTTTCAGAGAACTAAAATATTCAGCAATAATATCATCTTCAACATCACTAAAAGAAACAAAATCACAATAAAAACACTTTTTCATGCAAAAAGGAATGTGAATATAAAGCCCTACATTTCTGCTCAACTTTTACACTTCCTTTTATTCTTCCAGTTTCAACACAGCCATAAACGCCTCCTGTGGAATCTCCACCTCTCCTATCTGCTTCATCCTCTTTTTGCCCTCTTTCTGTTTTTCCAAAAGTTTCTTCTTCCTTGTCACATCACCACCGTAGCACTTAGCAAGGACATCCTTTCTTAGCGCTTTGACAGTTTCCCTTGCAATCACTTTGCTTCCTATACATGCCTGAATAGGTATTTCAAATAAATGTCTCGGAATCTCCTCTTTGAGTTTTTCAACAATCTTTCTTGCTCTCTGATAAGCCTTGTCTCTGTGTACAATGAATGAGAGGGCATCAACCACTTCACCTTTAATCATTATATCAAGCTTTACCAGCTTGGACTCTGCATACCCGATGAATTCATAGTCAAATGATGCATAACCTTTTGATCGTGATTTCAGAGCATCAAAAAAGTCATAGACAATCTCCATAAGTGGCATTTCATAGGTGAGAATAACACGTGTTGTCTCTATATATGACATATCTTTAAATATTCCTCTTCTTTCCTGACAGAGTTCCATTACTGCCCCAACATGCTCGTTTGGCACCATTATGGTTGCTTTTACCATTGGTTCTTCTATCTTGTCTATTTCATTTGGCGGCGGAAGTTTTGTCGGATTGTCTATATATAAAACCTCTCCATCTGTTTTTGTAACTCTAAAAACAACAGACGGTGCTGTGGTGATGATATTTAAATTATACTCCCTTTCAAGCCTTTCCTGGACAATTTCCATGTGCAAAAGACCCAGAAAACCACATCTAAATCCAAAGCCCAGGGCAGCAGAACTTTCCGGCTCAAAAAAGAGTGCTGCGTCATTCAGCTGAAGCTTTTCAAGCGCTTCTTTGAGTTCTTCATATTTTGTATCTCCGGTTGGATAAATGCCACAGAAAACCATTGGATTTAGCTTTCTAAAACCAGGCAAAGGCTGATCAGCAGGATTGTTTGCATCAGTGATAGTATCACCAACTCTTGTGTCTCTAACAGTTTTTATTGATGCTGCAATGTATCCAACATCGCCCGCTCTTAACTCTTCACAGGGTATGAGCATCCCTGGCTTGAAATATCCAACTTCTGTAACTGTAAACTGAGCACCTGTTGACATCATCTTTATGGTCATGTTAGGCTTTACTACCCCATCAAACACCCTGACATATGCCAGAACACCCTTGTAGTTGTCATAAAGAGAGTCAAATATCAGGGCTTTGAGCGGTTTTGTATCATCGCCTTTGGGAGGCGGGATGTCCCTTACAATTCTTTCTAAAACTTCTTCAATGTTGATTCCCTGCTTTGCAGAAATTAAAGGTGCATCGGATGCGTCAAGTCCAATTACATCTTCTATTTCCTTTTTAACCTCTTCGGGTCTTGCGCTTGGAAGATCAATCTTATTTATTACTGGTATTATTTCCAGGTTATGTTCAAGGGCAAGATAGACATTTGCAAGAGTTTGAGCTTCAATCCCCTGGGTTGCATCCACCACAAGGATTGCTCCCTCACAAGCTGCAAGGCTTCTTGAAACCTCATAAGTAAAGTCTACATGCCCCGGTGTATCAATCAGGTGAAAGATATAGTCTTTACCATCTTTTGCCCTGTAATTTAGCCTTACTGCCTGTGCTTTTATTGTAATGCCCCTTTCTCTTTCTATCTCCATTGTATCAAGAACCTGGTCCTGCATTTCACGCTCACTTAAAGCACCTGTCAGTTCTATTATCCTATCAGCAAGAGTTGATTTTCCATGGTCAATATGTGCTATTATGCAAAAGTTTCTGATTCTGTCCTGTCTTCTCTCCACCTCACGTAATCCCCCTACAAAATCAAATTATTGCAATTTCTGAAGCTGATCTTTTACATTTTCCAATAGCTTTCCTGCATATTGGATATAAGACTTTTTTACATCAGTTCTATTTAAAATATCTTTTGCTTTCAGAAGAATAAAATCATAGTAATTCCCATTTGTTCTTGTCTTCCTGAAAATATATATGGGTTCTACCAAAATTCTTTTTGTAAGCCTGTTATCTTTTTTGGTAAGCTCAAGTCTTACTGTCAAACCAAATCTATTGTATGGGAAAATAACTGTCTGATCACAAAGGAAATTCCCCAGGGAATAAAACACTACTCCCTCTCTTTTACCATAGTTTTCATCATCAATCTGTATCTTTTCAAAAGGCTGAATTGTATGCGTATGTGTTCCAATTACAATATCAGCACCGTATCTTACCAGCTCTTTCGCAAATTCTCTTTGTTCTGATGTTGTGCTTGTTGAATTCTCATATCCCCAGTTTGTATATGCTATTATAATGTCACAGCTTTTACCTTTCAAATACTCAAGCTCATTTTTTATAGTATCCCTGTCTAAAGTACTTACATACTCTTTGTATGATGAGCCGTCTTCAAGATAGATTCCTGAAAGTTCTTTTGTAAACGCAGCAATGCCAATCCTAATATTGTTTATATCAAATACATTTGATGCATGTTCAGCTGAAGATAGCTTAACACCCACTGGACTTATCCCCGCATCCTTTAAATTTCTGATTGTATCTTCCAACCCCTGCTTTTTTGCATCAAAAATATGCGAAGAAGAAAGTACTGCCACATTTAAACCGGCTGATTTGAGCAAATTTAAAACCTCTCCGGGTGCATTGTATTTACCAGATGTTGAAACCGGTGTATTCTCAGACAAACTACTATCAAATTTGAAAACACTCAAATCTGCATATGTTATATCCCTAACATTTTCCATAATATTACCAAAAGAATATGACTGTGTTTGCCTGTCGTAATATGACTTCAAAAGGTATCCGCTAAAGAATACATCGCCAACAAGCGCAATTGTTGCTCTGTACTCTTCTGACCTGTTTTGTAACTGAACAGGAGATTTTTTCTGTGGCTGGGGTTTTTCTTTTGAAGATACAGCCGTTTTCTGACTTTTTGGAGTATTATAAACCTCTTCGGACACCGGGATGTAGTTTTTGATATACATGTTCTCATAATAAAATATTGCATTTATTCCAATCAAAAGTATTATAATGAATGACCCCAGTACATACAAAACCTTTTTCATAGCTCAAGCCCTCTTTCTTTATAAACATTTATTGTTCCAAAGTTTTCAATTTGAACAGGAAATTCAACAATATCTTTGACAATTTTCTTACCATCCAAATATCGCAAAATACCTTTTTTACCTATATCAAACCTGAGATAATACGCGCAAAGACACTGGATATTCGCATTGTATTTCCTGTTCAGTTCCCAGTCACCGTATTTGTTATCACCCAATATGCAAAGCCCAACATGAGCAAGCTGCGCCCTTATCTGATGCGTTTTGCCCGTTTCCAATTCCACATCAACAAGCAGCAACTGGTCTGTGCCCCGTATTATCCTGTATCTGGTCACAATCTCTGAATACCCATCACCGGGTGAATCTGAAATGTAAACCTTACTCTTCCTTGAATCCTTTTTGAGATAGTGAACAAGCACTCCACTTTTCGGCAAATTCACCCTCTTTGTTATGCACAAGTACTTCTTTTTGATTGCTCTTCTACTCATATATTTTAACATCTCATTTAAAACTTGTCTATTTTTTGCAATAACCATAAGTCCGGAAGTATTTCTGTCAAGCCTGTGGCAGAGTGCTGGCAGTTCATTACCAGAATAATTGTCTTCAATCCAGTTCACAACCGAGTATTCATTGTTTGAATCAGGATGAGAAGGAATACCATAGGGTTTGTCAATGATAATTATATTGTCATCTTCATACACTTTTGTTATTTCAACCTTTTCTTGCTCCAAGAATTTTTCTTCTACATCAAAGCTAATCAAATCTCCAAATTGAAGAACCTGCCCTTTTTGCGCAGGCTCCGAGTTAACTTTTATCATTCCTTTTCTCAGAAGTTTAAATATAACGCTCATCGGAATTGTAGAATATTTCTTTTTTATAGCTTTTTCAATTTTCGTACCAGCAAAATCTTTCTCAACAAGCATTTCTATTATCATCTCTACATACCCCGCTTTTTAACATGTTGAATAACATAATCATATAGTGAACTACCATCCACCTAAAGAGGTGAAGGCTTCATGAGAAGTTTGGTAGCATTTTATGCTACCCTTATTCTCACAGGGTGGTTCACACACCTGCTACTGGCTATCTGCTCTTTCACAGACTCACCAGCTACCTTTAAAAGTATGTTTATCGCCCCATTTATATCCGCATTCAATACATTCCCACATTTTTTGCATACATACAAGCCCCTGTGCTTTCTGTTACTTTTGTCAACCACTCCACATCTGCTGCACCTCTGTGAGGTGTAGCTTTTTTCTATCTCCACATACTCTATTCCATATAATCTGCACTTTGCTTCTAATTTTCTCTTAAACTTCTTGTACGGTATCCCAACAAAGTTCTGATTGTTCACCTTCCCCAGATCTATACCCTTCTTTATCTCTTTCATCCTGCCCACAACAACTACTCCTATTTTATTTTACAGACAGTGTTTAACTACAACGTTTACAGCCTGATTTAAAAAGTTATCAACTATATGCTGTCTTTTAAGAGAAATTTGAGCAAGTTTTGAACCATATTTGATTCCCTGTTTGGAGTATACACTTTGCAGTCTTGCTTTTTCCTTGTTGTACCATCGGTTGACTGATTTTAAAAACCTGCCCTCTATCAAAAAGGCAGTCCCAATGGTATCCGTAAGCGCTGCAAAGTTGTTTAATCCCAAGTCTATTGCCAAAATCTTGCTTCTGTCAAGCTTACAATCCTGCTCCTTTTCCTCATACACATACTCAATCTCAAACCACTTCCCATGGTATCTTGGTATTATCCTGACTTCCTTTATCTTTTTTCCTGCAATGTTTTTTGGCAAATCAAAATATAAGTATCTTACCCCAAACTCCTTTGAAAAACTTCTGCCAAGACTAAGTCTCACTTTTCTGTCTTCTATCTTGAACTGGTCTTTTGGGAAAACTATCTGATACATCCCATCCTTGGGTAAGTATCTTGGCATTAAAACTTTCTCTTTTACCTTTCCTTCCTTTTTGGCTTTCAAAAGGTTCAGAAAAGATTTAAAAGATTCATCCACCGAAATAAGTGTCTGCTGTGCAACCTGTGATGGCAAAAGCATATAGTTTTCGTTGTCTTTTGCAATGTGATACACACTTTCATATCGCAGGTGTCCATAGGTTTGAAAGTAGTGCTGTCTTACGTGATACAGAGCAAAGTTATACAGGTTTTTTGAAAAGTGACAGAGCTTTCGCAAAAGTTTGTATGTTTTCTTATCACATCTTATATGATTTTTTTGTGTTTTGTACACTTGACATCACCCAGAAATATTTTATCACATTTTTAGCAATTCATCTCCATCTTACAGAAGATGGAGTCTTCTTGCTATGCTTCTGATAAACAAAACGAATACCTTATAATATGGCCCGACAAGTCTGAAATAGAATTTGTCTCAGCAGAAAATATTAACATAAATCTTCTCCCTCAACAACTGGACAAATTCTGGGAGGAAATAATGATAAAGGAGATAATAATTCAAAATGACATTGATATTTACCATGTGCCCCAAAACGGTATAGGTATTCCTCTCTCAAAGAAGTGCAGCTATATTATAACTCTTCATGATATAATTCCATTTAGATTGCCTGAAACAGTAGGTCCAGGATATTTGAAAATATTTACCAAATATGTTCCAAAAATATTAAAAATTGTTGACAGTGTAATAACTGTTTCTGAGTTTTCTAAAAAAGATATATGTGAGTTTTTTGACTACAACCCATCAAAGGTATTTGTAACACATTCAGCACCAGAAGACATTTACAAACCACTTGATAAACAGGAAGTCGAAAGTACACTTAAACAAAGATTCGGTATTGACTTTCCTTACATCTTATATGTAGGAGGCTTTTCTCCTCGGAAAAATCTTACAAGACTGATCAAAGCTTATAATATGATAAAAGACAAAATTGACAGTATTCATCTTGTTATACCAGGAAAACTTAGCAGAAGTTTTGATGAAGTGAGGAACTTAGTAATTGAACTTGGTCTATCCGAGTATGTTCACTTTTTATCATACGTTGAGGTGGAATTTATGCCATATCTATACAATGGCGCTACCTTATTTGTATATCCATCCTTATATAAGGGATTTGGGCTTCCACCACTTGAAGCCATGGCATGTAAAGTTCCTACAATCGCCAGCAACACAACTTCTATGCCAGAAGTGTTAAAAGATGCAGCATTGTTGGTGGATCCTTATTCTACTCTGGATATTGCAGAAAAGATTTTATTTGTACTTCAAAATGATAATTTTAGAAAGGATCTTTCAGAAAAAGGCTATAAACTGGCAAAGAACTATAGCTGGGAAAAGACTATAAGCTTAACTTTAACTATTTATCAGCAAATTTTTGCCTTGAAATCTTAAAGAAGATAGAATATAATGTATGTGTAACAGATAAAATAACACAGAAGAGGTCGGGGCGTAGCTCAGTTTGGTTAGAGCGCTAGCTTGGGGTGCTAGAGGTTCGCTGGTTCAAGTCCAGTCGCCCCGACCATTTTATTTTTGCAGATTTTAAAGTTTTAATTTCAAGCACATATTAAAAATATCGAATATATTTTTTGCTAATGGAAAGAATTAACTAATATAAAATGAAAATTCATCAATATATGGTGGTAATACCACTGCTGACAAATGGGTTTTTGTATTTGGCATTTAAAGATAGCTTTAAAAACACAGATGATAACAATGGCAGTTTCTATAAGGTGTTTATAAAATCAAAGGAATGAGAGAAAGCTTTCTCATTCCTTTTTGCATTCTTTACAAATCCCATAGAATTTTACCATATGATTTATCACTTTGAACCCTTTTTTATTTTCTATCTGTTCCTCCAAAGCTTCTAAAAGGTCGTCTTCTGCCTCTTCAACTTTACCACATTTGATGCAAATCAGATGATGATGGTTGTGTGACTCTTCACTATTTGAAAGTTCAAACCTTGAACACCCATCGTCAAGGTCAATCTTATTGAGCACCTTCAAATCACTCAAAAGCATTATTGTTCTGTAAACTGTCGCAAGTCCTATTTCTGGCATCTTTTCTTTTACTATTTTATAAATATCTTCTATGCTAAGATGTTTGTCCTGATTATCCAAAATAGAATCAAGGATTATTCTTCTCTGTGTAGTCAATTTATATCCTTTTTGTTTCAACTGCTCTTTTATCTCCTCTAATTGATTTTTGCTCATAGATTTTCTCCAACTCCGTTCAAAGTTGTGGATTTGTCTATTTTATGATATACATTTTATTCTTAAAGCAACCATCATGTCAATATTTTATATGGCAGCTTTTTTTACAGGTTTTACAATTACCCGTGCACTTTAAAAAATCCACAACAGGGGTGTTGCAGCGAGGACATTTTTTATTGGAAGCAACATCAACTTCATAACCACATACAGGACACTTTACTTTCATTTTAAAACTACCCTTCCTTCAGGAAATTTTTTAGACAATTATAATATGAGCCAAAATCCCACCTACAAGTAAAGCTATTGCCGCCGAAGAAATCCAGACAAAAAGTGAATATTTCAGCCCGTTTTCTTTTGTTATCAGAGCGAAAGAAGTTACACAGGGAACAAACAAAGTAGTAGTTACAAGTGTTACAAACATCTGGTTTTTTGTTGTGGGAATTGTCACAAGCCCTGCTGCACCATAATCCCGTCTTATAATACTCAGAATAAATACCTCTGTCATCTGTTTTGGAAGTTTTAAAAAACCTGTTACAACAGGCTGTGTAAAATCTTCTATAATTTTGAGCAAACTTGTTGCATCCAAAAACCCAAGCAATAGTGTAGCAACTATAAAAATGGGGAAAGCTTCAACCAAAAATCCCTTAGATTTGTAATATGTCTTTTTCAAAATGTTAGAAAGCTGTGGAATTCTCAAAGCAGGAAGATCTATGAAAAGTGAGGTTGATTCGCCTTTTAAAATTTTGCTCAGCACCTTGCCCACTGTACCAAATATAAATCCAATTATCAAAACATAAGCAACAAGATACCAGAATCCAAGCTTGGAAATCAATCCACTAATTATACCAAGTTGGGCAGAACATGGTATTGTAAGCCCCAACAAAAATATTGTAATAAGCCTCTCTCTTTTTGAGTTAAGTATTCTTGTTGTCATTGTTGCCATTGTAACACAACCAAAACCCAAAATTATGGGAATGATAGACCTGCCATTCAAACCTATTTTATTCAAACTTCTGTCCACAAGTGTTGCAATTCTCGGAAGATATCCACTATCTTCTAAAATGCTCATGAAAAAGTGAAAAGCAACGACAAGAGGTAAGAGCAATCCAAAAAATATTATTGGAAACATTGACAGTATTCCATAACTACCCACCAGTAATTTTTGCAAAAACACAGAAGATACAGCACCTTTTATGACTTTTTCCACAAACCCGAAGTAGTACTCACCCATAACTTTATTCATAGTAAAGTCAACAAGCTTCTGGGCAACAAGCACTCCCAAGAAATAATACATAATATAAAGCATGGCAGCCAAAAAAGGAACTCCCGTCAGGGGATTTATAAGGATCTGACTCAATTTATTCTGAAAAGCAAGATGTTTAGAGTCATATTTTTCAACCTTGCTATATATCTCATCAATATATTTTCGTCTCAGAGCATAAATTTTTTCCTGCAGATCTGAAATGGATGTATCAAAAATGTTTTCTGCCTCTGCAAGATCTTCACAACAAGTCTTTTTACCCTCAGACTCCAAAAGTTTGTCAAGATTCGGAGTTGAGTTACCTTTTTTGAACAGATTCTTATCTATTGCCTCTTTTAATTTATCCATACCAATTCCTCTGCTTGCCGAAGTAGTTATTATTTCAACCCCAAGGTATTGTTTTAGTTTTTCAACATCAATTTTAATGCTATTTTTCTCAACTTCGTCAACCATATTTAGCACCACAATAATTTCTTTTTGATAGTCTATAAGCTGTTGAGTCAAAAACAAATCTCTGTCCAAATGTACACTATCAACAACATTTATAATCCTGTCAGTGCTCATAACTATGTCACGTGTTACAATTTCATCTTCACTGAAAGAAGATATTCCATAAACTCCGGGAGTATCAACAATGATGTAATCTTTATAATAACCATAGTTAACATCTACTGTTGTACCAGGGAAATTTGAAACATCTACATATTTCCCAGTAAGTTTATTGAAGATAACAGACTTTCCCACGTTAGGATTCCCAACAAGAGCTATTATTTCTTTGTCTTCCTGAATTTTTAATAGTTGATGTACAGTATCACAGTTCAACCACCTCAGCTCCTTTCCATTTTCTATTTGTGAATCTCTACTTCAATTTCCTTGGCAAAACCCTGACCTATGGCTATTTCCTGATGATTTTTTCGCAGAATAACCGGACCATTTTTTATTTTACCTATGCATTTAACTTTGCTTCCCTCACTTATTCCAAATCTTAAAGCATATATTTTTGCATTTTTATTTTTTATACTCTTTATTACCACTTCCTGCCCCTTTGGTACCATGTCAAGTGTCATATATACTCACCCCACCTTTTATAATCACAAAAACCTTGAAAATATTTTTGAAAATAAGCTGCAATTGAGATTTTATTTTAGTTGATAATAATTTTCAATTACATGATAACAGATCTTCTCTGCCAAGTCAAGTATAGTTTTTAAAATTTCTAAATCCAAAAGCAAAATCACAGCCGGATAAGAAAAGATATTATTTTTTCAAATTTTTCAGATATTTTAGACTAAAATTAATAAATTTTGACCTTTTTTGACCTTGACAGAATTTATATTTGTAATTATTTTTATAATTGGAAGAGTGTATAATCCTCCTTTAACAGGGGAGGTGAAAAAATGAACAGGGCAAACAGCGAAGTTCAGGTAACCCTGGATGCTGTTAAACTCAAAGACCTTTCAAAATCTGCACCAGAGCTTTTTGGAGTCAAAACGGGAGTTGACGGCGTAGATAAGCTTTTTTACAAAGTTGAGTTTTCCAGAGAACTTGGAAAACCCATCATAAAGCCACTCGGTGGAATTCCAGCATACTCTGTCATGAACCTTAGCGGCGTTGCTGATACAGGTAAAAGCCTGTTTGCCGAACAGTTTGCTGTAGCTCAAGCAAATGAAGGAAATAGTGTTTTGTATATAACTGTTGAAACACCCGCAGAGTTTCTGTACCCTTCACTTCTTTCACGTGCTGCTGCTATGAGTATTGATAAGTCAAAGGTTGAAGAAAATGTATATATGCTCGATATTACCAGAGACTTTAATATACGTGGTAATATAAACAACTTTATTAAAACAATCGAAAATGCCATAACAAGATTTGACATCAAAAATGTTGTTATTGACTCTGTGACCGGATTATTTGAATCAAAAGAAATCTATGCAAGAGAAATTGTGAGGACTATTTATAACTTTTTAAAATCGAAAAGGCTCACAACTTTGATGATTTCACAAAAGCGAAGTGGTCAGGAACACCTTTCGGCCGAAGCTGCAGGCGGATATGCAGTAAGTCATATTGTTGATGGAACAATTGTTTTTTCGAAACAGGTCATAATGAACAGGTTTGACAGTAGCACATTCAAAAGACCTATTGGCGATGTAATTAGACTTTTGAGGGTAGATGGTTGCAGAATGTGTGGCCATGACTCCAAGACATATGTATTTGAAATTGATCAAAACGGACTTATAAAGGTTCTGTACCCGCTTGGCTATATTGCAGGGCAGCAAAAAGAAGACAAACAAGAGTAACAAAAAAACTAAAAAAATAAGGGGGTCAGGACCATGAAAAAAATTGAATTGATTCAGCAAAATGTTGATGAGGTTATAAAACAAATTTTCTCAATTGCAATTGACATATTAGGTGGTCCAAGAAAACTTGTTGAGTACAGAAGACTTACGTGGCTTGCATCATTAATGGAAGCTATTTTTGTCATTTACCTTCACAATGAAGAAAATAAATCAGCAGATGAGATTGCAGAATTTCTGGGAATCAGCACTCAAACAGCCAAAGCAATCCTGCAGAGCAAGCCCGAGTATGCAAAGATCAAACTTGAAAGTGGTGAAAGTTGCGAAAAAACGCATATTGCAGGCGGTATTGCAAAGCTTGCATACAAAACGTGGAAGGAAACACAAAATGGTAAATAAAGATGGGCTCTATGCACACAATCTGCATAGAGCCGCAATTTTATTTTATATATTAACGTTAAATAAATCTGTTGATAAGTATCTCTCTCCTGTATCAGGAAGAAGAACAATAATCATCTTCTTTTTATTCTCACTTTTTTTGGCAACCTCGACTGCTGCATACAGTGCTGCACCTGATGAGATTCCAACCAGAATACCTTCTTCTCTTGCTAAGTACCTTGACATTTCAAATGCATCCTCAGATTTTACCTTTATTATCTGGTCGTAAATCTTTGTGTTCAAAACCTTTGGTACAAACCCAGCACCAATACCCTGTATTTTGTGGGGTCTTGGCATCTCACCTGACAGCACTGCAGAGTCAAAAGGTTCAACTGCAACAATCTTCACATCGGGCTTTTTTTCTTTCAACACTTCTCCAACACCTGTAATTGTCCCACCCGTACCAACCCCTGCAACAAATATGTCAACCTGACCATTTGTGTCGTTCCAGATCTCAAGTGCTGTTGTTCTTCTGTGAATTTCCGGATTTGCCAGGTTTTCAAACTGCTGAGGCATAAAAGCGTTGGGAGTCGAATTGTAAATCTCAAACGCTTTTTCAATTGCTCCTTTCATTCCTTTTTCGCCAGGTGTCAGAACAATCTCTGCACCGTATGCCCTGAGAAGCTTTCTTCTTTCGATACTCATTGTCTCAGGCATGGTTAAAATTAACTTATAACCTTTTACAGCGCACACCATTGCAAGTGCAATACCCGTATTGCCACTTGTTGGCTCCACTATTACTGTGTCTTTGTTTATCAGTCCCTTTTTCTCAGCATCTTCAATCATTGCAAGACCAATCCTGTCTTTTACACTTCCACCAGGATTGAAATATTCTATTTTTGCAACAATTTCGCAATTAAGATCTTTTGAAAGTTTGTTCAGTCTCACAAGTGGCGTCTTTCCTATAAGTTCGGTAATACTATTGTAAATCATCTATATACCCCCAATTTCAATCGAAATAGTAGACTTTTATTTTATTATACAACTTCTTTATTGTTATGTCAAAAAAAATTAAAAAGGTGGTTTTAATTCCCCTGAGATTTTGAAATCTCTTCTCTTACAATTTCTCTTATTCTTTCTTCTGTTAAAATTTCCGATTTTGTAGCAAGGTTCATCTTGCTTAGAATACTCTCAACCTGCTTTGATATATATTCGTTTAGCTCTTTTTTCTGCTCTTCCCCTTTTTCCATTATCTTTTGAATTACTTCGTGCACTTCATTCTTGCTAATCTCACCTTTCTCAGCAAGATCGTTTACAATCTTTTCTACCTTTTCTTTGGAAAGAGCAAATACACCAAGACCAATGTTGATAAGCTTTTCCAAAAGATCTCTCATCTTTTTACACACCTCCAGAATTTTATTTTTCCTTTCTTATAATCATAAGAAGCATCACAATGATAAGAACAATCAATATTAATATACCCAATCTCAAAGCCCACAAATACCAGGCTGATAAAATTGTTTTATACAAAGCTGGTGACAATAGCCCACCGATGGTCATTCCTGCAATTATAATACTCACAGAAAGAAGTATTATCGAAAGTGAAAATTTATTTGCAAGTCTTTCCATTCTCTGCAGAAGTTTGTCTAAGCTTTTAAGTTCTATATTTATTGTGAGCTCCTCATCTTCTACTTTATCCAGGATTGTTTCTACTCTTTTGGGTAGAAGTTCGAATAGATTAAAATATGAAAATAGTATATTCAGGATGTTTGCAGCTTTCAGTTTTGACAATCTGTTTTTTAAAATTAGCCTGTTCACATAAGGTAGGATAGCTTCCAAGACATTCAAGTCAACCTTCAAAATTGCTATGTCGTTTTCAAGAAGACTCAAAGTCCTTCCCAGCAAAACAAGCTGCTCTGGAATCTTCAGCTTATATTTAAATGTGAGTTTGAATACATCATTGAATATATCCGCAATTTTAATCGAGGCAACTGGCTGGTTGATATAGTGATTAAATATATTCTCAACTTCCCTGTAAAAATTGTCGGTATCAATACCCCTTCCAATTATTCCGAGCTCTTTAAATGCCCTTATCGCCATCTTTTTGTCGTTTAGAACTATCCCAAGCAATAAATTTGAAAGGTTTTCTTTTTCTTTGCTGGTAAGTTTTCCTATCATGCCGAAATCTACAAAAGCTATTTCATGGTCATTTGTAATTAGAATATTCCCGGGGTGAGGGTCGGCGTGGAATATCCCAATTTCAAATATCTGAGACAGATAAAGATTTATAAGCTTTTTGCCAAGTCTTAATCTGTCACTTTGCAAAATAGAGTCAACATCAAGAGTATTCAAAGTTTTTGCTTCAATAAAGGTTGTAACCAGAACTCTGTCTGACGAGAATTCTTCATAGACATCCGGTATAATAACTTCTTTATTTACCAGAGCCTTTTTGAGTTTTTTTATATTGTTCTGCTCGAACCTAAAATCAATCTCATGCAGAAGGACATTTGCAAGCTCATTTACAATGTCTGAAAAACTTACAATACCTTTAACCGGTGAATACCTGTCCAGGATGGAGGCAAGTTTTTTCAATATCTCTATATCAGTTTTGACTTCACTATCGATATTCGGTCTTCTAATCTTTATAGCAACTTTCCTGCCATTTACATATCCCGCATGTACCTGCCCAATGGATGCTGTTGCAACCGGTCTTGATTCAATATGTTCAAACTTATTCAGCAAATTTTCCTCTTCCAATATCTTTTTAACCTCTTCAAAGGAAAACGGTCTTACATTCTCCTGAAGTTTCTTAAGCTCCACAACAATATCCTCGGGCACCAGATCAGGTCTGTTTGCAAGAAGCTGACCCATCTTTATAAATGTTGTACCGAGTTCCTCCAAAGCATTTCTTAACCTTACTCCTCTGTTTATCCTGTTTTCAGAAAACCTTTTAAACCGCACAAGCGGAGTGCTGCTAAACACATAACCAAATCCATGTTTGATAAAAACATTGGTTATGAACTTAAGCCTGTTGATTCTTCTTTTTCTCGCATCTGCCAAAAAAGCTCACTCCATTATAATCTTTTCAACCTCTTCGCGTGATTTTGCAGAAATCAACTTTTCAAAATCCTGCTCATACAATATCTTCACGCCCAGCTCCTGCGCTTTTGTAAACTTGCTACCGGGGTCTTCACCAACAATCACTGCGGTAGTTTTTTTAGAGACGCTTTCACTTACCCTTGCACCTAAGGACTCCAAAATCTCCTTTGCCTGGGTTCTTGAATACTTTGAAAGAGCACCTGTCAGCACAAACGTATACCCTTTCAACAGGTCTGACTTTGCCTTTTTCTCAGAAACTGTATTAACCCCTGCTTTTTTGAGTCTTTCAATCAGATGCTTTGTCTTCTCCTGACGGAAAAATGTCACAACACTTTTTGCCATTTTTTCACCAAAGTCAGGAAGTTTTAGGAGTTCCTCCTCAGTAATTGTAAACAGGTCGTCAATTGAAGATATGTGCTCTGCCAGTGTCTTTGCAGCTTTTTGCCCTATATGTCTTATGCCCAGGGCATATATAAGCCTATCAAGAGGTCGTTTTTTGGATGCTTCTATTGCCTTCAATAAATTGTTTGTAGACTTGACACCAAATCTTTCAAGGTTTACTAAATCATCAAATTTAAGATAATAAATATCAGCAGGTGTCTTGATCAAACCTCTTTCAAATAGATTTTTTACTATCATCTCACCCATGCCTGCAATGTCCATTGCATCACGCGATACAAAGTGCAAAATTAACCTGTAGCTCTTTGCAGGGCACTCAACACCCGTGCATCTGTACGCAACCTCATCTTCAAACTTTATAACATCCGCCCCGCACACAGGACATTTCTTGGGCATCTCGAAAATCCTTTCATTTCCCGTGCGCTTTGAAAATACAACTTCAACAACCTCCGGTATTATCTCCGCAGCTTTCTGTACCACCACTGTGTCACCAATTCTAATATCTTTTTGCCTTATATAGTCCATATTGTGAAGAGTCGCGCGTGACACAACCGAACCTGAAATCCTTACAGGTTCAAGTATGGCTGTCGGAGTCAAAATACCTGTTCTTCCAACATTAACTTCAATGTCCAATAGCTTTGTTTCCTTTTTCTCTGGTGGAAATTTATAGGCAACCGCCCATCTCGGTGACTTTGCAGTTGAACCCGCCACCTCACGCAAAGCCAATTGGTTCAATTTCACAACAGCACCGTCTATCTCAAAAGAAAGCTCTCCTCTTTTTTCTTCTATATTTTTGATTGCCTCATAGACCTCTTTTATATTATTGCAAACAACATAGTCAGGTGAAACTTTAAATCCCAGATACTTCAGAAATTGCAGTGCTTCATCGTGAGTTTTGAGTTCTTTCTCGCACCACTGTACATTAAAAACAAATATATCAAGTTTTCTTTGTGCTGTTATCCTGGGGTCAAGCTGGCGAAGCGATCCTGCTGCGGCATTTCGCGGATTTGCAAAAGGAGGCTCTTCATTTTCTTCTCTTTCCTGATTAAGCTTTATAAACTCGTCTTTGGGCATGAACACCTCTCCACGAACAACTATATTTATATCCTCCTTGAGCCTCAATGGAATTGACCTTATTGTTTTCAAGTTTTCAGTAACATCCTCACCCACATTGCCATCGCCGCGTGTTGCACCCCTTACAAAAAGTCCCCTCTCATACTCAAGCGCAACAGAAAGCCCGTCAATCTTGTACTCAACAACATAATTAAAATCATCTGTACCAAGAAGTTCTCTCAGTCTCCTGTCAAAGTCATAAAGTTCACCTTCACTGAACACATTTGAAAGTGATAAAAGTGGCGTTTTGTGAACAACCTCTTTAAACCCCTCTTTTACTTTACCACCAACCCTCTGTGTGGGTGAATCAGGGAAGATGTATTCTGGATACTGTTTTTCAAGCTCCACAAGTTCTCTGTAGAGCATATCATATTCATAGTCACTTATCTCCGGATTGTCTTCAACATAGTACTTATAATCATGGTAATTGATCAGGTCAACAAGTTCTCGAATCCTTTTTTTAATAAACTCACTCATACTGTTTCTCACCCTCTTTTCCGATTTAATTCTGCTTCAGTAAACCCTGGTATAACCTGTGTCCACCTGCGATTTGTAAATTTTCAGCCTATCTTTTTTATCAAACTTATTCAGAAGCTCATACACAACATCAACAAAAACCTTTTCACTTTCATAATGACCGATCTCAACAGTACTGACTCCAAGCGATCTTGCAAAAACAACTCCATGATGCCCTATCTCTCCAGAGATGAGACAGTCTGCGCCTTTAAAATAGGCATCTTTTATGAAATCCTTGCCAGAGCCGCTTACAATTGCAACCTTCTTAAACCATTCTTTCGTAAGATTTGCTTTCACATGTGAGAGATTGAGTTTCTCTTTCAGTTCCTTTATAAGCATTTCAGCTTCAATATTTTTCTGCCCTATAACACCTATATACTCATATGAAATCTCATTTTCAAGCCTGTATATATCATATGCAACCTCTTCATACGGATGAGCCTTTAACATAGCTTTTACAACATTTTTGAGCCTGTCTTCCGGAACAATGCTCTCAAGTCTTACCTCACTCACCCTTTCAAGCTCGCCAACTCTTCCTATAAATGGATTTGCTCCCTCGTGTGGCTTAAAATGACCCTGCCCTTCAATTGCAAAAAAGCAGTGGCTGTATTTGCCAACAAAACCAGCTCCTTCTTGTGCCATTGCTTCCAGTACCGCATCTTTGTACTCTGATGGAACATACACAACAATCTTAAAATACTCATTTTTTTGCTTTACACTCAGACCCTCAATGCTTTCAAGATTTAAAAGCTTTGCAAGGTAATAATTTATCCCACATTTTGAAACATCCGCATTTGTGTGAAAGGAAAGAATACTTATATCACTTTTGATAGCTTCTGCGATTAATCTTCCCTCAGGGGTATCGTTTTTGATGGATTTTAATCCCTGAAATATCAAAGGATGATGCGACACAATTAGCCCCGCCCCAAGGTCTTTTGCTTCGTTCAAAATATCTTCTGTAACATCAACACAGATTAAAACCGAGTCCACCTTTGCCGAAAAACTTCCTACCTGAAGCCCTGCATTGTCCCAATCATATGAGAGTTTCCTGGGAAAATAGTTTTCAAGATATGCTGCAATTTCCTGCACGCTTACCATTTGCCCAAAACCTCCTCAATCATCTTTAGCATCCTTTTCTCTTCCGAATAATCCTTCTCATTTGCTTTTTTCATCTCTGCTATCTTTCTGAGTTTCTCCTTTTTTCTCAAAATATATTCCAGCGACTCTCTGCTTTTTGTGTGAATGTGTCTTCCTATATATATGTCCATGTCTGAATACTCAAGCTTACCGGACATTTGTGTTTTGATCACTATATAGAACCTTCCTTTATCGTTTACAACAAACTCCTCATTTATATCAAATTTATTTTCAAAAAGCCACCTTCGCAAAATTTCTGTATCCTTCATTGGCTGCAAAACAAGCTTTGTATCTTTAAGCCTGTCCTTTGCAGAAGACAGGATGCTCAAGATTGTATCCCCACCCATTCCTGCAATAACAGCCTGACAGACAGGTTCTTCAATCGGCTCAAATCCATTGCCCACGAAAAATTCTATTTTTTCAAAAACCCCTTCTTTTTTTGATAGATCAATTGCCTTTTGAAGAGAATTGGGATGTAAATCCACTGCAATTGCCTTTTTAGCAACCTCTCTTTTTATCGCCTCAACAGCCACATAACCGTGGTCACAGCCAATATCTGCAAGCGTGTTGCACTTTTCAAGAGTTTTTAATATTGCTTCAATTCGTTTTGAGTACACTTTTGATCTTTCCTTTTTCAGGTCCTGAATCTTTTCTAATAACAATTATAATTTTTGTAAATAATAATATCAAACTTTTGTTGAAAAAGAATAGAGCATGAAAAATGAAAAGAAACAGGGATTTTGAAAATGATAAAGAGACATTTCAAAATTTTCTACACATCAATAACATAAGTTTACAGGATGAGGTTACAACCACAATTGAAAACCAGAACCTTCCAATCTTCAAAAAATCGGAAGAAAAAAAGAGGTTGTGATCTTTACACAACCTCTTTGCTCTTCTCTTCAGATTTTATCAAATCCTCAATGCAAAGTCTTGCCAGAAGATAGCAAATTGTAGATTCTGCACCCTGGTTTTGATTTATTCCATCTTCTTCAATTCCGTCTCTGCAACCACCGGTATTTTGGTCATATAAAGGCTGTTTATGGATATTTTCTCCCAAAAACCATTTAAATGCTTTTAATGCTTTCTCTTTGTACTCTTTTTCTTCAGTAATCCTGTATGCCTCTGTATATGCAAGCACACAATCGCATGCATCTATTGGCTGTTCATCAAAATATGGACGATCTTTGCCTTTTTCATACCAGCCTTTGTTTCCAATCACGCGCAAAATCCCATTTTCAAATAAAATAGGCGTGAGAAAATCAAGCGACTCTTTTGCAACCTTCAAATATTTCTCTTTTTCAGTTACTGCAAATGCTCTGAAAAGCGCATATGGGATAATTGCGTTTGCATATGTGAGCCTGTCAGAAAACCATTTCCAATTTTCATCAGAATATTTTCTGTAAAGGTTTAGCAGCTTCTCAGACAGAGCTTCCAAATACATCTTTGCCTCGTTTGTAAACTCTTTGATATCGTGCAATACAGACAGAGCTACAATCGCATACGCCATACTGATAGGATATTTTAGCTCAAGTACATTCCTGAGCAATCGCTTTAACATTACATACGCAAGTTCTTTTATGCTACTGTCAAGCACCTCAGAAGAATAAACATAAGATAGGGCTATCAACGACCTTGCAAAACAGTCCTCTGTTCCTTTTTCATCAATGAAAACCCTTGAGTAGCTCATAAAGTTTTTAAAGTACCCATCTTCAGTATAGCTATTATACAAAAACGCCATGTACCTGTAAACCAAATCAAGGTATGATCTGTCTCCTGTCTTTTCATAGAGCCTGAGTGCAACAATTAAAGCTCTCGCATTGTCATCTGTTGTATAACCTTCCTTGTAGTTTGGCACAGAAAATTTAGCATGCTGCAAAATACCAGTGGAGTCTGTCATTCTAAACAGATGCCTTGTGTTTAAAGAAGGCAGGGCAAGTCGTTTTGTCCCTTTTTTCATGCTATCACCCCAACCTTCTTATTTAGTTCTACCACATCGTAAAATATATCAATCATCCTCTTTGCAACATTGTGCCAGTACATCTCTTTACCAACTTCTGCTGTCCTTCTCTCAATCTCTTTTCTGAGATTTTCATCCTTCAACAGAGTAATAATAGCATCTGCTATAGAATAAGCATCTTCAAACTCAACAAGCATTCCTCTTCCATCAGACAGCATCTCCTGAGCATAAGTGTACGGTGTTGAGACTATAGCTTTACCACTGCCAATTGCATATGCCAGTGTTCCTGATACCGCCTGCTCCCTCCCTATGTAAGGAGTGAGGTATATGTCAGACAGGCGCAAATACTCCATTATCTCTCTTTTTGTTAAATATTTGTCCACAAATACAACATTATCTTCTAATTTTAATTCTCTTACCATATTTACAAGCTTGTCTCTGTATTCTTCACCTTTTATTCTCTTTATGTTTGGATGTGTCTGACCCAAAATTAAATACACTGCATCTTCAAATTCTTTCCTTACCCTGTCCATGGCTTGTATAGCATACTCCAGACCTTTTCCAGGGCTGATTAATCCAAATGTGCTTATAACCTTTTTCCCATCAAGATTATATTTTTTCTTTAAGATTTCTTTGTCCTCCAATTCCATATATGGTACTCCATGATGGACCACTTCTATCTTTTCTTCCTCAACATCATACACATCCATCAGTATCTCTTTTGTTGTCTTTGCCATAGTAATTACCTTGTAGCTTGCATCAGCAAGCTTTTTGAGTATCTCAAACTGTTTTGCTGTTGGGTTTTTCAAGACCGTGTGGAATGTGGTAATAATTGGCTTTCTGATGAGCTTCACAAAAGGGACTATATAGTCTCCATCTTCTCCGCCAAATATACCATATTCATGCTCAATTACAACAACATCTATATCTGACATATTAATCAAGTTTACAGCTTTAACGTAATTTGAAAATTTATCCTGATTAATGTCATATAAAACTCTATTGTCATAAATATGTTTGTCTTTGCTAAGAGCAATGACATAACAATATTTAACATCATTATATTTTTCAATTGCATTTACCAAATCCTGTGTAAATGTAGCAATGCCACATTCTCGAGGGGGATAAGTGCTCACAAAAACTGGTTTAATAGACACTTTAATCCCTCCCTTTTAAATAAATTTTTATTAAAGGGACATAATTATCTTTCCCTATTTATTTGAGTATATACCTTTTATGTTCTACTCCCTGGAAACCCAAAAACGACATGAAACTTTGAGCCTATACCCCGACTTGTCTTACTTTGACCTTCCTTGATTTTCATTATAAACATCTGCGAATTTTTGTCAAACAAATAAATTGGTTATTTCAGGCTATTTTTAAGCTTTATTTCTTATTTTTGTGGTATATTCGCAATATTTTTAATTATATCTTTGATTTTCTTCAAAAATCTTATTCATGTATATTCATTCTATTAGTTCTATTAATTTCATAAAAATTTTTGTTGACAAAAAGATGAAAGTGGGTATAATAAATAAGTGATAGGGGTATACGGTATATGGAGGGTTGAAAAATGGATGAGCTTCAAAAAGAAAAAGAAAATCTGCTTTTAAGACTTCGCAAAATTGAGGGACAGATAAAGGGTATCCAGAAGATGATTGAAAATGACAAGTCGTGCAATGATGTTTTGACCCAGATAGCAGCGGTAAAGGCTGCACTAAACAAGGTAGGAGCAATTATTCTTGAAAAGTATTCAAAGTCCTGCATTGCTGAGTACAAAAACACTGAAAATGAAAAGAGCATTGACGATCTGATAGAAACCCTATTGAGGTTTATCAAATAAATAAAAATGGGTATATATAAAAATTGAAAGGAGTTGTGATAAAAATGGCAAACAATATTGTAACTTTAACAAGCGAAAACTTTGAAAGAGAAGTTTTGCAGTCTGAAATTCCGGTTGTTGTTGACTTCTGGGCTGCATGGTGCGGTCCATGCAGAATGGTTGCACCTGTAATTGAAGAACTTGCACAGGAATATGCCGGTAAAGTCAAGTTCGCAAAATTGAACGTTGACGACTATGGTGACATCGCGTATGCATTCAGAATTATGAGCATACCAACAATTATGCTCTTTAAAAACGGTAAGGCTGTTGACAAGATAATCGGTGCAAGACCAAAGAGCGATTTTGTAAACTTCATAAACAGAAATCTGTAAACTCAAAATTGAAAGAAGGCGGCAAACTCATTTGCCGCCTTCTTCATTATTTAGTATATCAAAGTTACCTCTGCTTTTATCTCAATTGTTCCGGGTTGTATCTGCGTTGAAGATGAAGAAACCGACGCTAATTCTTTGTAGACAATGGGCGGTGTGTTTATATAGGTATTTTCGGTAACAGATTTTGGCTTTCCCAGACTGATACCAAGACCTTTAGCAAGTGTAGCAGCCTTTTGTTTTGCATTTTCAAGTGCTTTTGAAAGCGCCTGATTGTAAAAAGTAGCTGAGTTTGATACATCAAAAGTCAGGCTACTGAAAGTATTTATCCCATTTTTAAATGCTGTGTCAACAACTTTGCCAAGTTTAGAAAAATCTCTTACCGTTATATTCAGATCAGTTGATGCGTAGAACCCTGTTATTTTTGAAGTTCCATCATCTTTGTTATATGAATACTTAGGATATACATTCATTCTGAGCGTTTTTATATCCTTTGAATTAATACCAAGCTTCTTTAGCTCTGAAATAACCCTGTTAATCTTTGAAGAAGTCTGGAAATACGCCGTCTCTGCCCTATTACCTTCACTAATTACACCGAAAGTTAAAACAGCAATATCCGGTTCAGCATATATAGTTGCCTGTCCTCTAACAGTAACCTCTGTTTTTGACTGGGCAGAACCTGAAGAAGCATTAACCTTAATTCCAAAGATGGTTAGAAAAGCTGCTAACAGTAAGAGGCTTGCCAGACCAACAGCCAGTATTTTTCTGCTCTTCATTTTCAAGTTTAAATTCCCCTCCCCAAAATTTTTGTTGCTTCTACTTTAATATAACGTTTAAACTTTCCTAATGTTGCTCTTCAAATTAAGATTTTCTATCCGAATAGTTTTTTGAATTGCATTGGAGTAATCCCTTCCAATTTTTTAAACATATAACAAAAGTAGCTTGGGTTTTTAAAACCAACTTCATAACAAACCTCTTTTACCTGTATTACCGGATTTTTTATTAGCAACTCTTTTGCCTTTTGAATTCTGATTCGTATTAAATACTCATATGGAGTTGTCTGAAAAGTCTTTTTGAAGATTGAACAAAGATGCTGGGGAGAAAGCCCCACCAGTCTTGAAAGTTCTTCCAGTGTTATATTTTTAAAATAGTTTTCTTCAATGTATCTCATTATGGGCAAAAGCTTTGTGTAATTGTTTTCAAAATTCCTTTCTATTTTGTTTTGCAAATTTAATGCCATATGAAGTATAAAATTATATATCAGCTGTGAACACTCTATAGAGACAATATAGTTGTAAAATGAAGCCTTATTTGAAATAGCCTCCAAAATACCTTCTAAATATTGTTTGCTTGAGAGCTTAAAAACTTCAAACGGTTTTATACCCATGGTTTTAAGTATCATATCACAGGCAGGACCATTAAAAGTGAGCCAGATGGTGGACCATTTGGGTGTTGCTGCAAAATACTCATGTGCAACCCCCGGATACAGGAAAAAAGCAGTACTCTCATCGACCAGATACTTTTGTGTGCCAACAATTAAATATCCTTTCCCCTCCAATGTATGCAGATAATGATAATCCGGATGTCCACTTTTTCGCACTATGTGTTCCTGGTACTGGTTGCAGCCCACGCTTTTAAGATATATTGGAAGTCCTTTTTCAAGTGACGTATTTACAATAAAACATGTTTTCATAGCAAAGACCTATCACCTTTCCCCGAAAATCTCTATTCTAAAATTATTTTAACCCAGAGCAATAAAAATTGAGCCAGCAACCACAAGCAAAACCCCCAGACCGGTATAAAATGAAATCCTCTCTCCAAGAAAAATTGCAGCAAGTACTATCGCAAAAACAACAGAGAGTCTATCAATTGGTGCAACCTGCTGAACCTTTCCATTTTTGAGAGCCAAAAAATAAAATAGCCATGAAAGTGCCCCTGCCACACCACTTAAAACAATAAACAAAATGGCCTTTTTGTTTGCCAGTATCTCTCCTACCCTGTTTAGTCTTCCCTGAAATATGATTACCAGGACCAAAAACAGGGCCATAATTACAGCTCTTATCGCCGTTGCCACATTTGTGTCAAGACCTTTCAAGCCAATCTTCCCAAAGATTGCAACCAGAGCAGCAAATAGAGCTGATAAAAGTCCAAATAAGAGCCACAAATAGTTCATCTTTTTCTCCTCCGTATCAAAGATGTATAATTAATTACATTTTAGACAATAATCAAAATGATATCAATTACAACTTTAAAGAAAGGGATGATAAAAGTTGAAGCAAACCGTTGATGTTCTCTCTCAAATAGCCCAGTTAAAAGAGGTGGATTATAAAAATACTCTTATGATTACCTCTTTGATAGAAGTACTGGTGGACAAAGGTATAATAGTAAGAAAAAAAATCTTCGAAAAGTCAATCTTCCTTGACAAACTTGTTGAAAGTGAAGCAAAAAGGCGCTTTGATAAGGGCACGTGAAAAGATGTGCTCTTTTTTTATTTTCCGGAGTTTCAATTTTTCTTTATTATTGATGACAAAAAACTATATTTTTGTGGTATTATTTAAATATACTCACCCAATTCTTAGAAAGGAGAAGTGGAGCATTGAAAGGAACGGTTGTTTTGACATGGTTAGAGACAATCGGCAATATATGGGGAAATGATGTAAAAGAACATGCTAAAAAAGGGCTGGGCTTAGATGAATCAACCATCATCTCGCCAACCGATGATATTGATGATAATCTGGTTCATAAAATGATTGAAAATGCCTGCCAAAAAGCAAACATACTACCCCAGCAGATGTGGAGAGAGATTGGTAAAAACAATATAAAAACTTTCAGCAGGTGGTTCCCTTCGTACTTTCAAAGACTTTCTCTAAAAAGCTTTTTAGAATATATGGATGATGTACACTCTCAGCTGACTCGCATGATAAAGGGAGCAAAACCCCCGCGTATTGTCTTTGAAGAAATTTCGCTGAACCAAGCATACATAACATACATCTCAAAACGCGGTTTTTACGATTACTTTTTAGGACTTTTAGAAGGAAGTGCCGAGTTTTTCAATGAGAAACTGGACTTTGAAGAAATTGAGCGATTCAAAGATGAAGAAGGTTTTTATCATTTAAAAATAAAAATCAGATTTGAAAAGACCAATCGAAAAGCTAAAAAAGCTTTCTTTAATATAATTGCAGGGTTGGGATTTATAAGATCACTGGAATTCAAAATTTCCATCTTCTCTACAATAGCTGTAATTGTACTGGGTTTTATTCTTGATCCAAACAAAGAAGAATATGTAAACCATCTTCTTACGGCTGGGCTCACATTTATCACAACTTTTATTGCTGCATTTTTCATATTAAGACCACTGAGGTCAATAATAGACGAGCTTAATTCTCTTAAAAATCTTGATTTTAGTGGATCGCTTTTTATAAAAACAAATGACAAGCTTGAAGACTTTGCAAAGATTGTTGCAACAACAAAAAGCTCAATTAAAAAGGATTTGCTTTTGCTGAAAGGTGGAAGCGATGAAATTTACAACTTCTCAAAGAATATCAAAGAAATTGCCGATAAGATGAAAAGTCTCTCAGACTCTGTTTCGGGAATTGTAAACGATGTGGCTCAGGGCGCTGTACACCAGGCAGAAGAAATCGAAAAAGCTGTTACAATTTTGAATGAGAATATAGAAAGCCTAAAGTCAATTGTATCCCAGCAGACACAAACAAGAGATGTTCTTGCTGACGTGAACCAGAACCTAAACAGCTCCGGCAAAGATATTTTAAGCGCTGCAAAAGATATTAACCTTCTCTCTGCAGAATTTTCTGAGATAGTTCAAAAAGGTTCAAAGCTATCTGAAGAAGCAAACGAGGTTATGAAGATTACATCAACTGTTGCTGAAATTTCAAACCAGATAAATATGCTTGCACTGAATGCTTCCATTGAGGCAGCAAGAGCAGGAAATGTTGGTGTTGGTTTTGCAGTTGTAGCTGACGAAATCAGAAAACTTGCGGACAGTACAATGTCTTTTGCCAAGACAATAAATAAGAGTTTAAAATCGTTTGTTGAAGAGGTTGAAATGCTATCTTTAACTTTAACCCAGCAGTTTGAAAAGCTTGTAAAAAGTGAATCTACGTTGACCGATGTTGTGAATAAGAACAGTCAGAATATCGAAAGAATATCCAATGTGGTTGAAACTTTAATTTCTCAGATAGAAACCCTGTCTTCTGAGGCAGAAAGGATTTCGTCGGTATTTGAAACAATTACTTCACTTTCAGCAATATCACAGGAAAACTCTGCATCAGCTCAGGAGATGGCAGCTTCCATCTCTATGTATGCAGAGTCAATAAAAGAGCTGCTGACAAAAGTGTCTGACCTTGAAAATCTTTCAAACGTCTTTAAAGAAGAGCTTTCAAAATACCGATTATAAACTTAAAGGGAGGGATTTTGGAAAATGTGTCAGACTTTTATTGCTGCTATTCTGGTCGATAACAGACTCCATGATGCTCCAAAATTGCAAGAAATTTTGACAAAACATGGATGTTTAATAAAAACAAGACTTGGCATACACGAAGCTGGCAGTGATAGCTGCTCAAATCAGGGACTTATTATACTTCATATGCAGGCAAAAGAAGAAGAGATAAAGGCTTTTGAAAATGACATTAAAACCTTAGAACACGTAAAGCTTCAGCTTATGAAATTGGACTGTTAAATAAAAATATATGGTTTGGGTGAAATCCAAAATGAACATTTTTGATGTGAATGAGATAATAGTCCAGAAGTTTGAAAATATCGCTGCAAGAATTGCCGGCAAAACAAACCTGCCTCAAAGCTTTAAAGCAGTTTTTCAAAATAGTTTCACAGCTTCTGTCAGCAGGGATTTGTCACAGGATGCTGTGAAGCAAATGCCGGCATCTGATACTAAAAAAATGACTCAAAATGACAATATCCTAAGCAGCCCATATAATCTTGAAAAATCAAGCTATATACCTTCATACAGTAGTATAATCCTGAGCAAAAGCGAAATTGCCCGGATTGCAACAAAAAAGGCAAAAGAGTATAATCTGCCGCCAAGCTTAGTTTTGAGTGTGATTGAAGCCGAATCAGGTTTTCGGCAGGACGCAGTATCAAAAGCTGGAGCGATTGGGCTTATGCAGCTTATGCCAGACACTGCAAAAGCGCTTGGTGTCAACCCTTACGACCCGGTTGAAAATTTAGATGGCGGAATAAGATATTTAAAAGAAAAGCTTGAGCAGTTTGGAGGCAATATAGAGCTTGCGCTTGCAGCGTACAATGCAGGTCCTGCAAATGTGATAAAGTACGGCGGTATCCCACCGTTTGAGGAAACTATTAAGTATGTTCAAAAAGTGCTTTTGCTCTCTCAAAAATACAGAAGTTTTGATGTATAAACCCCCTCCTGTTTTGAGCACAATAAGTGGTAAGAGGGGTGTGATAAGAAAACATGAGACAAAGAAAGCTTTATAACAGACACAAAGATATGTACAATGTTTACTTGAGGCATAAGAAAAGTGTTTTAAAAATGCTTGGAATGTATTTAACCGGGCTTTGCAAGGGTATGATGCTGGGAATACTAATTGGCAAGAGACTAAAAAAAGATTAAATGAACTTTTCAAAAAAGCAGGCTGTTTTGCTTCTAATATTGTAGAGCAAAGCAGCCTATTTTGTTATTTTTGTATATCTTTTTAGAATACAGATTGATTTTAATCTCAATTTATTCTATACTCTTTATTTGTAAAAACACTTTGTACAAAAGTTCTTTCAGGAGGCAAAAAACAAGATGCGGCTTGGAATTGTTGGACTTCCGAATGTGGGAAAAAGCACCCTTTTCAATGCAATAACAAAAGCCGGAGCAGAGGCTGCAAACTATCCATTTTGTACAATTGAGCCAAATGTTGGGGTTGTGGCTGTACCCGATGAGAGGCTTGATATTCTGGCAAAGATATATAACCCAGAAAAGGTAACACCTGCTTTTATCGAGTTTGTGGACATTGCAGGGCTTGTTAAAGGTGCAAGCAAAGGCGAAGGGCTTGGCAATAAGTTTCTATCTCATATAAGAGAGGTTGATGCCATAGTTCACGTGGTAAGATGCTTTGACCATTCTGATATAGTACATGTTGAAGGAAGTGTTGACCCAAAGAGGGATATTGAAACAATCAATTTAGAACTCATATTTGCTGACATGGAAATTTTAGAAAGACGCATTGAGAAAACCCGGAAGCTTGCAAAAAACAGCAAAGAAGCAGCCCATGAGCTCGAAATCTTAGAGAAGATATACTCCACCCTTGAAAGCGGAAAAATGGCACGTACTTTAAAGTTTGATGATGAGGAAGATTTAAAGTTTGTAAATTCTTTAAACCTTCTTACATTCAAGCCCACAATCTATGCAGCAAACATCTCAGAAAATGACATCGGAAAGGAAAATGATTATGTAAAGGTTGTAAAAGAAATTGCAGCACAGGAGGGCTCAGAAGTAATTGTCATCTGTGCAAAGATAGAAGAAGAGATTGCTGCTTTGCCGGATGAAGAAAAGAAGGAATTTTTAAAAGAGCTTGGAATTGAAAAGTCAGGACTTGACAATTTAATCCAGGCAGGGTATAGGCTTTTGGGGCTCATATCTTTCTTAACAGCCGGTGAAAAGGAAGTAAGAGCCTGGACCATCAAAAAAGGCACAAAAGCACCGCAGGCAGCCGGAAAGATTCACAGCGACTTTGAAAAAGGGTTTATCAGAGCCGAAGTTGTACCTTTTGATGTTCTGGTTGAGTGCGGCGGATTTGCCCAGGCAAAAGAAAAAGGTCTTGTGCGATCAGAAGGCAAAGACTATGTTATGCAAGATGGTGATGTTGTAATCTTTAGATTCAATGTTTGACCTACTCCCCGCCCTTGAAGGGGCGAGGATTCTCTTGGTAGCTCGGTTTAGGCTACCTTCCCAGTAGAATGGCTTTTATTCCACGGATGAATATTCCATTCTACTGGGCAACGCAGGTGCGCTTTGTACCTCACACCCACGGGGCAGGCCAATCGCCCTACTACCAGGCTACTGCCTGTATACTTGCTGTAGATGTTTATCGCTCCTATTCCATCTCTGTGGTACCTAAACCCACAACTTTTGCATTCATAGTTCCTGTCTTGTGGTTTATTCTTACTGCCACATACAGGACAGGTTTGCGACGTCATGTTCTCCTTCACATATACAACCTTTATGTCTGCAAATTCTGCTTTCTGTTCTATCATCCTGCTTATCTTCCTGAACAACCATTGATGCACTTTCTGGTTTACTACCTTGCCTTTCTTTTCCTTGCTGTTCCTTATGCCTTTTACATCGCCACAAACTATTGTCGTGATACCATTTTCTACACAGTACCCTATCAGGTGAGATGTGTATTTTCCCAACACATCTCTTATCTGGTTTGAAAGCCTTCTTAATAGTTTTATCTTCGCTCTTTGTAGTTTTACCCACCTTTTTGAACCCTTCTGACATCCTGAAATCTTGCTCTGTAGCTCAGATAGTTTCTTGTTCCTGTATCGCAAAATAGAGTTTAAAACTCCTCCATTGTACACGGCTACCTTCTTACCATCAAAACATACCATCGGGTGTATTACTCCAGGGTCTATTGCCAGCACATTACCTTTTTGTCCCCTATCCTTTTGCCTTCCTGCAATTTCAACAACTACATGAACATAGTATCTGCCTTTATCTGCATGATAAAGCAACTCTGCATACTTGGGTTTTATACCAAGTCTTACACTACCTATAACTATCCTCTCTGCACCTTTCATGTTTGAAAGTATCAAGCTATTCCCTTCCAGCCCTATTGCCGAGTCTTTAAAGCAAACCTTGTAGTATTTCTTGTTCCTGTACGGTAGTCTAATCTTTGAAGTGTTTTTATTCTTCTTTTTTGCCTTTTTGATTTTTCGCAATGTAGCAGTGTAGTTTGTCCATGCCTGCTGGTATGCTGCCTGCTTGCTCTGACTGTGCAATATAAATCCCTTCTGGTGTATCCACCACTCCATGTATCTGTAGAATGTCTTTTGCTTTATCCTTAGTCCTTTTCTGTTTATCTTCTTAAAAAAACTTACAGCTTTGGAGTAGATTTTTCCTGATTGCATTGAAAGCTCTCTTGCTAAAACCTGATACTCATTTGGAACTGGCAGAATATATGTTTTATCCATCTTCTTCTACCTTCTCCCATTGTGCTTCTATATACTTTTTTATTGTTTCAGAAGACACATTGCCTGCTGTTGCAACAAAGTATGCCCTTGTCCAGACTGAACCTTTCTGCTTGTACTGAGGGAACCTCTGACCTATCTTTCTGCCAGTAGCACCTTTTATCACATTGATAAGTTGGCTTGGTGAATACCTTGGAAGTGATGAGATAAACAAATGGATATGGTCAGGCATTATCTCAAGCGCTAAAATGTCAAACTTATATGCTTTAGACAGTTCTTTTATTGTGTCTTCGACAATCTTTTTTACTTCAGGGTCTTTTAAAAAGTCCTTACAATATTTTGGTATCCAAATAAAGTGGTAGTTGATTAAAAATTTGGCATGTCGTGTTGACTTGTAGGTATTCATTATGACTCATACTTTTAGTTTCAAAAGTTTAAATTAATTATATCATATTTTCTATTCACTATCAAGTTTGCATTCATCCCCGCCCTCAAAGGACGAGGCTTTCTGCAAAATTCTTTGTAAACCGGACATTTAATGTTAAAGGGCTGGGGAATAAACCTGCTATTATCTTTGATGGCAACCCCCAGCCCATTTTATTTTACTCGGTCAATTTTTTAATGTCTTCAAACTCCAATTTCAGCCTTTTTATGTCTTTATAAGAACTGATCTTCAGCCTCAGTGGCAGTTCTTTTATATCTTCCTGCCTTCTTTCCATTTCAATACGCTCAAGCTCAACATACCTGACACCTATTGTAGATGTCCATCTAAAGACCGCATCCACTACATTTTCAAAATCATCATATCTAACAATCACCCCGAGCTTGTATGCAGGTCTTCCTTTTTTCATATAAATGGGAGTAAAATACACATCCAGTGCACCGGATTGCATTATTCTATCCAGAGCAAATGAAAGCTCTTCCCCAGTCATATCATCAATGTTAGCAAATATCTCAAAATATTCTTTGCTTTTATTCAGTTTTTTTTTCCTATAATAGCTCTCACTATATTTGGAATAGGAAGGTCTTTTGTCCCACTGCCATATCCAATTTTTTCTATTTGCATTCTTGGCATATTCACAAATCCATTTGAAACTGCTGCCGCAATCCCTATACCGGTTGGAGTTACAAGCTCAGAGTCAATATCAAGAGTTGCAAGAGGAATACCATTTTGTCTTGCTATCTCCAAAACAGCCGGTGCCGGCACAGGAATTATTCCGTGCATTGACTTTGTAAACCCTCTTCCATCACAAAGTGGTGAGAACAAAACCTCCTGAGGCTTTAAATACTCCATACAGAGCGAAAAAGCGACAATATCCACAATTGAATCATCAGCGCCCACTTCATGAAACGCAACCTCTTCAATGTCCATACCATGGACAGCTGCCTCGGCTTTTGCAATCTTTTCAAAAATCTTAAGTGATAGGTCTTTTACGGTTTCTTGCAGCTTACTTTCCTGCAAAAGCTTTTTGATATCTTTAAAGGTTCTGTGGTGATGGTGACCCTGATCATTGTTATGATGGTGATGCAGCACATCCACAACAAAGCTTTTGGCTTTAATACCATTTACCGTTTTCTCTTTTATACCAATTTCAACATCAAGCCCAAGCAAATCTATATTCGACTTTAAATACTCAAAGTCAACCCCGGCATCAATCAAAGAGCTGACAAGCATATCTCCCGATATTCCAGATGGCGCATTAAAATAGATAATCATAGCCTTTCAAATCCCCTCTTTCAAAACTTTACAAATTACCGTTTGCCAGAGAATTTATCATATGCGCAACAACCGCCGCACCAAACCCGTTGTCAATGTTGACAACCGCAACACCGTTTGCACATGAATTCAGCATGGTAAGAAGAGCCGAAAGCCCTTTAAAGTTCGCACCATACCCTACAGATGTTGGCACAGCAATCACAGGTTTTGACACAAGCCCAGCCACAACAGATGCAAGCGCACCTTCCATCCCCGCAACTGCCACCACAACATTTGCCGACTGAATTTCATCAAGATGAGAAAACAGCCTGTGAATTCCCGCAACACCAACATCATATATCCTTTTCACATTATTCCCCAGAATCTCCAAAACAACTGCTGCCTCTTCAGAAACTTTAAGATCGGCTGTCCCGGCTGACACGACTGCCACATGACCTTTTGGGTTTTTTTTAACCTCAACTCTTTTGGCACAGACAATCCTTGCGGTTTCATAATAGACTATATCTTCTTTCAGGTTTTCTTTCAAATACTCATAAAGACTTCTACTTGCCCTTGTGCCGATAATATTTACCTCGCCCTTTTCTATCATCCTCTCAAAAATCTTCAAAACCTGCTGCTCAGTTTTACCTTCACAGAAAATAACCTCGGACATACCCTGGCGAATCTTTCTGTGATGGTCTATCTTTGCAAAGTCTATGTCTTCAAACGGAAGTGAGGAAAGCTTTTTTAAAGCTTCCTCAACAGAGAGTTTATCCGCCTTCACATCTTCCAGAATTTTTTTTATATCCATACCCTTCTCTCCATATTTAGATTTTATTGCTGGTTCATACTCCCCATCCTGTAGCCACAAAGATCAAGTGTGACAAATTTAAATCCAAGACTTTTAATTCTATTTGAAATATCCTTTATCAAATCCAGATCGAAAAAACCTGGAAGCTCATCAAAATCAACTTCAATTCTGGCAATATCGCCATGGTGCCTGACTCTTACCTGTCTAAAACCATTCTTTGCCAAAATCTCCTCTGCTTTTTCAACCATCTCAAGCTTTTGCAGTGTCAACTGGCTACCATAGGGAATGCGGGTAACTAAACATGCCATTGATGGCTTATCAAATGTAGGAAGACCAAATTCTTTTGACAAAAATCTTATTTCATCCTTGGTAAATCCAACTTCAAATAAAGGGCTTTTAATACCCTCTTCTTCCAAAGCTTTTCTGCCAGGTCGAAAATCTTTCAAGTCATCTATATTTGAACCCTCAACTATCTGATTCAGCCCCAGGCTCTCTTTTAGCTGCTTTAGTCTTTTTATCAAATCCTTCTTGCAATAATAGCATCTGAACATGTCATTTTTTAAAAAATCTTCATTTTCAAATATATCTCTCTCGAGCACTATCAGTTTTGCACCAATAAAATCAGCAAGCTTTTCTGCTTCCTGTTTTTCTTTCTTTGGACTTAAGACAGAGCTTGAAAAAACAGCAATGCAATTCTCTCCCAAAACATCATGGCACACCTTTAACAAAAAGGTAGAATCAACCCCTCCCGAGAATGCAACAAGTACACTCTTGTACGATAACAAAATCTCTTTTAGCCTTTCAAGCTTCTCATAAGCAAGCTTTTTATCAGCCATCATTAAAACCTTCCTTTTTTACTTTTCATTCAAAACAATAGCAAATGAAGCCTTAAAGGTATCATCTGGTTTTAAATAATAGTATTTGTTCTGAAGATATCCCTCATGTTCTCCCATCCATGGCTCTATACAGACAAAATTGTAGTCTTTTAAAGCCCATACAACAATGTTTTTAAAAATTCTGTCTTTTACAAGCAAAAGCTTTTTGTCCCTGTCAAGAGTAAACTCAATACTATCGCTTCCAACATCAAAAAAATCAAGGTTTATCTCGGGCCTGGAAAAATCCAGCTCTTTGAAATTTTCAAGGTCTACAAACCTCTTTTCAACATCATCAAAACACTTCTCACAGTCAAGCTTCAATGTAAACTCATCCTTGTTACACAGAAAATAAGGATGAAACCCTGCATAAAATGGTAAAGCTTCACTATCATTGTTTTTAACAAGCATTTCTACCCCGAAAATTTCATCGTTTATTGTATATTTGATAAAAAGTTCAAAGTCATATGGATAAAATGTCTTTGTGAAGCTATTGCTTGAAAGCCTCAATACTACCCCATTTTGAAAAAGCTCATCTATATATCCCACAACTTCCCAGGCAGCATCACGCGCAAAGCCGTGATTCTTCATAGGATATTCCTGGCCTTTGAATGTAATCCTGCCATCCAGAACTCTTCCACAGACAGGAAAGAGAATGGGAATCCCGCCACGGACGTTCTTTGTCCTGTCAAAAAGAGTATCTCTGTTAAGATACAGTATGTCTTTACCACTTAAATTGAGTAAAACAACAATTGCACCTCTCTCGGGTGCAACTGTAAAGTATGAGTTCTTTGTCTTTGAGTACACTTTAATAAACTCAAAGCCATTTTCTGCAAAGCTTTCCACAAAGTCCAAACTTTTTCACTCCCTTTTTCTACTCAACATGCAGCGAGTAGTTTGGCGCCTCTTTTGTAATGTAAATATCGTGCGGATGGCTTTCTCTCACACCTGCCTGTGTTACTCTCACAAACTTTGCCTTTTCCTGCAGTTCTTTTATGGTTCTCGCACCACAATACCCCATTCCAGATTTAAGCCCACCAACCAGCTGGAACACTGTATCCTCCAGCGGTCCTTTGTATGGCACTCTTCCCTCAACACCTTCTGGCACAAGCTTTGAAGCATCTTCCTGAAAGTACCTGTCCTTGCTCCCAGCTTTCATTGCCGAAAGTGAGCCCATTCCGCGGTAAACCTTAAACCTTCGACCCTGATAAATTTCACTCTCGCCAGGGCTTTCCTCACAGCCAGCAAACAGGCTTCCTATCATAACAACATCTGCACCGGCCGCCAGAGCCTTTGTAATATCACCTGAATACCTTATACCGCCATCTGCAATGACAGGAATACCGTACTCCTTTGCAACCTCTGCACAGTCCATGATAGCTGTTATCTGTGGAACACCAACACCTGCTACCACCCTTGTTGTGCAGATCGACCCGGGACCAATCCCCACCTTTATACAATCAGCTCCTGCTTTGATAAGATCATATGCGGCTTCTGCCGTCGCAATATTCCCGGCAACAACCTGAAGATTTGGATACTTTGCTTTAATTTTCTTGACAGTTTCAATAACACCCTTTGAATGACCATGCGCTGTGTCAATAACTATAACATCAACCTGAGCCTTTACAAGCGCATCAACTCTCTGTTCTGTATCCTTTGACACACCAACCGCCGCAGCACACAAAAGCCTGCCTTTGCTGTCTTTTGCAGCGTTTGGATACTTTACAGCCTTTTCAATGTCCTTTATTGTAATAAGTCCTTTCAGGTTACCTTCATCATCTACTATGGGCAATTTTTCGATTTTGTGCTTTTTCATAATCTCCTTTGCTTCTTCTAAGGTGATTCCTTCTTTTGCAGTGATAAGATTGCTTGATGTCATAACCTCTTTTATTGGCTTTGAATAGTCAGTTTCAAATCTGATATCCCTGTTTGTAATAATTCCAACAAGCTTGCCATTGATTGTAATTGGAACACCCGAGATGCGGTACTTTGACATCAGCTCCATAGCCTCATAGATTCTATTTTCAGGAGACAGGTAAAACGGGTCGACTATAACCCCATGCTCGGACCTTTTGACCTTGTCAACCTCGCCTGCCTGGTCCTCAACCGTCATATTTTTGTGTATAACACCAATACCGCCTTCTCGTGCAATTGCAATTGCCATACGCGACTCTGTAACAGTGTCCATCCCCGCTGACATGAGAGGAATATTGAGCCTTATGGTTTTTGTAAGATTGGTAGAAACATCCACATCTTTGGGTAGAATTTCACTGTACTGCGGCACAAGTAAAACATCATCAAATGTCAGTGCCTCTTTTATCACTTTATCTTTAAATCCCATTTTTTCTCAATCTCCTTTTAAAAAAGTTTTTTGATTATCTGTAAATCTGATATGGCTTTTTCTGCAAAAATTTCCTGATAGCTTCAACAATTTCATCATTGGGCTCAAACAATATGCGTGTCTTTTTGCCATCCAGGTTTGTAATTATGGCATAAACATTTTCTTCACCTTTGTTAGATGTGCAGTCAAATGACTGGACAATGCTTTTATCATTCTTTTGAGCATTGAACATGCCGCTGTCTTTTGAAGATATGAAATAGTCTATCTTTCGAATATCCAGAGATACAACCCTGCTTCGTTTCCTCTGGGCAACAATCTTGTCTATATCAAGATAATAATTTGTGACAGCATACTCATATTCAACATTGTAGTTTCTTGAAAGATAAATCGCACCCCAGATTGCCAAAATTAGCAAAACCGGTCCCAATGTGTTTAGAACGGGAATAAAGAAGGTGGCAAGTCCCAAAAGCACTCCACCCACTATCATCAAAACCTGTTTTGCCTTCTCACCCGAGGTTTTCTTTCTTACTATAAGCTGTTCATGAAATACGTCATTCATACTTAAAAATCAACCCTCCGCCTCAATTTATCTTTAAAAAAACTATTTCACAACCCCTATCCTTGAAAGAGGCCATATCCTGAATTCAACCTTGCCAATAATATCATCACGCGGAACATATTTGTGCTCCCAGAACCTGCTGTCGTGCGAGTCGTTTCTGTTATCACCCATCATGAAATAATGCCCGGGCGGAACTTTGTAAGGTCCAAAACTCCCAATCATTGGCTCTTTCAGGTAGTTTTCTTTGTATACTTTTCCGTTGATGTACAGAACACCATCTTTTATCTCTATTGTATCACCCGGAAGTCCTATTACCCTTTTGACATACAGTGTCTTTCTGTCATCAGGATATTTGAAAACAACAATATCGCCACGTTTGACATCCTGTATATGCATTGCGTATCCAAGCTTGTACACAAAAAGTCTATCGTTGAGTTGAATTGTGTTCAGCATCGACCCTGTGGGAACAATCACAAGAGAAAACACATACGTTCTTAAAATGAGTGCAACCAGAACCGCTCCGCCTATCCATAAAATCCATTCAATAACTTCCTTTAATAAATTGTTCTGCGTTTTTAATGTGTGTTCTTCCATTTCTGTGCTCGTCTCCTTCTTTGTAAAGAATAGAATTAAAAGCTTAAATATAAGTTTAAATGAATTTATTTATCAAGTCAATAATTACAAACTACTCTTTCAGTTCTACAATCGTAACACCCTGTTCGCCTTCACCATATGTTCCGTCTCTGAAAGACTTCACAAGCGGATGGTGTTTCAAAAAGTTCCTGATTGCCTGGCGCAAAACCCCTGTGCCCTTGCCATGAATTATTGTAACCTGCCTCAAGCCGCCTGTGTACGCATCATCCAAATACTTGTCCACATCCAAAATTGCATCATCGCTTGTTTTACCCCTGACATCAATGAACAGATCAACCCTTTTGTCTTTAAGTTTTACATTCTTTGAGGCTATATATGCCTTTTCTTCTTCATCCTCTACCTCCTCAATATCCGAGATATTGACATTTAGCTTCATGATTCCTATCTGAACTGTCAAATTCCCTTTTGAGTCAGGCAGGCTTTCGACAAAACCCACAGCATCAAAGCTTCTCACATACACCTTTTGCCCCTGGCGAATATCTTTAGGTGGTTTTTTAGTTTTTGAATCCGAGTTTTGACTTTGTTGCTGCGAAATACTCTGAATCAGTCTTTCATACTCTTTTTTCTTCTCTTCTAACTCCTTTAAAATTTCTTTTTCTTTTAAGTTTTCTGCAAGTTTTCGCAGGTCTTTGAAAAGATTTTCTATCTCATACTGTGCTCGTTCTACAATTTCTTTTGCTTCATTTATTGCCTTTTTGCGAATCCTCTCTTTTTCCTGCTCAAACCTTTTCTTCTCCTCTTCATAAGCCGCCTTTAAAGACTGTGCTTCAAGCTTTAATTTCTGAGCAAGCTCAAAACTTTCCTCTGCCTCTTTTCTCTTCTGGTCCATTTGGTTTATTATCATGTCAAGCTCAATTGTCTTTTGAGACAAATACCCGCGTGCCATCTCAACAATGCTTCTATCAAGCCCAAGGTTTGATGAGATTACAAGTGCATTGCTCCTTCCAGGAATTCCTATCAAAAGTCTGTACGTGGGTCTGAGCGTTTTTACATCAAACTCACAAGAAGCATTTTCAAACCGCTGTTCTTGCTGGGCAAATATCTTTAGCTCGCCATAGTGTGTTGTGGCTATAACCCTGCAACCTTTTTTGTGAAGATATTTCAAGATTGCCTTTGCCAGGGCTGCACCTTCTTCAGGGTCTGTCCCCGCTCCAATCTCATCCAATAGCACAAGAGTTTTATCATCTGCATTTTTTGTTATTTCAATTATATTTTTCATATGTGCTGAAAAGGTTGAAAGGCTCTGGACTATACTTTGATCATCTCCTATGTCAGCATAAATCTTTTGAAATACGCAAAGCTGGGAGCCCTCATCTGCCGGGATGAATATTCCGCTCTGGCAAAGAAGGCAAAAAAGCCCAACCGTCTTCAGTGTCACAGTCTTACCACCTGTGTTTGGACCTGTTATTATAAGAACATCAAAATCTTTGCCCAAATGAATATCAATTGGGACAACCCTGTCTTTATCTATCAGTGGATGTCGAGCTTTTTTAAGATTTATAATGCCATCTGTGTTAATGACAGGTCTTACTGCATTCATTTCTTTTGCCCAGATAGCTTTTGTAAATACTATGTCAAGCTCAACAAGCGCATAAAAAGAGCTTTCAATCTCATTATAGTAGCTTGCTATTAAAGAAGATATCACCTGTAAAATCCTTTCTATTTCCTCTTTTTCCTGGTTTTTTAGAATCCTGATTTGATTCGATATCTCAACACACACAAAAGGCTCAATAAATAAAGTTGCACCTGTTGCAGACTGGTCATGGACAATTCCTTTTATTTCGTTTCTATACTCTGCCTTTACAGGAAGCAGTAGTTTTTCACCTCTGATTGTAATAATCGGCTCCTGTAAAAACCTCTGGATTTTTGGGTGGCGAATCATGCTGTTAAGTTCGTCTCTTATTCTACTTTCAAGCTTTCTGATTTTCTCTCTTATTTCTTTGAGAACTGGTGATGCAGTATCCAAGATTTCATCTTCACTTAAAAATGTCCGGTCAATTCTGGATATTATCTCTTTAAAATTCCCAAGCCTGCCTTTTATACTTTCAAGATAGTCAAAGTCCTGTGTATGCGAAAGATAAGATCGAATTTCATGAGAAAGTCTTAAAACTTTTGCAATTTGCAAAATCTCCCGAGGATTTAAAGTTGCCCCCAGCTTTGATTTTTTAAGACCCGGCAGTATATTTTCAAACTCCAAAACTGGTGGATTTCCATACTTCAGAACGTACCTGTAGCCCTCATCCACCTTGTTTAGTTCATTTTCAATGTTGGTAATATCTGCTGATGGTACAAGGTTTTCGAAGTATTCCTTTGCAGGAGCTGACATTGCCATGTTCTTTAAAATTTCTATTATCCTGTCATACTCTAAAGCTTTTAGCGTCTTTTGGTTCAACTTCCAAAACCCCTTCTTAATATGAAATTTGAACTCTCAAGTTTTAATTATACCACAAAACAAAAGCGGGCTGTCTTCATATTTTCGTGAAAACAGCCCTTGATACATTTTCTTTTATTTTTCTTTAAAATGCTCATAGATAAACCTTTCAACTTCTTTAATAAAAAACTCAGCATTCTTCAGTTGATTTTCTGCTTGGTCTCTTGATACCACATAAAAATCATCATAATCACATCTTTCTCTTAATTTAAATGCCGAAGCTACTATTTTATAGAGTTCCCCGTTAAATTTATCAGTATGAATAAAATGTTGATTAAAATATGAAATTACCCCTGAATGTCTTTTCGAATCAAATTTGTTTATTGCATTAACGGCTCGAATAGCATGAAATATTGCATAATAAGACCTATTAACAGAAGCTTTGTAAAGTCCATTCTCATAATTTACTTTAGCAGATTTTAAATCCTCTTTGGCTTTTTCCAGACGGTAAAATGAAAGAGCTTTAGTATACTCATCCATATAATACAATCCCTTCGTTCTCTATGTTTTTATAGTAAGGTAAGATTTCTTTAAATTGCATATATCTCTGATAACTGATATCTACTATAGAAATTAATTTCAAGCTTTTGTATCCAATTTCACTTATTATTTCAACCAATTTATTTTCATAGTCTTTTAACACTTGCTCGTCCTCATCAACCAATACTGCTATATCAATATCAGATTCTTCATTTTGAGTTCCTTTAGCATATGAACCATAGAGGACTATCTTTTTTAGTTTATCACCATATAACCCTTTTAACTCTTCAACCACCTCATTGATAATATCCTGGTACTTCTCCAGTTTGATATCACTCATAACAAATCAGCCCCAATTTACCCTATTTCCTTATCTGCCCGCTTCCATAGATAATGTATTTTATAGTGGTAAGCTCTTTTAACCCCATAGGTCCTCTTGCATGAAGCTTTTGGGTGGAAATTCCAATCTCCGCACCAAAGCCAAATTCAAATCCGTCTGTAAACCTTGTTGAGGCATTTACATACACTGCCGCTGCATCTACACAGTCCAGAAACTTTTGAGCATTGAAATAATCTCTTGTTACAATTGCCTCTGAGTGCTTTGACCCATATTTGTTTATATGCTCTATTGCTTCTTCTACGCTATCAACAACCTTCACACCCATTATTAAATCCAAATATTCTGTGTACCAGTCATCTTCAGTCGCCTGTTTTATTTCAATACCATTTTTACTGCAGATTTCAACCGTCCTGCTGCAACCTCTTATTTCAACACCTTTTGACATCAGTTCTTTTACAATCATTGGCAAAAAGCTCTCTGCTATATTTTTGTGGACAATGAGCTTTTCGGCTGCATTGCAAACGCCGGGTCGCTGTGTCTTTGCATTAATTACAATGTCTTTTGCCATCTCAAAATCTGCGCTGCTATCTACAAACACATGGCAGTTACCAACACCTGTTTCTATCACAGGCACAGTTGCATTCTGGACAACTGTCTTTATCAAATTTGCTCCCCCGCGAGGAATTAAAAGGTCTAAATACTCGTTGAGTTTCATCATTGCAACTGCTGTCTCTCTTGATGTGTCTTCTACAATCTCTATGCTACCTTCCTCAATCCCTGCTTCAATCAGCCCCTCTTTCATTGTCCTGACAAGCGCAATATTGGAATTGATAGCTTCCGAGCCGCCTCGCAAAAGAACACTGTTCCCTGCCTTCAAGCACAAGACAGCTGCATCGACTGTGACATTTGGTCTTGCCTCATAGATTATCCCAATTGCACCAATCGGCACTCTCTTTTGACCAATCACAAGCCCATTCGGGCGCTTCCACATAGAAATAACTTCGCCAACCGGGTCAGGAAGCTTTATTACATCCTCAATACCCCTGCAAATTTGCTTTATTCTGTCTTCTGTTAACTTTAACCTGTCAAGAAGTGCTCCTTTGATGCCTTTTGATACAGCATTTTCCATATCTTTCTGGTTTTCTTGCAAAATAAAATCCATCTTTTCTAATATCTTTTGAGCTATACATGAAAGTGCCCTGTTTTTTTCATTTTCAGAAAGGTTCATGAGTTTTTTCGAAGCCTCTTTTACTTTCTGAGCCTTTTGAAGCAAATCGCTCATATTTCTTTTCACTCCTTCTTTGATAAAAGTTCTTTGCATATAAAAAGTGTACCAACATCTTTCCCTGCCAGAATGTCTCTCAAAATAGAAGGATTTTCGCCATTTGCAATTACCATGGGAATCCCATTTTGCATTGCAATCCTGGCAGCTTCAATCTTGGTCTGCATACCACCTGTTGAGTTAAGACTACCAGCCCCTCCTGCAATGCTCTCTATGTATGAGTCAATTTCATAAACCTCTTTTATAAGCTCTGCATCACTGCTAAGTCTGGGGTCGCAAGAGTAAAGCCCATCAATGTCAGAAAGGATAATTAAAAGGTCAGCACCAATTATTGTTGCAACATAGGCAGACAAAGTATCATTGTCACCGAATTCAAGCTCTTCAATTGCAACAACGTCATTTTCATTCACAATCGGAATTGCCCCAAACTTAAAAAGCTGCTCAAACGTGTTTTTGACATTGAGCATCTTTTTTTCCTCATCAACAACGTCCTTTGTCAATAGCACCTGTGCAACAACCACTCCATACTCGCCAAAAAGCTTTTCGTAAATCTGCATCAAAATGCCCTGTCCAATTGCCGCAAGAGCCTGCTTTTCCTGTGTTGTCTTGTGGTTTTTGGTAAGTCCAAGCCGCCCCAAACCAGATGCAACTGCACCGGATGTGACAAGCACAACGTCCCTTCCTTCATTCTTTATATCAGCAAGGACTCTTGCAAGTTTTTCCAGTCGTGAAAGATTTAGCTTGCAGGTTGGATATGTCACGGTACTTGTTCCAACCTTAACCACAATTTTTCTGGCATCTTCAAAGTTTCTCATCCTGCAGCCCCCAAAGAGTTATTCTTTTTCTATTCTAAAATCATCAAAGGATTTGTTAAAATATACTTTATACTTACCATCACCTTCGACAATGTAAACTTCAGTTTGCGTTGCCAGGTCAATATTGATTCGTGTGAGAAGTTCTTCCTGGATAATTTTAGCGATGTTTGGAATATAGTTTTTGGGATCATTTTCATCAAGACCTTTTATATAAATTGGAAGTTTCCCCTTTTGAGGTTTGTATATCTCCACACTGATAATCCCCGGTGACACAGGTTTGTCAGTAGGATACAGAAGTTTTACATTATAAAGTGCTTCCATTGTCCCTTTCCCCCTGATAAAATTTAAATAGGTTTTTCTTTATTTTAATTCTACCAAATTGTATGCTGGTATTCAAAGATTTTTCTAAAATTTCTTTTGCAAGAAAGGAGAATAAACCAGTATGCGAACATTTATTGGAATTGATTTTCCAAAAAGTCTCAAAGAGCAAATAATCCAGGCACAAAGCTATTTAAAATCAATCAGCAAAAAGGGAAGGTGGAAGTATATTGATAATTTTCATCTTACTTTGAAATTCTTAGGGGAGGTAGAGTATGACCATGTAGAAAAGATTAGAGAGGTTCTGGCAAAAAATCTTGAAGGTTTTTCTTCTTTTTCGCTCAGGATCTTCTCATGTGGGTACTTCAAAGGAAGTAAAGATGTTTTGCGTGTTGTGTATCTAAAGCCGGAGGGCGATTTAGACAAGTTAAACACACTTTATCAAATAGTTGAAGATTCTCTTTATTCAATTGGATTTGATAAAGAAAAAAGAGAGTACACCCCGCACATCACAATTGCCCAGGATGTTATTCTGGATGAGTCTTTTGAAAAATTCAAACAGTATGTTGAAAACTATAAATTTGACCCAATTCCTGTTGAAAGTGTAATTTTGTTCTTGAGCGAAGAGATTGACAGAAAAAGAGTCTACACACCACTTTTTGAGATAAAGTTAAAATAAGCAAGAAAAAATTTCAAATGAAAGGACTAAGGATTTAAATATGCAAAAGACAATATATTTGATATCAAACCAGCTAATCTTATTGCTGTTCTTTACTGTCTTCCAAAATGATATTATTCCTTGCCAAACAATATATTATGCTTGCACTTAATACCATTAATTCCAAATAACTTTTAGCTATCTTACTTCCATTCTCCTGCCCGCCTAAAACTAAATACACTTCAGCAGTATCCTTAATATTTTTGTAGCTTTCATTACACTTTTCTAAAAGTGTATCTAAAGGTTCACCTATAACAGATGTCGTAAAAGTAACCTTCTCTTTATAACCATTTTTTGTATACCTTCTACTACCAAAACTACGTGTCCATACAAATATTAACAATACAGCCCTCACTATACCTACAACTGCCCCAACTAATATATTCAATACTGTTCATGGTCATCTAATACTGTACAAGACTGCCCAAGCTTAGATGGCTGGGATATTTATAGTCCGCTCTTTACAAAGAGTGCCGTTCCCACAATCTATTTATACAAAGTTACAACAAAATTTTAATTATAATTTTAAATTCTTTGTTTAAATTGCCTTCTCCCAAACTTCAAAAATAATCTCAAAAATTTTTAATTTTTTGTATAGTTTTTTTGACTTTTTTTTTTCTTCTTTTTCGTGTATAATATGTGTAAGAACTTTAATATCTTTGTATATACATACAGAAAAAAGTAAGGAGGGGTAAAAATATGTCAGAATGTCCCAATTTAAAAACATGTCCTTTCTTTAATGACAAAATGAGTAACATGCCTGCGATAGCTAACATTTACAAGAGACGCTACTGTTTAGGAGAAGGAGTAGGTAATGAAGGCTGTGCAAGATGGATAGTCTATTCAAAGTTAGGCAAAGAATATATACCAGCCGATCTTTTCCCTAATCAAATAGAAAGAGCTGAACAAATTTTAAAATCATCAGGTGGAGAGATAAATAGGACAAGTTAAGTTTGTACAGTTAAGCTTTATATTACTGTGTAAAATTTATAGTATAATTTTCTTAATGAAATAAATTGGCTGGATATACTGAGGTTAAATATAGAAATGCCGGAAATATCCCTCTTTTATGATATAAGAATTACAATGTATTATGATGATTATAACCCCCCTCATTTTCACGCAACATATGCTGGATTTGAAGCAGAAATCGATATTTTAAATGCAAGGGTTATAAGAGGATTTCTGCCAAAAAGACAGCTAAAACTTGTACTGGCCTGGGCAGAAATTCACAAAGATGAGCTTATGCAAAACTGGGAACTTGCAGAAGACCACAAGCCACTGATGAGAATTAATCCATTGATGTAAGGCAACAGCTTACGAGGTGATTGGAGCATGATGGAATATTACCCTGAGGTTGTTCAGGTTATACCGACAGAAGATTATAAAGTTTACGTTTACTTTGATGATGGCAGCATAAAACTTTTTGATGCATCAAGCCTTCTTGAAAAGGGCGAATTTCAAAGACTTAAAGACAAAAAGTTTTTCATGGAAAGATGCACAGTGTTAAATGGCACACTTGCATGGGATGTGAGCGGCAACTATGATGAAACAACCTGTCTTGATTTAGACCCTCTTGTTTTGTATCAGACCTGCCCTGAGGTGGAAGAACCAACATGGCTTTTTGAAAAGATTGAAAACGAATTTAACCAAAAGAATAACAAAGAAGGGGCTTTTTAGAAAGCCCCTATTCTTTCCTGTCAAAGCCGGATGGAAACTGGCTCTGTTTGTACTGTGAGTAGTCCTTCAGAGCCTCTTTTTTGTACCTCATGCTCTTTATTGTCTTTTTCAGCTCATCAAATTTTGATCGAATCAGAACATTATTTTTCTCATCAATGTCCTTTATAACCTGAAGTTTTTGCAAAATAGATGAGGTGAGGCTTTTTAGTAAAACACCTGTCTCTTTGTCTATGTCAGTTATCTCATCAAAGCTTTTGATATTCTTTGCCTTTTTTATCCCTTCAAATTCCTTTATAAACTCATCATCAATGGAATTTATCCTTTCAATTAGCTTTGCTTTTTTATCAACAACTTCACCCAGTTCATCAAAATTGTCATTTAAAATATACTCCTGCTGAAGATTGGTAAGCTGCAAAAATTGGTCCACAAGCTTTTCCTTTTCCTCAAGAAGATTTATCAATTTTTCATACATAAACCCCAACCCTTTTATTTGTTTTTCTGCTGTCTGGCAATCTTGATTGCCTCAGCCCAGGTGTTTCGCATCTCCTCAACAATTTCAAGTGCTTCCTGCAGATATTTTTTGTCTTTTTTAAGATTTGCCTGAATAAGCCACCTGTATACAAAGTCATACAGGCTCATGAGATTTTTAGAAATCTCATAGCTCATATCAAGTGTTGACATAAGCTCTGTAATTATATTCTCTGCCTTGATTATGTTCTCATTTGCCCTGTCAAGCTTTTTCTCATCAATTGCCTGCATGGCAAGCTTTATAAACCTTATACACCCATCATAAAGCATAAGCGTCAGTTCCTCGGGCGGCTTTGTCATTATAATCTGTTCCTGATATCTTGCTGCTGCATCCATTGTACTTTCCTCCCTGCTCAGTAATTTTCTGATTTTATTTTACTTCTTATTATCTTCCACTGAACTGCTGAGAAAGCCATGAACTTTGAGTGTTCATCTGGGCAATCAATCTCTCAAGCTGTGTAAACTGCCTGTAGTATCTATCTTCAATTCTCTTTAGTCTATCCTGCTCAGCATTCATCTGGTCTATAATTGTCCTCAGCTGTTTTCCTATTGAACTATTTGGATCATATGAACCTGTAAAATATGGCTTTCCTGCTTTGTTGTATATCTTCTTAAGAGTATCATTTGCAATATTGTAAAGGCGCTGCAAAATCCCATCATCTTCATTGGAATTAGAATCAGAACCGGTTAAGGTAAAGAGTTTCACAAATGCATCAAAATTGTTTGCTATTGCATCTTTCAGCTTGCTCTCATCTTTTATATAAATCTTCCCTTCTTTGCTTTCAAAATAGCTAAAAGTCTCTATTCCCGCCTCTGAAATTGTATCAAGATTTGCTGGAAGCCCGGGAACCTGCTTGTAAAGGTAATATCTGACGTTGTCTAAAAAGCCAGATAAGATTGAATCACCATATAGAAGCCCTTTTTTTGCAGCATCTTCCCACTTTTGAATATCAGTGTCTTTCATCTGAGCTTTTTGCTCATCTGTCAGAGGCAAATAATCTCTGTTTCGTTTTTCTGTTATTTTACTGTAAATCTTGCTGACAAGGTCGTTGTATTTGTTTATAAATTCTTTGATATTGTTAACAACAGCATCCACATCTTTTGAGATGGAAAATGACTTATACTCATCTGCTGTAATTTTGTTCAGTGTAATGCTCATCCCATATACGTTTATTGTATTTGTTGCCGACCGAATAGGTGATTCGTTATTAAAGCTATCTTTAATAAACACTTTTGCATCTGTTCCGACTCCACTTGCAACCTCATTATCATCGCTTTTGTTCAAATCTCTCATAGTAAAGCTAATATTGCTACCCGTCTTCTGTGAAGCTATTATAAGCTTGTGCAGTGTTGAATCATAATAGGCTCTCAAACTCCCATCGCTGCTGAAAGCTGAATTTATTGCTTTTGCCAAATTTGCCCCAAATGTATCTACACTATCTGAAGGATTCCAGGTAAGTGTTATAGTCTTTGTTACAGTTGAACTGCCAACTGTCAAATCAATCTGCAAAGAAACATTATTATTTGAATCTCTAACAATACCATTAAGTGTAGTATCACTAACAACTGCATTTGCAGGAGTAGCAAGCTGTTCAACTTTTATTTGATAATTCCCCTCTAAGACATTTGCCGAGCCCACAACACCAATATACCCACTGTCAACAGCTTCACCGCTTGTTTTGTATTTTACAAAATTGCTCGAAAGTTTTAGATTAAATACATAATCTTTAAAGCTGGAAATTGCACTTGCCATGTCCATATAATCCTGACGCTGCCACTCAAGTAGCTGCTTTTGCTGATAGAGCTTATTGTACTTTGTCTTTTCAATGCTCATCAAACCCTGTATGATAGAGTCGGTATCAAGTCCGCTTGCAAGCCCGCCAATTCTGGTGTAATACTTATATGTCGAATAAGGATTTGTCGAAGCTGTAGAACCTGTTGAATTGACATTCATACCCTTTCACCACCTTTACTTTCGCTCATCAACAAATATGCCCGCAAGCTCCCACAACTTTGCAATTATGTCCAAAATCTTCTCTGGTGGAATTTCACGAATAAGCTCATTTGTCTCTTTGTCATATACCTTCACAACTATTTCATGTGTCTCTTTGTGTATTGAAAACTCAAGCCTTGTATACTTTGCCTCAAAAGCTTTATTTGCCTGATTTATCATCTTTATGAGAGTGTCTTCATCTATTTCTTTTTTGCTGTTTTTATTCTCTAATTTATCATAAACCTCATCTTTATTTATACTCTTTTCTTCCTGAAGGTTAGCCTCAATGTTCTCAGGCTTAACTTTACTTTCTTGAATTCTTGGCACTGCATTTGATATATCAATGGTCTTGACTCCAATTCCATCAACAACCATTTTCAAGTTCCCTCTCTTTAGAGTATTTCTCTATATATTATCGGTGGGAAAAAGAAAAAAGTTTAATAAGTAAACTGGGACAAAACACAATTTTAATTGTTTACAATCTCAAAAACAAGAATTGTCACGAATTTTTAATAAATTTTCTCGACCATAAAATTCCAATAAATTTAAACCTTCTACTCGATCAAACTTTTTAATTTGGTTTTTTAATCTCTCAATACTTGCCATTGTAACGCAACCAACAACAGCTTTGAGATTTGCCTCCTGAAGTTTCATTGCTAAAAAAGCTAAAAACTTGATAACTTCTTCATCAAATAAATCAGGTCCAACTTTTGTTTCATAGAATTCACCACATATACCATTCCACGCTGCAATATCAACCGTCTTTCTCTCCTCAGTTGATATTAGTTCTCCTTTTATCTTAACACCACATCCTTGTGAAACTATTTAACCCGGGATGTTATATTTTTTCTTTTTTCTCTTTTGTAGCTTCAAATCTTAGTGCAACATACATATTGCCATTTTTATTATCAGCAACTTCACTCCAACTTTTTACTTCGATCAAAAATGGAATATCTTTAATTTTACTTGCTTCTATTTCTTTTAATTTTTCTGCCTTTAACCTTATTAACTCAGTCTTAACAAGCTGAATTGGATGAAAAATAATATTCTCCCAATTTATCATTTACTTCACTCCCATAAATTGTTTTATAATATAAATAAAAACCTGCATTTGAACTGCAGGTTTTTACAATACTATCTTTGTTGATTTTTTCAAATTCAAATACATCAGGCAAATCAAATACCAGTTCAGATTTTAAATTAAAATCAAATTTCTCCGAAAGTCTATCAATTACACTTTTTGATATTCCATAAAGCCAGTCAATTACTTCAACAAAATCACCACTTTTATATGCATCTTCCAAATAGAAAATATAATAATCAATTACCGCTTCAAAATTATCTATAAACTCTCCATATGCCTCAACCAAATCTATTAAATTTAAAATATAGTCCTTACCTTTTTCCTCAAACCATTCCCTTAATAATTTCTTCTCTTCCTCCGCTACTTCAGAACAACTTTGAATAAATTTAAACATTTCAAAATAAATCTTCAAGAACTCAATAAGTTTGAAAAAATTTGGGTTTTTGTCCTGTGAAAAATTCTTTAATCGATAAATTATTTCATTAAAAGCATTAAAATTTGCTCTCATAATTTTCACCTTCTAAATCAAATATATAATTAATTATGACACAACGCTCTTTTAATTATATGCATAAAAATATAAAAAGGTCAACCAAAATTTTATTAATGCCACATACCAAGTTTATATTAAATTATAACTTCTTTTTTAATTGTATACAAAAAAGATTTTCCTTAAACCTATTATTTACCTTATGAAAAAGCTTAAAAAACCATTCATCATTTAAGCTTAATTTTTCACTAAACAAATATTTCTGGATTTAAGCCCCATAAAATTTTAACTATGTAAAAAACAAAACTATATCCTTAATTAGTCTTTTTATTGCTTCACACAAAAGGTTTCTCATCTTCTCAAAATTATCTTTATATTCTTTCATCAAATTATCTAATTCTTCACAATAACTCATAATCATTCACCTTACCCACAACAAAAGCTTTTTTGGCTATTGAGTTGCTTGCTAAGAAGATTCCCAAACCAAATGTATCGTCTCATCTTCTTTTGTTTTTGTCCCTTCTCTTTTCCAAAACATAGTTTTCTAAAACAAAAAAGCCATTCAGTCTAAAATACCAGTAAGCAAGTTTTTCAGCGTAGTTTCTCATCTTTTTTCTCTCCTTATAAACTTATAAAAGAAAGCTTAAACTCTAATGGCAACATTTACATTTCCTCTTCACTTTCAACCGGCGGAAGTAAATTGATAAACCTTGCCAGACATAGTAATGTCATGAATAAACCGGTTATGTTTTCAAAAAATATTAAGTTTACAATAGTAGAATTTCTCCCGCCTGCAATTTGTTCTATTTCATCTGCATTGAATATTGCAACATTTAATATATTTGCGCGAATAAAATCCCAGATAGAACTATTATCAGGAAAGTTTCCGCCTATCTTCAAAAGACAAATCATCATTGCTGAATACCACAGCATGATCTCAACAAAATTATGAAGAAGCAATATAACTGTTCTCGTTACAGATTTTATCGAATATTTTTGATTATTTTTTTTGGCTCTTATTCTATCGAAAAACAAAACATTTACCTGATACACTATTATTTCAAAAACCCTCAAAACTCCATAAGTTAAAATTATCCAAAAGATAATTTTAAAACAGGAATTTATATAATATGTTGCAACTACAGCCAAAAAAGAAAAAAGTAGATTCCCCAATACCCATGCATCAACTAAAAAATAGCCCATATTTTTTGCAATCTTTCTAATCCAGTAAAATATTGAAATTTTGCTTAAGTAATAAAAAATTCTTTCCCAAAAAGTGACTATAAAGCTGTCACTAAAGTTTTTGCTCATGTGTGACACCTCAACTGTTTAACTTATAAAATCTCATCAGAGCAAATTTTATTGTTTATTTGAATTATTATTTCCATATAATAACTTATATAGACCATCTTTGAAATTAACATATATTTGATCCATATCTTTAGTTTCTTTATTTTCTCCATCCTGCGATACTTGTCCACTATTCCTCTCTTTATTTCCTACTCGCAATTGATGTAACTCGGTATAATATTTATCAATTTCTCTTATCTTTTCACTATCATCTTCATCCAACATCCAGTAAACCCTAAAACAATCCTTTAAGCGCTCAGATTCATTAATTTTTTTAACAATAAGTCCATCTTTATTCCTAAAATTACTATTCTTACAATTATTAAAAAGATTAATACCGCTTCCACTTATATTGCAAATAAATTCTCCACCTACAGCATACTTTTCACAAAGCTCAAAAGCTTTTAAATAACCTTCTCCGTAAATAAAGTTTTTATCAATACGTTCATGCTCCAATCTATTTTGATATACAAAGTTACCGTAATAAACTCCAACAGATAATAATTCTCTCTTTTCTAAAAAACTTCTGCACATATTTTTTAAACATAAAAGTAAATCTGCTAAGGCAGCTTTTAAAACATTTTTCTTTTTTGCTGGTTCATCAATATATCTATATCCTTTGCAAAAACTTACATATATAATGCCACAGTCAGATACAAAAATCCCATTTAGAGAATAACATTTTGAATAATTTGTAGGATTAAAGTTTTTCAGCTCCCGGTAGCCTATAGAATAAAAAGAACCTAAAATTTCTTTCGCTTTCTCTTCATCCTTACACAAAATCTTTTTAAAACCACTTATATCAACAAAAGCTACAAAAGTTTCTCCGTTAAAATCTTTTAACAAAATAATCCACCTCAACTTTTTATTATAACTTAAGTTGTTTAAGAAATTACTTCACCATTATTGTAACTACATAAAATTACAAAATATTACATGCGTATTTAGAAAATTGCAGTTTCTTAAGTGGAATACATTAACTCTATAAAATAATTAACCATTATCCAGTCAACGTGTCTTTTATATGTTCTAAAACCTCTTAGCCGTACTTGTTCTAAATTATATTCTCCTTTCAGCTTCCCAAATAATCTTTCAATCTTTATCCTTTGTTTATATAACCTTTGTCCTTCTTTACTTCTTAAAAATTCTATGTTTTTTGCTCTCAGAATATTTTTCACATTGTTGAAATCCTTACTATTTCTCTTATTTATTCCCGCTACAAACTTTATTCCAAGTCTATCAGCCACATCAAATCACTTTGCACAATCATAACCTGTATCTGCTAATATTACATCAGGTCCAAATATCTTAGCTTCATACAAAAGTTCTACCGCTTTACTATCATGAATATTTGCACATGTCAACCACTATACTATCGGTATGACCTTATCTTCAACTGTTGCTAGCACATGTAATTTATACCCATTGTAAAAACCTAAACTAATACATTTTCCTACTCCTGCTTCTCTATCACCCCTCGAGCTTCTCAAAGGCGTAGAATCTATAGCACAAACTTCTGTCTGGTGGTCTATTTCTCTTAAAAAAAACTTTTAACTATAAATACTTATGTAGATATACTACAAAAGTCATTCCATAATAAGTTCTTCTCCATTCGTAAACCATTTTATTAAAGGTTTTTCATTAAATTTTTCACAAACATAAAATCCAATAAACACACCATATTTATAATTCAGGCTTCCATTGCCTCTAGATGTATATTGCTTTAGCTTATATATATCCCATTCAATATCTGAAGTATTTGAGGAGTTTATTTTCTTTACTTCAACAATAAGCAAATTAAATTTATTCACCTTTCTCCTGTGAACAATTATATCTGGATATACACTAACTTCATTATGATTAGTATTAAAATTGGTTCTTTCGTTGTATTTATTATAAATATTTTCAATTACTTTCCGCCCACTTTCATGTTCTTCATTCCCATTATATTCACAATCTACGTCAAACCATTGTCCAAATAACCACTCTATGTATACAGCAAGTCGATGTGTAATTGCTCTCTCATGTAATCCCTTTTTTAATAAACACGATTCCTTTTTAAGAAATATATCAATTGCTTTATCCAAATATATTTTTAACAGTTCGGGACAATCCTCAAAAAGATTAAAAATGTCTGTCAGTGTTTTGCTGTTATTATTCATACTTAACTATTCCTCTCCTTTGTAACTTTCTATAAATTTAAATTTCTATAAATTCAATAAATTTTAAAACCACATAATTATCTCTTAGTATTCCTTTAACTTGCCACTTTTACAATCGTTAATTTTATATCTATTGTATAAAGCTGGTAATTTACAAGATAATATCTTTAGAACGAAAATAAACTAATTTTATTTTTATTAATTGTGTGTACCGTAAATATAGATAATCAATATATTTTATTCAAAAAGTTATTCCCAATAAATATTTTATTCCAATTCTTTATTAGTAAAAACTACAATGGTTCTATTGTCCCCTTGTGTTGTTTTCCATTTACCCAATATCTCATAAGGTACACCAAAATGATCAAGTAGTTCCTTTTCAGTTTTAAAATATTTTTTAACTTCCTTAATCCAACTCTGTCTGTATATTCCTGATTCTTCTGCATGTCCTGTATCAAAAATAAGATATTTACTTTTTCTTAAGAGTTTATAAAAAACTTCATCCGCCTTTTCCTTTCCATAATTGTAAAATATATGATGATAAACGCTTAAAAATAAAATTACATCAGCAGGAAATGGTAAATCATCCTTTACAATATCAAGCTGAATAAAATTATAATCATTAGGTAACATTAACTCTTCTCTAGAAGAAATATCAATTCCCAAAACATTGATTCCGTACTTAATAAAACCATAAGATAATTCACCTCGATTACACCCCACATCGATAAGTAGTTTTGGCTTAACTTTTAAAACAAATTTTTCCACTATAGATTTTTTATTTTCATCAATATAACTTTGATATTTCCCATCAAAAGCTCCTATATAATTTTGTGCAATTTGCTCCTTATAAAATTCCAAATTTTTCTCCATATATGGAGCCCAATAAGCTGGTAATAATGATATAATCTGTCCTCTTTCTTTATCCAAAAACGAGTTTTTTAATACATAAACTGGAATATTATCAAAACCCAAATACTTTGCAATAGCAACTCTATGCCGTCCACTAATAACCCAAAGTTTTATATGATCTGGAATTCTAACACTAACTGTTTTACCATTAGAAAAAGTTAAACCTTTTAAATGTCCGTCGTTTATGAAAGTAACAATTGGTTTTTTTATTAATCCATCCCGTTTAATTACATTAAACAATTGAATAAACCTGTCTATAATTATTTCAGGTTTATTTAAATAATAACCTTTCTTGTAAACATCAAGTAAAAAAGCATAATATAATGTTTTCTGATAAGGAACACCTTTATCAATAAATTCATATAAAAAATCTAACATATATCTAATATTATCGTGCAAAAGCATATCAGGTGACAGATAATTTGTTAAATAATTGTATTTTCCCAACTTATATTCCAAGTCTTCTTCATATCTTTGAACATCTACTGACATGTTTACTGAAATTGGATCAATGACAATAATATTGGTTTTACTTATAGTGATACTTTCTTTGGAATAATACATTTCTATATCTTTATTCTGCTTGTTTGATATTAATTCTTGTAACAAACCTTTAATTTTAATATTCTGTTGCTTAAGAGAGTAATTTGCCTCAATAAATGCTCTATATTTAGCAGAATCATAATCTTCAGATAATATCATTTCTACAGCCTCATCAATTGTATCCCATATTAGATACGAAGGATATATCTCTCTTGCTGCCACAAAATTATGTATCACTGGTTTTATTCCTTTTGCCATTGCTTCCATAATACTCATATTTTGAGACTCCGAAATGCTACAACATAAAACATAATTTTTATCTTCTAACCATGAATTTATATCTTTTTGCCATCCATCGAATATTACATGCTCCTCTAAACCCATTTCTTTAAGCATATATTTAAAATACATCATGTTTTCTTCATCTTGAAATTCCCCTGCAATGAATAAACGATATCTTTTATCAATTCTTCTTAATTTACTAATTATCTGCAATAACAAATTGGGAGACTTTCTATAATTTAAATAACCAACATAAGCTAAATTGAAACCTTTCTCTCTTTTCCTAAAATTGTAATCTTCCATACGAATACCATTTGGTATAACACTACTTTTATTTTTAATATTACCTTTCAATTTTGAATTTACAATATCAAAAATATGAGATGCCACAAATATTACTTTATCTATATTTTCCCATTCAACTTTAAATATATAATTTGTGAATGCTTCATACCTATGAATTCGGCATATTAACTTTTTCTCTCTCGCAAGCTCATGCCTGCTCCCATATATCACAAGCTCATCACACCACTCAAACCAACAAATATCAGCCCATTGCATACCTTCGTCAATTTGTTTAAAGTCAGTTACAATAATTTTTCGGACAAAGTATTCATCCATTAAGCCTAATATAACGTCCTCTATAAAACTATCCAAACCAGCTTTAACAAAGAAAGATATCTTAGTATCGCTAACAGACGAAGCAATATTTTCATGAACTTTTAATTTCTCTAAAACATCTTTCTTTTCTTCCTCAATCTTTGAAAACTCCAATGCTCTTTTGAAGTATCTTATTGCTGTTTGTATATCTCCTTCGGATTCAAAAACACACCCCAAATTAAAGTACAAATCAGAATATGTGGAATCTATCAATAAACCTTTCTTGAAAATTTCTTTTGCTTTATCCAACTCATTTTTCGCATAATAAATAACACCTTTAAAAGAAAGCATTTCCACATCATTTAGTACTACTTTTTCGTATTGACGGATAATCTCTAAAGCATAATCTAAATCGCCTTTTTCTATAAGGTCTTTTAACATGCTTTTTATCCTTGTTATTCTATTTAAAATCTCTTTACTCACTTTTTAATCCCACTCCTCAAGTACAAATTGAAACAATAATTAATTTAGATTCCGATACAATTTACGTTGTAAATACACTATTTTGTCTTCTATTTCTTTATCTTTTACAAAATTAAGCAACTTTCTATATTGTTCTAAAGCTTTCAAGTCATCACCCATAAGTTCATAAACATAACCCAGATTATAATTTAAATTATCATCTTCAGGATACAACTTTAAACCATTTTTTAGCAGGGAAACCGCAGATGCAAAATCTCTCTTATTTATCTTAATCATTGCTCTCAAACTATAAATATCTGGATCACTTTTTACTAATTTCTCGTATTCGTCTACCAATCTTTCCGCTTCTTCTAAAAAACCCTGGTCAACTAACCCCTTTATCTTATTTTTTACAACATTTTTATACATTTCAAATTCGGCATTAAAGAATTTAGAATCAGCCACTTTGTTAGCAGACTTTTCAATTAGTTTTTTTATACCATCTGCCATATAAGGGTATATTTCTACTGCTTTTCTAACATATTCTTTTCTCTTCTCTAAATCATGTTCTCTTATTATTAATCGCACAAATGCAAAAAATCTATCGTTATCAAAGCGAATAATTTCCGGATTTTTTTCTAAAATCTCTTCTCTGTATATTTTCTCAATATACTGAATTCCAGTATCAATATAACTATTAAAAACTCTTTCAAAAGGTATATCAATTTTCTTTTCATAGTAAACATTTAAGACCTGATGATATAACAACAATTTCTTTAAAAAAATATTAATATTTTCACCGAATTTTTCTATCTGGCTTTCAAGAGCAGTTATCCATTCTTCAATACTTTCGAAATATTTTTTTGCTAAATACTCCACAAAAACAATCCATTTGTCGTTGCTTATTTCCTCAATTATACTTAAAACCTCCAACTTCATTACTAATGAATAATATATAATATCTGCATAGTAAAAAGGTAACATATCAAAATTTTCCTTTTCAAAAAACATTTGAAGTATCTTTTTTGCATTTTCAAGCTTTCCTTCTATAAAATCGAATCTTACATTGTTCAAAGCACCATACAAACTATCATCTTTCATAAAAACTTCACTATAGCTTAAAAATAATTTTTCATTGTTTCTTTCCAAAAGATTAAATTCAATATTAGCAATAATTTTGTCAAGCCATTCGTTGCTTTCTTTTTTTAATTGTTGGTAATAAGCAAATAAATCTTCTATTTTTACATTTTCAAAGCAAATTCTAATTATAAGCTTTAAAGCTTCATCTATCACACTTTTACTTCTTACTTTACAAGCAAAAGAAAGAGCTTTATCATATTCTTCTTTCTCTTTATAAAGCTTGGCTAAAATCATATAAACCTCATCTTTTAATCCAACCGTAAACAATTCTACACTTGGATTTTTTGTAATTTTCAAATCAGAAAACTTTTCAAGCAATTTTAGATAACTAATAAAATCTTTAATTGCATAATTTTCTCTCTTTTTCATTAAATTAATTTTAGCCCGATAATAATACAAATCAATAAATTCAGGTTCTAACTTAATACCTTCATCACAAACTTCAAAAGCCTTATCTATTTCATTATTTGCTATATAACACTTTACAATATGTTGATATAAAAACAAAAAATGAACTCTAAACTCAAAAGGTATTCTTTTCTGCATAAGCTCGTAAGCTTTTTCAGCAACTTCTAAAGCTTCTTTATAATCTTTATGCATTAAGTAAGAAGCTGAAAGCTGATAAAGATAGTAAATATTTTCTGGTTCTTCTTCTAATTTCTTTTTTAAAAGAGCAGAAGTTCTTTTGAATTTTTTTTCTACCAATTCATTATCAGTAGATATATAACCATAATGAATTAACATAACATCAAGGTGTTTCACTGGACCTTTCGATTTAGGTAAGTTGTGTATAAAACCTTCATAACAAAATGTTCCATCATTTCTAAAAAGTCTTTCTGAAGCAACAATTGAGAAATTGTCATTCTCAATATCAAGTAAATTCTTTACTAAAATTGTAATTGTATTATAATCCTTACTTTCTTTACTACACAGAAAATTATATAAAATTTTTCCGTCTTCTGCTCTCAATTCTTCATCAGCATCAATTATAAATATCCACTCACCTTGAGCCTTTGATATACTAAAATTCCTTGCTGCAGAAAAATCATTTTTCCATTCATAAAAATAAACCTTTTCTGTATACCTCTTCGCAATTTCAACTGTTTTATCAGCTGAACCAGTGTCCACAATAATCAATTCAACATCTTTATTTTCTGTCAATTCTTTTAAAGAGTCTAAACATCTCGGTAAATTTTTTTCTTCATCTTTTACTATCATGCATATACTTAATAACATTCCTACCCACCTATTTCTGTATCAATTTTAAAATAAAACAAAAGGGGAGAAAACTCCCCTTTTGCTGTAACTATTTTACACGCTTTACCTTAACAACTGAAGTACTGCCTGCGGCAGCTGATTTGCTTGTGCAAGCATTGCTGTTGCAGCCTGCATTAAGATATTATTTTTTGTATAATTCATCATCTCTTTTGCCATATCAACATCTCTGATTCTTGACTCAGAAGCAGTCAAGTTTTCAGAAGCTGTTCCCAAGTTGTTGATTGTATGCTCAAGTCTATTCTGGTATGCACCAAGTCTTGAACGCTGTTCTGATACCTTTGATATAGCATTGTCCAAAACAGCTATAGCTGCGCTTGCTGCATATTTTGTGTTAACTTTTATAGTATTACCATTATTATCGATTACACCTAAGTCTATTCCTTTCATACTGTCAATTCCTATTTGCATTGTTTGCCCTGTATTCGCACCAATCTGTGTTGTAATAGCCTTTGAAGTATCTGTTTGAGCATCTTGATATGCTGTTAATGTCAATGTAATACTTTCACCTACTTTCATATTATCAATATTCTGAAGTTTTAATGTAACCGCACTTGTTGCTAAAACAGTGTCCTCAAATTCTACTATTAATGTAATACCACTTACACTCAAGTTTACTCCTACAGTTGAACCTGTACCATTTGCAATTTTATTACCGAAAGAATCGCGAATCTCAAAATTGCCATATGTGGTTCCAGTACCAATTCTTACAATTGTAATAGCACCATTTACTTTAGAGCCATTCTGAATTGCAGCTTCGGATACAACCTGTATATCATCCGATGTTAGAGAACTATTGTTATTGATACCATACGTACCATTAACAGCTGGTTTTATTCCTATCACTGTTCCGTCAAGTAGCTTTTTTGTATTAAACTCAGTTGTGTTAGCAATTCTATCAATTTCACTAACTAATTGATCTACCTCATTTTGAATAGCATTTCTGTCAGCATCGGTGTTTGTATCATTTGCTGCTTGAACTGCAAGCTCTCTCATTCTCTGTAAGATTGAGTGTACTTCATTTAGCGCACCTTCTGCCGTCTGGATAAGAGAAATTGCATCCTGCGCATTTCTCTGAGCTTGGTTCAAACCTCTTATCTGGCTTCTCATTTTTTCTGAAATTGCCAAGCCAGCTGCATCATCGCCAGCTCTGTTAATTCTCATACCAGATGAAAGTTTTTCAAGTGACTTTGCTAAAGCGTCATTGTTGATTGTTAGCCTGTTATAAGTATTTAGCGCCTGAATGTTGTTATTAATACGCATCTTACAACACCCTCCCTGAAATTAATTTTTTTGCTTCACGTCCCTGTGAAGCTTTATTTTGTTTTCAATAAAATTATCGGTAGGATGGTTTTGTGAGTTTATAGGGTAAAGAAAAATTTTTTTACCTTCTCCCAAACAAATACATAAACACAAAAGCCGGAATCTTTATAATTGGAACTTTCGTATCAATATCAACCTTGCCAAAGTCTTCTGCTCTCTTTGTGACAAGCACAGCTGAGATTATATCTTTTTCTTTCTGGCACATCTCTACAATTGCATTACCTGTGCTAAGAGTGCTATCTTCTCTGAACTTTACCTCAATCAGGCTCTTACCATTTGGAAACTCAACTACCACATCAATCTCTTTTTGATTATCACTCGACTTTCTAAAATATCCTATTTTTGCATTTGTTTCACTGTAGAAATTATATATATGTTTAAAAATTGCTGTTTCTACTGTAATTCCAAGTTCCTTGCTATCTGTAAATAAATTATCTATCATCAAAACTGCATTTCTGATAGCCGGGTCAGAAATATATATCTTGGGTTTTGCCTTAAAAATTTTTTTGCCACCTAATTCAACTGGGAAACTTCTGTAAATTAAATTTGCATTTTCAAGTAAGTGAATATAATTTTCTATTGTGGTCACTGATACATTTTCAATCTGCTTGCTGATAGTTGCAATGTTTATCACACTTGCAGAGTTAAAACACAAATATAAGAAAACTTTTTCTAACACTGTCAAGTTTCTAACATTAAACAGTGAAGGAATATCTCTTTTGATGACCTTATCCACCACATCTTCTCTTAAAATTCTCTGAATTAAAAACCAATCTTCTGAAAATACAAATTCAGGAAAGCCCCCGACCATTAAATATCTGCCAAAATACTTTTGCAGAGGCATAAGCAAAAAAACAAGTTCAGAAATTTGATGGGCATTTAAATTTGAAAGATCTTTTAAATCTAAATCTGGTAAGTTCTTTGGTCTTTCCTGGGCATCAAGTATTTCACAAAATTCATAAAACGAAAGAGTTGGAACAGAAACGACTGTCCAGCGACCAACACCACTTTCTTTCACTCCTTCAATAAGTTTTGGTGAAGCAAAGCCTGTAGCAACAATTTCCCATTTTGGTTTTGTATCGTAATATACTTTTAACCACCTGTCCCAATCGCCTGCGTATTGAATTTCATCTAAAAATATATAAGCTTCTTCTGACTGGTTAATGTTCAGTTCATAAAGGGTCAAAATTTGATCAAATGAACAAAGCTTTAATAAAGGATGATCAAACGAAACATACAGCATTTTTTTAGGATTAACTTTATCCTTTAAAAGCGACTCTATTATCTGGTATAATATAGTAGTTTTGCCTACACGACGTGCACCTGAAAGTATAATATATCTTCTGATAGTTGGATGATTTAGCAGGCTAAAAACTCTATGGTATGCCATTCTCTTTACAGATTTAGATAAATCTTGTGGAAAGTAGCCGTCTCTCCACCAGGGATTATAAGAGTATAAAATTCTCAAAATGTTTTCTGAGCTTGTTATTGACAATTTCATCACCCCTATTTTATATTATAACACATACTTTAAATTTTTATCCCAAAAATATAAAGTATACTTTATATTTTTAAGCTAATTTTTTAAAGTATACTTTGTATTTTTGAAAGCATATTTATTAGATTGTCCTGCCAATAAAAACAAAAAGGCAGGTTTTTCTGCCTGCCTTAAAGTAATTAATCAAATTCCACAGTATTCTATAAACTTACTTAAAATTAATTCTATATCAGCTAATTTATTTTTAAATATATTGTATACAACATGCAAATCTATTTTGGCATATTCATGGGCAATTATATTTCTAAACTGAATCATAGACCTGAAAATCTGCATCTCATTTTCATTTAATATCTTTGCACGTTTTAAAATAACAGGTATATCGCTATAAGCTGAAGGTTCTCCTAAACCGTTATCTGAAATAATGTGATTCCCTATGTCAATAAGATTTTGGACAATCAAAAACAGATTGAAAACCACAACATCTTGAGCTATTTCATCTTCTAAAAATTGTTCTAATGTAAAATTTGAAAACAGTCTAATTTTTTTTAAACTTGCCTTTATACTCTCAATCTTTTGAGTTAAAATCTCTCTCTTTACCATGCAAAAAATACTCCCTTTGATAAAGTGCACAAATTTCAAGGTATCTCTTTTTGTCCATGTATTCATAAAAGTTTTTTACTCTAACATCAACATATAAATCATGATCTTTGTCAATTACCAATATACCATCACTAAAAACCTCATGCTTCAAAAGAGGATCAGCATCATTCAAAATAACAAAGTCCACTTTTTTATTCAGAATCTTTTCAAGATGCTCTTTTGTATCAAGTTGATATAACAGATCTTCGGTTGCGTCTTTGCTTTTTTTGATGTATGCAGCAACATCAATGTCGCTTGATTTGTTGGCATTTCCCCTTGCATATGAACCAAAAAGATATGCAAATATAACCTTATCATCCTTCTCAAAATATTCTCTCAAAATCTTTACAATCTCATCTTTCACCATCTTTTAATAGTCCTTTCAAATCTTTGATTCTAATTAGTCTTTCTTTGCCCTGCAGTGCTTCAAGATTTTCGTTTTTGAGCTCTTGAAGCAGTTCATATCGCAAAACCTTGACGTTTTTGGGTGCATCTATTCCAAGCTTTACGCTATCTTTTTCTATGCTTATAACCATTACTATTATATCCTCTCCAATTAGAATCTGCTCACCTTCTTTTCGCGAAAGAACAAGCATCTTCTGTATACCTCATTTCTGTGAATTTGGATCCAAGTTTTCAAAAAGGTAGTATCTTATAGGATATCTTTCATCATCCAAAAGATACTGCATACCCTTTCTTCTGTTTACATTAATAATAACCGGGGCTTTTAGATTCACTCTTGTTTGCTTTACATCCTCTGAAATTACAACAATGCAAAAGACTGCAACATCTTGTGAAGACTCTATTTCCAGTTTCTTTACAATATCATCCGGTATGTCAAATTCATAATCTGGCTTTATTTCAAAAGGATTTATCAGCACAAATGCAATGTCTTTGTCTTCAACAGACTGAAGCCAGTAAAATGGGCTTTCATCTTCTTTGACAATTACAAACTTTTTCAGGTTCTCAAACGCAGGAATGCCATCTTCAAAAAATATAATACTGTCTTCACTGACTTCAAGCTCGCCAAAAACTCTTGATTTTACAACTGATTTTTGCACAACCATTTTAAATCTCCTCTTTATTGATATATTGTTTATAGATTTGCATACTTTATAATCTCATCAATAATTCTATTTATATCATCAATACCATTAATTAGAATATCATAAACTTTTGCCAGATCAATTTTAGAATATTCATGAACAATTATATTGCGAAAAGAAATCATTTTCTTAAAAATTAAAGCTAAACTTTCTGAAATAACCTTTTCTTTTGATAGAATCTGCGGAATCTCACCATAATAACCCGGTGTTTCAAAAACATCATCGGCTATTATATGATTTCCTATGTCTATTAGATTCTGTATTGCCAAAAAAAGATTGTGAACGACTATGTCCTGAGCATCCTGATCCTTTTTGAATTCTTCAAAACTCATATTCTGAAATCTTTTTATTCTATTTAGGCAAAACACTATCCTATCTATTTTCTCACTGACAAGTGCCTTTTTTACCATTATCTGCTATCCTCTCTTTTATATACATCATCTTAATCTTCATAATATGCAGCCAGTCCTGATAGTAATAGAAACTCATCTTTTTAAAATTTACTAACCTATCATGGTCTTTTTCAATAATCAAAATGCCTTCTGAAATTACTTCGTGTCTCAAAAGCGGTGAAGCCTGATTCAAAATTACAAGGTCAACTTCTTTTCTTAGAATGTCTGAAATACCTATCATATGTTTGATCTGAAATTCCAATAACCTTTTAGAATCATTTGCCAGTTCCTCATCTACATATACAGCAATGTCAACATCGCTATTTTCATTTGCTTTCCCTTTTGCATACGACCCAAACAGATATGCAAATACAATGGTATTTTCTTTTTCAAAACATTCCTTTAAAACTTCCAAAATCCTGCTCTTTTCAATCATACTCTCACATCAACCTTGCCCATCTCAAAATCTATATAAACTTTGCCACCTTCAAAGTAAATTTGCGGGCGGCTTTTGGGAATGACATCCACGTTGTAGTCATACTCAGGAAATGCTTCTTCAATGCAGATGTCAATTATAGGCTGACCGCCATCTTCTATCCTTGCAAGCCTGTTTCCATTTTCTGCTGTCTTCTGTATATACCTTAAAACCTGTTCATATCCCTGCTGGGCGCTTTTACGAACCAGGTAATCTGTTGAGCCCAGATTTACCTCTTCCCAGCACCTGTCCTGGTTTATTTTTACCTTTAAATGTTCCTGATGAAGATTGACTTTTACAAAAGTCTGGTGAATTTGAATCTGTACAATTTTCATATTTTATGCACACCTTTTTTTTGGGCTTTTACTTACGACTTAGAATCTCAGAAAATCCAATAGTGTTGGTGGCAGAATCTGTGCACCTGTTTGAAGTGCTGCTCTGTAGACATTCTCTGCTGTTTTGAGCTTCATTATTATCTCTGCCATGTCAACATCCTCGTTGTTAGAAAGCAAAGCAGTAAAGTTCACATTGTCGTCACTCAGCCTGTTTTTAATAAGCTCAAGCCTGTTCTGAAGTGCTCCAACATCGCCACGCTGAGCAACAACATTGTCTATATGCCTGTCCAAATCACTCAGAAGAGAATTAACTGTATTAACATCACCGCTATTTAAAGCATTGATTAAATTGTCCAGAACTTTGAACAAGTTCCCTTTGTTTTCGTCTGCCTCACCCTGAATGTAGAAAACCTGATTTGCCGTTTTGTTTATTTCAATGAAGTTTGCCTTCATAACCTCATACTTTATGATATTCTTGCCTGTTGCAGGGTCAACCGGATAGCCACCAGATGACGAAAAATCACCTGTGTCTGAAAAAGACCCATCATCTTTCAGCGGCGCTGTATCTGTTTTAAAACCAGAGAAGATATACCTTCCTGCATAGTTGGTATTCCCAACCTGAATAATGTGTTCTTTAATCTGCGAAACCTCTTTGGCAATCTGAGCCATGTCTTCTTTTGTGTTTGTACCATTTGCACCCCTTACAGCAAGCTCTCTTATCCTTTGCAGTGACTCTGTTATATCCGCAAGTGCACTTTCTGTTGTATCAACCCAGGATGTAGCATCATCCACATTTTTCTGAAGCTGCTCTATCTCAGAAACGTCAGTTCTAAGCCTCAGTGACCTTGCAGTTATCACAGGGTCATCAGATGGATACCTGATCTTTTTGCCTGTTGCCATTTTAAACTGCAAATCATCAAGCCTTGCAAGGTTTTTGTTGAGGTTTATAAGAAAATTATTCACCATCATATTGTTTGTTATTCTCATACCAAACTCACCTCAAATGCTTTTTAAAATTATCTTCCCACAAGCCCGAGCCTGTTTATTAAAACATCCAGCATCTCATCAAATGCATTTATCATCCTTGCTGATGCCTGAAACCCGTGCTGGTATTTTATCAAATTTGTCATCTCTTCATCTATTGAAACACCGGATAGAGCCTGGCGACGATTGTCAAGCTGGGTGACCATTACCTTTTGGTTTTCTGCAAAGTTCTTTGCACCCTGTGCATCAACACCAAGGTTTGAGATTAAAGACTTTAAAAAGTCTTCAAACTTGCCTTCTCTAAAGATTGAAGTGTCATTTCTAAGCTTTAGAAGCTTAACAACAAGGTCATTGCCACCCGGAAGATTCTCTTTGTCAGTTGTTGTTGCTATGTTGTTCAAATCATTCATAATATCATCTGAAACTTTAATATACCTTGCATAGAAAAATGTCTGACCAACAGGCGGCTCGAAAAAGTTTATACCTGTTTTTTGACCGTTTAAAGACCATCCCAGTGTATGAAGTTTATTGAACTTTTCAATAAGCTTTCTTGCAAACTCATTGAGCCTGTTTAAATAATGTGGAATGCCGGTAAATTTGTTTGAATTTGGTATATTAGCAATAAAATTGCCATTCTCATCTTTACTTTCGTCAAGTCCACCAGCACCATCTCTCATATCTAAAAGTCCTTTTAGCTCGCCAGACTTTATATTCAAAACCTGCCCGGTATCCTTCCACATAACAACAAAAAGCCCAGGAACATCATACAGGTTCTGCTGCGAAAGTGGGTCGTCAGGGTTAAATCCTGCTGGCAGACCGTTTGAATCAAAACTGCTTTTTCTCATGATTTTCGATTTATCTGTCTCAAGCTCGTAAACTGTGAAGTGATTCACAAGAGTCTCCCCACCGGCTATCTGGACAATGAATCTACCATCTTTATCTTCATATGCTGTTGTGTCAACAATTTTTGAGAGCTTATCTACCAGAAGATTTCTCTGGTCGCGAAGGTCGTTTGCCTTCTCGCCACGAAGCTCCAGTACAAAAATCTGCTGATTCAGGTCTGCTATCTGATGAGCAATACTGTTTATATCAAGGATTCTATCATAAATCTGGTCATTTAGCTCACTTTGCAAGTCTTCAAGCTGTTTGTACATCTTGTGAATTGTGTCTGTCAGTGCAGATGCCCTCTGGCGTACCAGTGCTCTGACAGTCAAACTCTCCGGATTTTTAGAAAGCTCCTGCAAGCTTGAGAAAAACTGGTCTATGACGCTTGAAAGTCCAGTGTCACTTGGTTCGTTGAAGATTGATTCTATAAAATTTAGGTTGTCAGCTTTTATTTCATACTCGCCCTGGCGGGAGTATTCGTTTCTGTACTGCATATCCAAAAACATGTCTCTAATCTGCACAAGGTTCTGAACATCTGCACCCATGCCAACCTGAAATTTTGGATCATAAAAACCCACCCTGCTTGCTGGTGCAACAGATTTTACATTCAGAACCTGTCTTGTATATCCCGGTGTTGAAGCATTTGCAACGTTGTGTGATGTAACCTCAAGCCCTTTTCTGTTGACAAATATACCTGTTCTTGCTATTTCAAGCCCGTAAAAAGACATATCTTTTTCAACTCCTTTTGAAAATTTTTAAAGCTTTATGTCAAACATATTCTTTTTTGTGAGCTTGCTTTGCCCGTCTTTCTGGTAAGTTGTGTCGTCGGTGAAATAGGATGAGACTAAATTTGTCATAAAATCTATGTATTCAAGCGAACTTTGAATAAGGCTCAAATTCAAATGATTTACCCTTTTTATCTCCTCAACAAGCTTACCTATTGAACTTTTTAACTCAATCAGCCTCTTTTGCTGAACACCGTCACAAAGCTCTATAAGGTCATCAAGTGATGAAACCTCTTTATTTTTTCCTTTCAAAAGTTCGGCAATCAACCTCTGTCGCGCTTCTTCCAACCTTTTTATCTCATCTGCCTTCTGTTTTTCGAAAGTAGATTGTTCTATAAGGGCTGAGATGTTGTTCTCAACTATGAATTTTGTTTTGGAGCAAAATAACTCAAGTATCTCTTTTAAAATGCTTTGCTCTTTTTCCAGAATTTCAATTACACCATTTACATTCTGGATCATAAAAAATCAACTCTTTCCTGTAATAAATTTTCTTTATAATAAATATAAAGGCTGCCAAAATTTTTAAAGCAGCCATTTAAAAATTCTTTGCTTTAGAACTGTTTGGTTTGTTGTTTATATTCTCTTATCAGCTTTTCCACAACGTCCTTTGCACTTACACTGTAGGTGCCTGACTCAATTTTGCTCTTTATCTCATTTACTTTTTCCTCTCGAATATCAGGTGTTGATTTTATGGCATTCAGAATTGTCTGAAAATCCCTTGCCTCGCTTGAGATTTCAAGCTTATCTGCATTTTTTACATCCTGTTTTTTTTCTACCCTGTTCACTTTTGTGCCACTGCTGTATATCTGGAATATCCTCATTCTGTCTTCTATTCTCATGGAATATCCCGCCCTTTGCTTCTTTTAACATCTTCACTTAATATATCGTTAGAAGTTGCAAAAAAGTTTAACAAAAAATTATCTTTTTTCGTCATCCTTAAACTCTTTAGAAAGGTATCTATAGCCGCCTTCTTTTTTCTTAGCAAACTCCTCATTTTTCTTCATGCTCTCTTTTAGCTTGTTATCATCAAGATAGCTCAAAAACTTTGTTCCAACCTCTCTCTTGCACTCCTCACAAAGTCTGCCCGTTTTTATAGCCTTCCCACATCTTTCACACTCCAAAATGATATTGCTCTCACCCACAATCTCAAGCCTTTCTTCTTTTAAAAATCTCAGGATCTTCTCAGGTGACACACCCGTTGCACTGGATACCTCCGGCAGCGTCGCACCCGGATGATCATACAAATAATCCTTTACCTTTTTAAAATCCTCTTCCTCTTCTTTCCTGCACTGAGGGCAGATAGGACTTCCATCATACAGGTAAAGCTTACCGCACCTTCTGCAATTTCTCACATTCATTTAACACAACCCCCTATTTTAATCTTCCTGATGGTTTTGTTATCGCCAAAACGGATACGTACACCCTGCTTGCACCGCTTTTTAACAAAACCTTTGAACACTCATTTGCAGTTGCACCCGTTGTGAAAATATCATCAACAAGCAAAATGGTCTTTTCTTTTATATATTTTTCATACCCGTTTTTAACCACAATTTTATCTTTTATCTCTCTTTTTCTCTCCTGTCTTGAGAGGTTGTAAAAAGGCTCTGTAAAATAGGTTCTCTTCAGAGCATCAAGTAAAGGTATCTTCAGTATCTTTGAAATATTCTTCGCCAGTAAATATGAATGGTTATACCCTCTTTTCAAATACCTCTCATAACTAATTGGTACAGGAATTACAATATCAAACTTTATATTTCCACTTTTTACTTTATCCACCATTAAGTTTGAAAAGGTTATGGCATTCTGGCAAAAGCCTCTGTATTTGAAAAGATGAATACCTCTTCTAACAACACCGTCGTAATAGAAAACAGGAAAGACCTTTTCAAATGAAAAGTTTTCTCTCTGGCAGCTCGGGCAAAGGTTTAAAATAAAATCGCCAACTGGCACTCCACATTTTTCGCAGGTTTTGCCCTGGATAAATTTGATGAACTTCCTGCACTCATTGCACGGATCAACCCCTACCCTGCCGCAAAATGAACAGCGAGCAGGAAAGAAAAACTGAATTAGTTTTTCCATCTTTTTAGATTTCAAGCTTTACAGTAGTTTTATCTATATTAAACCACAAAGAAATAGAAAATTCCAGACTTTAAAAAATAAAAGACACGCTTTTTAGAATTTTTGATTGCGTTTTAGAAAGGAATTTTGAGTTCCATATAGTTTAAAACTTTCATCGTATTTCCTTCACATCCTTTCACTTTACAAAAATTTTAGCTCAAAGCCTCTTCAATAGTTGTATATTTTTTTATCAGCTTTTCTATTCCACAAGTTGAAAGAAGCCTGTTAATATAGCTTGAGCTGCAAACCAGAACAAGCTCTTTTGCAAACGCTCTTGCAGTCTTGAACCTCCCAACCAGAAAACCAACACCTGATGAGTCCATAAAGGTAAGCTCAGAGATGTCAATCACCACTTTTTGCACCTCAGGGCTTACTATTTTCATGTCAAACCTTACCCTGAATTTGTCAGCATTGTGCTGGTCAAGTTCACCTTTTATTTTTAAAATAAGTGTTCCCTCTATCATTATTGATTCAAAATCCATTATTTCGCACCCCGTTTTAAATGTTATATTACTTCTAATTCTATATTACCCCAAAAAATCCTTCAGTATTTTATGTAATATTTTGTCAAATTAGAATTTATTGCTTGCAATGTGCAAAATAAAAACCCCTCAGCAGCTTTTTGCCACCGAGAGGTTAGCTTTTTTTATTTGGAGCGGGTGATGGGAATCGAACCCACGCTGCCAGCTTGGAAGGCTGGTGTTCTACCATTGAACTACACCCGCTTTTTTTAACCGTCCATCAGACAATAAACATTATAATATCTAAAATAATGATTGTCAATAGTTATAAGAAGAATATATTCTGTTTTTCTCTCGTAAAAACAAAAGCCACAAGTACAGGTTAAGTAATTTTCCTCAACCTGCCTGTGGCAATGTCATCGACTCTAAATTAACATAGGGTAAGTATAAAACCCTGCTTTTAACTTTTTCTTAATTGTTTTAGTCCATAAAAGGCAATTATTATACCGATTATTGATAGTATAGAGGTAATATAAAAATTAAACATATAACTTCCGGATATATCCCTCACAGACCCTGAAATCAAATTTCCTAAAATAGCTCCTACACCATAACCTGTGAAAAGAAGTCCATAATTTTTACTATAGTGAAGCAAGCCGAAAAACTTCGCAGTCGCAGTCGGTGCTATTGAAAGCCAGCCACCTAAGCTCAGCCATAGCATGCAAAAGGCCATTATAAAAAGAAGCTTGCTCCCTTCTTTTACAAATAACATCCCCAAGGAAGAGAAAAATATGACTGCAAAATTAATCAAAGCGGCATATCGTGGTGATATCTTATCTGTTAAAAATCCAAACAGTGGTCGACCAAGCCCATTAAATATTGCAAAGATTGAAACTGACAAGGCTGCCATTTCAGGTGTCAGTTTTACAATCTCCTGGGCAACAGGACTTGAAATTCCAATTGCCATTAAGCCACTGAACGTACCTATCACAAAGCACAACCATAAGTACCAAAAGGTAGAACTTTTTAGCATTTCAGAAGGTGTAAAATTTTGTATAGAACCATTTATCTCTTCACTTATTTTTTCATTAGGCTCTTTCTCTTTTCGATTCGGAAACCTGAAAAATAATGCCAACAATATTATTACGATAAAAAATATTACCCCTAACACCCTGAATGTTACGAAAGGTCCGAAATGGGTAATTAATCTTCTTGCAATAGGTGCTGTTACAATCGGAGACATTCCAAAACCAAGGACGGTAAGTCCAACAGCTAACCCCTTTTTATCTTCAAACCACCTTGTTGAAACTGCAATTGGCACACCATAGGCAATCCCAACTCCACTTCCAGCTATTACTCCATAGCCTATTGTTATCATCGGCAAATTGTCCGAAAAACCAGCAAAAAGCCATCCAATTCCTACTAATGTTCCTCCTACCATTGCAACAACTCTGGGACCATATCTATCAATATATCTTCCAGTAATAGGCATAAGCAATGCATAAAATACCAAAAAGAACATATAAGGTAAACCACTTTGAGTTGCGCTCAAATCCAAAGCCTCTTCTAAAGGTTTTCTGAACACACTCCAAGAGTAAACCGAACCAAGACATATGTTCATAAGAACTCCAAGCAAAATATAAACATTTCTATCCATTTTGTTTCCTTTTGAGATACTCTTCATACCCTGCATCCTCCAGATCCTTTGCCTTTTGCTCAACCTCATTTCTCATCTTTTCTTTATACTCAGCTATTTTCTTTCTTATCTCAGGATACTTTATCCCAAGAATCTCAGCAGCCAGAATCCCGGCATTTTTAGCATTGTTGATTGCAACTGTTGCAACAGGAACACCCGCCGGCATCTGGACAATCGATAAAAGAGAATCAAGCCCATTCAAAGAAGAAGTCTTTACTGGAACTCCAATAACTGGTAAGTTCGAAATTGAAGCAACCATTCCAGGAAGATGTGCAGCACCGCCAGCACCAGCCACAATCACCTCAATTCCCCTTGCCTCTGCCTCCTTTGCATATTTGAACATCCTCTCAGGTGTTCTGTGAGCAGAGACAATTGTCATCTCATACTCAACTCCAAAATCCTCTAAAACCTTTGCTGCCTCTTTCATAACAGGCAAATCTGAGTCGCTTCCCATAATTATTCCAACAAGTGGCTTTTTCATCCAATTTTCACCTCCGATTTTATTTTCAATATTTCCTTTACCTTCCTTGCCTTTTCTATAGCTCTTTCCTGGTCATTGTCAACTACTGTCACATGCCCCATTTTTCTGAAAGGTGCAGTTAATTTTTTGCCATAAAAGTGAAATGATACCCCTTCTATTGAAAGTGCCTCTTCCAAGCCTTCTATTAGAGGTGTTCCTCTATATCCTTCCTCACCCAAAAGATTTATCATCACAGCAGGAGATAAAAGCTTTGTAGAGCCAAGCGGCAAACCACAGATTGCTCGAAGGTGCTGTTCAAACTGACTTGTTATACATGCTTCTATGGTATAGTGGCCTGAGTTATGAGGTCTTGGAGCAATCTCGTTTATTAAAATTTTTCTGTCCTTTGTCAAAAAAAGCTCAACTCCAAACACGCCAACACTCTGGAGTGTTTCAACCGCCTTGATTGCTATCTTCTTTGCTTCATCCTCTATATCCTTTTCAACTCTTGCCGGTACAATGAGCATATCAAGAATGTTTGCAGCCTCATCAAAAACCATTTCTACAACCGGATATGAAACTACATCTCCTTTCTGGTTTCTTGCAACAATTACTGCAAGCTCCTTTTCTACATCTACAAACTTCTCTACATAGGATTCTGTTTTGAGAATTTTGTCCATGCTGCGGCTGTCTTTTATAACCACAACTCCCCTGCCATCATACCCACCTTTTGTGGCTTTTTGAACAAGCGGGAAACCAAAGCTTTCAAAAAAAGATATATCAAAGCTCTCTACTTTCTCAAACTTTGGAACAGGAAGACCAGCTTCTTTCAATACCTGTTTTTGCCTCAATTTGTCCTGGATTATTTCTAAGCAATATGGAGATGGCAGAATATTGTATCCTTTGTTGTAAAGCTCTTTCAAAGCTGCTGTGTTAATATGCTCAATTTCATAAGTTGTAACATCGCTTTTTTTAACAAGCTCTTTTAATTTTTCTGGATTGTAAAAATCACTTACAATGATTTCGTCAGAAACTGACGCTGCAGGGCACTCGGCGCTCGGGTCCAAAGAGATAACATAAAATCCCATTTGTTTTGCTTTTTGAGAGAGCATTTTTCCAAGCTGTCCACCGCCAATTATACCTATTTTTTTAAGAGGATATCCAAAAACTTTTTTGTCCATACTTTTCCCCCATCTCTCCTTTTTGAAGTGTATCTAAAACATCAAAAAAAAGCCTCCCCATAGAATTAAGAATATTTTATCTTCAATTCCATGAGGAGGTCAACAGGCTTTGAAGTATTTTCTACTTTATCAACGAAACATAATCTTCTAAGCTTCCATCATCCAAACAACACTCTATAATTTGTCTGCCAAGAGGATGCAAATCCAGCGTTTTGAATTTGACAATTTCTTTCTTGAAGAAATCTGTCAAAATCTTTGCACCTTCCATATATCCTTCTTCACCCACTTCCGGCTGAAGATCAACCTGAAGTAAAAACTTTGGAATATATGTCCCTTCAACCTTCATGTACTCAAGGGCATAACCTAAAATCGGTAGTTTTGCTGGTTTTAACTGGTCAGGTCTCAGTCTCACATTTCCTCTTTTTGCTAAATACTCTCTTGTAATCCATTGAGGCATAAAACCAACTTTATATGCACCAATGTATTGATTTGGAATGAGAATATACTGAGTTCTTGTAAACTGCAGTATCTGCTCTAAAAGAAGGTTTGCCTGCTTTACCATAAGTCCTGTTGCAAATGGCCAGTAAGAACCAACACCTTCAGAGCTCAAAGCTTCAGCCTGTGTTATGCTTGGGTTGGCATGGCCACGGGGGCTGACAAGCCTCCATAGCCATGCCAGTGCAGGTGGTAGAAGGTGAAATATGCCCACTATTCCATATGTGGGTTTTGACTTTGTGCAAGGTGGTGTTCTTATGCCAAAACTTCGTATGTCAACCTCAACAGGTTCATCTACAATGTTAGGTATGAACCTGCGAGGAAGAATCACCCTTGGATTGGGGCAGGGTTTGCCCGGTTCATCCATAGTATGCTCCCAAATGAGGCAGGTTGAACCCGGTACACCCTCTAAGTTCAAGAAAATAAGAGGTTCTGGCGGATGAATGCAAAGTCTTTCTAATTGTGGATCTGTACCATAATGCGGAATATTGTCAAGTCGTACAAACCAGCCCTGTTCTGCATCTTTTACAACCATTTTTGAACCTTTTTGAAGGCTTGGATGTACAAGGGCTATGTCATCTGTAACAGGATGAATTTCACACGACTCTTTTATCTCAAGGTATATTCTCTCTTTTGTAATAATGTTTTCGCCCAAAAGAACCCTGTTGTCTTTTTCTCTGTGCATCTGCTGGCACATCTCGCTTTTGCCGCCACCACTTGCTCCCTCGTGCATGATTGTTATGACATTGTCATATGGTGTTACAATTCTGACAGTTGAGGCGTGCGCAGCCACCCAGCCTTCCATCTCGCCAATGTTAAGAAGTACACCATATACACCCTTTTTAGCACTTGGTCCCGGATATAGATTATACGAAAATATCTCATGAACACCGTTTACCCTATTGTGAACCACTACTTGTTTGCCGTTAAAATGTGTATGTCTGAATGGTGGAGCAACATAAATTACAGCTTTTGGTTCAAAAACCTCTATTTTCTCAAACTCACTTCTGGGAATAAAGCCCTGAATATCGGCAAGTGCAAAACCAAAAAATGCAGCATTAACAGGTGCTATTACAATCGCAGGATAACCGTGCTCTTTTCCACCAGCATAAAAACCATATACAATTAGTTCCTGTTTCTTTAACCATTCAAATGTTTCTTTCCTGAGCTCTTCAAAGTTATCTCCGTAGATATCCTTATACCTTGGCTTATCAGTCTCGCCTTCATCACCAATAATTAAACTATCAGGGTCTCTTCGTCTCATGTATACGTCCGGATAATTAACAACAATACCATTTTTGCACCTTGTAACAACTGCCTCAACTACTTCACCCTTGCCTTCAACCTCGTATTTGACCTCAAAAGTCATATTGTCTTTTCCACCAAGTGACAGGTCAACAAAATCAAATCTCTTTTCAGGCATGGTTATCCTCTTGCAATTATTTAAAATATCAAAAACTTCATCTTTTACCTTTAAGTTTAATAACCTATTCATTTAAAAAATACCTCCTATTTAAAATTTTAGTTATTCTCGATAAACTCTATTTTCTCAATAACAAGTTTCAGGATATATCTGTAATCGTCAATGTTTTCTTTTGCCTGCCTGATGTCTTCAGCATTATCTTTAAAAAACTCCACAATATAACCTTCAAGACACTGGAGAACAATCTTCAAATCTTTGAGAAAGTTTTTGTCTTTGTTTGTATAGAAGGTAAGGGTTTTTGTGTTGAGACGAAATACATCCAGAAGAACAATTGGCAAAGCCCATACATCAACATAACTTCCATCCCAGAAATACTTGTAAAAAAAGCTTGCTAAAAAAGGATTAGTTTCACAGTATTCTTTAAAAAACTTTTCTATAAGTATAAAAAACCTCTTTCTTGTCAAAAGCTTAGATAGCAAATCCTTTGTTTTGTGGAGGTTTACTTCATAAATTTCTGCAAACAAATCATATACCTCCTTATTTAACATTTATAACCTCACCGGAGCAACAAAAAAGGCCAATATTTGCAAAGCCGGTTTGCTCTGCAAATATTGGCCTACCTTGCAACTGGCTATTTCAATAGCCCTTTGCTCGGTCTGCCAGCCTCTATTTCAAGCGCTTTTCCAAGTTTTCATTCAAAGTTACAACTATTACCTTTTCTCCGTTTGTAGTATTCACATCAGAGTATATTCCCGCAATATCCACATCTATAACTTCTTTTATAAGTTTTCCCAACTCATCTTTTGCACTTTCAAATAAAGTTGATCTTACCTTCTTGATAAGCTCAACTCCCTCTTTCGTCTGGGCAAGCTTCTTTTCAGTAGGACTTAAAAAACCAACAAGCCTTATAACTATTATATCTTCTGTAATTATTGTCTTTATCTGTTTAGGACCTCTGCCCACATACTCCATCTCAAACTTGCTGACAACTTCACTGATTTTTGCCTCTATCTGCCCTTTTGTCATAACCATTCGTCTGTTACTGTACGTTTATCTGGTTATTAGTATAGCAAAATGAAATTTGAATGTCAAGATTATTCAAAAAATTTTTTGTGTAAAGCTTTAACAGGTTGATACTAAAGCTATTTTTGAAAATCAAGCTTTAAATTTTGCAAGTTTGAAAGTTTATTTTTTCATAGTCAAATAAACAAAAAAGTGCTGCTTACAACAAGTGTGGACAGCACTTAGAAAGCATACTGAATATTATTTTTTGTTTAAAATTTCATTCAGATCATTTTCAGGATTAGATATTGGCTTTATGTTGAACTTTTCAACTAAAACCTGCAGAATGTTTGGTGATACAAAGGCTGGAAGTGACGGTCCTAATTGACCTACTCCCCGCCTCACAGAGGCGAGGATTCTCTTGGTAGCTCAGTTTAGGCTACCTTCCCAGTAGAACAGTTTTTATCCCATGGATGGGTGTTTCATTCTACCGGGCAACGCAGGTGTGAGGTGTATCTCACACCCACGGGGCAGGCCAACAGCCCTACTACCAGAGATTTTATCCCTGTATACTTTCTGTAGATGTTTATCGCTCCTACTCCATCCCTGTGATACCTAAACCCACAACTCTTGCATTCATAGTTTCTATCCAATGGCTTGTTCTTACTACCACACACAGGACAGGTTTGCGATGTCATGTTCTCTTTCACATATACAACCTCTATACCTGCAAATTCAGCTTTCTGTTCTATCATCATGCTTATTTTTCTGAACAACCATTGGTGTACTTTCTGACTTGCCACTTTATTGCTATTTTTCTTGCTATCCCTTATGCCTTTTACCTCACCCATAACTATTGTTGTGATACCATTTTTTACACAGTACCCAATAAGATGAGATGTATATTTTCCCAACACATCTCTTATTTGGTTTGAAAGTCTTCCCAATAGTTTTTTCTTTGCTCTTTGGAGTTTTACCCACCTCTTTGAACCTTTCTTACATCTTGATAACTTACTCTGCAACTCTGCAAGTTTCTTGTTCCTGTATCGCAAAATGGAGTTTAAAACCCCTCCATTGTACAAGGCTACCTTCTTACCATCAAAACATACCATCGGGTGTATTACTCCAGGGTCTATTGCCAGCACATTACCTTTTTGTCCTCTATCCTTTTTCCTTCCTGCAATTTCAACAACTACATGAACATAGTATTTGCCTTTATCTGCATGATAAAGTAGCTCTGCATACTTGGGTTTTATACCAAGTCTTACACCATCTATAACTATCCTCTCTGCACCTTTCATGTTTACCAGAATTAAATTGTCCCCTTCCAGATTAATTGCTGAGTTTTTAAAACACACCTTGTTGTATTTCTTGTTCCTGTACGGTAGTCTAATCTTTGAAGCATTTTTATTTTTCTTTTTTGCCTTTTTGATTTTTCGCAATGTAGCAGTGTAGTTTGTCCATGCCTGCTGGTATGCCGCCTGCTTGCTCTGACTGTGCAATATAAAACTCTTCTGGTGTATCCACCACTCCATGTACTTATAGAACGTCTTTTGCTTTATCCTTAGTCCTTTCCTGTTCATCTTCTTAAGAAAACTTACAGCTTTGGAGTAGATTTTCCCTGACTGCATTGAAAGCTCTTTTGCTAAATTCTGATATTCATTTGGAACTGGCAGAATATATGTCTTATCCATCTTCTTTTACCTTCTTCCATTGTGCTTCTATATATTTTTTTATTGTCTCAGAAGACACATTGCCTGCTGTTGCAACAAAATATGCCCTTGTCCAGACTGAACCTTTCTGCTTATACTGAGGAAATTTTTGACCTATTCTGCGCCCAGTAGTACCTTATTATAACATTGACAAGTTGGCTTGGTGAATACCTTGGAAGTGCTGAGATAAATAAATGGATATGGTCAGGCATTATCTCAAGCGCTAAAATGTCAAACTTATATGCTTTGGACAGTTCTTGTATTGTTTCTATAATTTATCCTGCCATTCTCAAAAATTTGATTCAATTATATCATATTCGGTTCTCATTTTCAATAATTGCATTCATCCCCGCCCTGAAAGGACGAGGCTTTCTGCAAAAATTTTTGTAAATCCTGCAGGTTGGCAACTCTGCTGTCTTTCCCACAAACACCAATCTTTGTGCAGCCCTTCCCACCTGCTGTCTGTTCACACTGAAAACAAAACATCTCTGTTTGAATCATTTAAAAACACACCTCCAGAAATTTTTTAATAATCTTTTTACCCAAAATTTAATCTTTTATACCACCATCGGTGGTAATTGTAACCTCTGAATAAGGCACAATCTTTTGTGCCTGAATCATAGCCTTTTTAACTATATTTGCAATACCGGTGCAGCATGGCACTTCCATTTTGACAACTGTTATGCTCTTAATATCATGGTTCAGAATTATCTCCAAAATCTTTTCATAGTAGTAATCAATATCATCAAGCTTTGGACACCCTATGATTGTGATTTTCCCTTTCATAAAATCTTTGTGAAAAGAAGCATATGCATATGCAACACAATCAGCTGCAATGAGAAGATGGCTACCTTCGAAAAACTTAGCATATGGATTAACAAGAGCAAGCTGCACTGGCCAGTTAATAAGCTCAGATAAGTCTTGCACATCCTGCACCGAAGGTTTTACAACTTGAGAAGATGCAGCAGTTTCTTTTTTCTCAATTATCCTCTCCTGAGAACCCGGACACATACATGAAATTTCTTTCTTGTGTTTAGTTTGTTGAATTCTCTCTTCTACAGCCTTTTCATTAAAAGGTTTTACATCTGCCTCAATTATCTCGATTGCCCCTGTTGGACAGACTGGAAGACAGTTTCCAAGTCCGTCACAGTACTCTTCACTCACAAGTCTTGCCTTGCCATTTACAAGCTCAATTGCACCCTCATGGCAGGCGTTTACACACAGCCCGCAACCATTGCACTTTTCTTCATCAATCTTGATTATCTTTCTTACCATACCCAATCATCCCTCTCTGTTTAGTTGCAATTATATTTTATATGGTTTAGAATATATTTGCGGTAACATGTGTTACAATTTTGAATTTTGAGGTGAGAAATTTTTATGAACTATTCAAAGCTATCCGAAACAAAATTATTCAGGGGAATTGAAAAAAGTAGTATTGAGAGGCTTTTGAGCGATTGCAATGTAGTTCAAAAGAGTTTTGAAAAAGATGAGATAATCGTATTTGAAGGAGATGAGTGCACGTCAATAGGAATAATACTTGAAGGATTGGTGGACATCAAAAAAGTTTTATCTTCCGGCAAGGAATATACAATAACAACTCTGTATCCTGGAGACACATTTGGTGAAGCTGTAATATTTTCCTCTTCAAATACCTTTCCGGCAATGGTCATTGCAAAGTGCAGAACTGTTATTTTATTTCTGTCAAAAGAATCGATTATCAACTTAAGCAAAAAAAGTGAAAGGTTTTTGTATAATTTCCTGAACATACTGTCAGATAGAATTCTGCTTCTTAACTCAAAGCTAAAAGAATCAACATTTATAACCCTGCGTCAAAAGATATGCAATTTTTTGCTTGAAGAGTACAAAAAGCAAAAAAGCTTTAAGATAAAGCTTCCACTTTCAAAGTATGAACTTGCAGAAAAGTTTAACGTGCAAAGACCTTCTTTGTCAAGAGAGCTGATAAAAATGAGAGAAGAGGGACTTATAGATTTTTGGGGAAAGGAAATCTGGATTAAAAATTTAGAGAAGATTGAAGATTACCTGTTTGAAAGTAGTTAAATCAAAGGAATTAGACAAAGAAAGCGGCTGCCACTTTAATGCATTTGTGACAGCTTCTTTCTTTTATTCAAAAAGCGCATCAATAAACTCCTTTGGTTCAAACATCTGAAGGTCATCTATCTTTTCACCAACTCCAATAAACTTCACAGGAATCTTTAGTTCATCGCAAATAGAAACCACTATCCCACCTTTTGCTGTACCATCAAGTTTAGTTAGTACAATCCCTGAAATATTAACTGCCTGGTTAAATTCCTTTGCTTGAACAAGACCATTTTGACCGGTTGTGGCATCAATCACAAGTAGCGTTTCCTTTTCAGCCTCTGGCATCTGCTGATTTATCACACGGTCAATCTTTTTAAGCTCCTCAATTAAGTTTTTCTTTGTATGAAGCCGCCCTGCCGTGTCAACTATCAAAACATCCGCTTTCCTTGCTCTCATTGCCTGAATGCCATCAAATACAACTGCTGCAGGGTCAGCACCCTCGGTATGCTTTATAATATCACAGCCCACTTTTCTTGCCCAGATCTCAAGCTGGTCAATTGCAGCCGCCCTGAATGTGTCCGCAGCAGCAATTATTACTTTTCTGTCATTTGACTTCAGCAAATTTGCTATCTTGCCAATTGAGGTTGTTTTCCCCACTCCATTTACTCCCACCATGAGAATTATCAGCGGATACTTTTCTTTGAGCCTGTTTGGCAGATTTATAATGCTGAACATCTCATCCTTCAAAAGTTCTTTAACAGCCTGACTATCTGAAATTTTTTCTCTTTTTACCCTTTCCTTCAGGTTTTCTATGATTTTTTGAGATGTCTTCACACCCACATCAGACAGCACCAAAATCTCTTCAAGCTCATCAAATAACTCGTCATCCACCTGTTTGAAGCTTTTTAAAAGACTTTCAACCTTTTCAGTAAAGTTCTTCTTTGTCTTTGAAAGCCCTTCTTTCAATCTATCAAAAAAGCCCATCATCCTCATCCTTTCTAAACATTTTCTAATTTCAGTGAAAGCACCTTTGACACACCCTGCTCTTCCATTGTAACACCATAGAGAATATCCGCAATCTCCATGGTGGGTTTCCTGTGAGTAACAATTATAATCTGGCTTTGATTATTCAGATTCTTAATAAACTGTGCAAATCTCTGAACATTTGCTTCATCCAAACTTGAGTCAATCTCATCCAAAATGCATAAAAGAGAACCTTTAAAGATTAAAAATGCAAACAGGAGCGCTATTGCAGTTAAAGCTTTTTCACCACCCGAAAGAAGGCTGATATTCTGAAGTTTCTTGCCGGGCGGTTTTACATCAATATCTATCCCATACTCTTCGCTGCTTTGAATAAGCTTTAAATCACAGCTACCACCATTGAACAGTTCTTTGAAAGTCTGTGAAAATATAATCTTTATTTTTTCAAAATTTTCTAAAAATATGTTTTTCATATTTCTGTCAAGATCATCAATGAGATTTTTAAGCTCCCTGCTGGTCTTTTCCAGATCTTCAATCTGCCTTTGCAAAAACTCTACTCTCTCATTCAGTCTCTTTTCCTGCTCTATTGAATAGAGATTGACATCTCCAAGCTGACCAATTGCCAAAGAAAGACTCTCAATCTCCTCTTCTTTTTCCTCTGACCATACAATTTTTTCATCCGGTAAGTATATCTTTTCACTGAAAAGATTAAAATACTTTTCGGACACAGTCTCAATTTGATTTTCCAGATTATTTTTCTCAATCAAAAGGTTACTTAGACTTTGCTGCCCTGTTTGAATATCTTCTGAAATTTTGCTGAGCACTTGAGCATTCTGTGTATGAATATCAGATACTTCCAAAAACTCTTTTTCCAATCTTTCAATCTCATCTTTTTGCCTATCTATTAGCTGTTTTTTTTCTTCTATTTCAGAAGAAACCTCATCAATTTGCCTTTGTAAGTCCTTTATCTCCTCTTCACATTTTATCTTTTGCTGATCTTTTTTTGCTTTTTGATCACTCAAATTTTTTAAGGTCTGCTGAGCAGTTTCAATTTTGTGTCTTAAGATAGAAATTTCGGCTTCTATCTGATTTTTTTCCTCTAAAACCTTTCTGTACTCACCATCAAGCATATTGTGCTTCTCTTTCAGCAATTTTATATTTGATTTTAATTCTGATATAACCTTCTCCAATTCTGATTTTGAATCTTCTAATTTCTGCAAATTTATTCTGGTATGCTCTACATCAGTGTGTAAGCTTTCTATTTGATCATTTATAACCCTTCTTTCATTTTCAAGGGAAATCTTCTTTTGATTGAGCTGCTGCTTTTTGTATTCACACATGTCAATGTCTTTGTTAATACTGTCAATTTTGGAAATTATCTCTTTTATTATACTTTCCTTCTTTTCTTTTTCTTGAATTAATATTTGCTGAGCCTGACTTTTTTCCGAAATCTCTTTTTCAAACCTGTCAAGCTCATGAGCTAAATTTAAAACCTCCGATTCCAGCTCATTTATCTCAGCTTTTCTTTCAAGCAAAGAAAAATCTGTCTTTCTCTCACCGCCGACAAAAATCCCACCGGGGTTTATAAGCTCACCAGAAAGAGTTACACATCTTGCTCTGTACAAAGCCAATCTTTGATACTCAATAGCACTGTCAATAGTATCAAAGACAAGAGTTCGTCCTGACAACAGTTCTATAACCTTTCTAAACTCCTCTTTTGTCTCTATAAACTCATCTGCAAATCCAAGAAAACCTTCTGCTTTTATCTCTTCTTTTGAAGACAAAATTGCTACCGTCTCGACCGGAACAATTGTAACTTTGCCAAGCTTTTCGTCCTTTGCAATCTTAATTATGGTTTTTGCATCATCTTCATTCTTAACAACAAGATGCTGAATTGCACTGCCGAGGGCTGCTTCAACTGCCCTTACATATTGCCTTTTCACATTTATCAGGCTTCCAACAGTTCCATACAGGTTAACAGGCAGGTTTTTTACCCTTCTGAATACCTCTTTTATGGTTTTACTGTACCCTTCCAAATTCTCCTCCATTGCTTTTAAGACATTCAGTTTTTCCTGTTTGTTGATAATCTCCCGCAAAATAATACTCTGCCTGTCTTTTAGATCCAAAAGCTCTTTTTCTTTTTTCTCTATACTTGCTTTAATCCTATCGAGCTCTCTTGAGAGCTTTTCTTTTTCAGCTTCTACTTTGGCTTTCTGAGCTTTTTTTTCTGCATCTGATTTATCCAAAGTATTTTGCTCTGCTATTATTTCCTTCTCTTCGTCATCTATTCTATTTTTTCTTTCAAGCAATGCACCTTCGAGATGTAAAATACCATTTAGCTTCTGGGTGTTTTTTTCAATTTGAGATATTTTCTCAATTAGCTCTGCTTCTTTGCTTTGAATCTCATTCTCAATTTTAAAAATGCTATTCTCTACATCTTCCAATTCCCGTAAAATCTCTTCCTGCTTTTTTGTAACCCCACTGTAAACTGTATCCTTTTGCGAAAGTCTTTCTTTTAAATCCAGCAAAATCTCTTCTGTGCTCTTGCTTTCTTCATCAATCTCTGCAAGCTCACCCAGGATACTTTCAACAATCTGATACTTACTTTCAAGCTGTTTTTTTAAAAATTTCAGCTTTGAGACATCTTCGGCAAGTTCACTTTTAAGACTGCCAAAAATCCCCTTAGCACTTTCAAGCCGCTCGGACAACAAGTCAAGCCGGGATTTATACTCGTTTAATTTCCCTTCAACTTCATGTTTATCATTTTCGAGTTTTTTTAGTTCTGTTTGCAGCTTTTCAAGCTCTTTTTTTACAGAAGTATAGTTTTCATTTGCCAGCTTATAGTTGTAAAGATATTTTTCTCTTTTTAAATCCAATAGTTTTTTGTTCAGGTTTATATATTCTTTTGCTTTTTCAACCTCCGGGGATATCTCTTCAAGCTGAGATTTCAGCTCAAAAATAACATCCTGAAGCCTAAGTATGTTCTCATGCGTGTTTTTCAGCTTTCTTTCTGCTTCTTCTTTTCTGTATTTGTACTTTGTAATGCCACATGCCTCTTCAAATATCTTATATCTTTCAAATGGTCTTGCATTTATTATCTCATCAACCCTGCCCTGCGAGATAACTGAATATCCATCCCTGCCAAGACCTGAATCAAGAAAAAGCTCATAGATGTCCTTTAACCTGCATGCAGTTTTGTTTATAAAAAACTCACTTTCACCGCTTCTGAAAAGTCTTCTTGTAATTACAACCTCTTCAAAATCAATAGGCAGCAAACCATCCGAGTTATCAAAGCACACAGAAACTTCTGCAAACCCCTGCGATCTTCTTTTTTCTGTGCCGGCAAAAATCAAATCTTCAATCTTTCCGGCGCGCAAAACTTTAAGGCTCTGCTCGCCCAAAGCCCATCTAATTGCATCTGTGATATTGCTCTTGCCACAGCCGTTTGGTCCAACTATTGCAGTAATTCCTTTTTCAAACTCTATCCTTGTCTTTTCACAAAAAGATTTAAAACCATATATTTCAAGCCATTTTATGTACATGGTTCAGATCTTCCCCCATAGTATTTAAAAAAACAATAATTATTTTAGCAAAAATACAGCGAATTTGCTACATTCTTATGACACAATAAAAAAGCAGGTAGTTTTTTCTACCTGCCCTTAAATTAAATACCCTTGATATTATCACCTTGCCTGTACTATGAACTTGATTGCAGTTCTCTCTTCCCCATCGATGTCAATCTCCGAAAATGCAGGGATTACAATCAAATCAATACCATTTGGTGCAACTTTACCCCTTGCAATTGCAATAGCCTTAACAGCCTGATTTACAGCACCTGCCCCAACCGCCTGAAGCTCGGCACATCTCTTTTCTTTTATCACAGCTGTCAGGGCACCTGCCACCTTCTGTGGTTTTGATGTAGCAGCAACTTTTAGAACTTCCATCCTTTCATATACCTCCTGAATACGTTGTTGTGATAATTTGCTTAATTACTTAGTTATATAATTCTACATTATTTATAAAATTCCTTCTTGAAAAGTAGAAAATTTTTTAAATATCAGTGCCCCAAAATTTTGCTGTATCTTCTAATTATCGCATTGGCACAGGTGTTTATAATAAGTACAAGAACAATTAAAAGGGTTGCTGTAGCATAGGAGTTAACTTTTGAAATACCCTCGGAAGAGAGAATATACAGGTGTATGGCCATTGTCCTTGCAGGACTAAATATGCTGGTCGGGAGATTCAAAGAACTTCCTGCAGTCAAAAGCACTGCAGCTGTCTCACCGATCGCCCTTCCAACACCCAGAATTACACCTGTCAAAATACCTGGCATTGCAGGTGGTACAACCACTTTTGCAACTGTCTGCCATTTTGTGGCACCAAGGGCAAGGCTGCCTTCTCTGAAGGACATAGGGACTGTCTTTATCGCTTCCTCAGATGTTCTTATAATGGTGGGCAAAATCATTATGGATAAAGTCAGTGCGCCGGATAAGATTGACCACCTGAACCCAAGGGCAATGACAAAAAAAGCAAAACCGAAAAGTCCATAGATAATTGACGGAATGCCAGCCAGGGTTTCTGTGCCAAATCGAATGAGAAAAAGAATTTTTCCTTTTTTAGCATACTCTGTAAGATAAATTGCTGCCAGCACACCAACCGGTGCAGCAATAGCTACTGCAAGGATTGTAATGTAAATTGTACCTACTATAACAGGGAAAATTCCTCCACTTTTTCCCATATCCTCGGGGAACTGGGTAATAAACGACCATTTAATACCCTGTATTCCGTTTACTATAATGTGAAACAATATCGCAAAAAGAATGGCTACTGTTATTAATGTAAATGTTCCTATAATAGCAAAGACAAAACTTTCTACTATCCTATTTTTCTTTATCATCTTCCTTCACCAACTTTTTTAGCAATTGCATTGGCAAGCGTATTTAAAATCATGATAATTACAAAAAGCACTATACCGGTTGCAAACAGTGCCTGAGCATGTTTGCCGGATGCATAACCCATCTCAATTGCAATATTGCCTGTAAGTGTTCTCACCTGATCAAATATGCTCCCTGGAATCTTAGGACTGTTACCTGCAACCATAATCACTGCCATTGTCTCGCCAATTGCCCTTCCCATACCCAATATAATCGATGCTATTATACCCGACTTTGCAGCGGGCAAAATAACTCCTTTTATTGTCTGCCAGTGGTTTGCACCAAGCGCCAGAGACCCTTCCTTATACTCCTTTGGGACAGACCTTATCGAAACTTCGGATATGTTAATGATAGTTGGAAGAATCATAATACCCAGGATAATTGATGAAGCCAGAACCGAAAAGCCTGACCCACCAAACATTTTTCTTATAAGCGGCACAATTACAACAAGCCCGTAAAATCCATACACAACAGAGGGAATGCCTGCAAGAAGCTCAACAAACGGTCGGATTAGCCTTGTAATCTTTTCACTTACAAGCTCACCCAAAAATATGGCGGTTGCAATACCAATCGGAACACCTATTACAATTGCACCCAGAGTTACATATATAGATCCAATTATCATTGGGAGTATACCAAACCTGCCACTGAGCGGTGCCCATTTTGTACCAAGGATAAAATTAAAAAATCCATATTCTTTGATTATCGAAAACCCCTCTTTGAATATAAACACTGTTATCAAAAGTACAGAGATAACAGAAACGGCAGCGGCTAAAAACAAAATTAACTCAATTGCTCTGCTTTTCTTCGGCATACTATCCTTCTCCCAAGTCGAAATTATTTCAAAATCTTACTTCACTTTTATATAGTGGTGCTTTTCTACAATAGCCTGCCCTTCACCGCTGAGTGCAAAGTCAATAAAGTCTTTTACAAGTCCTGCTGGCTTGTCTTTTGTAAGGAATAAAAACGGTCTTTGTATTTTATACTTTCCGTTTTTAACATTCTCCTCGGTAGCGTCAACACCTTCAATGCTCACAGCCTTAACAGTTGAGTCAACTATCCCAAGAGATATATAGCCAATTGCATTTGGGTCCTGAGAAACTGATTGCTTTACAGCACCATTTGATGACTGCACAACTGCAGAATCTGTTATGCTTTGCCCTTCCATGACAAGCTCCTCAAATGCGCCCCGTGTACCCGACCCTTCTTCACGTGTTACAACAACAATTTGAGCGTTTTTTCCGCCAACATCCTTCCAGTTTTTAATTTTGCCTGAATAGATATCTCTTATCTGCTGCAGGGTAAGGTTTTTGATCGGATTTTGAGGATTTACAACAACCGCTATTCCGTCAATTGCAATTTTAAACTCGTTCAGTCCTTTCTCCTCAGGTTTCAGATCTCTCGAAGATGTTCCAATGTCCGCAATACCTTCTCTTGCAGATTTTATGCCGACCGCAGACCCACCACCCTGAACCTCAATCTTCACATCAGGGTGTTTTTGCATATATGCCTTTGCCAGATCGTCTGCCAGAGGCTGAACAGAAGTAGAACCGGCAACAACAATAGACTTTTTAGAAAAGGGAGATTGCACATTGCTTTTGCAGCCAAACAATATTACACTCAACATGATCATTACTAAAAGCAGAATGCCAATCTTTCTGGTCATTTTTTCACTCCTTATTAAAATTTGAAGTTTTACTTTAATATATTTTTACCCTTTGAAGCTATTCCTATATATCCAATTTTACAATGCCAATGTTAAATCAACTTAAAATGAATGTTAAATCTATGTTAAAAAACTTATAGCCCTCTTATATCAACAACCATCTCCCTATCACCGGTCAAAATCCTTATTGTATTTTCGTCCTCATGGTCAGTAAAAATTTCTATGTCCTGAAAACCATACTCTTTTCTCAGGCGTTCAATATTTCTCTTCTTATTGCCAATGAGCTTTGAGAAGTTTTTTGGATGTACAAAAATACTGAGCTTTTTTAAGCTTCTGCTCATAAATAAAGCTGTTATCCTTCTAAATATTATTTCAGAGTCGACAAGCTCACCCAAAGAGGGGTGAAATGGTCCTGCAATTACCCTGGCGTTATAATTTATCTCTTCTGTGGGCTGAAGACCGGTTCTTATCACTTTCACACCATTTGCCATAAAGATTTCTTTCATATAACTGCTAATTAAAATAGCATCTTCCAAAGATAAAGGCTGATACTCGCCTCTTCTGTACATCTCTGCAAGGTATGTGTCCTCTATAACAAGTGTAGGGTAGATTCTTGCAATATCAGGTTCAAAGCTGCACACAATCTCGGCACTCTTTATATCCTTTTCTTCTGTTGAGTTCGGAAGCCCAACCATAAGCTGAACACCCAGTGTAAAACCAAACCACTTTATAAGCTTTGATGCTTTTGCTGAATCCTCAGCAGTGTGTCCTCTTTTTGAAGCTTTAAGAACATCATCAAACATACTCTGAATGCCAAGCTCTATAGTCTTTACTCTGTAATCTTTCAAAAACCTTAGAATTTCTTCATTTATAAAATCCGGTCTTGTGGAAATTCTGATACTTTTTACCCTTTCAAATCTTCTGGCAAGTTCAAGAAGTCTTTTTTGCATATTAAAACCAATTGCTGTAAAGTTTCCTCCATAAAATGCAAGTTCTACATCTTCACCTTCATTTTTCTTAAGCCCTTCTTCTATCTGGCGTTTTATCCTTTCAAGGGTCACTTCTTCTTTCTCACCTGAAATTATCTTCTGGTTGCAAAAGATACACTTAAAAGGGCAGCCGTACTGAGGAATAAAAATAGGAAGAATTCTGTACTTCAATCCTCTATCACTCCCATTTTTTTCAGTGCCTTGAATGCTGCATCCTGCTGCGCCTCCTTTTTACTGCTGCCAAACCCTTCTGATATTTTGTCCTGACCAATGTAGAGTTCTGATTTGAATTTCAGCAGGTTACTTTCGTGGTTTTCATAATCTATATATCTAATTTTCTCATTTTTCCCCTTCTGGATTATCTCCTGAAGCTTTGTTTTGTAATCATAAAAGAGTTTCCCCTCAGCAGCTTTTTTTATAAACGGCTCCAAAAGTTTTATAACTATCTTCTCAATTGTCTCAAAGCCTGATTCCAAAAAAATACCGCCAAATATAGCTTCAAGCACATCTGACCAAATTGATCTGTTGTTTTCAAAGCCTTCCTCTTTCTCATGCCTTCCAAAGATAATATACTTTTTAAGATTTAGTTTTTCGGCAACCTTTGAAAGCGTCTCGCTGCATACAATTGCCGCACGCAGATTTGTAAGCTCGCCTTCGGAAAGATGCGGAAAATGCTCAAAAAGATATTTGCTCACCACAAGCTCTAACACAGCATCTCCTAAAAATTCAAGCCTTTCGTAAGAATTTTCACTGCTATGAGTTGCTGATTTATGAGTCAGTGTAAGCTTTAAAATTTCCTGATTTTTAAATTTATAGCCCATCTTTTTCTCTATCTCTGTCATCACCTTGCACCTCATTGCACTTTTTTCAATAAAAAACATCCAAAAACATAAATGCCCCAATCACAAGCATATCCAATTGGGGCATTTAAAATTATTCTTCATATCTTTTCAAAACAATCACTGCATTGTGTCCACCAAAACCAAATGAATTTGTCATTGCATACTTTATATTTTTCTCTTTCCCCTGATTTACTGTATAGTCCAGATCACATTCCTCATCTTTTGTAGCATAGTTTATGGTCGGTGGAACAAACCTGTCATACACAGCCAGAGCCGTAATCAAAGTCTCAACAGCTCCTGCTGCACCAAGCCAGTGCCCTGTCATTGATTTTGTGGAGCTAATTGAAAGCCTGTATGCATGATCTCCAAAAACCTTTTTTATAGCAAGTGTTTCAAACTTGTCATTTAAAGGTGTGGATGTTCCATGTGCGTTTATATAATCAATCTCCTGAGGTTCAATTCCTGCGTCCTTTATGGCTTTTTGCATAGCAAGCATGGGGCCTTCGCCCTCCGGGTCAGGTGCTGTTATATGATATGCATCATCTGATGCTCCATAGCCAGCAACCTCGGCATATATCTTCGCACCGCGCTTTTTTGCATGCTCAAGCTCTTCCAAAATCAGTATTGCTGAACCTTCGCCCATTACAAATCCATCTCTGTCTTTGTCAAAAGGTCTGCATGCTGTTTGCGGATCAGGGTTTGTCGACATTGCTTTCATAGCACAGAATCCTGCAAACGAAAGCGGAGTGATTGCTGCCTCTGCCCCGCCTGTAATTATAACATCAGCATCTTCTCGTTGAATCATCTTAAAAGCCTCACCAATGGCATGGGCAGATGACGCACATGCTGTTACTATTGTCTCGTTAACTCCTTTAAAACCATATGTTATGGCAATATGTCCTGCTGCAATGTTTGCTATCATCATCGGAACAAAAAACGGGCTTACCCTTGATGGACCTTTTTCCCTCAGAATGTTTGCCTGTTCTTCCAGTGTTTCAATCCCGCCAATACCACTTCCAATGACAACACCAACCTTTGTCTTATCGACATTCTGCAGGTCCAAGTTGCTATCCTCTATGGCAAGCTTTGCCGCTGCCAGTGCAAAGTGAGTAAATCTGTCCATTCTTCTTGCTTCTTTTTTGTCTATGTAATTTGTCGGGTCAAAGTCAACAATCTCTGCTGCAACCTTTGTTGGATAGTTTGAAATGTCAAATTTTTCTACAACCTTGATACCATTTTTTCCAGACTTTATTGCGCCCCAGAATGTATCTATATCAAACCCAAGTGAGGATATAACACCAAGCCCGGTTATTACAACTCTTCTTTTCAATGCACCTCACGCCTCCTAAATCTCAAAGTTTGAATACTTTACCCCTGCTTTTTTCTTTATCAAAAGCAGGGGCAAGTACCTTTTTATTGATGCTCTTCAATGTATTTTACTGCATCAGCAACTGTTCTGATTTTCTCTGCGTCTTCATCTGGAATTTCAATGTTGAACTCCTCTTCAAGTTCCATAATAAGTTCAACAATGTCAAGTGAGTCTGCTCCGAGGTCATCCAAAAATGATGACTCAGGTGTAATTTTGTCCTCTTCAATGTCAAGCTTGTCTGCTATAATCTTTTTTACCTTTTCAAAAATTTCGCCACTCACAAAAAACACCTCCAAAAATTTAGAATTTTAAAATTTTTAGATCTTTGAAAATGACCACCATAAAGAATATTATTACATAATCATCCCACCGTCAACAACAATAACCTGCCCGGTTACATACGATGATAAACTTGATGCCAGAAACAGTGCAACACCGGCAACTTCATCAGCTTCGCCAAATCGACCAAGTGGGATGGAAGAAAGCATTGCCTCTTTCACCTTTTCACTTAAAACATCTGTCATGTCAGTTTTTATAAAACCAGGCGCAATTGCATTTACTCTAATATTGCGAGAGGCAAGCTCTTTTGCAAGCGATTTTGTAAGCCCTATAATGCCAGCTTTTGAAGCAGCATAATTTGCCTGTCCTGCATTTCCTGTAATCCCTACAACCGACGAGATATTTATGATGTTACCCTCTCTTTGCTTTACCATAAGCTTTGCTGCTGCTTTTGCACATAGAAAAGCACCTTTCAAGTTAATGGCAATCACCCGGTCAAACTGCTCTTCATCCATTCTAAGAATCAAGCCATCCTTAGTAATCCCGGCATTGTTTACGAGTATGTCAAGCTTTCCAAATTCACTTTCTATTTGTGAAAACATAGCATTTACTTCTTCTGAACTGGAAACATCGCACTTAATTGCAAGTGCTTTTACTCCCAGCTTTTCTATCTCTTCTTTCAGGCTCTGTGCCTGAGACTCACTCGAGGAATAGTTTATAACCACATCTGCCCCATTCTGCGCAAACTTTAAAGCTATCGCCCTTCCAATTCCTCTTGATGCACCTGTTATCAGGGCTACTTTACCTTTTAAAAGCTGCATGACAATAATTTCCTCCTGTTTTAAAGTTAATTGTTTTTTTTACAAATTTTTTATATCCTCTACTTTATTTATATTTACTATCTTCAAATCCCTCTTTATCTTCCTGACAAGTCCGCTCAAAACATTTCCCGGTCCTATTTCAATAAATGTATCAAACCCGTCTTCCAATAACTTGTTTACACATCCAAGGAAATTGACTGTGGTATACACCTGCTTTTCCAGAAGATCCACAATATTGTCCTTTGTTACATACTGGGCAGTAACATTTGACAGAACCGGTATTTGAGGTTCTTTTATATCAATCTCCAAAAGATGTTTTCTCAACTTTTCTCCAGCACCTTTTATTAGACTGCAGTGAAACGGTGCTGAAACATTCAGCTCTATACATCTTTTTGCGCCCTTTTGTTTTGCTATCTCCATTGCAAAATAGACAGCATCTTTGTGCCCGGAGATGACAGTCTGGTCAGGTGAATTTATATTTGAAATCTCAACGGTGCCTCTGGTACTCGCTTCTCTGCAAACTTCTTCTACGGCATCAACTGTAAGACCAATCACAGCAGCCATTGCACCAATTCCTTCTGGTACTTCATTTTGCATATACTCGCCTCTTTTTGAAACAAGCCATACCGCCGTCTTAAACTCAATAGCCTCTGCCACAGTCAATGCCGAGTACTCACCTAAGCTCTGACCAAAAGCAGCATCCGGCTTTATCCTGTCCCTGATTGCTTCATATATCGCAACTGAAGTTGTTAAAATTACCGGCTGGGTTATTTTTGTAAGTTTCAGCTCTTCTTCAGGACCGTTGAATATAATATCTTTCAAATCAAAGCCAAGCGCTTCATTTGCCAGATCAAAAACCTTTTTGGACTCTTCAAAGTTTTGATAAAAGTCAAGTCCCATTCCAACAAATTGCGCACCCTGACCGGGAAACATAACTGCAACTTTTCCCATTAGCCTTTCACACCTTCCTTCCCTATATCCATTTAATAACAGTAGATGCCCATGTCAAGCCTCCACCAAATCCAACCAGAACTACTTTATCCCCTTTTTTAATCCTTCCTTCTTCAACTGCTTCGTCAAGAGCGATAGGAATTGAAGCAGCAGATGTATTACCATACTTGTGAAGGTTGACAAAAACCTTTTCCATAGGTATTTTTAATCGCTTTGCTGCACTCTCTATTATTCTTATATTCGCCTGATGTGGAATAAATACGTCTATGTCAGATGAAGAAAGTCCAACCTTTTCCAGCACCTTCTCAACCGCATACGGCATAATCTTTACAGCAAATTTATAGACTTCATTGCCGTCCATATAGATTTTTCTAAAGTTTGGACTTTCTTTTGCCTGAGAAAAGCTCGTATCGCTAAGTCCTACAGCGTGACAGTAAAGCAAAGACCCGTTTTCGCCGTCCGAGCCAAGCTCAAAACCCAAAACACCCTCCTCATCGCTTCTGCCAAGAATCACAGCGCCAGCACCATCACCAAACAGCACGCATGTTGACCTGTCAGACCAGTTAGTTATTTTAGAGAGTGCTTCTGCCCCTATTACAAGTGCATTTTTGCAAAATCCATTCTGGATAAACTGGGTGGCAATGGCCATAGAATAAATAAAACCTGAACATGCAGCCGAAACATCGAAAGCAAATGCATTTTTGAGCTTCAGTTCTTTTTGAACAAGACAGGCTGTTGAAGGAAAGAACATCTCAGGTGTTACTGTCGCAACAATCACAAGGTCAATGTCATCGGGTGAGATGGAAGCTTTTTGTATTGCATTCTGGGCAGCCCTCACTGCCAGATCAGTTGTAGAAGTCTGCCCATCAACAATTCTTCGCTCTTTTATGCCCGTCCTTTGGGTTATCCACTCATCCGAAGTATCAACCATCTTTTCCAGGTCATAATTGGTAAGGATTCTATCCGGGACATATCTGCCGGTTGAGATAATCCTAACATTTTGAGCCATTTTCAGACCTCACTTTCTGCGGTGATCTCTTCTTTAAGCAGTTCCAAAACATTATTTTCATAAAATGCTTTTGCCTGGTTTATACCATTGAAAATTGCCTGCCCATCAGATGAGCCATGGCACTTAATTATAATGCCATCTATGCCCAAAAGAGGAGCTCCTCCTACTTCCTTGTAATCATACCTGCCTTTGAGTTTTTTAAAATATGGTTTTAACAAAAGTGCTCCTATTTTGGCTTTAAAGCTTGATTTTGCAATATCTTTTAACAAATCAAAAAAGAGAAGTCCAAAGCCTTCTGTGAGCTTCAAAACAATATTGCCCACAAATCCATCACAAACAACTATATCTGGTGGTGAAAATGGCAAAACTCGTGCTTCTACATTTCCCACAAAGTTTATGTTCTTTGCATTTTTAAGAATCTCATACGACTGTTTGGAAAGCTCATTACCCTTGTTTTCCTCTGTGCCTATGTTCAAAAGTCCTACTGCAGGGTTGTTCTTCCCAATAATTTTGCTGACATACACAGTTGCCATCTGGGCAAACTGTAAAATGTTTATTGGTCTGCAATCTGTATTGGAACCAACATCAATCAAAAGGTACTGACCATCTTTATATGGAAGTTTTGTTGTAAGTGCCGGCCTGTCTATACCCTGAATCCTTCCAACTATCAAAAGCCCGCCTGCCATCAGCGCACCTGTACTTCCAGCCGAAACAAATGCGTCTATTTGCTTTTCTTTTAAATATTTCAGACCAACAACAATTGATGAATCTTTTTTCTGTCTTATCGCCCTGACAGGTTCATCATCAAACTCTATCTTTTCTCTGCAGTCAACTATCTCAACCCTTGAAAGGTCTTTTATTTTCTCTACACACACCTTTTCAATCACATTTTTATTTCCAAAAAGAACAACACTGTCCTGACTATTTTTGTCAAGATACATTGCAACTCCTTCAATAACCGAAGATGGCGCATTATCTCCGCCCATTGCATCAATTCCTATCTTCATAAGTCCTGCACTCCTGTCCGGTGTTCTCCTTATTTTCATCATCGGTTGCAACAAGTATAAACTTACCCCTGAAAACCTCTTCGCTGTTTCTTTTGATAAACACCCACACTATATACTTGTTGTTCCTCTTCTTTTTAAGTTCTGCCCTGGCAACAAGCCTGTCGTTTGCAAATACAGGCGTTTTGTATTTTATATTAGCAACACCTATCAAGGCTGCCTTTGCATCAATAACAGACATTGCCACAGACTCTGCAAACGCATAGATATGCTGCCCCTTTACCATTTGAGAATTAGAAAATGTCATCCATAGCTGTGGCTCAAATGTAGCAATAGCATAGTTTTCAAGCTCTATGTCAATTATCTCACCAACAACATCCCGTGGAGAAATTGTTTTAAGCTTCCCAAGGCTTTCTTTTGCCATTTCTTTTATTCTTTCTCTTACCTCTTTGATGTCCAGAATAGCCCTGTCAAGCCTGATTGTTTGAACAGAACAACCAAACTCCTCGGCAAGTTCTTCATCTGTTATAAATGGATTCTCCTTTATCCTCTGCAGAAGCAGTCTGTGTCTTTCCTTTCTGGATAGTTTTGCCATATTTTTATCACCATGATTTAATATTTGATATTAATATCAGGTATTAAATTCTTATGCCAATATTATATAAAAATATGAGTTAATTTTCAACAGCAAAAAAGCCACTTTTTGAAAGTGGCCAAAATGCTTCTAAACTTGATCCAATTCCTTTAACTTTTCTTTATAATTCTTGGCATTGACCAGAGTAGCAAGATAATTGTAAAAATCTTTTCCAATGTCCTCTCTTGAAAGTGCAATTTCAACCGTTGCCTGCAAAAATCCAAGCTTATTCCCAACATCATATCTTTTGCCTTCAAACTCATATGCATACATTGCTTCTTTTTTGGACAGTTCTCTCAAAGCATCAGTGAGCTGAATCTCACCGCCAACTCCTTCTTTGGTATGCTCCAAGATGTTTAAAATTTCAGGCGTAATTATGTATCTTCCCAAAACGGCAATGTTAGAAGGCGCATCCTCTTTTTTGGGCTTTTCAACAAGGTCTTTCACTTTGTAAACCCTGTCTTCAATCTGTTTCCCTGAAACAATACCATACTTGCTAACATCATCATAAGGAACCTTTTGAACACCCAGAATTGTGGTTCTGTACTCCCCATACACCTCAATCAGCTGCTTTAAACAGGGTTTTTCAGAGATTATTATGTCGTCACCCAAAAGAACTGCAAATGGTTCGTTATCAATAAAAAGCCTTGCACAGTAAACCGCATCGCCAAGTCCTCTTGGCTCTTTCTGGCGGATATAATGAACATTGTAATCGGCAATCTTTCTTATCATTTGTAAATTGTCATAATCTTTTTTGTTCTCAAGCGCAACCTCGAGCTCAAACGACTTGTCAAAGTGATCTTCAATAGCTCTTTTCCCTCTACCAGTTACTATTAAAATGCTCTCTATACCTGACTCCAGAGCTTCTTCAACTATGTACTGAATTGTTGGCTTATCAACAATCGGCAGCATCTCTTTTGGCTGAGCTTTGGTGGCAGGTAAAAATCTTGTGCCAAGCCCTGCTGCGGGAATAATTGCTTTTTTGATAAGTCTTTTCATCCTTTTTCACCCTCTTCAAAATTTTATATAATGAATATAACCTTAACTTTACAGTATTCATTATACCATATCTCATAGCAAAAAAATAAAGCACAACCATCTTTGGAAAACGGCTGTGCTTTATTTTTCTCTTGCTTACTCTTCGTCCTCTTCATCGTACATATCGAAGTCTTCATCATCAAAGCGGGACTGGAAGATTTCAAATACATTCTCAAGCTCTTCCTCATCTTCTACGCCAACATAGACTTCTTCACCGTCTCTGTCTTCAATCCTGAGAATTACAACTTCTGCTTCCTCGTCTTCCTTTTCTATCTCTTCCAAAGGAAGAAGCACTATATAGTCATTCCCATTGTAATTGACCTTATCAAGCATCTCAAATGAAATTTCTCTTCCTTCCTCATCCACCAGTGTTACAACATTATCTGCAAACATATCCATCTTTTTTTCACCTCTTTTCTAAATATAGATTATTGTAATACAAAAATTGGCACATGTCAACATCAAATTTACCTGCAATATATTATTATCCCCACCAGATCTCATCATAACCATCGTCATTATCTTTTGGTGCCTCATAAAAATCCACAAAACATGTTTTGCCGGATACTGTATCAATCAGTTTTAGCCTGAACATAAAATCAGGGTGTTCAATTCTGTCAACAGCGTCATAGTCACGACTGTTCTCATTTGCCATTACAAAACCGTAAGTGTTCAAATCAGATATAACCTCTTCAATTTCTCTTTCAAAATCAATATCAATCTCCGGAATATTACCTTCTCTTAAAAGTTTCGAAACCTCTTCAATCTCACCTGTCTGATATCTAAATCCTCTTTTTATCATTTTCAAACTACCCCTTTTTTCAATGTAAGTTTTATTCTTTTAACAATATAATGATACCCGAAAAAAGCTCCTATTAAACCGACCTGTCTTTAAAATATTCTATTGTTATCTGCAGCCCTTCTTTTAGCTGGTATTTGGGTGAAAATGAAAAAGCACTTTTTAACAGACTATTGTCAAGACAGCTATGATCAATATCACCCTCTCTTTTTGGAGCATATATTGCATTTTTTTTATACCCCGTCAGGCTTGATATCATTTCAAACAAATCATTTACAGACGTCCTTGTATTGGTGCTCAAATTAAATATCCCTGAAACAGAATTTTCAAGCACAAGGCAGTTTGCCTCGGCAACATCTTCCACATATATAAAATCCCGTGTCTGGTTGCCATCGCCAAAAATAGTCACATCCTTAGCATTTTGCATTCTCTCGCAAAATATTGCCACAACTCCGCCTTCTCCAAAAGGGTCCTGCCTTGGTCCATAGACATTTGAATATCTGAAAATAACATATTCAAAACCACAGCTTTCTGCAAATCTTTCTATATACTTCTCTGCTGAAAGTTTTGATATACCATAAAAAGACAATGGATCTTCGGGATGCTTTTCATCTACTGGAAGATACTTTGGCTCACCGTAAACCGCAGCTGATGACGCATAGACAAATTTTTTAACACTGTACTTTCTGCAATAATTAAGAAGGTTCACGGTACCCAGAATGTTTACACTGCAATCCAAAAGTGGATCTTCCATTGATTTTGACACGCTCACCTGCGCCGCCTGATGAATACAGAATTCAATTCTGTTTTCCTTGAATATATCTTCTAAATCATCTCTGATGTCACGTTTGTAAAATTTGGCTTTAGGATTAATATTCCTGGCATTACCAGAAATCAGGTTATCTACAACAACAACGTCATAGCCCCTTTCAATCAACCTGTCCACGATATGCGAACCAATGAAACCCGCTCCACCTGTCACAAGGACAGCCAAAAAAATCCGCTCCTTTTTAAAAAATTCATAAAAAAAGTATATCTCTATTTCCGCTTGAATGCAAACTCTGATATAATTAACTTGAAAAAGTTTTAGAAGGAGGCAACAAAATTTATTATGAACACCAAAAAGGTATTTTTGTACGGATTACATATCCTGAAAAATCACTTTCTTACAACAGTTATATTCATTGCTTTTATGTATCTGTATTTTACACTTTTCAGGGGGACAACTTCACAGCTAATAAGTGGAATTGTCATTTGTCTTCTGTATTTTTACGGAAATTTTTCGAGTGCAAGATATCATGCAAAGAAAAAAGATGCGCTTTCTTTGCCGGCTGCTATAATATCAATTTTAATTGCCTCTCTTCCTACCCTGACCTTAGCTTATCTTGCTTCTGCAAATGTCTCTTTAAATGAAAAAGGACTTTTACAAACTCATTACCTCAACGTTGCTTACAGGCTCTGGAATTCACCATTTATTGGTATTTTTTCGTTTGCTGACGAGATGGCAAAAAAAGCACACACAACCACACCAATTGTAATATCCTACTGGATAGCCGCAGCTTTCATGCCGGTGGCATCATTTAAAGGCTACCTGCTGGGTATTTTAGAAGCAAAAGGAATACTTAAGCTTCCAGAATTGACTTTACTTCCAAAAAAGAAAAGCCAGAACAAAAAGCAAGGCAAAACCGGGAAATCCTATTAATGTACCAATGGCAAGATTGACAACGTTAAAGCCTATATGAAGGTTGTATTGATCAAACAGCAGATTGAAAAACAAAATGAAAAGACATGTAAATAGAAATCTAACAAGCAAACTCACTGTTAATTTCATCCTGCAGATTAAAAACCCCCATAAATTTTCCCAAACCTATTTTATGTAAAATCATAAACAAAAAGAACCCTCTTTTTTATTGAGGGTTCTTTTTTAGCAATTTGTAAAGGTAGTTGAGCCACTTTTCAGCAAGTATCTGTTGATAGATAGCAATTTCAATCAAATCCTGGTCAGAAGAATAATTGAAAAGAGTATTGGCACTCTCCAGAAGTCCTTTTACATATCCAATTAAGTATTCATAATCTTTTTCTATCTGTCCTTGAATCTTTTCACAAAGTTCTTCTTTTGACAGCTGACTCAACACCACATTCAAAACTTCCATATTCATTCTATATTATACAGCCTGAAATATTTCTGTTATATATTATGCTCCAACATTTGCTTTGATAAACTTATATTTCTTTTCTTCCTTCTATTGCTTTGAGAATTGTTACCTCATCTGCATACTCAATATCACCACCAACAGGAATTCCGCGGGCAATCCTTGTTACTTTTATGCCCATTGGTTTTATAAGTCTTGCCAGATATGAAGCTGTCGCCTCACCATCTACGTCAGGATTTGTGGCCAGAATTACTTCCCTGACAGTTGTATCAGCAAGCCTTTTGAGAAGTACATCAATTGTCAACTGTTCTGGATATTTACCTTTGAGCGGCGATATTGCACCGTGCAACACATGGTAAAGCCCTTTGTACTCCTTCACTTTTTCAAGTGCCACAACATCCTGCGGCTCCTCAACAACACAGATTATGCTCCTGTCTCTTTTCTCATCACTGCATATATGACAAATATCACCTTCTGTAAAGTTGCAACATATCTTGCAAAGTTTTGTGCTGCTTTTAGCACTCAAGATTGCATCCGCAAGTGCCCTGACATCTTCATTTTTCATATTGATGATATAAAAGGCAAGCCTCTGTGCAGTTTTTTGACCAATACCGGGTAGTTTTTCAAGCTGCTGGATAAGTTTTGATATAGCATTTTCTTTTTGCATACTCCATCAACCTCATCTTAAAAAAGACCTGGAAGTCCGAAACCCGCTACCTTTTGCATCTCATCTTCTATCATCTTTTCAACTTTTCTAATCGCCTCATTCACACACGCAACAATCAAATCCTGAAGAGTTTCAATATCATCAGGGTCGACAACCTCTGGCGAAATTTCAATACTTTTGATTTCTTTTTTACCATTTATAACAACTTTTACAGCACCGCCACCGGCAGTAACCTCAAGCTCTCGCTGAGCAATCTCCTCCTGGAGCTTTTCAATCTCTTCCTGCATTTTTTTTGCCTGTTTTTGAAGTTGATTTATATTAAAACCTCCACCAAGTCCAGGAAACCTGTTTTTTGCCATGTTTTTTACCTGGTCATCTAAACTGTGCAAAACTGCACAAGCTTAGACGGCTGGGCTATTTATAGTCCGCCCTGATCTGCGGAGTGCTCATTCCCAGCAGGCGGTATTTAAGCACTCCTATAGCCCCTGCCTTTAAGTGGCAGGAACTCACGCCGATTTTCGGTCCCCCCACTTGCCCTGAAACCAATATCCGCTTCAGGACAGACATATCTCGCAATACCCTGTCAGGGGAGAGTGGCGTCACCACCGCTACCCTGAGAACTCGCCAGAGATTGTAGCCTGCACTACAGCTAATCGCACTTGTTCCATCCAGTGGTGCAGATAGCCTCCCTGGCTCACTCCCAGAGCTTTGTATCTTACGCATTACATATTCAATCTCTTTGATTTGCCTTTTTCTCAAGTTGGCATTTTTAACTTCTTTTCTTACATACTCTTTCAGCTCTTCTAAACTGCTTACATCAAGACTATTTAAAAGCTTCATGTAGTTTGCAGGTATCCTCTCTTTTTTCCCAAGTCCTCTTCTTGCTATCACATATGCGCTTGCAACATCTTTGCTTATCATAAACTGCGGTGCGAACTTGAGCATCCCTATCACCGATGTGTATGCAGGATTTGCTTCTATAACCTCTATCCCTTCTCGTTTTGCTAAAATCCTGATTTTGTCAAGAAGCGACCTGTAACTGAAAAAGTGTCTTATCCGTCTTGATTTTCTGCCCGAAAAGTCACCTCTTGTTCCTTTGTCTTTTATATTCAGCCTCTCTATCACAATAGCCTTTCTTTTCTCTCTTGCTATCTTTACAATCTCATGTGCATACTGCCATCTGTAATACTCTCTTTTGTCATGATTTCCACTTTCAAGCTCCGGCATTGGAATCTTGCCATAGCTTATAAACTGTCCGCTCCTGTCCACCTCTACCCATGCCATGTGATTGGGATATGCATTTGTATCTATACCTATAGCACCATTTTCTCTGGTGATTTCTGTCGCCGGAAAGAGTTCTTCTGCTGAAAAGTAAGCATACACATTCCCATTCTTGAGTTTTAGCTCTACCGAATAAGGCACTCCAAGGGCAGCAATCTCCTGTAAAATTTCTCCTCTGTCTTTGCCTTTCTTGTAACCAGCTGATAATCTTGCAAATATATACTTTCTATCTCCTACATTTATCCTCAAAAATGTGCCACTTTTATTTACCACAATCCTCGTGTTCAAGTTTCCTTTCTTGCTTCTGTCTCCTCTTGAATATAAATTTCCTTTCCTTTTTTCCTGCCACTCAATTTTGAGTTTTTTATAAGGCTTGCCGTTTATATGTCGTTTTTTGAGCTTTTCAAAAAGCTGCCTGCCACCAAAGATAGCTTTCCTCGGGTCTTCTCCTCTTTGCTTGCAGGACTCTAAAACAGCTTTTGCTTTCATTATTGCATCATCTACATATCTTGAGTTCAAATCAAAAATCCCTTGCAAATCTTTTTTAAGGCTATTTCTATCATAGCCTTCTAAAAGTCTTTTGTATGCAAATCTCATGCATGAAGACCATCTTCTCATAAGCTCAAATACCTTTTGCTTGTCTTCATAACTTCCAAAAATTAGCTTAGCCTGAACTGTTACCACGTCTTTTTGCACCTCTTTGCCCATATATCCTCGCTGCAAAGGACGTGACTATTGCTGTTAAATCTTCTGCCAATTCTTTATTTACGTCTTCTTCATTTTCCTTTCCGTTCAAAACTATAAGCTCTATTCCAAAGCTTTCCATGAAAAATTTAAGATACTCAAACCCAAATCTCGCAAGCCTGTCAGGATACTCCACTACCACTTTCTCAACTTCTCCTCTCCTAATCTTGTTCAAAAGTTTTAACAGTCCCCTTCTGTTTTCGTTTATCACTTGCTATCTCAGATATTGTCTCATGCTGCCACCCATGAAGCTTAGCATACTCTTCAAGTCTTCTAATTTGGTTTTTAAGGTACTCTTCTTGCTTTTTTGTTGATACCCTTGCATACAAAATGGCGTTTGGCTTTGGTTTCTCCTCTACCATACCCAGTAGTTTTTCTATGTCTTCTTTTTTATACCTTCTTCTTCCCTTTGGTGTCCCAAGTAGAGTTATTAGCCCTTCTTTTTCCCAGTTTATTAGCGTTCTCCTGTTGTTACCATATATTTCCTTAACCTTTTGCACACTTAGTAACATTTAACATCACCCAGTCAAAATTATACCTTTTTGCATTGTTATTTTCAACTGTTGCACACCTCCCCATCTTTGCTACAAAATACTCATATATTATACAATAAAAATTTTGGACCCTTCCATATCTTTTTTTACAACTATTCTCTGGTCAAATGCATCCATCAAATCTTCGATATGAGTTATCACAAGTATTGTATCAAACTGGTCCTTGATCTGGTTCAAGCACTCTATTATATGGTCTTTCCCTTCTTCATCCTGTGAACCAAAGCCCTCGTCTAAGATTAGCATCCTGATTGAAGCACCGGCTCTTTTCAGAAGCACTTTGGCAAGCGCTATCCTGATTGCAAAGTTGATCCTGAAAAGTTCGCCACCCGAAAAAAGCTCATAGTTCCTTGTACCGTTTATATCCGAAATCTCTATTTGAAGGGTCTCTATTGTTTTCCCGGAAGCTGTCTCTTTCTGTGTTTTAAAGTCAATTGAAAAAGCACCATCTGTCAGGAGCTTTAAAAGCCTGTTTGCTTCATCTCTGATAAGCGGCAGAGTGTTGGCAATTATCTCATTCTTTATCCCATCAGGACCGGTTACATCAATGATGATATCGTAAATCTCTATCTCCTTTTTCAGCTCTTCAATCTCTTTCTCAAGCGAAGTTACTTTTTGTTCTGCCTGTTTTGCCTGTTCAAGTCTTTGCTCAAAAATACCCATTTCTTTCATTGTGGAAGACAATTTAGCTTCAAGCTCTTTTACCTTTGCCTCATAGCCATTTATACTGGTCTGTATTTCTTTCAGCTTCTCTTCCGGAGAATTAGAAGACATCTGCAAAATGTCTTTTTCTATCTCTTCAAGCTTCTTTTGAAGCTGCAAAGCTTCATTTTGATATTCATTGAGATTCTTTTTAAGATTTTCTGCTTTAACCTTCTTTATCTCTATCTCCTTTAAAAGTTTCAAATACACCTCAAGCTCTTTTGCTTTTTGAAAAACGCGTTTGTAATTTGCTTCATCAAAGTTCAGTTGATAGAGCTTATTGTTCAAATCCTGAAGTTTTTTTGTAAGTTCAATTACCTCAGCATCAAAAGTATATATCTTTTCCTGACTCTGCTTTATGGAGTTTTGCAAACTCTCTATATTTTTATATTTCTGATCTATCTTTGCCTTTAAGTTTTCAAAAAGCCCATGAAGTCTCTTCTCCTTTGAACGCAAAATATCCTCCTGCTTTACCTTCTGTTCAAGCTGTTCTATATCTTTTTTGAGCTTTGACAGCTCTTCACCCAGCTTTTCTTTCTTTTCTTTGTATTCTTTTCCCTGAGTTGCTATTTCCCTTTTTATGTGCTCTTTTTCCTCTTCACCCTTTATTTCACGCAAACATACAGGACATTTACCTTTATTTGACTCAATTAATCTGTAGCTTGTTGCAAGTTCTTTAAGTTTGCTCTCCACAACCTCCAGAGCTTTTTCGTATTTAGCAGCCTCTTCTTTTTTTGAGTCCAACTGGGATTTGAAATTTTTTATTTCTTCAAGATCCTTTTCAATACCTGATATTTCCCCTTTTAAACTCTCCAGCTCCTGCTGGTATTTTGAAAGTTCAGCTGTCTCACCTGAGATTTTTAATCTATATTCTTCCACAGATTTTTCAAATATCTTCTTCTGTTCCTCTTTGCTATTTTTTTCTTTTTCAATAAGCGCTATATCATTTTTGAGTGATATATACCTTTCATAATCCTTTTGCAAAACATCTAAAATAGATTTCAGCTGTTCATACTCGCAGGCTTTCGCAGTTATTTCATGCTGGTTTTTAAGATCATTTTCTATTCTCAAAAGCTCATTTTTAGCACTTTCAATCTTTTTCCTGATCTCATTAAGTTTCTTTTCATATTCATCCTTTTCTCCCTTTTTTCTTCTTATATCTTTGATAACCTGCTCTGTCTGGTACTTCTGATTCATAAGGTTGTTGAGATCATTTTTAACAATATCTAACTTAGCTGTGATTTCTTTTGATCTTTGCTCAAGATCTGAAATAACATTCTTGATGCTGTCCTGTTCAGAAGCAATCTTAATATTTTCTTCATATTCTCCTGCTTTTATTTCAAGCAATACCTTCTTTTCTTTTCTCCTCTCCCTTGCAAGATCGTTTATCCGGTCATATATGCTGAGGTTCAAGATTTTTGCCAGAATCTCCCGTCTGTTCTCCGGAGAGGACAGCAAAAAGTCCTCTGTTCGTTTCTGAGAAAGGTATGCAGAGTGCAAAAAGACGTTAAAATCAATACCCAGTATCTTTTCAAGCCTGTTTTGTGTCTGAGTGTAATTTGCTTCAGTTATGGGAATGAGCACATCATTTTTCTTAATAAAAAGTGAAAGATATTTCTTGCCTCTTCTGTCAAGCCTTCTAACAACCCTGTATATTATACCATCCATCTCAAACTCAAACTCAACCTGCATGTAGTCTTTATTCGTATTTATATACTCTGTCTCAGAGATTTTTCCACGCTTGCCAGTCTGAAGTCTTTCAAACTCGCCAAAAAGTGCCCATGCAATGGCTTCTGCAACCGAAGATTTACCGTTGCCGTTTCTACCAACAATACATGCAACTTTTATATTGCTAAAATCTATCTCATTTTGACTTTCTCCGTAAGATTTAAAGTTCTCAATCTTCAAAAAAAGCGGCTTCACATTCTTCAGCCCCCAACAACTTTTTAACTTTCCTTCACTTCATCAAGCAAAGTCTTAAAAACTGTCACAACCTCATTTTTGTTCTTTATATCTTTATACTTTTGACTTGCGGATAAGTATCTTTCAAATGCGAAAACAGGATCTGACTTTTCATCCACATCGGCAATCCTAAAATCCTTTCTGGTATCCAAAATCTGCACTTCAACCGGAGCCAGAATAAAACAATTTTCTTTTAAGTGCTCTTCTATACTCTTTAAATTTATCTTTTCCTTTAACAAACTCTGTGTTTTTATTGTAAGTTTCAAAACCGACGTTTTTACATTGCCATGGCTTTCTTCCAGCGTTTTTATTTTCCTTTCCAACTCTGATAAGATTATTCTGTTGACATCTCCATCCGGCTCAAACAGGTCAATCTCAAGCTGATAAAATGGTCTTGTTACAACAGGCTGAAAGCCAAACCAAAAATTGTCTTTATCTATTTCAAACACCACAAATCCTTTCTGGTCCTGAGCTTCTGAAAAGTCTATCCTGTCAGGTGATCCGCAGTACAAAACTGCCGGGTTTTCAGAGTGCAAAACCTGCGTCCTGTGGATGTGCCCAAGTGCAACAAATTTGAGCCTTGGATTTAGAAGCACAGAAAGTGGCACTTTTACCTCTTTCCCTACCATAATCATTCTTTCGCTGCCAATCTCTGCTTCGCTGACCGCAAAATGTCCTGCCAGGATTGTGGGTATATCATCATCACATGAATCCAGAACCTCTGTCAATTTTTTCTCAAAGAAATTGGCGATGTTCTGTTCAAGCTGATCAATCTTTTCAATTGTCCTGTCAATAAATCTTTCAAGGTAAAGGTAAGGTACGGCTATAATCCTTATTTTCTCCTGGTTTATCTTAAATACCTTTGTTTCGAAAAATTTATCCATCACAACAATATTTTCCTGATTGAATATCTCAAAAACCTTTACTGTATGATGTCTTGTTTCAAACGGATGCATATCATGATTCCCCGGCACTATTACAACCAGTACTCCTTCTCTGGCAATCTCAACAATCCTTTTGTAAAACATATTCCTCAAAGTGGAATTCGGTTCCCTGTCTTTGAAAATGTCACCCGTAATTAACAAAAGATTTATATTCTCTTTTCTTATATAATCCAGAATCCTGTCAAACGTTCTGAAAAAATCATGAACACGTGAACCAAGCCCGTCGGGAGTTTCCCTGCTGTATGTTGTCACACCGAAATGAAGATCTGCTGTGTGAACACCTTTTACAGGCATTTTCAATCCACCCTTTATAAAGTTTTAATATTCCATCTCTTTCAAAAACTCATCTGCTGCATCAAGTACCTTTTTGTAATTTTCTTCAATGTCATTCTTTGGAACGTAAAGAGAAATAAAATCATAAAAGCTCCTATCATACTCTCTTGTTTTAATAGCAATCGGCATTGGGACAGCATGCCCAATCACAAGCGCCTGCTGTTTTGAATCAAGAGACTCAATGATACCTCGAAGCTGCTTGCTATTTTTCATACCGGCAAGAGCACTCGCAATGTCTGCCTCATCAGAAAGTGCCAGAATAATTCTTGTACCTATCTGAGATGCTATTTCACTGTGTATTTGAGATGGACGCTGGTCTATGCACATAAGACTTACCTTTGCCTTTCTCATCTCTCTTGCTATTGTTCCAAAGATAGTCTGCTTTGCAACATCTGGCGACAAAAATCTATGTGCTTCTTCTATGGCAATCACAAGCGGTCTTGGTGCTGGATATTTCTTTCTATTTGAAATATGCTTCTCATACATATCCATGTATTTTTTGTATATTCGCCTTGAAAGCACATTTGTGACAAAAAGATAATGAAGTAGCTTATCACTATTGCCAAAGGTAATGTCAACGCTAATGCCTCTTTGAAGATAGTCAAGTATTATATCAATTGAATTTGTACCGGGTCTTCTGCCATAGCGAAGATAGGGTAGCTCTTTTAGCATAGAAATCTTTCGTATTAAAGCTAAAAGTGAACTTCTGTTGACCACAGCCTCACTGTCTTTAAACTCTTCAGCAAGTTCTTCACCATTTGTCAGGATTTCTTCAAGCCAGTGTCTTCCCTGTGCATCCAACCTGTTTTTTAGTGCAATCATTACCTGCTCTGCTGTTTCATTCAAGTTCAGATCCTCCGAGATTGATAGAATATCATCAACTTCAACATCCCTCACATCAATCTCTATGGGAAGAACTCCCGCTCTGTTTGCACTGCTTTGATCAATTGTCATTATCTGGACTTTATTGCCAAAAAGGCTCTTCAGTCCCTTTATCATATGATTTTCTTCATCAACACTATCCGGTCCGTGGTCTGAATGTGCATCAAATATCAGCAAAGATGCTTTGTCAGAAAGAATAATTCCCGCCATTATAATCCTTGCAATAAAAGACTTACCTGTCCCTGTTCGACCGTAAATGCCGCTGCTTCTTTCAATAAATCTATCTATGTCAATACACACCTGAGTGCTTTCATCCATGTCAAGAACACTTCCGATTGGGAAAAAGCGCTTTGGGTCTTTTTCAAAACTTCCGAACACATCCTGAATATCGTCATATGTTGCTTTTCTCACATCCGATGCATGAACAGGAATATTCCTTATTGGCTGATTTCTACCCTCTTTCAGGTCAAACGCAAGCACAGGCTGTGCTTTGAATACTGTGTAAATTGAAGTCCCTCTTGTGATTTTATTTAACAGCGAAAAACTGCTCCCCCTTGGAAGCTCAGATAACGACTGCCTGTTCATACCTTCAATTACCATATCAGTAAGCATACAATAGTACTTTTTCTTTTCTGTCTGGCTGACAAGGATACTGCCTATCCTTGTATCCTCAATTATAGACTGGTCTTCAACCTTTATTGCAAGCCCCTCTAAAAAAGAACCACCTATAACCTTGCCAATCTTCTCCTGTTTATAAAAATTCTCCTGCATTTTTTGTTCACCTCTAAACTACATATTTGCAATTAAATTTTCCAGCCTTTCAATTACAGGTGTAAGAAGGTTCAGGTCATACCTTAAATACATGTTCAGCTCTTTTCCCATATGTTCAATGTATTCATAATCTTTTTCTCTTGCAATATATGCAAAATATAGCATCCAAGGAATTACCTCAATAATGTCAACATCCTTTGCCTTTATAATAGAGTTTAAAAATAAACTGTTTTGAGTCGCAAGAAGTATATCCTTCTTTTCTGCCAGCTCAACCATTGTATGAAGTCTTATACTTCTGTCGGGAAGACAGCTTATAAATTTACCGTTTGATATAAAGCCAAGGATTACGCATTTAAAATAACCTTTTAGAATATGCTGAAGCTGTGGATAGAATTTTTCAAGATCATCGGGACTTTTCCATAACGCCCGGGGATATCCTTCCTGTGAGATATTCCCTATATCATATCTTGTGGTGCAACCCAGAACAATGTAATCATCAAGTGCAAATCTTATAAACTGCCCGGGTGTTGGAATATTTTCAAGGTCCTTTGCCTCACATGTAATCTGCGTAAAGGAAATATCTATTATTTCTCCCACCACTTTTCCACTTGTTATCATTTTCAAACACAACTCCCTCAAGTTTTAAATTATTCTTTTCACTTTGTTGTTTTTCTTTGCAGAATAAGGTAAAACACTGTCCCCCATCTCAAAAAGCATACTTTCTATGGCTGTTTTGTCCTGATGTGAAATGGCAGAAAACTCATGAGCATGTGTAAGCGAAATAGGATAACCAAAACCAATCTGACACTGGTGATATATAGCACCAACACATTTTTCAAGCCAATCTCTGTCTTTTGCAACATAAACAGGAACTTCTATTCGGGCAACCTCATAGCCAGTTGCAAGGTAAACATAAGTAATGTCTGTGTCTTCAAACTCATCAAAAGCTCTTCCCAGTGTATAAAACACATTTGAGTGCTGTCCATTTTTCAGATGTGAGAACAAAAACACATCTCTTATTCTCTCTATCTTCTCACAATCTCTCTTTTCTTCTTTGCTGCACTCCCTGCAATCAATCCTTGTCTTTTCACATTTATAAATTCTATAAAGATTTGAAATAATAGAGTTTTTTGGCATTGATATAAAACCACAAACTGCAATGCTTTTCTTTTCCGCAAGCTCAAAAATCCTTTCAAGCTCAGGATTTGCCCTCCTGCCAAAGCGCAAACCCTGCCTGTCCTGTGTCCAGTCGATAAGATTCCCGTCATAAAGAACAAGTCTCAGTTCACTCCTGGGTAAAGAGTTTTCAACATAATCCAAAATAGCCATGTACTCTTTTGCCTGTCTTTCTCTTGATATTTCTGAGGGACTTTTGATTGCCTGAGCTTCTTTTCTTGAGTAAAGTTCTTCATCAAGGTAGATGTATGGATATGTCTGGTAATTAAAATGGCTATTTTTACTATCATAAACAATATCCACACAGGCAATGTTCAAAAGATAGTAGGGTTGTGAGATATGCCTGTCAATCTCTGTATTGCTGCCATCTACCGCAAATACCTCATAACTTGTCTGAATTTCACATAAAAAACTCATCATGAATTCATCAAAATTACTGTAATATGGAAGACAAAATAAGATTTCATTTTTTTCAGCTTTCCCTGGAATTTTTGAAAGTACACTTTCTACTTTTTGATTATCTAAAAAGCTCAAAAATTGAAGAACTTCATGAATATTTTCTTTTACCTCTTTTTCCTTTTCCTGTATCACATTTTTCTTCTGGTTTATCTGTTGAACTAAACTGTGAAAATCTAACATTTTCTCACATCCAGTATTTTTAAATTAATCGAAGAAGTTTACTTTTTTAATTATATCATTTAAAACAAAATTTATCAAACATTTATTCGTGCAATAGAACAACTGCATATGCTGAAATTCCTTCTTCTCTTCCTTCAAAGCCCAAACCTTCTGTGGTTTTTCCCTTAATATTAACCTGAGTTTTTTCAATATTTAAGGCTTTTGCAATGTTTGTCTTCATCTCATCGGTGTATGGAGAAATCTTTGGCTTTTGTGCAACAACTGTTGTGTCTATGTTGACTATACTCATTCCTTTGCTTACCAAAAGTTTTGAAACCTCTTTTAAAAGGGTGATGCTTGAAATGTCCTTATATTTCATATCAGTGTCAGGAAATAGCTTTCCAATATCATTCTCGCCCATAGCTCCAAGTATTGCGTCAATTATCGCGTGAATCAAGACATCTGCATCAGAATGCCCCAGAAGCCCTTTTTCAAATGGAATTTCAACACCGCCCAAAATTAGTTTTCTTTTCTCTTCAAATCTGTGAACATCATATCCAATCCCCACCCTAAACATCTGTTTAAACTCCCCTTTCAAATATTACAATTCCTTCTTTCAAGATTCTATTTTTGAAGGTCTCATTTTCCAATCCCTCAAGTTCAACTATGTCAATTTTATAAAGCCCTGCAGCCTCGTCAAGATCCAATTTGAATTCAGGTGACATTTTGCCATCCACAATTATTGCAATATCAATGTCTGAATATTTAGTAAAATCACCCCTTGCTCTTGAACCAAACAATATAGCTTTCTTGATAGACTTTTCATTTCTGATAAGATTTATAATCCTGTCAAATATGACTTCTTCAATCCCAAATTTCATTTAATCAGCTCCTCAACTCTTTTTTCAATCGTCTCAAATAAAGGCAGATAATCGCTTTTGATTCTCTCAAAAATAGCTTTGGCAACACGTTCATCGTAAGTGTGAACAGTCAAATTTCTATCTTCTATCATCTTGAGCCACTTCTCCTAATCCTCAATCAAACACACAGAAAATGCCTCCTTGAAAACTGCTCTGGGTGAAGAAATGCCAACAATACCCTGATATTCCAAATACACCTTCAATAGTTTCCATGCAAGCTCATAGGTAAATTCAAATCTTTGAATAGCACCGTCATACAAAAGAGGATTATCGGTGTTTTGTGCTACAGCTTCTTTCAATTTCAAAAGTGCTTTTTGAAACCTGGCAAATTTATCTCTGACCTTTTCCAAATCCTTCATCCCCCATTTTATTTTTTCCAAGCGTCTGTTATTAAAATTATATCACACCAAACTAAATTTTTAGTTTTTCAAAAAGATTTGACATGCAAAGTTTTTTGATGATATTATTAAATAAACACCAAAAGTAAATAGCTCATAATATATTAATAGATAGAGGCGCGTCTTTTAAGAGTAGGCAGGTGGATGTGAAAGAAGACACAGATGAATCCTGCTGAAAGGAAAAGACGCCGAAGGGAGTTTCATTCTTCTTGGAAACTTCCCTGGGTGCATGGAGAATATCCATGCAACTGTCACCAATTGAAAAATTGGTGGAGCGCTATCTGTTAATATATTGTATAGTCCTTTTATACAATATATTAACAGAAGCTGGCCAAAAACCAGCTTTTTTTAGTTTTATTTGATTTTCTTCTGGTGTAAATTAAAATATTTTTTAGAGGAGGTAAATAGAAAGTGGCACGAAAGATCAAAATGGCAATAGTAGGCGCAACCGGTATGGTTGGGAGAACTTTTTTGAAGGTACTGGAGGAAAGAAATCTTCCGGTTGAAGAGTATTACCTTTTTGCATCAAGCCGGTCAGCCGGCAGCAGGGTTGAATTTATGGGAAAGGAATATGTTGTTGAAGAGCTAAAAGAAGACTCATTTGACAGGGGAATAGACATTGCTCTGTTCTCAGCCGGTGCATCAACATCACTTCATTTTGCACCAATTGCAGCTTCCAGAGGCTGTATTGTAATTGACAACTCCAGCGCATGGCGTATGGAAAAAGATGTTCCTCTGGTTGTTCCAGAGGTGAATCCAGAAGATATAAAGTGGCACAAAGGAATTATTGCAAATCCAAACTGCTCAACAATTCAAGCAGTTGTTGTTCTAAAACCTTTACATGACAAATATAAAATAAAGAGAATTGTATATTCAACATATCAGGCAGTCTCAGGTGCCGGATATCAAGGATATCTGGATCTGGAAGAAGGGTTAAAAGGTGCACCGCCAAAGAAATTTCCGTATCCAATCGCAGGGAATGTGATTCCTCATATTGACGTATTCCTGGAAAATGGATATACAAAAGAAGAGATGAAGATGATAAACGAAACAAGAAAGATCTTGCACGATGACTCTATCAAAATCACAGCAACCACTGTGAGAGTACCCGTGTTCAATGGTCACAGCGAGTCAATTAACGTTGAATTTGAAAAACAGTTCGATTTAGAAGAGCTAAAAGAAATTTTAAGATGTGCACCCGGTGTGGTTGTTCAGGACGACCCTGCAAATCTTCTGTATCCAATGCCAATCTATGTCTCCGGCAAGGACGAAGTTTATGTTGGAAGAATCAGAAGAGATGAATCTGTTGAAAGTGGCGTAAACTTATGGGTTGTTGCTGACAATATCAGAAAAGGCGCAGCCACAAATGCTGTCCAGATAGCCGAGAAGGTAATTGAGTATTTCTTTAATTGAAATAATAACATACGATTGTAATTTAAAGTTTTGGATAAATGGGAGGTTTTTGTTATGTCAATTTTTAAGGGCTCAGGTGTTGCGTTAATCACTCCTTTCAAAGACGAAGACAGCGTGGATTTTGAAGCACTTGGCAGGCTGGTTGACTTTCATTTAGAGCACAAGACAGACGCTATCATTGTTTGCGGGACAACAGGAGAGCCTTCAACAATGCCAGACGATGAGCATTTAGAAGTGATCAGGTTTGTAATCGACAGGGTGGCCGGCAAAAAGCCTGTCATTGCAGGTGTTGGCAGTAACCACACAAAACATGCTGTTTATCTTTCCAAAAAAGCACAGGAGCTTGGTGCAGATGGTCTTTTGCATGTAACACCTTATTACAACAAAACCACACAAAAAGGCTTGATTGAACACTTTAAGGAAATAAATGATGCTGTGTCAATTCCTATAATTGTCTACAATGTACCATCAAGAACAGGACTGAATCTACTTCCCGAGACCATGAAGGAACTTTCAAAGCTTTCTAACATCAAAGCCATCAAAGAGGCAAGCGGAAACATAACACAGGTTGCAGAGATTGCCATGCTCTGCCCTGAAATTGATATCTACTCAGGAAATGACGATCAGATAGTACCGGTGCTTTCTGTTGGTGGAATTGGTGTAATCTCAGTTTTGGCAAACATTCTGCCTGATGAAACACATGACATTGTTGAGTATTTCTTAAACGGGCAGATACAAAAGGCAAAAGAGCTGCAGCTAAAGCTTCTTCCGATTATCAAAGCATTGTTTATTGAGGTAAATCCAATACCTGTAAAAGAAGCTATGAATATGATGGGCTTTAATGTCGGAAAGCCAAGACTTCCTCTTACCACAATGACTGAGAAAAATAGAGAGATACTTAAAAAAGCCCTTATTGACTATGGAATCAAAATAAGAGAATAAAAAAGCACATTTCAATTTCTTTAAAACACCCAATAAAATAAACATGAATGGATGTGATGTACAAATGCTAAGAGTTTTACTCAATGGCTGCAATGGCAAGATGGGTCAGGTTGTGAGCAGAGTTGCAAAAACATATGATGATATAAAAGTTGTTGCAGGTGTTGACCTGAACACCACACAGAACTTTGACTATCCTGTTTACAGCAATCCATTTCAAATAAAGGAAGAATTTGATGTAATAATTGACTTTTCATTGCCAGAGGCAACACTAACCATTTTGGAGTTTGCAAAAGCAACGAAAAAACCTGTTGTAATTGCCACAACAGGTTTTACAAGCGAGCAGAAAGAAAAGATTATAAAAGCTGCAACAGAGATACCAGTTTTCTGGTCTGCCAACATGTCACTTGGTGTTAACCTTGTGGCAGAGCTTATACAAAAGGCATACAGAACGCTGGGAAGCAGATTTGACATTGAGATTATTGAAAAACATCACAATCAAAAGATTGATGCACCGTCCGGCACGGCACTTATGCTGGCTGATGCCATCAATGAGGTTGCAAACAACAGCTATGAATACATCTATGACAGACACACAAGAAGAAAGAAAAGATCTCAAAATGAAATAGGTATCTTTTCTGTGCGTGGAGGTACAATTGTTGGTGAGCACAGTGTAATATTTGCTGGTCCCGATGAAATCATAGAGATAAAACATACTGCACTTTCAAAGGAAATCTTTGCAAATGGTGCAATCAAAGCTGCAATGTTTATAGCGGGTAAAAGTGCGGGTATATATAATATGAAAGATTTGATTAACTCGATGTGAGGTGTTTTGAATTTGAAGCCTGTTACAAATTTAAATGTTACCCAAAATGTTGCCATGATAACCCTTGATAATGTGCCGAACAAAATAGATTTGATTGCGTCAATCTTTAGTGAATTGGCAAGTCATGGAATAAACATTGATATGATAAGTCAGACAGCACCCTATAAAGGAAACATAAATCTGTCCTTTAGCCTTGATGAAGAAAATGTACCAAAGGCAATCTCAGCCCTGAGCAAATTCAAAAAGGAAATACCACATCTTAGAATCGATATAATCTCTAACCTGACAAAACTGAGTATATACGGTGAGGCTATGAGAGATTTGCCGGGTGTTGCAGCATCTCTTTTTACAACCCTGGCAGAAGCAGGGGTTGAGCTCAAGATGGTAACAACAAGCGAGATAGATATTTCATATTTGATTGACCAGAAGGATGAAGAAAAGGCTGTTGAGATTATAAAACAGAGATTTGACTTAAAATAAACAAACATTAATAACCAGAAGTTTTAAAAAGCTGCCCTGTGTTAAAACTATAAACTGCGGGCAGCTTTTTTAATATTGAATTTAAACAAAATCCTTAGTATATTTGAAAATTGGGAAAAACCAAAATTTAATTTAACCAAAACGAAACAAAGGGGAGTTGTGTTTGTCAACCGGCGCTAAATATTACCATTCATGTATAAACTGCGGTGGTATTAATTCAGATACAAGAAACCAGAAAGGTTTACCATGTGAAAAATGTCTGCCCTCGGAAGAAGAAAACATCCTGGAATACTTGACTCAGACTCATAATTTAAAAGACTATGCCAACTTTTTAGCATTTCAAAACGAATACAGGGAATTTGAAAAATTTTTTGTCTCAACAGTTGGCAAGCCAATGACCGGGTATCAAAGACTCTGGGCAAGAAGACTTTTGCTCTCAAAAAGCTTTACACTGATTGCACCAACCGGACTTGGTAAAACCACATTCGGGCTTGTTGCCACTCTATGGCTTGCAAAAAAACGAAAGAAGGTTGCTTTGATATTCCCCACTGTGTCACTTGTTCAGCAGGCTCAGCAAAGACTTTTGGAATTTGCAAATAGAGAAAGATTGGATGTTAAAATTCTGGCATATAAATCATCAATGAAAAAAATAGAAAAGGAAGAATTTGAAAAAAGTTTTGAAACTGATCAGTTTGATATTTTGCTTGTCTCATCGCAGTTTATATCAAAGCGAAAGGATGACATTGCAAAAAAGGTATTTTCTCTTGTATTCGTAGATGATGTTGATGCTGTATTAAAATCTTCAAAAAATATTGACACCCTTCTGCAAATGATTGGAATTGACCAAAACACAATTGAAAAGACCCTTGAAAATCTCAAAAAGGGCAACAAAGCTTTTGAATCAAATTTAAATTCAGTAAACTCTTCTTTGTCTTCAGGCACTTTGATAGTGTCTTCTGCAACTGCCAGACCACAGGGATTAAAACCTCTGCTGTTCAGAGAACTGCTCGGGTTTGAGATAGGCAGGTTCACCTTCAGTGTACGAAACATTACAAATATAAGAATTGCAGAAAAATCAAAAGAAAAGCTTCTCAAAACAATTAGAGTTCTCAGCGATGGAATTTTGTTATTTGTAGAGAATGAAGATGAGGGCAAAGAAATAACCAACTTTTTAGAAAATGAGGGTATCAATGTCGGCAAGACGTGGGAAGACTTTGAAAAGAGTTTTGAACTCTTTAAAGAAGGAAAATTAAAAATTCTATGCGGTATATACTCATACTATGGTAAGCTTGTAAGAGGAATAGACCTGCCGCTGAGGATAAAGTATACAATATTCTGGGGAACTCCTTCTTTCAGGTTTTCATCAGATATTGAAAAAGCACCACGTTTTGTGCTGGAGAGAGTGTTTCTTGACTATCTTGATGAACATCCCAAACTCAAAAGCTATTTTAAAAATGTTGAAAAATTGCAGGCTGAAAGATTGAGAGACATTGCTAAAAAATACATTCCTCTTGACAGGTGGGCTGACTTTGTCAGGAAATCTTTTGCTCACCTGAAAATATCAGAAAATGGTCAGATTTGCTTTCCGGATGTTTTCACATACATCCAGGGCTCCGGTAGAACATCACGAATGCTTGGAAGCACTCTGACAAAAGGAGTCTCAATTTTATTTGAAGAAGACAATCTTCTTTTTGAAAGTCTCAGGTCAAGGCTTATGTTCTTGCTTGATGAAGAGTGGAAAACCGAAGATGAGGTAAAGCTTGAAGATTTGATCAAGGAAGTAGAGATTAGCAGAATTGAGGCTCTAACAAACCAGAAATCCTCCGATTTGAAATCAAGGCTTATGATTGTTGAATCGCCTACAAAAGCCGAGACAATCTCCAAATTTCTGGAGAAAGCTTCAACAAGAAAATACGGCAGGCTTTCTGTATATGAGTCTGTCCTGCCAGATGGAATTCTGTTAATTACTGCTTCAAAAGGGCATGTGTACGACCTTGACACCAAAACAGGGCTTTATGGTGTAGAGATATCAAATGGCAATTTTATCCCATATTATAACTCCATCAAACGCTGTACAAGCTGCTTTGCACAGTTCACAGATGAATACTCTGCGTGTCCCAGGTGCAACTCTGAAAAAATTGATGATAAAAAGGAGATATTGAAAGTACTCCGTGAGATAGCGCTTGAGGTGGATGAGGTTCTGGTTGCAACAGACCCGGATGTTGAAGGAGAGAAAATTTCGTGGGATATATCCCAGTACCTGAAGCCTGTAAACCAGAACCTCAGACGAATAGAGATGCATGAGATAACAAAATTCGGTTTTGAAAATGCTATAAAAAATCAGCGTGACTTTAATACAAATCTTGTAAAATCCCAGATTGTGCGCAGAATTGAAGACAGATGGGTGGGGTTTGAGCTGAGCTCAAAACTCCAGAAAAATTTTCAAAGCTTCAATCTATCAGCAGGAAGAGTTCAGTCTACAATCCTTGGCTGGATTATTGAAAGAGAAAAAGAATATGCAAAAAGCCAGAAAGAGTTCACATTTTTGCGCCTTGAGAACGGCTTTGGGTTTGAAACAGAAGGCAAAGTTGATCCTGATAAAGTCTTTGTGCAGATAAAGGATGAGCTTGACAAAGAGCTGGATACTTTGCTGCCGTTTAACACCCCTTCACTTTTATCAGTGGCATCACAAAGATTGAACCTTGGTGTGCAACAAATCATGGAAATTCTACAGTTTCTGTTTGAGCATGGATTTATAACCTATCATAGAACCGATTCAAACAGAATATCACTTACAGGACAAAATGTTGCAAAGCTGTATTTAGAAAAGATAGGTAAAAAAGAACTGTTTGCTGGCAGAAGTTTCGGTACTGAGGGTGCACATGAGGCAATCAGACCTGTTAAACCAATTTCACCTGCAGAGTTAAAAGAGCTTTCAAGTGAAAGGCTTGCAAATAACCTGACAGCCAACCACATTAAGGTGTACGAACTTATTTTCAATAGATTTCTGGCAAGCCAGCTAAAAAACCCGGTTGTAAAGTTTCAAAAGCTGACTTTCAGGCTTGATAATCAGGAAATAGAAAAAGAGATGCCTGTGGAGGTTGTGGAAGAAGGCTGGCTTTTATTCAATCCAGTTCAGATTTTCTCAAGATTGGAAACAGGGGTGTATGATTTTGCTGAAAAAAGAAGCTACAAAAAGCATACAGTTTCTCTATTTACCCAGGCAACATTAATTGAGGAAATGAAACAAAAAAATATAGGAAGGCCTTCTACCTATGCCAAGATGGTTGAGACGCTTTTTAAAAGAGGATATGTATTTGAGGACAAGTTCAGGCGAATTCGCTCAACCGCCCTGGGAAGAAAGGTGTATTCCTATCTTGCACAGAACTATCAGGACTATGTAAATGAAGAAACCACAAGAGAGCTTGAAAAACTCATGGAAGTTGTAGAAACAGGCGAAAAGGACTATCAGCAGGTACTGAGAAGCCTTTATAAAGAATTCACAGAAATAATAAGTAAATGATACAAAAATAGGCTGGTAATTTCCCCAGCCTATTTGTTTTATTTTTACAAATTCACTTCTGATTCAAAATCAAGCTCATTCCTGTACTTTTCCAGTATGGGCCTTACATATTCTTCATAATACTCGGTAACCTGAGATGGTGCTCTTCCAATGAATTTTCTGGGATCTAAAATGTTTTCAATCTCCTCTTTTGAAAGTCCAAAACTCGGGTCGTTAGATATAAGTTCAATCAGGTTGTTTTCTTTGCCAAATTCTTTTACATTCTGAGCAGCCTGCATGGAATATGTTCTAATCTTTTCATGCAAATCCTGTCTGTCACCGCCGCGCTTCACAGCTTCCATGAGTATATTCTCTGTTGCCATGAATGGAAGCTCCTCGGCAATATGTTTTTTTATCATATTTTCATATACAACAAGACCGCTTGCAACGTTGTGATAAAGATTCAAAATAGCATCGGTTGCCAAAAATGCCTCTGGAATAGAAATTCTTCTGTTTGCAGAGTCATCCAGAGTACGCTCAAGCCATTGCACAGATGCTGTAAATAGAGGATTCTGGATATTCACCATAACATATCTTGCAAGAGCACAGATGCGTTCACATCTCATAGGGTTTCGCTTATATGCCATGGCAGATGACCCGACCTGTGTCTTCTCAAATGGCTCTTCTATCTCCTTTAAGTGCTGCAAAAGTCTTATATCATTCGCAAATTTATAAGCACTTTGTGCAATTGAAGCAAGCCCTGATAAAACCAGATAATCAAACTTCCTCGGGTATGTCTGGGATGTGAGCGGAAAACTCTTTTTAAACCCCATCTTTTCACATACAAGCTTATCCAATTTCTTTACCTTTTCTTCATCACCATCAAAAAGTGCCATAAAACTTGCCTGTGTTCCTGTTGTCCCTTTTGCGCCTCTCAAGTACGTATGGTCCATTACATATTCAAGAAAATCAAGGTCCATGACCAAATCCTGTACCCACAGCATTGCTCTTTTTCCAACCGTGGTCAGTTGAGCAGGCTGAAAATGAGTAAATCCCAGAGCCGGCATGTCTTTGTACTTAAGTGCAAATTCAGATAGAACCTTTATACAGTTGACAAGCTTTTTTCTGATTATTTTCATTGCCTCATACATTATAATAATGTCTGCATTATCTGTTACAAAACAGCTTGTCGCACCAAGGTGAATAATCGGTCTTGCCTTTTGGGCTTGCCTACCAAACGCATGAATATGCGCCATCACATCATGCCTGAGCTCTTTTTCCTTTTGCTTAGCAACATCGTAATTTATATCTTCGGCGAATTTTTTCATCTCTTCTATCTGCTCATCAGAGATGTCAAGCCCAAGCTCTTTCTGCGCCTCTGCCAGAGCAATCCATAGCTTTCGCCAAATTTTAAATCTTGTGTCATCAGAAAAAAGTCTTTTCATCTCATCGCTTGCATAACGTGAATTCAGCGGTGTTTCATAAACATGGTGCAACTTTTCTCACTTCCCCTGTTTTAACTTGTTTTCACTAATATCCATTATACCTTTATTTGAGCTTTTCAACAAACCTCTTTATTCTTGCCAGACCTTCTTTGATATTATTTTCAGATGTGGCGTATGATAGCCTTATATGATTTTCCATTCCAAATCCTTCGCTCGGAACAACCGCAACCTTTTCGCTTTCCAGAAGAAGCTTTGCAAACGTATTTGCACTGTCTATAATCTTCCCCTCAAAGCTCTTGCCAATAATGCCCGACAAATCAACCCAGATGTAAAACGCACCCTGTGGCTTTATACTGCTAAGTCCCTCAATATCATTTACAAGTTCATATATCAAATCCCTTCTTTTTGCAAACTCTTCTACCATTTTCTTGAGACTCTCCTGGCTTCCACTGAGAGCCTCATATGCAGCATACTGGGCTATTGAGTTTGGATTTGAGGTTGTGTGACTCTGAAGATTTGTCATAATCTTTGCCAGATCTCTGTTAGAAAGAGTATACCCTATTCTCCAGCCGGTCATTGCATAGGATTTCGAAACACCATTTACAATTATGGTAAGTTCTTTTGCTTTTTCGCCAAAAGAGGCAGCAGAAATATGCTTTTGATCATCGTATATGAGTTTGTCATAAATCTCATCTGAAATAATGAATATATCATTCTGTATACAAAATTCCACAATATCTTTTAGCTCTTCATATGTATATACCATACCCGTTGGATTTGACGGAGAATTTAATACAAGCGCTTTTGTTTTAGATGTGAGATATTTTTGCAATACCTTGCTACTTATCTTATAATTTGCTTCTTTTGTTGTTGGCACAGCCACCACTTTGCCACCTGCAAGTTTAATAAGCTCCGGATATGTAACCCAGTAAGGAGTTGGAAGCAGTACCTCATCGCCTTCATTCAAAAGAGAAAAAAATACATTCATAAGAGAATGCTTTGCCCCATTCGAAATAACAACTTCATCAGGAGAATACTCCAAATTGTAATTCTGTTTGTAATATTTAACAACAGCTTCTTTTAAACATAAAATTCCGGCAACCGGTGTATATTTTGTATACCCCCTGACAATAGCACAAATAGCTGCGTATTTTATGTTTTCCGGGGTATCAAAATCCGGTTCACCTGCCCCAAACCCAATTACGTTTTCACCGGATTCTCTCAATTTCTTTGCCAGAGCGTCTATTGCCAGGGTTGGTGATGCTGAAATATCCAGTGCTTTCTGTGAATACTTCATTTTTGCTCCCTTCGCCCTTTCAACTTGTTTTTGCAATACTATATCATATTTATATGCATTTTTCAATATCAATGTTACGAAAATATGGGGAGTTTATATATAAAAACGCAAGTTTAAAATAAAAAAGTTTCATTTTAAAAATTTTCGTGTAAAGTTCAAAAGGTTATTGTAGAGAATATCACTTATCTGATCATCTGAAAATCCAAACCTACCAAGCACTTCTTTAATTTTGGGCAAATCCTCAATGCCATTTATCCCCTTTGCAAACCTATCAGCACCGTTTGTCTGATATCCTGCCATATCGCCATATACTGAAGTTTTAAACCCACACTTTTTGCCCTTTTTAAATCAAAGCAAAGAGAATTCTCTTCCAAATCCTGCCCTTTGAAAAAACACTCTGTTAATGTATCACTGTGAGCATCGCCATACATGATATATAAAAATCTCCTTTATAACAAGCAATCATTAAAATTCTATTATCCTTTTTTGTGTTGCCAAAACTGTATTTTCAAAAACTTCTTTTGCGCTCTCCAAATGTCTTTTCTCGTCACATTCCGGTTTTAAATGTGTCAGCACCAGAAGCTTTGCACCTGCTTTTTTTGCAATAGCTGCCGCCTGTCTGGGACTCATATGGTACCTTTTTGACTCTTCAATCTTTTCAACCTCTTCGTCTGTGTATGCACTGTTTAACAAAAGCAAATCTGCACCTGTGCAAAAGTTTATAAAATCCTCTTTGTATCCAGTATCGCCAGAAAAAACAAAGATCTTCCCATCCTCTTCTATCCTAATAGCAAAACTTTTATAAGGATGCTGACCTTCAAAAAATGAAAGTTTTACACTTCCCATCTCTATCTGCATATTTTCTTCAATATTTTTCACTCTGTAAACACCTTTTCTAATCAAATTGTACTCTTCCTGTGGCTCAGATGGAATAAAAAGGTCTATCTCTTTGCCACGGGATGCGAAATAGTACCTCAAAACCCCAAGATCACTTGTGTGGTCAGCATGAAGATGTGAGCAGATAATAAAAGAAATATCATCAAAAGTTGTATACTCCAAAAGCTTTGCCAGAACACCACTTCCACAGTCAATCAGAATATTACCACTTTTTGTCTCAAGCAGATACCCGGAAGTTGCCTCACCTTTGGCAGGATATGGTCCCCTTGCTCCAAGCACTCTCAAAATCATTTTATCATCTCCTTGTTATAAAGTAATTCCAAAAACTCAACAATTATATCCCTGTACTTGTCTTCTTCAACCAAAAAAGAGTCATGACCATAATCTGACTCAATCTCTCTGTAAACCAAATCAACACCTGCTTTTTGAAGCTTGTCTCTCATATGCCTCATCTGGCTCAGCGGAAATAGAATATCAGAGGTTATTGCTATTAAAAGAAACTTGGCTTTTATCCTTTTGAGCGCTTCTTCTTCACTACCATATGTTCTTTCCAAGTCATAAAGATCCATTGCACGTGTGAGATAAAGATAGGTGTTTGCATCAAACCTCTGAACAAGTTTCATACCCTGATAGTGAAGATAGCTCTCCACCTCAAACTCGGTATTGAAGGATTCAAAAAAGCTCTCAACAGGGTCTTTCATTCTCCGATTGAACTTTCTATCCATTAATTTGTCTGACTGATAAGTTATCATGCCAAGCATTCTTGCTATAGAAAGACCTTGAGCAGGACCTGTTTTGTCATAGTAATCTCCACCGTTCCAGTTAGGGTCTGCCATAATAGCTCTTCTCATAACCTCATTAAAGGCAATAGACTGGGCATTGAGTTTCAGCGGCGATGCAATATTTATCACTCCATCCATAAAATCCGGGTAGCTCACAGCCCACTCTAAAGCTTGCATACCCCCCATTGACCCACCAACAACACAGAGGATATGATCTATCCCAAGCGCCTCCATAAGTTTTTTCTGAACATTTACCATGTCTTTTAT